>JARLJU010000203.1 GCA_031291055.1 Rudaea sp. | reverse complement strand
GCCGATTTCGCGACGCTTCGGCGCACCAAAACGACCGGCCTCACCCACCGAGAACGGAGGGAAGTTGTAATGGAACAGGAACGGATCCTTCGATTCGCCTTCCGGCGCATCGATGATCTGCGAGTCGCGCGCGGTGCCAAGAGTGACCGTGACCAGCGCCTGGGTTTC
The DNA here is from genome assembly GCA_031291055.1 of Rudaea sp. Taxonomy (GTDB): domain Bacteria; phylum Pseudomonadota; class Gammaproteobacteria; order Xanthomonadales; family Rhodanobacteraceae; genus Rudaea. The sequence continues at coordinate 78,936 of JARLJU010000203.1, read as the reverse complement.
GCCACGTGTGAACAGCGCCGAGCCGTGGGTACGGGGCAGCACGCCGACCCGGGCCGAAATCGCGCGCACGTCGTCCAGATTGCGGCCGTCGATGCGCACCTTGGTCTTGAGCACGCTGTCGCGCAGCGTGCGGTATTCCAGTTCCGCGAATTCCTTGGCCAGATCGGCCGTCTGCCAGCCTTTCTGCTCGGCCTCGGCCTTGAGCGAAGCCAGCACGTCGGCCTTGATCGCGGCAATCGCGTCGCGGCGCTGCAGCTTGTCGCGCACCTTGAACGCATCTTCCAGCTTGTTGCCGATGGCACCCTTGAGAACGGTGACCAGCGATTCGTCGCGGGCCGGCGGCTGCCAGTCCCAGGACGGCTTGGCCGCTTCGGTCGCGAGTTCGGCAATGGCGCGGATCGCCGTCTGCATCTGCTGGTGGCCGAACATGACCGCACCCAGCATCACTTCTTCGCTGAGCAGCTTGGCTTCGGACTCCACCATCAGCACGGCGCCGGAAGTTCCGGCGACGACCAGGTCGAGATCGGAAGTTTCCAGTTCGGTCTTCGTCGGGTTGAGCAGGTATTTGCCGTTCGCGTAACCCACGCGTGCTGCACCGATCGGACCCTTGAACGGGATGCCGGCCAGGCTCAGTGCGGCCGAGGCGCCAAGCAGCGCGGGGACGTCGCCGTCGATCTCGGGATTGAGCGAGACCACCTGCGCGATGACCTGCACTTCGTTCTTGAACTCTTCCGGGAACAGCGGACGCACCGGACGATCGATCAGACGCGAGGTCAGCGTCTCTTTCTCGGTCGGACGGCCTTCGCGCTTGAAGAAACCGCCGGGAATGCGCCCGGCGGAATAGAACTTTTCAACGTAGTCGACGGTGAGCGGAAAGAAATCCTGGCCCTCACGCATCTTGGTTGCGGCCACGGCGGTGACCAGCACCACGGTGCCGCCCACCGATACCATCACCGCGCCGCCGGCCTGGCGGGCGATTTCGCCCGTCTCCAGCGTCACTTGGTGATTACCGTACTGGAACGACTTGGTTACTTTCGCCACTTTGGGTGTCCTCGAGAATTCTTCGGGCAAGGGGTGCGAACCATGGCATCTGCCGGCCCCAGGGTTGAGGGGCGATCAAGACCTTGCCGCGCAAAGCCTTGATGCAAGGCCTCTACAGGGTCAGTAATGCATGGCCGCGTTCAGAGAAATTCACAAATTCGCGCTTCTCAACATCCTTGCGGCTGGCCGTTCGCTCAGCGGCGGATGCCGAGGCGTTCGATCAGGGTCTTGTAGCGACCGCCATCCGAGTTCTTCAGATAGTTCAGGAGGCGGCGGCGCTGGTTGACCATCTTGAGCAGACCGCGACGTGAGTGATGGTCCTTGTCGTGATCGGCGAAATGCTTGGACAGATGTTCGATGCGCGCGGACAGCAGCGCAACCTGGACTTCCGGTGAGCCGGTGTCGTTCGCTGCGCGGCGGTAATCCGCTATGACTTTGCTGGTTTGTTCGACTGAGAGGGACATATTCGGTAGCCTTCAACGCGTGAAGCGAGACTTGGGCGGAATCACTGATGCCACGGCAATGGCGCCGCCCAAGCCCCGCAATGGATGGAACTGATCTGACGATGATCTGAATCAGCCCGCTATTTTAACCTATTCGGGGGCTTCAGCGTCAACTTTATGACGCTGGCAGGTTGAAGCCTCGAAGTACCGCAATATCGCCCTCAGCGCCCACCGCAGCCAGGGCGATCAGGCGCTCGTCGTCGTCGACCGCACGGCACAGCGGCAAGGACCGTGCATCGGCAAGCGTCAGGCGCTGTCCGTGGCGCAGGCGCCGTGCCTGGATGGCGTCCAGATGCACCGTCGGGAGCGCGGCCAATCCAGCCTCCAGAGGCAGCAACCGACGGTCTATAGCAGCCAAGCCACCCTCGCTCCTGTCATGCTCCAGCCGTTCCAATGTCAGCATTTCCGGCCGGATGAACGGATCGACCCAAATACGGCGTAACGCGGTCAGGTGTGCGCCGCAACCCAGACTTTCGCCCAGATCACGCGCCAGACTGCGCACATACGTACCCGAGCCGCATTCGACGTGGAGTCGCAACAGTTCACCGTCGCGCTCGACCAGATCCAGGCGGTGGACCTGAACCTCGCGCGGCGGCGCCTGCACGTCCTCGCCGCGCCGGGCGCGCTTGTACAGGGGCACACCGGCCTGTTTGATCGCCGAATAAGCCGGTGGCGTCTGCACGACCAGTCCACGCAACGCAACCAGCGCCGACTCGATCACCACAGCGTCCAGCACGGGAACCGGCCGTGTCCGCAGGGTCGCGCCCTCGGCATCGTCCGTATCTGTGGTTGCGCCCAGGCGAAGTTCCGCGTCGTAGGCCTTGCGCGATCCGAGCAGAAAGCCGGCAATCTTGGTCGCCTCGCCGAAACAGATCGGCAACAGGCCCGTCGCCAGTGGATCAAGGCTGCCGGTGTGTCCGGCCTTGCGCGCGCCGAACAGATGCCGGACTTTCTGCAGGGCCTGATTCGAGCTCAAGCCTTGCGGCTTGTCGAGCAGAAGAATGCCCGAGACATCGCGGAATACGGGTTTCGCCCGAACCTGCTGCCCCGCTTTGGTCCGTGCTGACTCAGCCAAGGGCGTCCAAACCGGCTCGTGCGACTTGCGCGTCCTGATCCGATTGCATGCCGGACACACCGATCGCGCCGACGACATTACCATCAACGACAATGGGCAAGCCGCCTTCAAGTGCCAATACATTCGGCATCGACACAATGCGTACTCCCTGGCCACCGGCGGCAATGGCGTCCTCGAAGGCCTTGGTCGGACGGCGGAAATTGAGTGCGGTCTCGGCCTTGAGCTGAGCAATCGCGATACTGCCGTATTGAGCCTGATCCATCCGCTGCAACAAAAGCAGGTGGCCCGAGCTGTCGACGATCGCTATGACCATCGGCCAGGAGTTGCGCGACGCCTCGGCCTCCGCGGCGAGCATGATTTTTTTTGCCGTACCCAGGGCGATCGGCATTCCATAATTTGGCGGCAGGCGCGACATTGATCCGGCTTCACTCAGGTCGTACGCAGGCAATGCGGGATGCAGTGCTACGACTCGCCGCGCAGCAACGCGTCGATGCGCTCGCCGCGGTCGACTGAATCGTCGTAGCGGAAGCGCAGTTCAGGCACACGGCGCATGCGCATCACTTGAGAAAGCTCGTGGCGGAATTCCTTGGCCATCTCGTTGAGCGACTTCACCGCATCCTTGGCCGTGTCCGGCAGCAAGGCGGTGACGTAAACGGTGGCCATGTCGAAATCCTTGGTGACTTCGACATCCGATACGCTGACCGACGGCAGCGCATGGTCGCGCACCGCCTCATGCACCATGCCGCCAAGCAGGCGGCGCAATTCCGCGGAAATGCGATCGGCGCGGGTGAAGTCATGGGAGGTCATTTGAGCAGGGCCTGGAGCTGAGGGCAGAGGGCTGAGAGAATCCTCGGGCGGGCCCTTTCAGGCCTCGGCCCCGGGCTCTCAGCCCTGAGCCTTATAGCGTACGCTGAACTTCGATGCGTTCAAAGCATTCGATCTGGTCGCCCGGCTTGACGTCGTTGTACTGCTTGACGCCGATGCCGCATTCCATGCCGTTGCGCACTTCGTCCACGTTTTCCTTGAAGCGCCGCAGCGATTCGAGCTCGCCCTGGAAAATCACGGTGTTGTCGCGCAATACGCGAATAGGCTTGTTGCGCTTGACCGTGCCCTCGATGACCATGCAGCCGGCAATTGCGCCGAACTTCGACGAGCGGAAGACGTCGCGCACCTGGGCGGTACCGATGATTTCCTCGCGGATCTCGGTGCCAAGCAGACCGGTCGCAGCCTGTTTCACCTGATCGATCACATCGTAGATGATCGAGAAATAACGCAGGTCGACGCCACTGTCGGCGATCACCTTGCGCGCAGACGCGTCGGCACGCACGTTGAATCCGATCATGATGGCCTTGGATGCGGCGGCGAGCGTTGCATCGGACTCGGTAATGCCACCGACGCCTGAGGCAATCACATTGACCCTGATCTGGTCGGTGCCGATGGCAGTAAGCGAGTCGCGCAGCGCCTCGACCGAACCCTGCACGTCGGCCTTGACGACAAGATTGAGCACGCGCTGGCCATCGGTCTGGCCCATCGAGGAGATGACATCTTCCATGCTGCGCATTGCGGTCTTCGTCAGGCGCGTTTCGCGACGCTTGTTCTGGCGTTCGGAGGCAACCTGCTTGGCCAGGCGCTCGTCCTGGACCACGACAAAATCGTCACCGGCATCGGGCACGCCGGACAGGCCAAGCACCTGCACCGGAATGGATGGGCCGGCGCTGTCGACCTGGTGACCGGCTTCGTCAATGATCGCGCGCGCGCGACCGTACTCGACGCCGCATACGAGGAAATCGCCTCTCTTCAACGTGCCCTGCTGTACCAGCACGGTCGCCACCGGGCCACGGCCCTTGTCCAGACTCGACTCGACCACCACACCGGTGGCCAGGCCGTCCCTGACCGCGGTCAGTTCCATCAACTCGGCCTGCAGCAGGATGGCATCGAGCAGGTTGTCGACGCCCTCGCCGGTCTTGGCCGACACCGGCACGAACTGCACGTCGCCGCCCCATTCCTCGGGCACGACTTCATGCTGTACCAGGCCCTGCTTGACGTGATCAGGATTGGCTTCCGCCTTGTCCATCTTGTTCATCGCCACCAGCAGCGGCACCTTCGCGGCGCGGGCGTGCTGCACGGCTTCCACCGTCTGCGGCATCACACCGTCGTCGGCGGCGACGACCAACACGACGATATCGGTGAGGCGTGCGCCACGGGCGCGCATCTGGGTAAATGCCGCGTGGCCCGGGGTGTCGAGGAAGGAAATCACGCCCTTTTCGGTTTTGACGTGATAGGCACCGATATGCTGGGTGATGCCGCCAGCCTCGCCGGAAGCCACCTTGGTGCGCCGGATGTAGTCCAGCAACGAGGTCTTGCCATGATCGACGTGACCCATGATCGTGACGACCGGCGGGCGCGGCTCCTTCTCGCCCTGCACTTCCACTTTCGCCAGCGTGGTTTCGGCGTTCTTTTCTTCCGCCTTCACCACATTGTGGCCAAGTTCGGCAACGACGAGCGCTGCGGTGTCGTGATCGATGACCTGATTGATCGTGGCCATGACGCCCATCTTGAACAGCACCTTGACGACGTCGGCGCCCTTGACAGCCATCTTCTGCGCCAGTTCGGACACCAGGACCGATTCGCCGACCGGGACATCACGCACCATCGGCGCCACAGGCTTGGAAAAGGCATGCGCGGACGACGCCGCGCGCAGCGGCTCGACCTGGCGTTTCGGTTTCTTCCGCACCGCACCGCGGCGCGCGTGTCCAGCGTCGGAAAGATGCAGTTCGGCGCCGAAATATCGCGCTGCGCCTTCGGCGTCCTCGCCATCCTCGCGCATCTGATGCGAGCCGTGCTTGGGCTTGTGCTTGTGCGCGGGTTCTTCAACCGGCGCTGCGGCGCGTCCGCGAGCGGGACGCTCTTCGGCAGGACGGACGCGTTCAGGCTCGTGCGCCTTGCGTGGCGGCGCGACGACGTCCTTCTTCGGTTTTTCGGCAGGCTCGACGGCCGCGGCGGGCTTTACTTCCGTCCCGGCGCGCACCCGCGCCTCTTCGTTGCGGCGCGCCTCTTCGGCGGCACGCAGTTTTGCTTCCTCCTCAAGACGGCGACGGTCGCGATCCTGACGCGCCAATTCCTCGGCTTCCTGCTTGAGCTGCGACTCCTGCAGCTTTTTCAGTGCATCCTCGCGTTCGGGATCGATCTCCTGACCGTCGGCCATCGTGCTGCGTTTTACATAAGTGCGCTTCTGGCGCACTTCGACATTCACGGTCTTGCCGCGCGCGGCGCCCTGGTTGACGGTCAGCTCGCTGACGGTCTTGCGCTTGAGCGTGATCTGTCGCGGCGAGCTGTCCTCGACTTCTTTCTCTATCTTGCCGTGGGTACGGCGCAGGAAGCCCAGCAGCTTGACCTTCTCGGTGCTGGAAACCACCTGATCGGGGCTGGAAAACTTCATGCCGGCGCCATCAAGCTGGGTCAGCAGCTTGTCGACGCTCATGCCGAGTACACCGGCGAGTTGCTTGATGGTTACGTCCGACATGGTGCTCTTGTTCTCCTTGGGCGAATGCAGCTGCTGATGTTCGCGGCAATCCGCGCTCAGGCCGCCATCTCCGCGCGCGCCGCCATGATCAAATCACTGGCGCGCTTTTCATCAACACCTTCGACTGCCAATTCCACCAGTTCGTCCGTGGCCAGATCGGCAAGATCCTGGCGCGTGACAATCTTGTGCTGCGCGAGGGTAAAGGCCGTGGTTTCGTCCATGCCAGACACCGCCAGCAGATCTTCGGCCGGCTTGTTTTCCTCGATATCCTCTTCGACCGCAAGCGCTTCGGTAAGCAGCGAATCGCGCGCGCGCGCGCGCAGTTCCTCGACGATGTCTTCGTCGAAGCCTTCGACCGCGAGCAGTTCGGCACTGGGCACGTAGGCAATTTCCTCGACCGTGGTGAAGCCTTCCTGCACCAGGATCGCCGCAATCTCGGCGTCCACTTCGAGTTTTTCCTGGAACAGCAGACGCGCGGTTTCCTGCTCGGCCTCGGACTTGGCCGCGACCTGATCCTGGGTCATGACGTTGAGCTGCCAGCCGGTCAGCTTGCTGGCGAGGCGCACATTCTGGCCGCCGCGGCCGATCGCCTGCGACAGCTTGTCCTCGGCCACCGCGATGTCCATCGAGTGCTTTTCCTCGTCCATGATGATCGATTGCACTTCGGCCGGCGCCATCGCGTTGATCACGAACTGTGCGGCATTGTCGTTCCACAGCACAATATCGATGCGTTCGCCGTTGAGTTCGTTCGACACCGCCTGCACGCGCGATCCGCGCATGCCGATGCAGGCGCCGATCGGATCGGTGCGGTGATCGTGCGCGAGCACGGCGATCTTGGCGCGATCGCCTGGGTCGCGCGCGGCACCCTTGATCTCGACCAGATTCTGGCCGACTTCGGGCACTTCGAGCTTGAACAGTTCGACCATGAACTCCGGCGCGCTGCGCGACACGAACAGCTGCGGTCCGCGTGGCTCGGGGCGAACTTCGTACAGGTAGCCGCGCACGCGGTCGCCGGCGCGCACGGCCTCGCGCGGAATGGCGCGATCGCGCGGAATATAGGCTTCGGCGTTGCCGCCAAGATCCAGGAACACGCTGCCGCGCTCGACGCGCTTGACCACGCCGGTGATCAATTCACCCACGCGATCCTTGTAGGCTTCCACTACCTGCGCGCGCTCGGCTTCGCGCACGCGCTGCACGATCACCTGCTTCGCGGCCTGCGCCGCGATGCGGCCGAATTCCGGATTCTCGATCGGCTCTTCGATGAACTCGCCCACCTGGATTTCGGGGTGCGTTTCGATCGCGTCCATCAGGCGGATCTGGCGGTCGGGCGATTCCATGACTACATCGTCGGCCACGACTTCCCAGCGACGAAAAGTCTCGTAGTCGCCGCTCTGGGTATCGATGCTGACGCGAGCAGCCACGTCTTCGCTGATGTAGCGCTTCTTCGCCGCCGAAGCCAGCGCCGCCTCCATCGCATCGAAGATCACGTTCTTGTCGACGCCCTTTTCGTTGGCGACGGCATCGACCACCAGCAAAAGTTCTTTGCTCATGCTTCGTGCTCCTGCGTCCGCATCGTGCCGGACCGACTGCTTGATTTTTTTAGGCATTGTGGCTCTGTGTTTTTTTGGCTTGCTGCTGTGTCGTCGTCTATCTTTCAGTTTTTATCTTTTCGGCTTTTATGTCTTTTTTGCTTTCTTGCCTTTGTGTACCTTGCCCGGCTTTTCCGCCAGCTCCGGCACCAGCCGCGCCTTGTGGATGTTGCCGTGGGCTATATCGATGCGCACGCCATCCTGTTCCAGCGCTATCGTGCCGCCGTCCACCGCGAGGATCGGCCCCTGGAAGCGGCGACGTCCGTCCAGCGGCAGGTTCAGCTCTATCTTCGCCGCGCCACCGACGAAGCGCGCGAAATGCGCCGGCGTATACAGCGGCCGATCCACACCCGGCGACGAAACTTCCAGCGTGTAGCGGCCGTCCACCGGATCGTGCACGTCGAGCAGCGCCGACACCTGCCGACTGACCGCTTCGCAGTCGTCCACCGTGACCGCGCGATCGGCTGCATCGATGTAAACGCGGACCAGGCCATTGCCGTGCGACGGGCTGTACTCGACGCCGAGGCATTCGAGTCCCATGTCCGCCACGACCGGCGTCAATAATTCTGTCAACTCCTCGTTCCGCATCCCACACACCACATCTCAGTTTCAAGCGAAGGCATTGGCACAAGGATGTGCCAATGCCGCGAGCTGCTTCTGCTCGCGCGCGAATCGCAGCAAGACGCCCGATTTCGCGCATAAAAAAGGGCCACGAGGCCCATTCCTTAGTCCGCCGTTGTCTCGCATCCCAACATCGGCAACGCGCGCATCCTGCGCTGGTGTCGAACGCGTCCATCCATGACCGCACTCTTCACCTTGAACAAAAAAGCCTCCGGAGGAGGCCTTCTCTTGCAAATCAACTGCTGGTAGCGGGGGCAGGATTTGAACCTGCGACCTTCGGGTTATGAGCCCGACGAGCTGCCAGACTGCTCCACCCCGCAGCAGTCGAACGCTAAGTCTAGCGGAGCGCAGACGTGCAATGCAAGATAAACCGCGGCTGCCACTTCAGGATGCAACACCAAACGCGCGATAGCACCACGCGATCAACGGCCCCCAGAAAAGGCCGAGCGCGAGCAACGCGACGCCATTGAGGGACAGCACCCAGCGAAATACCAGATCCGTCGGCAGCCGCAGCGGGGACTTGTCCAGCGGCGCGTCGAAGTACATCACCTTGACCACACGCAAGTAGTAGTACATGCCGATGATCGCGAACACGATCGCCACGATTGCCAGCCACAACATGCCGGCATCGATGGCTGCTTTCAAGACCAGCAGCTTGGCGAAGAATCCGAACAGGGGCGGAATGCCGGCCAGCGACGTCATTGCCAGGAGCATGATGAACGCATACCACGGGTTGCGCTGGTTCAGGCCCTTGAAGTCGTCGATCTCCTCGGCTTCGAAACCGGTGCGTGCCAGCAGCAGGATTACGCCGAAGGCCGCAGTCGCCATGATCGCATAGGCAAACGCGTAGAACATGGCTGCGGCATACCCCGAGGGCGTGCCATTGGCCAGCCCCAAGAGCAGGAATCCCACATGCGAAATTGTGGAGTAGGCCAGCATGCGCTTGAGATTGGTCTGAGCGATGGCGACGATGTTGCCTATCGCCAGCGAAGCCACCGCCAGCACCGCGAGCATCTGGCTCCAGTGCTGTTCCATACCGCCGAGGCCGCCTTCGAGCAGGCGATAGGCCATGCCGAAAGCGGCTATCTTCGGCGCCGAACCGATGAAGAGCGTCACCGCCGTAGGCGAGCCTTCGTAAACATCCGGCAGCCACATGTGGAACGGCGCGGCGCCGAACTTGAAACCGATGCCGACGACCAGAAACACGACGCCGAACGCCAGCAGCACCTGATGCGAGCTGCCCGCGGCGAAGATGCCGACGGCGTGGATCCTGGCCAGATCCAGCGTGCCGGTGGCGCCATAGATCATCGACATGCCGTACAGCAGGATCCCCGACGCCAGCGCGCCGAGAACGAAGTACTTCATCGCCGCCTCGGACGAAAGCCCGGAATCGCGATTGATCGCCACCAGCGCATACGACGACAGCGCGTAGAGCTCAAGGCCAAGAAACACCATGACCAGGTTGCCGGCCGACACCAGAAGCATCATGCCCAGTGCGCCGAAAAGACACAAAAGATAAAACTCGCCGATGTATAAGCCGCGGTCGCGCAGATAGCCGCGCGCGTAGACGAAGACCGCCGCGGTGACGCCGAGGATGAACAGCTTGAGCACGGCAGCGATGCCATCATGGATATAGGCGCCATTGAACGCGGTCGTTGCCGGATCCGCATCCGCAAGGATCAGCGCCATCGTGCCGAGCAACGCCGCGATCGACAGCCAGTGCGTGATCGCACGCTGCGCAGGCCTGAGGAACAGGTCGATGAGCAGAATCGCGCAGATCGCGCCGAGCAGGAAGTCCTCGGGCAGCAGCAGCACGACATCGTGGAAATTGAAGTTCATCCTAAGCCCTGCATCAGAGTCATTCCTGCATCAGATCTTGGCGACAAGCAGATGATCGACGATCAGCTTGACCGATGCGTCCATCAGGTGCGTCAGCGGCGCTGGCCAGATGCCGAGGATCAGCACGCCCGCGGCGAAAGCACCGAGCAGCAGCGCTTCGCGCGGATTGATGTCCTTCAGCCCGGCTACGTGGTCGTTGGTCACGGCGCCGAAGATCACGCGCTTGACCAGCCACAGGGTATAGGCCGCGCCGATGATCAGGGTGAATGCCGCGCCCGCGGCGACCCACGGGTTCATCGCGAAGCTGGCCAGGATCACCATGAATTCGCCGACGAAGCCGCTGGTCCCCGGAAGGCCGCAATTGGCCATCGAGAACAGCACCCAGAACGCGGCGAACCAGGGCATCGTGTTCACGACGCCACCGTAGTCCTTGATCATGCGGCTGTGCATGCGGTCGTAAAGCACGCCGACGCAGGAGAACATGGCAGCCGATACGAAGCCGTGCGAGATCATCTGCACCATTGCGCCGGACACGCCCAGATACGCCGCCTCCTTGTTGCCGGTCACGCGTACCAGCGCAAGGCTGATGAAGATACCGAGCGTGACGAAGCCCATGTGCGACACCGATGAATAGGCAATCAGTTTCTTCATGTCTTCCTGCACCAGGGCCACGAAGCCGACGTAGATCACGGCGATCAGCGACAGCGCGACGACGAGCCAGGCGAATTCCTGGCAGGCGTCCGGCACGATCGGCAGCGAAAAGCGGATGAAACCGTAACCGCCGATTTTCAGCATGATCGCCGCAAGAATCACCGAGCCGCCGGTCGGCGCCTCGACATGCGCATCCGGCAGCCAGGTGTGCACCGGCCACATCGGCACCTTGATCGCGAATCCGAGCAGGAAGGCGAAGAACAGCCAGGACTGCTCAGTCAGGCTCAATTTCAAGGCCGCCAGCTGCGACAATTCCCACGAGTGAGCATGCAGGTACAGATAAATCAATCCGACCAGCATGAAGATCGAGCCGAAGAATGTGTACAGGAAGAATTTCAGCGTCGCATACACCCGGCGCGGGCCGCCCCAGATGCCGATGATGATGAACATCGGAATCAGCATGCCTTCGAAGAACACATAGAACAGCAGCGCATCCATGGCGGCGAACACGCCGACCATCAGACCTTCGAGCACAAGGAAGGCGGCCAGGTACTGATTGACTCTGTCGTGCACCGAATCCCAGGCGCCGATGATCACCAGAACCGTCGTGAATGTGGTCAGCAGGATCAGCGCGACGGAAATGCCGTCCGCGCCCAGGTGATAGTTCGCATCGATCGCGCCGATCCACGCGGCGTTCTCGATGAATTGCATCGTGCCGGTCGCGGCATCGTAGCCGGTGAACAGCGAAATGCTCACCAGGAACACAATGATCGCGACGCCGAGCGCGAGCCAGCGCGCGAGATTTGCCCGCCCGGTGCCGGCAAGCGACACCAGCGCACCGCCGAGGATCGGCAGCCAGATGACGAGACTTAAAAGGGGCCAGCTTGAATTCATTCATTTTCTCGTTACTTGTGCATTCGTCCCCGAACGCGAAAATCAAAAAGCGAATTTCCTGCCCGCACCACTCAATTTTTCACCACCCAGTACAGCCCGCCAAGCAACGCGACGAGCCCGAGAATCATGGCAAATGCGTATGTGTACAAATAGCCGGACTGCACCCAGCGCACCGTCGCTGCAATACGACCGACGCCCGCCGCCGAGCCATCGATGAGGATGTTGTCGATCACGCCGATGTCGCCGCCCTTCCACAGCCCGCGCCCCAGCAGCAGCGAACCGCGCGCGAACAGGGCCTGGTAGATTTCGTCGAACCAGTACTTGTGATCGAGCAGGTCCCACAGCGGATGCAGCGCCTTCTTCACCCGATCGGCCATGGCCGGATTGAACAGATAGATCCAAGTCGCGACGAGGAATCCGGCGAATGCGAACCAGAATGGCAGGCCGATGAAACCATCGAATACGGTTGCCAAGACACCGGCAAACGTCTCACCGCCATGTTCACCGGCGGTCTGTATCGCCGTGCCGAAGAAATCACCATGCACCATCGGCTGCACCGTGTACCAGCCGATCAGCAACGACGGGATCGCGAGCATGATGAGCGGGACAGTCACTACCCAAGGCGATTCATGCGGCGGATGCGCGAGGTGGCCGGATTCGTGGTGGTGGTCGTGGTCGTGATGTCCGTGCGCACCGTGATCGACGACGAAGCGTTCGCGGCCGTGGAAGGTCATGTACAGCAGTCTGAAGCTGTACAAGGCGGTGACGAACACTCCGAGCAACACGCAGACATAGGCATAGCCAGAGCCCCAGCGCGATGATTCGTGCACCGCCTCGATAATGGCGTCTTTGGAGAAGAATCCGGCGAAACCCGGCATGCCGGTCAGCGCCAGCGTGCCGATCCACATCGTGACGTAGGTGATCGGCATGTAGCGCCGCAGGCCACCCATGTAGCGCATGTCCTGCTCATGATGCATGGCCATGATCACCGAACCGGCACCAAGGAACAGCAGCGCCTTGAAAAAGGCGTGCGTCATCAGGTGAAAGATTCCCACACCATATGCAGATACGCCAAGCGCGACGGTCATGTAACCCAGTTGCGACAAGGTGGAGTACGCGACCACGCGCTTGATGTCGTTTTGCACGATGCCGACCAGACCGGTGAAGAACGCCGTGGTCGCGCCAATGACGAGAACCACGCTCAGCGCCGTGTCGGACAATTCGAACAGCGGCGACATGCGCGCGACCATGAAGATGCCCGCGGTGACCATGGTCGCGGCATGGATCAGCGCAGAGATCGGCGTCGGGCCTTCCATTGAATCCGGCAACCATACGTGCAGCGGTACCTGCGCCGATTTGCCCATCGCGCCAACGAACAGGCACAGGCAGACCACGGTCGCGGCCGACCAGGCCTGACCGGCGAATAGTTCCAGGGTCTTGCCCTGCAGCGAAGCCGCATCGTGGAAGACACTGGCGTAGTCGAGCGTGTGGAAGAAATACAGGACGCCGGCAATGCCGAGGATGAAGCCGAAATCGCCGACTCGATTGACCAGGAACGCCTTCATGTTGGCGAAAATCGCGGTCGGCTTCTTGAACCAGAAACCGATCAGCAGGTACGAAACCAGGCCGACTGCTTCCCAGCCGAAGAACAATTGCAGGAAGTTGTTCGCCATCACCAGCATCAGCATCGAGAACGTGAACAGCGCGATGTAGCTGAAGAAGCGCTGATAGCCGTCGTCATCGGCCATGTAGCCGATCGTGTAAATGTGCACCATCAGCGAGACGAAGGTGACCACGACCATCATGACCGCAGTCAGGCGGTCGATCAGGAAACCCACATGCATGTCCAGGCCGCCCACCTGAAGCCACGTATAGACGTTCTGATTGAAGGTCGGCACACCCTCCCAGACCATCTGGTAGAGCACATAGAAAGACAGCACGCAGCTGAGCGCAACGCCGGCAATCGTCACGCTATGCGCGCCGACACGACCGATCTGGTTGCGGAACAGGCCGGCCACGATCGCGCCCAGCAAAGGCGCCAGCGCAATGATCAGCAGGAGGGTGGGATTTAGACTCATGCCGATCAGCCCTTCAACGAATCGATTTCGCCGACGTTGATCGTCGCGCGGTTGCGGAACAGGACGACAAGAATCGCCAGGCCGATGGCGGATTCGGCCGCGGCCACGGTCAGGATGAAGAACACGAACACCTGGCCGGAGACGTCGCCGAGATAGCGCGAAAACGCGACAAAGTTCATGTTCACCGCAAGCAGCATCAGTTCGATCGCCATCAGCAGGATGATGACGTTCTTGCGGTTGATGAAGATCCCCGCGACTGAAATGCAGAACAGCATGGCGCCGAGCACGATGAAATGGGCAAGCGTGATCATGGCGTCGGTGCCTCCTTCACGGAACTTTGCATCTTGACGATGCGCACGCGATCGCGCGCCTGCACCGCGACCTGGGCCGACGGATTCTGGTAGCGCGTATTGCTGCGCTTGCGCAGGGTCAGCATGATCGCCGCAATCAAACCGACGGTAAGGATCAGCGCGGCGGTCTCGAACGGCAGCAGGAACTGGGTGAACAGTGCGTTGCCGAGCCACGCCGTGTTCGACACGCCGCCCGGATCGGCCGGAGCGGGAATCGCCATCGCCTTGACGCCGATCAGAAGCAGCATCTCGGCAAGCATTACAGCCGCGACGAGGATGCCTACAGGCAGATAGCGGATGAAACCCTCGCGCATTTGTTCCGTATCGATGTCGAGCATCATCACGACGAACAGGAACAACACCATGACTGCACCGACATAGACCAGGATCAGTGCAAGGGCGAGAAATTCGGCCTGCATCAGCAGCCACAGCGCGGCACTGGTGAAGAAGGTCAATACCAGCAGCAGCGCGGCATGCACCGAATTGCGCACGCTGATGACGCCGAGCGCCGCCAGCACCAGCACGCCGGCGAAAAGGTAGAACAGGATCAGATTCCAGGGCAGATTCATCGTGATCCTCTCAGCGATACGGTGCGTCTTGCGTGCGTGCTGCGGCAATCTGCTGCTCGAAACGGTCGCCGATCGCGAGCAATTGCGGCTTGGTCACGATGTTTTCGCCGCGTTTCTCGAAATGGTATTCGTGGATATTCGTTTCCACGATCGAATCCACCGGGCAGCTCTCTTCGCAGAAGCCGCAATAGATGCACTTGAACAGGTCGATGTCGTAGCGCGTGGTGCGGCGCGTGCCGTCGGCGCGCTGTTCCGAATCGATCGTGATCGCCAGCGCCGGGCACACGGCTTCGCACAGCTTGCAGGCGATGCAGCGTTCTTCGCCATTCGGATAGCGGCGCAGCGCATGCAGTCCGCGGAACCGGTTCGATTGCGGAATCTTTTCCATCGGATAGCGCATCGTGTACTTGGGTTTCCACATGTAGCCCATGGTCAGGCCCAGGCCCTTGAACAGCTCAAGCAGCATCAGACTCTTGAAGTAGCGTGCGACGCGGATCATGGCGATACCTCGGTGGCAGCGCCGGGTCCGACGATGCCGAAATACACCAGCAGGCCGGCGACCATGATCCAGACGATGGCTATCGGGATGAATACTTTCCAGCCCAGACGCATGATCTGGTCGTAGCGGTAGCGCGGGAACGCGGCGCGGAACCACAGGTATAAAAATGCAAAAGCGAACGCCTTGGCGAACAGCCACCACCAGCCAGCAACGCCGACAAGCGCCCACGACGCGGGGAACGGCGACAGCCAGCCGCCAAGAAACAAGGTCGCGGCCAGAAAGGAAATCAGGATCATGTTCGCGTATTCGGTCAGGAAGAACACCGCGAACGGCGCGCCCGAATATTCGACATGGAAGCCCGCGACGATTTCGGATTCGCCTTCGGCCACATCGAACGGCGCGCGATTGGTCTCGGCAACGCCGGAAACGAAATAGATCACGAACAAGGGCAGCAGCGGCAACCAGAACCAGTTGAACAGACCGTAGTGGCCGGCCTGCGCGCGCACGATGTCGGAAAGATTCAGGCTGCCGGCGCAGATCAGCACGCCGACCAGGGCCATGCCCATCGCGATTTCGTAGCTGACGACCTGTGCCGCCGAGCGCATCGCACCGAGGAAGGCATACTTGGAATTCGACGCCCAGCCAGCCAGGATGATGCCGTACACGCCCATAGAGGTCATCGACAACAGATACAGCAAACCGGCATTGATGTCGGAGAGCACGAGCCTGTCGTCGAACGGAATGACCGCCCAGGCGGCGAACGCCGGTGTTAGCGCAAGCAACGGTGCGATGACGAACAACAGGCGGCTGGATTTTTGCGGAACCAGCACTTCTTTCAGCAGCAGCTTGAATACGTCGGCGAACGTCTGCGCCAGGCCCGCGGGACCGACACTGTTCGGTCCCATGCGCACGTGCATCCAGCCGAGCACCTTGCGCTCCCACCAGACGTAGATCGCGACCGCAAGAATCACCGGCACGGCAATCGCCAGGATGCAGACGACTATCCAGATGACCAGCCCGGTTGCGCCGAAACCGGAAAGTAGATCGTGCAGCGAGGTCGGAAAATGCAGTATCCAGTTCATCACGCACCCGCCCTGACTACGGTCAACGCGGAGCCAGTCGGCGGCAACACACTGGTTTCGGCCCAGGCCGATTCAATCCAGGCGCCACCGCGCGGCACGGCGCGGGTGACGACGACAGGCAACACGGCTTCGCCGCCTTCCCCGCTTACCCTGGCCTGCGCGCCGTGCGTCAAACCCAGGGCCAGCGCATCTTCCGGATGCAGACCGACGGCAGCCGTGCCAGTCAACGGATGCGCCTGCAACGCGCTGGCGCGGCGCAACACCGCATCGCCGCGATAGATCGGCACAGTGGCGATGCGCACCAATCCGGAAGATGTGAATGCCCGGGCGCCAAGTTTTCCATCTTGCGGCAATGTGGATTTTATCTCGAGCGCTGGCTGCATCGCTGCACGCACATCGTCGACCTCGACGAAATCGAAGCCAGCTGTGCCCAGCTGCGCGCCCAGCGCCCGCAGCACCTTCCAGCCCTGGCGCGCCTCGCCCGGCAATTTCGCACCGGCGGCGACAGTCTGCACGACGCCGTCCACGTTGATCATCGTCGCGTCGATTTCCGGCAAGGCTCCGATCGGCAGGATGACATGCGCCAGTTCGCGCAGACGGGCACTGGCGAATGTCGCGAACGCGATGATGCACTCGGCGTTGCGCATGGCCTTCATCGCGACCGCGGAATCCGCACAGTCGAATTCCGGTTCGACGTTGTACAGCACGTAGGCCTTGCGCGCCTGCGCAAGCTGCGTCCGGGCGTTCAGCCCGTCCTTGACCGGCAGTGCACCGACACGCGCCAGGCCTATCGCATTTGCGCCGGCGGGTATTTCGTTGTAGGCGGAATTTGTGGATTTTGCGACCACGCGCGCGGCGGCACGCAGCCACACGGCCTGCGGATGCATCGCGGCGCTCTCGCCGAAAATCACGGCCGAGCTGCCGGCCTGCCCGAGTGCCGCATGCATGGCCCGCGCCGCGTCATCGCTGCCGGCGCGGGCAATCGCCTGCGCCAGATCCTGCGCAACGCCTGCGCCGTCACCTGCACCGGCCAGCCTGAGCAACGCGTCGACCATCGCTTCCGGGTTGGCGATTGTCTTGCCGGCAAGATCGAAATTGAAATCGAAATCCAGCGGATTGATTGCGTATATTTTTGCCCCGTGCTTCCACGCCTTGCGCACCCGGTGATTGACCAGAGGCAGTTCGTGGCGCAGGTTGCAACCCACGAGCAGGATCGCTCCGGCCTGCTCGATGTCGGCGACCGGCATCTGGAACGTCGTGGCCACGGCGTCGTCGCTCAGATCGAGCTGACGCAGACGGTGATCGATATGAACGCCGTCGAGGCCGCCGATCACTTTCGCCAGCAAATAGCCTTCCTCGCACGACGTTGCCGGGTGCACCAGAGTGCCAAGTTCCATGGCGCGCACCGACTTGAGCCTGCCGGCGGCAAAAGCCAGCGCTTCGTCCCAGCCCACTTCGGCCCAGGCTCCGTCGCGCTTGATCATCGGCCTGCTTGCGCGATCTTCCGCATACAGGCCTTGATGGCTGTAGCGGTCGCGGTCGGACAACCAGCACTCGTTGATCGCTTCATTGTCGCGAGGCACGGCGCGCAGCACCTGGCCGCGGCGCGTATGCAGCCAGAGATTGGCACCAAGCGCGTCGTGATAGCCGATCGACTCGCGTGCGATCAGTTCCCAGGCGCGCGCCTTGAAACGGTAGACCTTGTCGGTGAGCGCACCGACCGGGCAGACGTCGATGATGTTGCCGCCAAGTTCGCTGTCGATCGTCTTGCCGATGTAAGTGCCGATTTCCAGATTCTCGCCGCGACCCATGCCGCCGAGTTCGTAACTGCCGGCAATCTCGCCGACGAAACGCACGCAACGCGTGCATTGTATACACCGCGTCATCTCGGTTTCGATCAGCGGACCGATGTCCTCGTCCGGCACAACGCGCTTGCGTTCGGCGAAACGCGACACCGAACGGCCGTAGCCCATCGACAGGTCCTGCAGCTCGCATTCGCCACCCTGATCGCAGATCGGGCAATCCAGCGGATGGTTGATGAGGAGGAACTCCATCACATTGCGCTGCGCCGACAAGGCGCGCTGCGATTGCGTGAATACCTTCATGCCTTCCATGACCGGAGTTGCGCACGCCGGCTGCGGCTTCGGCACGGGCTTGCCGCCCATTTCGGTTTCGACCATGCACATCCGGCAATTCGCCGCGATCGGCAGCTTTTGGTGATAGCAGAAACGCGGAATCGGAATTCCCGCCTTGTCCGCGGCCTGGATGATCATCGAATTCTTCGGCACCTGCATGGCCTTGCCGTCGATCTCGATGTTGACAAGATCGAGCTTGACCGGATCGGACGCGGTGTTTGGCGTCGTTGGCTGTGCGCTCATGCGGCCTGCTCCACGCGCTGTTCGATCGGCGCATCCACGATGCTGCGCTTGTGCTGGACGAAATATTCGAACTCGTTCCAGTAGTGGCGCAGCATGCCTTGCACCGGCCACGCCGCAGCTTCGCCGAACGCGCAAATGGTGTGGCCTTCGATCTGCCCCGCAGCCTGCTTGAGCATCTGTACATCGGCCATCGTGGCGTTGCCCTCGACGATGCGCGTCAACACGCGGTACATCCAACCAGTACCCTCGCGGCACGGCGTGCACTGGCCGCAGGACTCGGCGAAATAGAAGCGCGCGATGCGCTGGCAGGCACGCACCATGCAGGTTGTGTCGTCCATCACGATCACGGCGCCCGAACCCAGACCCGAACCCGCCTTCTGCAGCGCGTCGTAGTCCATGGTCAGGTTCATCATCGTGTCGCCAGGCAGCACAGGCATCGACGAACCGCCGGGAATCACGGCTTTGAGCTTGCGTCCGTCACGCATGCCGCCCGCGCGCTCGAGCAGGTCCTTGAACGGCGTGCCAAGCTTGATTTCGTAGTTGCCAGGCCTGGCGACATGCCCGGATACGGAAAAAATCTTCGGGCCGCCATTGTTCGGCTTGCCCTGATTGAGAAACCATTCCGCGCCCTTGACCAGGATTGTCGGCACCGAGGCATAGGTTTCGGTGTTGTTGATCGTGGTCGGACGGCCATACAGGCCGAAACCGGCCGGAAACGGCGGCTTGAAGCGCGGCTGGCCCTTCTTGCCTTCCAGCGACTCCATCAGCGCGGTTTCTTCGCCGCAGATATAGGCACCTGCGCCAAGCGCGTTGTGGATGTCCACGTCGATGCCGCTGCCGCCGATGTTCTTGCCGAGCAGGCCGGCCTCATAGGCTTCCTTCAACGCCGCTTCGCAATGCTCGAACGGCTCATGGTGGAATTCGCCGCGCAGATAGTTGTAGGCGACGCTCGATCCGGTGGCATAACACGCAATGGCCATACCCTCGATCACGGCATGCGGATTGAAGCGCAGGATGTCGCGATCCTTGCAGGTGCCCGGCTCGGATTCGTCGGAATTGCACAGGATATATTTCTGCATCGCGCCTTTCGGCATGAACGACCACTTCAGTCCGGTCGGAAAACCGGCACCGCCGCGTCCGCGCAGCGCGCTCTTCTTCAGTTCATCGACGATGGTCGAGGGCTCGGGCTTGCCGGCCAGGATTTTCTCCCATGCCACATAGCCGCCGGCCTTGCGGTAGCTGTCCAGGCTCCACGGCGTATCGTAGTGCAGGGTCGTGTAGACGACCTGGTGTTCCTGCGGTGCGGGTCCGAATGCCATATGAGATCAGGGCCGAAGAAGAGCTGTGGGTTGCGACATGGCGACTATTTCAATTCGTCCAGTATCTGATCGACCTTTTCGGCCGTCAGGTTCTCGTGGTAATGACCGTTGACCACCATCATCGGCGCGCCGCAGCAGGCCGCGAGGCATTCCTCTTCCGGCTTGAGGTAGATGCGGCCGTCGGCCGTGCTTTCGCCGACCTTGATGCCTAGCTTGCGCTCGCAATGGCGCACGATGTCTTCGCCACCATTCAGCCAACAGGATATATTTGTACAGATTGCAACATTGTTGCGCCCGACCGGATGCGTCTCGAACATCGAATAGAACGTCGCCACCTCGTAGGCCCAGATCGGCGGTACCTCGAGATACTTGGCAACGGCGGCAATCAGCTCATCCGACAGCCAGCCGCCATGCTGCTCCTGAGCGGCCATCAGGCCCTGGATCAGCGCCGAGCGCTTGCGATCTGCCGGGAATTTGCTCAGCCAGTGATCGATATGCCCGCGCGTGTGCGGGTTGAGCACGTCGAGCGGATCGATGTCCTTGACTTCAGCATAGTGACCGGTCGCTTTCATCGATCGATCTCCCCGAACACCACATCGTAAGTGCCGATCATCGCCACCACATCGGGCAGCATATGGCCACGCACGATCGCGTCCATTGACGACAGATGCGCGAACCCCGGCGCGCGCAACTTGACCCGGAACGGCTTGTTGGCGCCGTCGGAAATGAGATAACAACCGAATTCGCCCTTGGGCGCCTCGACGGCAGCGTAGGTCTCGCCTTCCGGCACGCAATAGCCTTCGGTGAACAGCTTGAAGTGATGGATGAGGGCTTCCATGTCGTCTTTCATCTCTGCGCGTTTCGGCGGCGCCACCTTGTAGTTGCGCAGCATCACCGGGCCGGGATTGGCCTTGAGCCACGCCACGCATTGCCTGACGATGCGGTTGGACTGGCGCATTTCCTCGACGCGTACCAGATACCGGTCGTAGCAGTCGCCCTTGACGCCAACCGGAATGTCGAAATCCATGTTGGCGTACATCGCGTAAGGCTGCTTCTTGCGCAGATCCCACTCGACGCCGGAACCGCGCAGCATCGGTCCGCTCATGCCCCAGGCCAGCGCCAGTTCCGGCGGAACGACGCCGATGCCGACCGTGCGCTGCTTCCAGATGCGGTTGTCGGTCAACAGGGTTTCGTATTCGTCGACCTTGTGCGGAAAATCCGCGGTGAAGGCGTCGAGAAAATCCAGCATCGAGCCTTCGCGCCAGGAGTTGCGTTGCTTGAGATCATCGCCCTTGTGCCAGCGCGATTGCTTGTATTGGGGCATGCGCTCTGGCAGGTCGCGATAGACGCCACCGGGCCGGTAATAGGTCGCATGCATGCGCGCGCCCGACACCGCCTCGTAGCAGTCCATCAGTTCCTCTCGCTCGCGGAAGGCGTACAGGAACACCGCCATCGCTCCCAGGTCGAGACCGTTCGAGCCGATCCACATCAGGTGGTTGAGGATGCGCGTGATCTCATCGAACATCGTGCGGATGTACTGTGCGCGCAACGGCGCCTGGATGCCGAGCAGTTTCTCGATCGCCAGCACGTAGGCGTGTTCGTTGCACATCATCGACACGTAGTCGAGCCGGTCCATGTAACCGATCGACTGGTTGAACGGCTTGGATTCGGCCAGTTTCTCGGTGCCGCGATGCAGCAGGCCGATGTGCGGGTCGGCGCGCTGAATGACTTCGCCATCGAGCTCCAGCACCAGGCGCAGCACGCCATGCGCCGCCGGATGCTGCGGGCCGAAGTTGATCGTGTAGTTCTTGATTTCCTGCATTTGTATATTTCTTTACTTTTGTACAGGTGCCGCGTCGAGCGCCTGTTCGGCCTGCGCCTGGTCATAACGCGAATCGTGGCGGATCGTGCGCGGCACCAGCACGCGCGGTTCGACCGACGTCACCGGCTCGTAGATCACGCGCCCCAGCGTTTCGTCGTAGCGCACCTCGACGTTGCCGATCAGCGGGAAATCCTTGCGGAACGGGTGGCCGACAAAACCGTAGTCGGTAAGGATGCGACGCAAATCCGGATGACCTTCGAAGACGATGCCGAACAGGTCGAATGCCTCGCGCTCGAACCAATTTGAACCCGGCCACAATGGAACCAGCGAAGGCATCATCGGTAGCGAGTCGTCCTGGCAATGGCTGCGCATGCGAATCCGCCGGTTGTTGCGTATCGACAGGAGTTGCACGACCACGGCAAAACGCCTGTGGCCCACGCCAATGCGCGGCCGTTCCGCCCAGTCAAACCGGCCCGCACCCTCGCCTTCCACACCGCGCGAGAAGCCGGTCGCGCTGACGTCGGTGGTATCCCACTCGGTCTGGCCGTAGCTCAGGTAATCGACGCCGCACACATCGATCAATTGTTCAAAGTGGAACCCTTCCACGTCGCGCAATTGTTGCGCGACTGCAAGCCAGTTTTCCGGCAGGACTTCGACCGTCGTTTCGCCGCACCACTCGTGCACGCCAACGATCCTGTCGCCCAGCTGCGTGCTGATGCGCTGGGCGAAATTGGACAGGCTCTCGCTCATGACTCGCCCGGCCGTGTGCCAATATCCCCGGCTATCTTCTGCCGCGAAATCGTATTGGTGCGGCGGATTTTCTTCTGCAGTTGCAGGATGCCGTAGATCAGCGCTTCGGCGGTCGGCGGACAACCCGGCACATAGACATCGACTGGCACGATGCGGTCGCAACCGCGCACCACAGCGTAGGAATAGTGGTAGTAACCGCCGCCATTGGCGCACGATCCCATCGAGATGACCCATTTCGGATTGGGCATCTGGTCGTAGACGCGACGCAGCGCGGGCGCCATCTTGTTGACCAGGGTGCCGGCCACGATCATGACATCGGACTGGCGCGGACTCGGGCGAAACACGACACCGTAGCGATCCAGGTCCAGGCGTGCCGCGCCGGCATGCATCATTTCCACCGCACAGCAGGCCAGGCCGAATGTCATCGGCCACATCGAACCGGTACGCGCCCAGTTGATCAGGCTGTCGAGCGAAGCGGTGACGAAGCCACGTTCCAGCAGGGGATTGTCGCCGCCGGGACGCAGGATGTCGTCCACCGGCCCGGTCGGCACCGGGTTGTGCATCAGTCCCTTGGTGACGGTCGTTTCCGTCATTCCCATTCCAGCGCTCCCTTCTTCCAGCAGTATACAAATCCCAGAAGCAGCAGCAGCAGGAACATCGCCATTTCGCTCAGCGCGACGATGCCGATCTGCTTGAACACGACCGCCCACGGGAACAGGAACGCGATTTCCAGATCGAAGATGATGAACAGGATCGCAACGAGGTAGTAGCGCACGTCGAATTTCATGCGCGCGTCCTCGAATGCCTCGAAGCCACACTCGTAGGCCGCGGATTTTTCCTTGTTGGCGCTGCGCGGACCCAGAACGGCGCCAATGCCGAGCAGGGCGACGCCGATACCGCCGGCAACGATCAGGAACAGGAGAATCGGCAGATACTGGGCCAACACGGGAATGCAACCTCCAAGGCTTCAACGCACAGCGAAGCCTTGGAATTTTCGCATGCGGGCGTGGCTTTGCGCAATGCACAAGAGCACGTTTCGGACGCTTCCGCCAGCCATGCCGCGACCGGAATTCGGCGCCGCGGCCGGCGCGATCATTTTCGCGCAGCAGCGATCCGGCTCAAGTAGTCCGGCGCGCCGGCGATGCTCTCGAGATGCGGGTGACGCGGGCCGTCGTGATAGTCGACCGGAACGGTCTTGTATTCGTCCTGGTATTTGAGCAGCAGTTCGATCGGTGCCCGGTTGGTTTTGGCCGCAACGATGGCCTCGTTCAGAACCTCCGGCTTGAACGCGTGGCCGTCGACCGCGACCAGGGTTCCGCCGGGCGCGATGCCGGCCTTGAACGCCGGCCCATTCCAGCGCACATCGCTGATCTCGCCATCGGCCGATGCAAGCGTCACGCCCAGCGAATAGGCAAAGTCCGCGCTCTTGCGGCTCTTCTGTTCGGCTTTTTCGTAGTCGCTGGGCTTGTCGGTATAGACCAGTTTCCAGCCGGATGCTGCAAGGCCGTCCATCGGCGGCGCGTGGGCATCAAGACGCGAGCGCAGGAAAGTCGCCCAATCGTGCTTCTCGATGCCGTTCAACGCTGCGACCACATCGTCGAAGGTGTAGGTGCTGGTGACGAAGCTGCCGTTGTCGGCACCGAAAAAAGTTCGCGCGAAATCATCCAGCGAATGCCTGTCGTGCGACAGTTCGCGCAACCTGGCATCAACCGCCAGCCAGATCAGCTGCCCCGCGCTGTAGTACTCCTCGCGCATCTGGTAATTGCGATACGGCTGCGGCCGGCGCTGGGCGATGCTCGGATCATTGGTCGTGTCCTGCACGTTGCGCCAATCGAAACCGGGGCGATTGTCCTGGTATGTCGCCGCCACCAGCGCCAGGCCATCGCGGAACTGCTGCGGGCTCCACATGCCCGCGCGCGCGGTCAGCACGAAACCCCAGTACTGGGTCTGGCCTTCGTAGACCCACAACAGGCTGTCGCCCATCGGCACGTTGAAGTTCGGCGTCCACAAATCCGCGGGTCGGCGGAATTTGCCGTTCCACGAATGTGTGTACTCGTGCGCCAGCAGGTCGCGTCCGCTTGCATCCTTGTCCCAGTCGCTGAAATATTCGCGGTCCGTGCCGTTCTCGCTCGACTGGTGATGCTCCAGGCCGTTGCCGCCCATCTGATCCGACAACGAGAACAGGAAATCGTAGTGATCGTAGTGGTGCGAGCCATACAGTTTGTAGGCCTGCTGCACCAGCGCGCGGTGCGCGTTCAATTGCGCCGGCGCAATTTCCAGATCCTCGGGCGCGTCGGCGACGATGTCCATGCGCACTGCGGTCTTCGCGCCGGGATCCAGGTCGACGCGCTTGAAGTATTCGCCTGCGTAGATCGGCGAATCGATCAACGTGTTCAACGTCACCGGCTTGAATGTCGTCATGCCGGCCGACAGGGTCCCGTCCGGCGGCGCTGCGGCCTCCAGCGCCGTGCCAAACTGCCAGCCGGTCGGCAGCTTGACGCTGGGCAGGAAAGTAATGGCGCGCGAGTAGTGTCCGGCCGGATAGAGGATCACCGTGTTCCATTGCAGGTTGAGCATCTCCGGCGTCATCACGATGCGTCCCTGCCTGCCCTGCTGTGGCGAGAGGAACTGGTAGTCCAGATCGATGCCAGACACGCCCGCGGGCACGTCGACATGGAATGCATATACGTCGTATTTGTTGCGCTCCCACGCCAGCGGCTTTCCTGCTACCCTGATTTTCAGGCTGGCCAGTTTGTCGATCGGTCCGCTCGGCGAATGACTGCCGGGGAGCCACTTCGGATACAGCAAGGTCAAAGCGCCGGCCTGCACCGGCATCGCCTCGTGCACGGTGAAGATGCGCTGTGCGGTATTGGTGGCGTCGACATTGATCGCAATCGTGCCCGGGTACGGTGTATCCACGGGCGGCGGGATCGGGGTATCGGTGGTATCGGCCAGAGCAGTGCCGATGCAGGAACAGGCTAGCACGGCAGCGGCAATCCGCCTGGCGGGAACTGCAGATGAAGGACCGACGAGGCGATTCGATAGGTGCGGCATGGGCGCTCCTTTCAGTGCATGGTGATCAGACCGGCGCGCGACTGACCGAAATTCGCTGCGTTTCCGGCAAGGCTTCGCCCGATGCGGGCAGGATGAGTCTACCGAGGTGCGCAGGCGCACAAATGGGTCAAAAGACACGTCTCGGCGTTCGCGGCGGATCGCATGCATACTCTCCGGCAACACGTCGGCATGACGTCTTCGACACAACCCAGGCCCGCAAAAAAGCCCGCTGACGCGGGCTCTTCTGGGTTGCTGTTGGTGCCCAAGGGGGGACTCGAACCCCCACAGCTTTCGCCGCTACCACCTCAAGGTAGTGCGTCTACCAATTCCGCCACCTGGGCAATACGCTCAAACCTACTGTTTCTTCGGCTCGTCTGCCTTGTGCCCGCCGTCGTCGGATTTGTTCGCCGGCGCAGCGGCCGGCGCCGGCTTGTCCGGCATTGGTGCGGCGGCCGGAGTAGCCGCGGGCACATCTCCGTTCGTCGCCGCAGGGGGCGCTGCCGGAGTTTTGGCGGCGGCCGTTTCGGCGGCACTCATGACGCCCAGATCGCTCTCCGACGGACCGACGGGATGCACGTAGATGCCCATGAGCAGACTGAGCAGGAAAAACAGGGCTGCGAGGACCGCCGTGGTACGCGACAGGAACGTGGTCGCCCCGCGTGCGCCGAAAACGGTGGCCGAAGCGCCGGAGCCGAAGCCCGACCCCGCCTGGGCGCCCGCGCCGCGCTGCAGGAGAATGAGCACCAGCATCGCTACCGCGATCAGTACGTAAATGACGTTGAAAAGATTCAGTAGCATTGTTGTTTTCCGACCCGCCTGGCTTACGCCTGCGCCGCAGCGCAGATCGCAAGAAAATCCGCGGCGACGAGAGAAGCGCCGCCAATCAACCCGCCATCGACATCCGGCTGAGCAAACAGCTCGGCCGCATTGCCCGGCTTGACGCTGCCGCCATAGAGCAGCCGCAGCGAGCTGGCGATTGTAGCATCGGCCTTGGCCAATTTGCCACGAATGAAGGCATGGGCCTGCTGTGCCTGCGCGGGCGTGGCCGTACGCCCGGTGCCGATTGCCCACACCGGTTCGTAGGCTATGAGCGCCCGGGCGAAGGCGGCAATGCCGGCATGCTCGATCACGGCATCAAGCTGCGCGTCAATCACTGCTTCAGTCTGGTCCGCATCGCGCTGTTGCAGCGTCTCGCCCACGCACAGTACGGGGATCAGACCGGCTGCCTGCGCCTGGGCGAATTTCGCCGCCACGCATTCATTGCTTTCTGCGTGGTACTGACGCCGCTCGGAATGCCCGACCAGGGCATGCACTGCGCCGATATCCCTGACCATGGCGGCTGCCACGTCGCCGGTATAGGCACCCTGCGCGTGCTCACTGACGTCCTGGGCGCCGAAAGCAAGCCCTTTCGCGGCATGGCTCCCGCACAATTCGGCAAGGTAGACAGAAGGCGGGAAGACGGCGATATCGCAGGCACCGGGTGGCGTGGCCGCGATCGCTTCGATCAGCGCCCCGGCACTCGCGCGCGAACCGTGCATTTTCCAGTTTCCGGCAACGAATTTTCTGCGCATGGCGATGGCCGATGATCGGGGGCGGCGAGGATAGCGGCGGCGGCCAGCCTGTGCAACGCTGCAGACTGCAGGCGATGGATCGGATCGGCTTCCGTTCGCACCGGCTTCGACTTCGCAGTCGACGCGCGCTACGCTCAGCGCGAACGGATTCAATGGCTGCTGGCATCGAACATTTTCAATCTAGGACGCCTGTTCCCGCATGAACACGAACCTTCAATCTCCACGCTGGGCCCTGGTTACCGGCGCCTCGGCCGGCATCGGCGCCGCGTTTGCGCGCGAGTTGGCCGGGCGCCGCGTGTCGCTGGTGCTGACCGCACGCCGCCTCGATCGCATTGAGGCACTGGCAAGGGAACTCATTGCCGGGCACGGCATCCATGCCGAATGCATTGCCGCGGATCTGGCCGATACGACCGCGCCGACGGCGCTGTGCGCCGAAATGCAGCGGCGCGGGATCGTCATCGATATACTCGTCAACAATGCCGGATACGGCGTCACCGGCCACTACGAATCGCAGCCCTGGCAGACACATGCCGACTTTCTCCAGGTCATGCTGACCGCGCCCTGCGAACTTGTATACAAACTACTGCCGGCCATGCAACAGCGCGAATACGGCCGCATCGTCAACGTCGCTTCGCTGGCCGGTCTGGTGCCCGGCACCGCCGGCCACACCCTGTACGCCGCTTCAAAGGCGTTCATGATCAAGTTCTCGCAATCGCTGGCGCTGGAGAACCGGCGTCACGGCGTTCACGTCACCGCAGTTTGCCCGGGCTTTACCTACTCCGAGTTCCACGACGTCAACAGCACCCGTCCGCTGGTATCGAAAATGCCGTCATGGATGTGGTCGAGCGCCGAAGAGGTCGCGCGTCAGGGCGTGGCGGCCTCCGAGCGCGGCGATGTCGTCAATGTCGTCGGCCGCGTCAATCGCGTGATCAAGGCGCTGGTCAAGCTTATGCCCGACCGCGTTGCGCTGCAGCTGATGCAGAAACAATCGAAGGATTTCCGCGCAGCCGACGCCGGCTCCGGCAAATCCAAATCATGACTGCATCACATTTCAGGCTCCGGGCCGGTCTCATTCCAGTCGCACAGCAAGATTGCGGCTGGCAACATCCGCGCTGACATCGTCAAAGCGACCGTCGCGATAGCGCAGGAACAGCATCCGCGGCGGTTCGCGGGGGTGCCTACGCTTTCCGGTGGCCGCAGGTAAGCGAGGACCACGCCGCCAAGCGTGCGCCAAGGTAGCGGCCTGCCATCGACTTCAAGCGGAAGGTAGGGCGCGGCATCCGCTGGCGAGACCGGCGCCGCCATCAGGTTCAGCAATGTCCCGTAGTTCGCATGGAACCAGCAATGCTTGACCCGATCAAGGTCGGGACTCAACGCCTTGATGACGGCATCCATCGCAACATAAGTGCCCCATTCGGGCGGCGGCTGGACATCCAGAAACATGACGTGGCATGGCGATGACGGCAGCGGCATCGTGGCAACAGCGGTGGCCGCTGCGCGCGCGACGCTCGAAATCTCGAGCGAGCGTTGCGCAAACGCCTGCGCGCCGTCGCGCGATATCGACGCCAACGCAAGCACCGACAACATCGGGGGCAATACGCACGCGATCCGCAATCTGGTCGCTGATGCATTCCAGCACGCGCTCGCCAGTGCCGCCAGAACGATGGCCGCGCCGGCGATGCCAAGATAGTACAAACGCGACTGCATCGCGGTTTCCACTGCCGAAATCTGCGCACCGATCGGCGCTGCAAATGCCGCCACCGGAGCTTGCAACACGACCGGCAACAACAACAGGCACACGCCGCTGAGGACCATATCGCCATTTGTAAGCTCAGCAATGCGTCCACGTTGACGTATGGCGACGATGCCTGTCGCAACGACAGCCGCTGCGCAACACGACCCGAGCGTCACACGCTGCAACACGTCCAGTCGCGGCCAGAAGGTCAGATAACCCGGCGCCTGAATCACCCAGGCCTGCAAGCCGCGGCGCATGGCATCGCCGAGTGGAACCATGACGGTCAAGCTGCTGGACAGCGTACCGAGTACGACCCAGCGCCAGCCGAGAAAAATCAGCGCGCACAGCCACGACAGCGAAACCGCACGCAACGCGCGTGCGCGATGCGCAGGCTCCGCCCATGCCCAGCGCAACCAGACCAGCGATTGCGCGGCGATCGCGACCAGACCGATCTCCTTGGACAGGGCCGCCGCCAGTGCGGCGGCGAGCGCCGTCACCAGCGTCAGCGCCGGCCCACCGCTTCGATAGGCGAATGCCGCATTCAGCGAGAGCAGGACGAACAATGCAGCCAGCAGGTCAAAACGTGCCGACCACCACAGTGCAGTCCCGACCGCGGCGGGATGCAGCGCAAACAAGGCCGCACACGGCAACGCGACCATTCGCGGAATCCGCGTGCGTCGCATCAGGCCGAACAAGGCCAAGCTCACGCTGATATGCAGGGCAAGATCGACCGCTGCATTCGCCGCATAGTCGCGGCCGAACCACCGCTCGCAGAGCCACATCGAGGCGAAGCCCAAAGGCCGGAATACCGAGCCCGGGGCGAAATAATGGTCGTGCAGGAACAATGGCCACGGGGAATCCAGCAAGCGCACAAAAGCGAGCTGGCCGAAATCGTCGCGTCCCCAGAATCCATGCAGGCCGGGCCAGAGGACCACGGCCGCCAAGGCGGCGATCGTGATTGCGCACAAGGCATTCGACCAAGACACCGGTCGCGGCGGGAACATCATCCTGCGCGTCTTCCTGCTCGACTGTAGCGACGCCGGAGTATCGCGCGGTTTGCCGCCGCGTGTCGCGGCTGGCATCAGATCAGCTTGATCTCGCGCAGGCGTTCCTGCAGATAGTCGTGCGCGGTGATCGGCTGGGCGTAGCGGCTTGGGTTCTGCTTGCTCACGCACTGCGGCAGCGTCTGGATCAGGAAATCTGGATTCGGATGCAGGAAGAACGGCACCGAGTAGCGTGGCTGGCGCGATTTTTCGCCCGGTGGATTGACCACGCGATGGGTCGTGGATGGATACACGTGATTGGTCAGCCTTTGCAGCATGTCGCCGATATTGACGACGATGGCGTCGCCATGGGTCGTTATCGACAGCCACGAACCGTCGCGCGTCAGCAGTTCGAGTCCTTCGGCGCTGGCACCGACAAGCAGGGTGATGAGATTGATGTCCTCGTGCGCGCCGGCGCGGACGTTGGCAATGTCTGCCTGCGTGATCGGCGGGTAGTGGATCGGGCGCAGGATCGAGTTGCCGAAGTTCGTTCTGGCGTCGAAGTAATGCTCAGGCAGGCCGATATGCAAAGCCAGCGCACGCAGCACACGCGTGCCGAGCGCGTCGAGCGACTGGAAAAGCCCATAGCCGAAGCGCTGGAAATCCGCGACTTCCACCGGCCACAGGTTGGCTGCCATGATTTGCGCATGGCGCGAATCGCGCGGGATTTCGCGGCCGATATGCCAGAATTCCTTCAGGTCCGGATACTGGCTGTCTTTCGCGGTTTCGACCTTGAACGGGGTGTAGCCGCGCGCACCGCCCCCGGCTGCCACGTGATATTTCATCTTCGCCGCCAGCGGCAAGGCGAAGAATTCCGCGAATACGCGATAGGCGTTGTCGATCAGCCCCGGATCGATGCCGTGTCCGCCGATGCAGCAGAAACCGTACTCGCGATAGGCAGCACCGAGTTCGGCGACAAAGGCCGCACGATCGGTTTCATAACGGCGGATGTCCAGGGTGGGAACGCGTTGGTTCATGTATTTGCGTCACGGCACTGATGCAGCGGATTTTACCGCCCGGGCGAGTCCAGCGGCCAGAAGCTGCACCTCGGCAACGTCGTCGCCCTCCACGGTGACTCGCACCAGAGGTTCGGTGCCGGATGCCCGCAGCACGACGCGTCCGCGACCGCTCAATGCTGTTTCGACCTGGCTCAACGCGGTACGCACGGCTGCCTGCGAAATCACCGCTGTGCCGCCTACGACAGGAATATTTATCGTAACCTGCGGCGCACGGCGCAGGTTCGCGCGCGCCTGCGCCAGAGTCATTCCATTTCGGCGCAATACCTCGAGCACGAGCAGGGCGCTGACGACGCCGTCGCCGGTCTTGCCGCGATCCAGGCACAGCAAGTGACCGGACGCCTCGCCGCCCAGATTGCCGCCGTGTTGCCGCAGCAATTGCAGCACATGACGGTCGCCGACATTGGCGCGCAGGAATGTAATGCCCAGGTCGGCAATCGCGCGTTCCACGCCGAAATTTGTCATGACGGTGCCAACCACCGGTCCGCGCTGTTCGCCGCGCGCATGGCTGTCACTGACCAGTATGTAAAGCAGATCGTCGCCGTCGGCCAGGGCGCCATCGGCGTCGACCATCTGCACCCGATCGCCGTCGCCATCGAAGGCAACGCCCAGATCCGCGCCGTGTGCGCGCACGGCCGCCTGCAACGCAGCCGGATGCGTGGCCCCGCAATCGCGGTTGATGTTGAGTCCGTCTGGTTCAACGCCGATCGCGTACACTTGGGCGCCCATGTCGGCAAATAGTCTTGGCGCAATCTGGTAGGTCGCGCCGTGAGCGCAATCCAGCACGATGCGCAGCCCGGAAAGATCCAGCCCCGGCACCGCCGTGCGACAGAATACGGCGTAACGCTGCGCCGCGTCGTTCACGCGCGCCGCCTTGCCGATGCGCTCGGACGTGACCATCGCTGCTCCTGCGTCGAGCTCGTGCTCGATAGCCAGTTCCACGTCATCGGCAAGTTTTTCCCCGCCGCTGGAAAAAAACTTCACGCCATTGTCCCAGTACGGATTGTGCGAAGCACTGATCACGATGCCGGCACTGGCGTCAAGCGCGCGCGTCAGGTACGCCACGGCGGGTGTCGGCATTGGCCCGAGCAGGCGGACGTCGGCACCGGCGGAAACCAGGCCTGCTTCCAGCGCCGATTCGAGCATGTAGCCGGAAATGCGCGTGTCCTTGCCGATCAGCACCGTGGCGCGATCGCCGTTTGCGAGCACCTTGCCTGCCGCGCGACCCAGCTTGAGCATGAATTCAGCGGTGATCGGCGTCTCGCCGACGCGACCGCGGATGCCGTCGGTGCCGAAGTAGCGTTTTTCCATTACGGCAGGAACCGGAGGCCGCCAGCTCGGCGCAGTCACATCGTATGCGTCGGCCGCTCGGCACTCATGATGCCGGCGAGCATCGACTCGATCTTGGTGCGTGCGGTTTCGCCGTCGCTGGAGTCATTGAACTGCACTCCGATGCCGGTGGTGCGGTTGCTCTGTGCTCCGGCCGGAGTGATCCAGACCACCTTGCCGGCGACAGGCAGGCGATCCTTGTCATCCATCAACGTGAGCAGGATGAAAACTTCGTCGCCGAGGTTGTAACGCTTGGTGGTAGGCACGAACAAGCCGCCACCGCGCACAAATGGCATGTAGGCGTTGTACAGCGCGCCCTTGTCCTTGATCGCCAGCGACAGGATGCCCTGTCGCGGCATGCCACCCATTGCTCCGGCCGCCATGTCCAGTCTCCTCGTGCAGAACCATCCCTGATGCCGTGTCCGCTCGGCATCCTTGCCTCGCCCCCATTGCTGCGCGTGATGCGCTGGTCATTCGCGTCATCCTGCCGCTCGCCACTTCGTGCCGGCTCCGCCGTTCGCGCCGGCTATCGTGCCGGGGCCGTCGCATCACGCTGACGCAGCATACCCGACCCGCGAGGTGCGGATGCACCCCATGTCGACAACACTTCCAACAATACCAGTTCAGGCCGCAACGGACCGCGCAAGTGCGCGCGCGCGCGGTTGGCCTGATCGAACCATACCATTAGCTTGGTGAAATCGTGGCCCGAGGTCAAGGCGAGCGGCCCCGCGATCCCTTGTGCCTGCGCATGCGCCTGCTCCTGCGCCAGCGCGGCGGCGAACCACAGACGCGTTTCCGCATCGGCCTTGCTCCAGCGATTGGCAACCTCCAGCGGAGTAGTCTTGCCCGCGTGCAGTGCGCGCAGATCCGCAGCCACATCGCCGCGCAGCGCCAGGCCGCCGCTTTTTGTCCAGGTCAACGCAAGGCCGGGATTGCCACCACTGGCAGCCAGACCCGGGGTCGCAGTTTTTGCATCGATCCCCTGCGCTGCAAGCCAGGCCAGTGCCTGCGCCGGCGCAGGCAGGCGGAAATCGATGCGCTGGCAACGGCTGCGGATCGTTGCCGGCAGCTGCGCCGGCTTCGAAGAAACGAGAATCAGGTGCCTTCCGACGCCGGGCTCCTCAAGCGTCTTCAGCAGCGCGTTGGCGGCGTTGCCGTTGAGCCCGTCGGCCGGATCGATCAACGCAACCTGTGCCCGCCCCATTTGCGGGGGAAGTGCCAGCCATGTGGAAAGGTCGCGGATTTGCTCCACGACCAGTTCCGTATACATCTTCTTGGGGCTGGCCTTGTCATTCAATACATAACCGACAAAACGTGCATCCGGATGGCCGGGGTGCCCATACGGGTGCGCCGGCGTCCCGTCGGGACGGGTTTCTTCCGGATCACGCTGCGTGCGAAGTGCAAACAGCTTGCAGGATCTGCAACGTCCGCAAGGCGCGTCGTCATCCTGTTCGCACAGCAACATCGCCGCCGCCTGCTCGGCGAACGCTCGCTTGCCGATGTGCGGTGCCCCGGACAACAGCAGAGCGTGCGGCACATTGCCGCGTGCGCGCCGCTCGACGAGCTTGCTCCATTCCTGTGCCTGCCAGGGCGCCACCGTCATGTGCCGGCTCCAGCCGTCCGGCTACCGGATTGATCGAGAAACGCGGAAACGACAACCTGCACCTGCGCCAGTACTTCGGCCAATGGTCGACTCGCGTCGATCGTGCGGAACCGTTCCGGCTGCGCCGCTGCGCGGTGGCGGTAAGCCGCGCGCACGCGTTCGAAAAATTCGGCATTTTCCATTTCTATACGATCGGCTGCGCCACGTCCGTTGGCGCGCCTGAGTCCTTCGGCGACGGGCACGTCGAGCAGCAAGGTCAAGTCCGGCGTCAATCCGGCCGCGGCCCAGCGCTCCAGATCCAGGATGCGTGCGGGCGGCTGGCCGCGGCCGCCTCCCTGGTACGCGAAACTCGCGTCGGTGAAGCGATCGGCCAGCACCCAGCGTCCTGCGGCCAGAGCCGGCTGGATCGTTTCGCGCACAAGCTGCGCGCGCGAGGCAAACATCAGCAGCAGCTCGCACTCGGCGCTCATGCCGCGCAATTGCGGATCGAGCAGCACGCGACGGATCGCTTCGCCTGCCGGCGTACCGCCCGGCTCGCGCGTGACGACGACATCCAGTCCACGCTGTGCCAGTTGGTCGCGTACGGCCGCCAACACGGTACTTTTGCCCGCGCCTTCGCCGCCTTCCAGCGTGATGAATTTTCCGCTCATTGGTTTCGATGCAACTGGTATTTGGCGACCGCGCGATTATGCGCTTCCAGGGTCGCGGAAAATTCCTGGCTACCGTCGCCGCGGGCGACGAAGTACAACGCGCCGGATGTCGCCGGATGCATCACGGCGATCAGTGACGCGGTGCCAGGCAGCGCAATCGGCGTCGGCGGCAGGCCCGTGCGCGTATATGTATTGAACGGCGTGTCCGTATCCAGATCGCGCCGGTGGATATTGCCGTCGTAGCCTGCGCCAAGTCCGTAGATGACGCTCGGATCGGTCTGCAGTTTCATGCCGAGCTTGAGGCGATGCTCGAACACTTCGGCAATCTGCGCACGCTCGTCCGCACGTGCCGTTTCCTTTTCCACAATCGAAGCCAGGATCAGGGCCTGGTAAGGCGTATCCAGCGGCAAGCCCGGATCGCGCGCGCCCCACAGGCGCGCCAGCGCCTTGTGCATCGCTTCGTGGGCGCGGCGCAGGATATCCAGATCGCTCATGCCCTTCACATAGCTGTAGGTCTCCGGCAGGAACCAGCCCTCCGGCAAGGTGTCCGCGTCGCCCAGGAGTCGCATGCTCTCGGCATCGCCGACCCCGGCCAGGGCCTGCGTCAATCCATCATCCTGGGCGAGCGCGCTGCGCAATTGCGCAAATGTCCACCCTTCCACAATGGTAAAACGATGCTGGACAACATCGCCTGCGGCCATCTTCGCCAGCAGGCCGCGCGGCGTGATGCCCGGCGCCAGCGCGTATTCGCCCGCATGCAGGCGCCCGGCCACGCCCAATTCCCGCGCCAGCATCCGCCAGTACAGGGGTTGCGCAGTGTGTATTCCGTCAGCTTCGAGCAGACGCACGATCCCAGGCAGCGGCGTGCCCAACGGCACGTCGACGGATATCGCCGCAGCAAGCGGCGCAAGAGGTGAGTTGGCAAAATGGCGGTAGTCGACATAGAAATACGCCGCCACGCCCACGGCGAGCGCCAGCAGCGCCGCGAACAACGGCGCGCGCCGTCCGCGGCGCGGGGCTGACTTCGATTTTTGGCTCACACATGTCCTCCGGCGGAATCCGTCCATTTTGCCCGAAGCGCGCGCAACATGCCGCGCGCCTTGGCGCGCGTTTCCTCCAGTTCGTTTGCCGCATCCGAGTCGGCCACGATGCCGGCGCCGGCGCGCAGGCGCACGTCGGCACCGCATTGCGCCAGCGTGCGGATGAGAATGTTCAGATCCATGCTGCCATCGTGATTCAGATAGCCGAGCGCGCCGGTATAGGCGCCACGACCGACGCTTTCCAGTTCGGCGATGATCTGCATCGTGCGCACTTTCGGGCAGCCGGTGATCGTGCCGCCGGGAAACATGGCGCGGATCACCTGCCCCGGCGTGACGCCCGAGCGCAGCCTGCCGCCGACATTGGAGACGATGTGATGGACGTGAGCATAACTTTCCACCTGCATCAGTTCGTCGACAACGACCGAGCCGGGGATGCAGACGCGACCAAGATCGTTGCGCTCAAGGTCGATGAGCATGACGTGTTCGGCGCGTTCTTTCGGATGCGAGACCAGTTCGCGCACGTGCGTCGCATCGTCGTCGCCGGCAAGACGCGGTCGCGTGCCGGCGATCGGCCGCGTTGTCGCCCCGCCGTCGCGCACTTCCACCAGACGCTCGGGCGAAGAACTGGCAATCGACCAATCGTTCCATTGCAACATGCCGGCAAAAGGCGCGGGATTGGCGTGGCGCAGATGCGCGTAAAGCGCCGCCGGCACCGGCGCCTGCGCATATCGGGCGCGCCACTCACGCGACAGGTTGACCTGGAACACATCACCGCCGCGCAGGTAGTCGTGGATACGCGCAACGCCATCCAGAAACACTTGCGACGGATCTTCCTCGATCACGGCTTGCATCAATGGCGCCGGCACGAACGCCGGCGTCGCTGCCAGATCCGACTGCAGGATGTCGATCAATTCCGCGCGTCCGCGTTCGGCTACGAGCACCGTGCGTTGCTGCAGACGATCAACGATGATCGCTGCGGGGCAGCGCAGCGCCAGCGCCACGGGAATCGCAGGATCCGGGGCAGCCGGCAGGCGCAGACACGGCTCGATTTCCGCCGCTAGTTCGTACCCAAGGAACAGCGCCCAGCCGCCGCGAAACGGCAAATCCATGCTCGCTTCCCGCATCGGGAGAGATGCCTGGCGCGAGACTGCACAGGACCGGTCGCCTTCAGCACGCCACGCCGCATCCAGCGCATCGATAAAACGCGTGCCGTGGTCGCGCCCCTGCGTGTCGCGCACATGACCGTCGTGCCCGAGAGTCAACGCTTCCTGCGGAAATGCAA
Source organism: Rudaea sp. (assembly GCA_031291055.1). GTDB lineage: Bacteria > Pseudomonadota > Gammaproteobacteria > Xanthomonadales > Rhodanobacteraceae > Rudaea. The sequence continues at coordinate 42,030 of JARLJU010000203.1, read as the reverse complement.
GCAATGCATCGTAACGCGACCGTGCGCCTTGGCGCACGCTTTCGAGCAGACACGGGTACCGCTGCGGATGGGCCGCGGCGAGCGGCAGCAGGTCGCGCACGCCGGGCAGCGTGCGCACCGCGGGATCCGGGCTCAAACGCGCCGGAACACGAGGGTGCCGTTGGTGCCGCCGAAGCCGAACGAGTTCGACAGGGCGACCTCAACCCGCGCCTGGCGTGCAGTGTGGGGCACGAAATCCAGATCGCAGCCCTCGCCGGGGTTGTCAAGATTGATCGTCGGCGGCACGACACTGTCGCGAATCGCCAGCACCGAGAAGATCGCCTCGACGCCGCCGGCAGCACCGAGCAGATGTCCGGTCATCGATTTGGTCGAGCTGACCATCACCGTTTTCGCGTGCGCGCCGAACGACGTCTTGATTGCCTGGGTCTCGGCCAGATCGCCAACGGGCGTCGAGGTGCCGTGCGCATTGATGTACTGGACTTGCTCCTGGTTCAGGCCGGCATCCTTCAGCGCCGCGACCATGCAACGCGCCGCGCCTTCGCCATTCTCGCTCGGCGACGTGATGTGATAAGCGTCTGCGCTCATGCCAAACCCGACGAGCTCGCAATAGATGCGTGCGCCGCGTCTCGTCGCGTGCTCGAAGTCTTCCAGCACGAGTACGCCGGCGCCGTCGGCGAGCACGAAGCCATCGCGATCGCGATCCCAGGGCCGGCTTGCCTTCTCCGGGTCGTCATTGCGCGTGGACATCGCCCGCGCCGAGCAGAACCCGCCCATGGCGACGCCGGTGGTCGCGTATTCGGCACCGCCGGCGACCATGACATCGGCATCGCCGTACTGGATCATGCGCATGGCCAGACCCAGGTTGTGCGTCGCCGTCGTGCATGCGGTCGCGCAGGCGATGTTCGGGCCCTTCAGGCCGAGCATGATCGACAGATTGCCCGAGGCCATGTTGATGATCGAACTCGGCACGAAGAACGGCGAGATCTTGCGCTGGCCGCCTTCATGGAAAACGATGCTGGTGCGCTCGATCGTGTGAATGCCGCCGATCCCGGCGCCGACGGCGCAGCCGATGCGTTCCTCATCGTGCTCGTGCGCGTGCATGCCGGCATCCTTGAGCGCTTCCAGCGAAGCGGCGACACCGTAGTGAATGAACGGATCCATCTTCTTCACGTCTTTCGCCGCAACGAACTGCGCGGGATCGAAATTGCGTACTTCGCCGGCGATACGGGTCGGAAATGTGCTGGCATCGAAATGGGTGAGCGGGCCGATGCCGCTCTTGCCGGCAAGGACGTTTGCCCACGCCGTGGCCACATCGTTGCCAACAGGACTGACGATACCCAGTCCGGTGATTGCTACGCGCCGTTTGCTCATAGGGGCACCTTCACAAACGAAAACTGCGCCAGGTGGCGCAGCTTCTCGTGAACCGCATTGTTCCGGTTCAAGCTTTGACGTGAGCCTTGATGTAATCGACCGCCTGCTGGACGGTCGTGATCTTCTCGGCTTCCTCGTCCGGGATCTCGCACTCGAATTCTTCTTCCAGAGCCATGACCAGTTCCACGGTGTCGAGGGAATCCGCGCCCAGATCGTCCACGAACGACGCGTTCGGCGTCACTTCGTCTTCCTTGACGCCAAGCTGCTCGACGACGATTTTCTTGACGCGCTCTTCAATGCTGCTCATGTGTGCAAAACCTCACGAGGGAAATGGTTTCGGAAAGCCTGGAGCTCAAGCGCGCGAATTGTAGTGGATGCCCTCGCCAAGCGCCAGCAAACGGGCGTTTTACCGTCCGCTCTCACGCCATGTACATGCCGCCGTTCACGTGCAGGGTTTCGCCGGTGATGTAGGCGGCGGCGGGTGACGCCAGAAACAGCACGGCCTGGGCGATGTCGTCCGCGGCCCCGAGCCGGCCGAGCGCGATCTGTCCCAGCAGCGCCTTGCGTTGCTCGTCCGGCAGGCCGCGGGTCATGTCGGTATCGATGAAACCGGGCGCGACGACATTGACCGTGATGCCGCGCGATCCGATTTCGCGCGCGATGGACTTGGAGAAGGCAATGATCCCGGCCTTGGCTGCCGCATAGTTGGCCTGGCCGGGATTGCCGGTCAGCCCGATGACCGAAGCGATATTGATGATGCGGCCCTTGCGCGCCTTCATCATGCCGCGAATCGCCCCCTTCGTGGTGCGGAAGACCGACGTCAGGTTGGTGTCGAGGATCGCCTGCCAGTCTTCGTCCTTCATGCGCAGCAGCAGTTGGTCGCGGGTGATCCCGGCATTGTTGACCAGGATCGAGATCGCGCCGAATTCGGCGCCGATGCCGTCGATCAGCGCCTCGACTGCGACACCATCCGTCACGTCCAGCACACGCCCGACACCGCCGTGCGCCGCCAGTCGTTCGCCGATCGCCTGGGCCCCGGCCTCGGTGGTTGCCGTGCCGACGACCCTGGCGCCATTGGCCGCCAGCGTCGCGGCGATCGCTGCGCCGATGCCGCGGCTGGCGCCAGTCACGAGGGCGATTTCGTCTTGCAGGATTGCGCTCATCGTGTGCTCCAGAAAGCCAGTTGTTCGATGCAGACCGCCATCCGTGGATTTCCTCCCGTCGGCATCCTGCCTTCTCCTCAGTCACCGCACGCGATGCGGTTCAACGCATCGCGTCAGCGCGGCGGATTCGACCAGTCATTGATTGTCTGCGCAAGCTCTGCCGGCGCACCCAGAGCGCGGCCATCGATCGTGCGCTCGATGCGCTTGAGCAGGCCGGTCAGCACTTTACCGGGGCCGCATTCGGCCACGCGCGTCACGCCGCGCGCTGCCAGCTCACGCACGCTGTCGGTCCAGCGCACGGGCAGGTAGAGCTGGCGCGCCAGTGCCGCGCGGATTTCCTCGAGGCTTTCATATGATTTTGCTTCAGCATTCTGAATTATCGGAATTTTCGGCAACGACCATGAGACGGTTTCTAAGCGCTGTGCGAGTTTGTCTGCGGCATCGCGCATGAGCGCGCAATGCGAGGGTACGCTGACCGCGAGCTTGACCGCCTTGCGCACGCCCAGCTCGGCCAGGCGCGCCAACGCACGATCAACCGCTTCGGCATTGCCGGCAATCACCAGCTGCCCGGGCGCATTGTAATTGGCCGGCGCCACGACCTGGCCGTCCGCGACTTCGGCGCAGACCTGCGCGATCTGCGCATCGTCACCGCCGAGGATCGCCGCCATCGCGCCGATACCCTGGGGCACGGCCGCTTGCATCAGACGTCCGCGTTCGGCCACGAGGCGCGCCGCATCGGCCAGCGAAAGGCTGCCGGCGCAGACCAGGGCGGTGTATTCGCCCAGACTATGCCCCGCCAGCGCTGCCGGCGTATCGCCGCCAAGTTCCTGCCACACGCGCCAGACGGCGACGCCCGCCGCAAGCAAGGCAGGTTGCGTGTTTTCAGTGCGGTTCAGCGCTTCTTCGGGGCCGTTCTGCGAGAGAGCCCAAAGGTCGGTTCCGGCACCGGCCGAGGCTTGGCCGAAGGTTTCGCCGACCACCGCGAATTCCGAAGCCAGCTCGGCGAGCATGCCGAGCGCCTGCGAACCCTGGCCGGGAAAAACAAAAGCAAGATTGCCTGCCTGGATCATTGGATTGGTGCTATCCATCGGGTTGAATCGGGAGATGCGGTCGCGCCTTGTGCTCAGTATCTGAGCAGAGCCGAACCCCAGGTGAAACCGCCGCCGAAGGCTTCGAGCAGCAGCAGCTGGCCGCGTTTGATCTTGCCTGAGCGCACGCCATAGTCCAGCGCGAGCGGCACTGAGCCGGAAGAGGTGTTGCCGTGCTTGTCGACCGTAACGATGACCCGCTCCATCGGCATGTCCAGGCGCTTGGCCGTGGCCTGGATGATGCGCAGGTTGGCCTGATGGGGAATCAGCCAGTCGATCGCGTGGCGATCAAGGCCGTTGGCGTGCAGCGTTTCCTCGACCACGCGGTCGAGGGTCTTGACCGCGACCTTGAACACGTCACTGCCCTTCATCAGCACGCGCACGCCGGCATTCTTCTCCTCGGGCTTGAAGCCCACGGAGACACCGACCGGATTCCACAACAACTCCTTGTGCGCACCATCGGCGTGCAGATGCGTGGAAAGGATTCCGGGTTCTTCCGATGCCTTCAGCACCACGGCACCGGCGCCGTCGCCGAACAGCACACAGGTGGACCGATCCGACCAGTCGAGCATGCGCGACAAGGTCTCGGCACCGACCACGAGTGCAGTCTTGACCGCGCCGGAGCGGATGAACTGGTCGGCGACGGAGAGTGCGTAGATGAAACCCGAGCAGGCCGCGTTGACATCGAACGCCGCGCAGCCATTGGCGCCCAGGCGATGCTGGATCAAGCAGGCGGTCGACGGAAAAATGAGGTCCGGCGTCGTCGTGCCGACGATCAGCAGTTCGATTTCCTCCGCCTTGACGCCGGCAGATTCAAGCGCCGCTATCGCCGCGCCGCAGGCCAGATCGCCCGTGGTCTGACCGTCGGCGGCGATATGCCGCTGACGGATGCCCGTGCGCGAGGCGATCCATTCGTCGCTGGTGTCGACCAGCTTCTCCAGATCCGCATTGGTGACGACGCGTTCAGGCAAAAAGCTGCCGGTTCCGGCGATCCGTGAGTAAATCAGAGTGGAATCCCCCCCATCAGACCAGCGAACGAATACCGGCGACTGCGCGCCGCGCTCGCCGAGTCATCCCGGTCATGTCACAAACGAACACAGCGCAGCGACGCGGCGCACTCAGTCTTCGGTGCGCACTCTGGCCTTGTCTTCGATCACCTTGCGGCCGCGATAGTAGCCGTCCTTGGTGACGTTGTGGCGCAAATGCACTTCGCCCGAGGTGGGATCGGTGCCCAGCTGCTTGGCGGTCAGGGCGTCATGCGCACGACGCATACCGCGGCGTGACGGGGATTTACGGCTCTTGGCAACTGCCATGATACTTCTCCAAATGTATAAATAATTGAAACCCGGGCGCCCTGCCCTGGCTTCGCTACTTTCTCTTCGCCTTCATTTCGGCCAACGCAGCGAACGGATTCGGTTTCGCGGCAGCCTGCGTTTCTTCTTTGTCGGTCCACACGGACGCCGCTTGGGGCGCCCCCGGCTTCACCGGCACCACCGGCAAGGCCAGAATCAATTCATCTTCGACCACATCGGCGAGCCGCAGCGCGCCATCGCTGGTCAACAACGGCTCGTATCCGGCCGGCAGCCCGGCTTCCTCCGCTTCCTGCGTTATCAGCCCCAGCCTGGCGTCGATATGCACGGGCAGCTCAAACTGCTCGAGCGTGCGCTGACACGTCAACGGCAAGGACGTATCGGCGCGCAGATGGATATGCGGCACGCCCAGATCATCCTTGCCGAATTCAAGATCGAAGGTTACCACGCCGCCGGTCGCAGCGAGGCTGCCCCGCAACCGCGGCATCGCCGCAAGTGGCAGGATTCCCTGGAACGAACGTCGCGCCTGCACCATGCGCCACGCATCAACAATTTCTGGCAAAGCGGCATTCATGGCGCGCGCGATGGTAGGTGTCGCGCTGCACAAAGTCAATGAAAAGCAACGAAAAGCCCGATGAGGACGCCGCTGCGGAATTTACGAAACCGTCGCCTTGAGGCAGACTGCGGCACTGTTCGGGGAGACGCCGGCTCGTGTTGTATCTGCTTATCGCCGCATCCGCGGCAGCTGTGGTTCTCCTGGTCGTCTGGTGGCGTGAACGAAGCTGGCGCCGGAACGAGCGGGCGATCCGCGATCTGCTCGACGGCGCCGATGCGCTTGAAGCCCAACTGCAGGAATGCCGCCGACGCATGCAGCGCCTGCGCGAGATGCTGGCGATCCTGCCCGAGGAAATGAGCGCGGAAGCGCATAGCGCCCTGAGCGCCGATGGCAAGGTCCAGGCGGCACTGAAGGATCTGCTCGGACACCGGCTCTGGATCAAGCAACACGCCCTGCAGGCGACGCGCCAGGAACTGGATGCGGCACGGGCAGCACTGGCGAAATCCGCGACGACACTGGGAGCGCAGCTGGACCGGCTGGCCGTCATCGCCGCCGATCTGGAACGCGCGCAATCCAGCGCCCAATCTGCCGGAAGACGCAATCCTTGATGAAGGGTCCACCATGATTCCGCTTGCCGACGTCGACCTGGTGCTCGCCTCCACGTCGCGCTACCGACGAGAGCTGCTCGCGCGACTCGCGCCCCACTGCCGCCAACTCGCGCCCGGAATCGACGAAACGCCGCTGTCCGGTGAGCACCCGGTCGCTCTCGCCGGCCGGCTGGCCGAGGCAAAGGCGCGCGCCGTGGCCGCACGCGGTACCGGAGCAATCATCATCGGATCCGACCAGGTCGCCGACCTGGGTGGCAGAATCCTGGGAAAACCAGGCAGCGTTGAAAACGCTCGCACGCAACTGGCAGCCTGCGCAGGCCGCGACGTCGTGTTCCATACCTGCATCTGCCTGATCGATGCGCGCGTCGAGCCGGCACGTGTTCACACCGAGACGGATACGACCCACGTGCGCTTCCGCACGCTCGATGCTGCCGGCATAGCCCGCTACGTGGAACGCGAATTGGCGCTCGACTGCGCAGGCAGCTTCAAGGCCGAGGGCCTGGGCATCGCTCTGTTCGAACGCATCGAGTCCGCCGACCCTACGGCATTGATCGGCCTGCCGCTGATTGCATTGTGCCGATTGCTGCGCGAGACCGGTGTTGAACCGGTCTGATCGAACCGATCCGTTCACGGCGATGCCGCGTCGCATTCCTGAATGTGTATCCCGTCGGCAGCGGCGGAGCCGGCTGGAACCGTCCCGCTGAACCAGCGATAGCGTTTGCGGCCTTCGTAGATATCCAGTGCGTAAACCCGCGTCAGGCCGTCGATGCGCGCGCACAGACCCTGCATCCATGCTTCGCGCTCGCGCTCGCGCCGTGCCGTCGGCTCTGCGAGCAGCAACACCCTGCGTGGCCCGAGTTTGCGCAAGCCGGCTTCGTCGCGTTGCCACAGGGCAAGCTGCGCCGCGCGACCGTGCTTGGCATTGAGGGGATGATCCAGTGAGTAGACTGGACTCTTTCCATCCAGCGCAAAGTCCAGCTCTGCGGCGAGCATGAAATTGTCCGCAACCAGCACGGCGTCGCGGAACCGGGGCTGCGACAATAGCGCCTGCGTTTGCGCGGCAGCCTCGCGCCAGCCGACGAAATGTTCCGGAAAGGCCTTCATCCGCGCCAGCACGCCGGCACCCCGGGGTACGGCGGCCATGGCCAGATAGCCGAAGGCCAGGGCGTCGCCGAGTATCAGCAGACCAAGGGCCGCCACCAGGGCAAAGCGGCGCTGCCGTGTCGCTGTCTGCGCACGCAACAGCACCGGCAACATCACCAGCAGCGGCACGTAACCTGGCAACGGCCAGTGCGCGCGAAAGCGCGTGTCATCGGCAAAACAGCCGAGAACGAAATACACAACAATTGGTACAATGGCACAAAGTGCAAAAACATCCCAGGGCCCGCCGTCATGCACGCGGCGCAGGCCTTGCCACGCACACCAGAGCAACAGCAGATAAAACAGCGGCGTGCAGACCAGCGCCTGTTCCAGTGGCTGCACCAGCGCGTCGGCGTGGAAGGCCCAGGGATTGCGCTCGACCAGCTGGAAGCCAAGCGCAACCCAGTTGTGCTCGACGTTGAACACGAGCAGCGGAATCAGGCCAAGGCAGGCAATCGCCAAAGCCAGCCACAGTCCGGGATCACTCCAGAGTGCGCGTCCTCGCCAAGCCAGGCATAGAAACGTCAGACCGGTGAGCAGCAACATCGCGGTGCGATAATGACAGAGCCACGCGACGGCAAGGGCCATCCCAAGCCCGGCCCAGTCCCGCAGCCGCCTCGTTCGCGTCGCACGTTCCAGCGCATCCAGCGCACACGCGCTCGCCAAGGTCAGCGGTACATCCGGCAGCGCGAGGATGCCGAGCGTGCCGAGCAGGGGCAGCGCCAGGGTCAGCAGGGCGGCGGCGTAACCGGCTGCGGGATCGAACACGCGGCGACCGATGCGCAGCACGACGAGCGGCAACAACGCTCCCGCCAACAGAAACAGCGAACGCATCGCGAGCACGCCGTGGCCGAATACGGCTTCGCCCAGCCGGATCAACAGCGCCGTCGCCGGCGGCAGATCGCTGAAAGACCAGTCCAGCGCGCGGCTCTCTTGCCAATACCATGCCTCGTCGCCAAATGGCGCCAGCGTCGCCGCCAGCCCGATCCTGGCGACGAGCACTACCGCCCAGGCGACCCAGAACACCGTTCGCCAGCTGCGTGGGTCCGCGGCTAGCCAGGGAACCTTGTCCGCGTTTACATTGCCTACACCAGACCTCATGCATTCTTCCGCGCCATGACCAATATCCGCCTCGCTCCCGTCGTTCCATCGCCGCCGCCGCTGGATGCGAACCTTGCAGGCGCGCTGACGCGGGCGCAGCAACAAGTAAACAATGTCGTACTTGGGAAAAGTCCACAAGTACGCCTGGCCTTTGCCTGCTTCCTTGCCGGCGGCCATTTGCTCATCGAGGACATGCCCGGCGTAGGCAAGACCACGCTCGCGCACGCGCTCGCGGCGACCCTGGATCTTTCCTTCCAACGCGTGCAATTTACCAGCGACCTGCTGCCTTCGGACATTATCGGTGTCAGCATCTACGAGCGCGAGCGCAATCAGTTCAAGTTCCATCCGGGACCATTGTTCGCGCAACTGGTGCTGGCCGACGAAATCAATCGGGCGACGCCGAAAACGCAGAGCGCCCTGCTCGAGGCAATGGCCGAACAGCAGGTGACCGTCGACAGCGTGACGCATGCCTTGCCCGCGCCCTTCTTCGTCGTCGCCACGCAGAATCCCCTGGATCTGGCTGGCACCTATCCCCTGCCGGACTCGCAACTGGATCGCTTCATGCTGCGCATCGGCCTGGATTACCCGGATCGCGACGCCGAACGCGCCCTGCTTGCCGCGCCCGACCGCCGCCAGCTCATCTCGCACCTGCAGCCGTGTCTGGATCTTGCACAGATCGAACGCATCCGCGCCGCGGTTGCCGGCGTGCTCGCAAGTTCCGCCCTGATCGACTACGTGCAGGCCCTGCTTGCGGCCAGCCGCTCGCACGCGGGCATCCGTGTCGGCCTTTCGCCGCGCGCGGGCCTGGCCTTGCTCAGCGCGGCGCGCGCCTGTGCCGTACTTGCCGGACGCAGCTATTGCCTGCCCGAGGATGTGCAGACCGTATTCATCGGCACGGCTGCTCACCGGCTGATCCCCGCTGGCACCAGCAGTCTCACGCGCGACCAGCTTGCCGAGGCCCTGCTGGCACAGGTGCCGGTACGCTAGCCGTCGGGCATGTGCACGTGAGCGTACGGATTGCGATCGCTTCATCGTGGTCGCGATTGCTCGCCGCGGCTGAGCGGCGCCTGCCCGCACTGACCCGCCTCAAGCAGGCCGAGCCGCTGCCGATCCTGTTGCACCGGCGGCGTATCTATGTGCTGCCCACGCGCTTCGGACTGGTTTTCTCGGCCGTGCTGCTGGTCATGTTGCTCGGTGCGCTGAACTACAACAACAATCCGGCCCTGCTGCTGACCTGTCTGCTTGCCGCAGCAAGCTATCAAAGCGTGTTCCAGGCGTTCCGCTCGATCGATCGCGTGGAGTTGCGCGCGCTCCGGGCGGACCCCACCCACGCGGGCGAACCGCTGCGCATCAGCCTGTATTTTCACGTCGATGCACGGCCACGGCGCAGCCTGCACCTGACAGTGGCAGGCGTGGACACCGTGTTCGATCTGGTGCCCGGAAGCGATGGCGGCGTGCGCGTGGAACTGCCCGCACCACAACGCGGCTGGCACCGTCCCGGCCGCATCCGCGCATGGAGCGAATATCCGTTCGGCCTGTTCCATGTCTGGAGCTGGCTCAATCCGGATTTTGTTGCGCTGGTCTATCCGCGCCTCGAATTGAACGCACCGCCGCTGCCGCTCGGCGGTGCAGAAGCGGAGCAGAACGCAATACGCCGCTCCGGCGACGAGCTGGCGATGTTGCGTGACTATCACCCAACCGATCCACTGCGCAGCATCGCCTGGAAGGCCAGTGCGCGCCACGACACCTTGCTGGTGAAGGAATTCGAACAACGGCGCGGACGCGAGATCGTGCTCGACTTCGTGCAGCTGCACGGGCTCGACCATGAGGCGCGCATTTCGCGGCTGGCGCGGTGGGTGTGCGTGGCCGAAACCGCACAGGTGCGCTATGCCCTGCAACTGCCCGGAATGCGTCTGGGGCCGGGGCTGGGCCCGGAACATCGCCACGCCTGCCTGCGCGAACTGGCGTTGCTGCCAGGAGCGGCGCCGTGAATACCGCGATCTTGCGCCTGACTCCGCTGCAGTTCGGGCTGACCAGCGCGAGCGTGCTGGTGGCCGTGCTGCCGCACGTGTGGCGGCTGCCGTTGCCGCTGTCTGCGCTCATCCTGGCGTTGCTGGTCGGACGCTGGGTGCAGCGTCAACGCGGCGGCGCGCGCATTCCGATATGGCTCAAGCTTCCGCTGGTGATGCTTTTTCCTGTTTTTATCATTTTCCACTATGGGAATATCTTCGGCCGCGAACCCGGTAGCGCGCTTGCCTGCGCGATGCTGGTGCTCAAGCTGGTCGAAACCGAAACCCGCCGCGACGCGCGCGCCGCAATCTGCTTTGCCAGTTTCGTGCTGATGAGCGCGCTGCTGTTCGACAGCAGTCTCGGCTTCGCCGTGCTGCTCTTCGCCGCACTTGCGCTGTTCCTCGCAGCCATGCGCGAACTCGAACCACGCCCGGCAACTGCGCCGGCACGCACCTGGGCCATGGGTGTCCGCGAGGGCTTGCGCAGCGGTGCATTCGCATTGCTCGTTGCGGTGCCACTGGCACTTTGCGTATTCGTGTTCTTTCCACGCCTGGGATCGCCATTGTGGGGAGCGCCCATGGATACCAGCGCGCACACCGGCCTCGGCGATCGCATGGCACCGGGCACGCTGCAGGAGCTGCTCGTCGACGACAGCCCTGCGTTTCGTGTCAGCTTCGACGGCACGCTGCCACCGCGTGCGAATCTGTATTGGCGCGGACCCGTTCTTTGGCATTTCGATGGCACGGCATGGACACGCCCGGAATATTTCGCGAACAACGGCAAGGCGGACAGCCTGCAGACGCTCGGCGCGACAACCGGCTACGACGTTACTCTCGAGCCATCGCAGCGGCGCTGGTTGCTGGCGCTGGACGTGCCCATCGCCGCACCGGACAACGCCGTCCGCGGCGCCGACATGAGTCTGGTCGCCCGCACGCCGGTGGACAATCTGCTGCGCTACCACGCAACTTCGGCGACGCGATATCGGCTCGACGCCGCACTCGGCCGCTGGCAACGCGAGCTGGCCCTGCAGTTGCCGGTGGAATCCAATCCGCAAGCACGCCAACTGGCCCTGCGCTGGCGCAATGAATTGCACAGCGACGACGCCGTCATCAAGGCGGCTCTCGATCTTTTCCACGATGAGTTTTTCTATACCCTGAATGCGCCGTTGCTCGGGCATGATTCAGTGGATGATTTCCTGTTCGGCACCAAGCGCGGATTCTGCGAGCATTTTTCCTCCGCATTCACCTTCCTGATGCGTGCGGCCGGCATTCCGGCGCGCGTGGTGACCGGCTACCAGGGCGGCTACTACAACTCCGCCGGCGACTATCTGGTCGTACGCCAGTCCGATGCGCACGCCTGGGCCGAAGTCTGGCTTGATGGACGCGGCTGGGTCCGCGTCGACCCGACTGCCGCGGTGAGTCCGCAGCGGGTGGAACTGGGTGCGCGTGCCGCCGCCGGCGCGAGTGCGCCCTGGTATCAGTCCGACTGGCTGCTGGGCTTGCGCAACCAGTTCGATGTGGTAAACCGCATCTGGAACGATGCGATCGTGCAGTTCAATGCCATGCGCCAGCAGAGCCTGCTGGCGCCATTCGGCATCGACAAGGCCGAATACTCCGACCTGGTCGCGGTGCTGATCGGCGTGAGCACCCTGCTGCTCGGCGTATTCGCCTGGTGGACCCTGCGCTCGCCCGCAGTGACTGCCGATCCGCTGGACGCCGCCTATGCGCGGTTGTGCCGCAAACTCGCGCGCACCGGCGCCATACGGACGCCAGCCGAAGGCCCGCAATCGTTCGCGCAGCGTATTGCTGCAAAACAGCAGGCCGGGTCTGTCACTCCGAATCCGTCCGCCGTTCAGGATTTGTTCGAGCAATACGTCAGCCTGCGCTATGCCTGTGCGTTACCATTGACGGCGGACGTGCGCAGGTTCGGCCGCCGCGTCGATGCGCTGCGCGTAGCCGCGGCGCCAGTGAAGCCGAAGTGACAGGCGATCGCGAACACATCCATGGGCATCGCGTTATTTACAGGATTTTGCGTTGCGTGTTGCGGTCGCATTGGTGACGCCGGAGTAGCATTGCAATGCGACGAACGCACGTAGCGATCCGTCTTTTTCAGCAGGCCCCAAGGAGACTTGCCATGCGCCAGACTTTTGCGATCACCGCGCTTGCCACCTTCGCTCTCGGCGGCTGCGCAACGGTACCAGCACCACTGGTCGGTAACGATTTTGCACCCGTGACGCCGCAGCAGGCGGTGGCCCAGAATGCGAACAACGCGCGCGTGCGCTGGGGCGGCGAAATCATCAAGGTCGAACCCAAGGCCGACGTCACCTGCTTCGAGGTGCTCGCGCGTGGCCTGTATGCCGATGCCCGCCCGAACCGGCACGACGCCAGCGACGGCCGCTTCATCGCCTGCAGCAAGGGTTTCTACGATCCGGCGGTTTACATCAAGGGCCGCGATCTCACCGTCGTCGGCCAGGTCGCCGGCACCGAAAAGCATCACGTAGGCAACTTCGACTATACCTATGCACATGTGGACGCCGACAGCGTCTATCTGTGGCCCAGGCGCCAATATGCTGCGGGCTACTACGATCCGTGGTGGCCGTACTACGGCGGTCCGTTCGCGCCGTACTGGTGGGGTCCGCCACCGGTGGTTATCGTACGCGGACGGTAGCGATTGCAGCTGACACGCACTGTCGAGACGATTCGAGCCGCCCAAAGCGTCCGGCCCGGATGGCTGTGATTGTCGATCGGTCCTAATCGACGTCATCGGACCGGTCAGCGGTTTCCAACTATTCCACGTCGATCGCTGTCGAGGCCCGCGGCAGCTGAGAAGGAGCGCTGCCAGCCACGGAATGGAACTGCCTCGCATTTGTGAGCAAAAACGATTTGAGGAAGACGCTGCACGAGCGTGACACCTCCTCGAGTGGCGGCTGAATCGTTGCGCGACGCGGGACTAGCCCGGCGGCCAGTGCATCTGCCGTCCGGCGAGCAAATGCAGATGCAGATGGAATACCGTCTGCCCGCCGTCGCCGTTGCAATTGATCACGCAACGGTAACCGTTGTCGGCAAATCCCTGTTCTTTCGCCCAACGGCACGCTGCCAACACCAGTTTGCCGATCAACTGCGCATCGCCGTCACCCGCGTCGTTAAGGGTCGCGATCGGTTTCTTCGGAATGAACAGCACATGTACCGGCGCCTGCGGATTGATATCGCGGAACGCGAGAAACTCGGCGTCCTCGTAGACAATGTCGGCGGGAATTTCGCGCCGGATGATCTTGCCGAAAAGCGTGTCGCCCATGTGGTCCTCCCGATGCTGCGAATGATTCCTGGTTGTCGGTTGCCGGTTGTCAGAAGAGCCGGGAATATCGGCGGCTGTCTTCAAATACTGAGCCGGCCGCCGAACGCGTGCGCCAGGGTGCCGCGATCGATGAACTCAAGTTCGCCCCCAAGCGGAACACCATGCGCAAGTCTGGTCGCGCGCACGCCAGCCTGGCGCGCCAGTTGACTTAGCATGTGCGCCGTCGCCTCGCCTTCCACGGTGGGGTTCGTTGCCACGATCAGTTCGCGCACCTGGCCTTCGGCCAGCCGCGCGGCGAGTAGATCCAGTCCCAGTTCCCTGGGACCCAGGCCATCCAGAGGTGACAACCGACCGAGCAACACGAAATAGTGACCGCGAAAACCCGTCGCCTGTTCGATCGCCAGTTGATCCACCGGCGTCTCGACCACGCACAACAGCTGCGCATCGCGCGCCGGATTCGCACACAATGTGCATACGGCCTCTTCGCTGAACGTGCGACAGCGCTTGCTGTTGCCGATGCGCTCGACGGCCGCCGCCAGTTTATCCGCCAACCGCGACGCTCCCCCGCGATCGCGCTCCAGCACATGAAACGCCATGCGCTGCGCGGTCTTGGCACCGACGCCCGGCAAGCAGCGCAGGGCTTCGATCAGTTCGTTGAGGAGGGGAGAGCCGGACATTGGGGTGGTTCTTGGTTGTCAGTTGCCGGTTGTCGGTTTGAGGAGATCGCGGAGCATTATCTGTGGTCATTCTGCTCTCGCCGAGAACCAGCAACGGGCAACTGACAACTCGTCTAGAACGGCAGCTTGAATCCGGGCGGCAGATTCATGCCGCCAGCGACGTCGCTCATTTGCGCCTGACTGGCGGCGGCGACCTTGTTGACGGCATCATTGATCGCGGCGGCGACCAGGTCTTCGGCCATCTCCGGATCATCGGCAAAAAGCTTGCGGTCGATGCTGACGCGGCGCACCTCGTGGCGGCCGTTCATGACCACACCGACGACGCCGCCTCCGGACTGGCCGGTGACTTCGAGCTTGGCCAATTCCTCCTGTGCGCGCTTGAGGTTTTCCTGCATGCGCTGCGCCTGTTGCATGAGTTGCGCCATGGGTCCACGCATGATTGGCTCCTGGTGTCAGATGAAATGGATCAAACCGGCTTGACCGAAGCCGGAACGATGCGTCCGTCGAAGTCGCGGATCAGCGCCTGCACGGCCGGGTCCTGGTCCAGCGAACGTTCGGCGGCACTCTGCCGGGTCGAACGCGCGCGCTCGGCGGCTTCGGCGGGTGTATCGGCCGCGCCGGCCTTGTCGAAGCGCACCGTGATCGCACGTCCCAGGGTCGCGCCCAGTCGTTTTTCCATCTCGGCGATCAGCGGCGGCGAGCTGAAATGTTCGTGCACCGGCTTCAGCGCCAGACGCACGACATCGCCATCGATGCCGATCAGGGCGGCATGGCGCGCGAGCTGTCCGGCGGGACCGCGCAGACCTGCGGAATCGATCAACGCCGACCACTCATCGACACCGGATGCGCTCGTCGTGCCCGCATTGGTGCTTTGTATACTTTGCGGCATCGGCACATTCTGTACCGGCGCGGCGCGCGGCTCGGCAGTTCGCGGCGGCGGTTGCACCCTGCTCGCAACGGCGGGCGCCGGGGTTGCGGATATCTCGCCGGCCTGCGCCGGCCGGAACGCGAGCATGCGCAACAGGCTCATCTCGAAGCCGGCGCGCGGCGTCGGCGCCAGCGGCAGATCGCGGCGTCCGCTGATCGCAATCTGGTAGAAAAGCTGCACTTCCTCCGCTGACATGGCGCGCGCCAGCGCTGCCACCTCCGCATCGCCACCCTGCTCTGTCGCCACATGCTCGGCAACCAGTTGCTTGATCTGCACGCGATGCAGCACACCGGCGACTTCGTCCAGCACACCGCCGAAATCCGGAGAGAACTCGGCCAGACGATCGATCTCGGCCATCAGGCGCGCGCCATCCCCGGCGTGCACCGCTTCGACCAGCGCAAATACCTGTCCGCGTTCGATCGTGCCCAGCATCTGCCGCACTTCACCGGCATGCACCGCGCCGGCGCCGTAGGCGATGGCCTGATCCAGCAGCGACAGGCCGTCGCGCAGCGAACCATCGGCACCGCGCGCCAGCTCGGTCAGGGCGTCCCGATCGAAAACGATCTTCTCGGCATCAAGGATATGCCGCATCTGTCCGCTGATCTGCTCCGGCAACAGACGCTTGAGATTGAATTTCAGGCAGCGTGACAACACGGTCACCGGCAATTTCTGCGGATCGGTGGTCGCCAGCAGGAACTTCACGTGCGGTGGCGGCTCTTCCAGCGTCTTGAGCAAGGCATTGAACGCCGATTTGCTGAGCATGTGCACTTCGTCGATCAGATACACCTTGAAGCGACCGCGCGACGGCGAATACTGCGCGTTCTCGATCACCTCGCGCACATCATCGACGCCGGTATTGCTGGCCGCGTCGATCTCGATCATGTCCATGAAGCGACCGGCGTCGATATCCAGACATGCCGCGCATTCGCCGCAGGGGTTGGACGACTGTCCGCGTTCGCAATTGAGCGACTTGGCAAAGATGCGCGCGATCGTCGTCTTGCCGACGCCTCGCGTACCCGTGAACAGGAAGGCATGATGCATGCGATCCGAATCGAGCGCATTACTCAGCGCGCGCACGACGTGTTCCTGCCCGACCAGTTCGGAAAACCGGCGTGGCCGCCATTTGCGCGCAAGGACCTGATACGACATGAGGGTCGATCGAAGAGACAAGCCTGGATTTTAGCAGAGACGTCAAGGCGGGGTTGAGTGCATTTCGAGCCCGCCTCGTCGCGCAGCGGCTCCTCTTGGCCCCCTTAAGTCAAGGGGGAGCCAAACCCGACGCTTCACCAGGGTTTGGCAGGGCTGTGGAATTGCGCGAACTTCATCGAAACCGACGGGCTTCGCGCTCCACTGATAACAATACCCAAAACGAGGTGGCGGTCTCGCCAGCCACATCCCGGCACCCGAATCATTCGCTACCGTTGCTGCCTTCCGGCCCTGGCGGGATTTGCAAACTATCGTCGCGGGAGAACCGACGAGACCACCATAGAAAGCGAAGTTGGAATGACTTTCAGGATGTAGTAACTACATCCCGCGGAGCCTGAAAACTGGCGGAGAGAGCGGGATTCGAACCCGCGAAGCGGTATAACCCGCTTACACACTTTCCAGGCGTGCTCCTTCAACCACTCGGACACCTCTCCGCGCCCTTGCGCAAGACTTCGCGAAGGGCGCGCAGAATACCGGACACGGCACCGGTAAACAAGCCGAGGAGCCTGGCATAGTCTGGCCGCCCGACTGAATTGTCGCTACATTGCCCACCTGTCCTTCGGAATGAATGTCCATGCGCTGCCGCGTCCGCTCTCCGCTTCAGGACTGTGCCCAGGGACGTCGCTGGCGACGGGTCTGGATCCTCGTCATGCTGATTGGCGCTGCCGCCGCAGCATCTGCGGACGAGCCATCACTTTGGCAAGATCGCGCCGCGCAGGCAGGTGTCGACACCGCCATGCTCGCCGCACCTCTGCATGACTATCGCGCCCTGAACCTGGATCTTGCCGGCTTGCGCGCAAGCCTGGATACAGCGCCCGACGAGTCCAGCGGCGGCACACCCGTGATGCTCGCGCTGCCCTTGCCGGACGGCAGCGCGCAGGTCTTCGCGGTCTATCGCACCCAGGTGATGGCGCCGCAACTGGCCGCACGCTATCCACAGATCCGCAGTTACGCCGCGCACGCTGTCGACCATCCGCAGATCCAGGCACGGCTGGACGATTCGCCACACGGATTTTCGGCAATGATCCGGGGACCGGATGGCGTGATCCTCGTGCAACCGGTCGCTCTGCGCGAAAGCACGCGATACATCAGCTTCCGCCGCGAAGCACTCGGCGCGTCGCGAGACTCCTTTCATTGCCTGGTGGACGACCAACCCTCGCTGCAGGCGCAACTGCAATCCGCAACCGGCATGAGCGCGCCGCCCACAACGCAGACGACCACCGGCGCCAGCGTGCGCACCTACCGTCTGGCACTCGCCGCAACCGCCGAATACACGCAGTTTTTCGGGGGCACCGTGGCGGACGGCATGGCGGCGATCGTGCAGGCGGTCAATCGCGTCAACGGCATTTACCTCACCGAGTTCGCCGTGCAGTTCCAGCTCGTCAACAACAACAACCTGCTCGTGTATACCAGCACCTCGTCCGAGCCCTACACCAACAACAACGGCAGTGCGATGCTTGGCCAGAACCAGACCAACATCGACAGCGTGATCGGTTCGGCGAACTACGACTTCGGTCATGTCTTCAGCACCGGTGGCGGCGGCATCGCCTATGTCGGCGTCGCCTGCAATTCCAGCCTCAAGGCACAGGGGGTGACGGGATCGCCGCAACCGACGGGTGATGGTTTCTGGGTCGACTACGTTGCCCACGAAATGGGTCACCAGATGGGCGCCAACCATACCTTCAACACGATTTCCGGCGCTTGTGGCGGCGGCAACCGCTATGCGCCGCAAGCCACGGAACCGGGCAGCGGATCAACCATCATGGCCTATGCCGGCATATGCAGCCCGTCGGACCTGCAGCCCCATTCTGATCCGTATTTCCATGCCGCCAGCCTCATCCCGATCGCGCAGGTGCTGGCCGGGTCCGGGGCAACCTGCGGTACCGTGCTTGCCGCAAACAACCACGCGCCCGTGCCCAACGCGGGCAGCGACTACACGATTCCGGCGCAGACGCCGTTCCAGCTGAACGGCAGCGCCACAGACCAGGAAAACGACCCCCTCACGTATACTTGGGAACAAATGGATTTGGGTACCGCGTCGCCGCCGGAAACCGACGACGGTACGCGCCCCCTGTTCCGGTCCTACCCACCGACCGCATCGCCTAGCCGCGACGTTCCGGAACTGGCCCGCATTCTCAGCCACAATCTGGCGACCGGAATTCCGGCCGGCGGCGACATTCCGGGCGAGACCTGGGCAATGACGACGCGCGACCTGAATTTCCGCCTCACCGTGCGCGACAATCATCCCGGCGGCGGCGCAACCGCGACGGACGACATGATCGTGCATGTCACGGCCGCCGCAGGGCCGTTCGCGGTAACCGCACCCCTGGCATCCGTGACATGGCCGACCAACAGCAATCAGACCGTGATCTGGAACGTCGCCAATACCACGGCCGCGCCGGTAAGCTGCACGGCGGTGGACGTACTCTATTCTTCCGACGGCGGCCTGACCTTCGCCGCGACGCTCGCCAGCGCCGTGCCCAATAGCGGCTCTGCGAACGTCATCGTGCCGAACCTGCCCACCACCACCGCACGAATCGAAGTCCGCTGCGACGGCAACATTTTCTTCGATATTTCGCCCGGCAACTTCACGATTTTCGCCGACGAAATTTTCAAGGACGGATTCGAAGGCAATTGAAGTTTGACGCCGGTTGCACCGTTCAGCGCGCCCACGTACGGGAAGTTTTCGTGGATAGGCGATATTCCTCGACCCGGTGATTGCCGGTATCGACCAGCAGCACCCGATCGTTGCCGGCGATGGCTATGCCCGCAGGCTCGCGCGTCGGGTAACAGATCGGATCGGTGCAGGTGAATTTTCCACCGTCGAACTCCGATACGGATTTCCGCTTGAGATCGAGCGTGCGGATTCTGTTGTTGTACGTATCGGCTACGAGTATGCGGTCGCCGTCGACGGCAAGCCCGAGCGGGTGCTGCAATCTCGCCACGCTGAACGCGCCATCGACGCGGCCGAAATCGAACAGGCCGGCACCGACCAAAGTACTTGTCTCACCTGCGCCGCGCAGCGCGATTGCCCGGATCGCCGAGCTTTCGGCGTCGGCCACATAAAGCGTGCGACCGTCGCTGCTCAGCGAAAGTCCGCTGGGCTGCGCGAGTGCCGCCTGGTCGGCGGAGCCGGCGAGCAAATCCTCGGCGCCGCTGCCGGCCAGGCGCGCGACCGTGCCGGTACTCAGATTGAGCACACCGATCTGATGCGTGCCGGCATTGGCAAAGAACAATTGTTCGCCCTGTTTCTCCAGATCCCAGGGCGACGCCAGTGCCGTGGAAATTCCCGGCACTGCGCTGCCGGTCAGAATCGTGCCGCGTTTGCCCGTACCGGCGAGCGTGGTGACGGCGCCCGACTTAAGATCGATGCGGCGGATGGCGTGATTGCCGGTATCAGCGACGAAGATGGCATCGTCGGCCGCGACCAATCCCTGCGGATGATCGAACGTAGCCGCATCGGCGCCGCCGTCGGTCAAGCCCGGACTGCCGCTGCCAAAACGCCGCAAATCGTTGCCGGCATCGTCGAGCAGCACGATCTGGTTGTGTCCCGAGTCCGCCAGTGCCCAGCGCAACGGTGTCCCCGGCATTCTCTTGATCTTGCCTGGAAACAGGAATCGGCTCTTCGGCATTTCCGCCGCCTGCAACTGCAGGGTCGCCGGTTTGAGTTCGCCTGCCTTGCCCGCGTTCGCCACCAGATCGTCGATGGATTTCTCGAACGCGGTGGGGCTGGGTTCGCCGGCAAGCTGGCCGACTACCTCGCCATCAGCGCCAATGATGACCAGGGTGGGCCACGCCTGCACATCGTAGTCTTTCCAGATCGTCAGATCGGGATCGTGGATGATCGGATGATGGATCTCGTAGCGCTCGACCGCATCCTGCACGCTGGCGGCACGTTTTTCCTCGTCGAACTTCGGCGAATGCACACCGATGACGACGACCTTGTCAGGATACCTGCGCTCGATCGATTTCAGGATCGGAATGATGTGGATGCAGTTGATGCAGCCTTCCGTCCAGAAGTCGAGGATAACAATGCGACCGCGCAAGGATGCAATCGGCATCGGCGCGGCGACGTTGAACCATTGCAGGCCAGGACGCGCGATCTCGGGCGCAGGCGTCGCCGCGCCGACTGGACGTACGTGCATCATGGCAGACGCGATGAGGAAGGCAGCCGCGATCCGGAAAAGCAGAACCAGTCCGCCACGCGCGTCGTGACTGGCCATGAGTCTTCCATCAGTCGCCTGCAATCGGAAGGACGTTCTCACGCGGTGGCCTTGAATACCAGGGCAACGCCGTTCATGCAGTAGCGAAGTCCCGTCGGCGGGGGACCATCGTCGAAGACGTGTCCCAGGTGACCGCCGCAGCGCCGGCAATGCACTTCGTCGCGTTCCATGCCCAGGGTGGTATCGCGGCGGTCACCGACGGCATGCTCGAGCGGCTTCCAGAAACTGGGCCAGCCGGTGCCGCTGTCGAATTTGGTATCGGAAGAGAACAGGTCCAGACCACAGCCGGCGCAGGCGAAGATTCCACGGCGCTTCTCGTGATCCAGCGGACTGCTGAACGGTCTTTCCGTGCCCTCCTGCCGCAGCACGGAATACTGCTCTGGCGTAAGCAGCGATCGCCATTCGGCATCGGTGTGGGTCACTTCAAACGCCTCCTGTGCTGCGGCGCGAACCTCGCCGATCCCGGGCATGCGCAGTTTCAGCAGCAATGCGCCTGCGGCAATCGCTCCGCCGGCAAGCAACAAGCGCCGCCGCAGTGTGTCCGCCGTTGAATGGCTTCTGTTCTTGCTCATGCTGGCTGTCCTGAATCCGGATTTCGATATTTCAACACGCGCGCTGCTACGCGGCCGTGAACGCCAAAAAGACCGGCGTGAGGCGCCAGGGATTTCAGTTTGACTCCCGGCCGTGCAATCGGTTCAGCCTACGCCAGCGGGATCGACCCGCGAATCATCCGGATGCAGCCAGCCCGATTCGCCGTTAGCGTAGCGCTCGTTCTTCCAGATCGGTACGCTCTTTTTCACCTCATCGACGATGTGGCGACAGGCGGCGAAAGCAGCGTCGCGATGCGCGGCACTGACTCCAACCCAGACGGCGACATCGCCGATTTCCAGAACGCCGACCCGGTGCACGCAGTATGCTTCCACGATGGGAAATTGCTGCATCGCTGCGGCGACGATACGCGCGCCTTCGGCTTCGGCCAGCGCGGCGTATGCCTGGTACGCCAGCCCGTGCACGGCACGTCCATGATTGTGATCGCGCACGCGGCCCTCGAACGTGACACAGGCGCCCGCGCTCGTGGATGCGAGATCGCGACCCAGCGCCGTGATGTCAATCGGTGCATCACTTAGTCGAAAACGGTTCATGCTGCCAGTTTCCTCAGTGCTTCCGGCATCGCGCGCGATGCGCTGTTACGCGACGCTCAGCCTCACCCGCCCGATACCGGCGGCAAAAACGCGATTTCGTCGCCATCGGCAAGGACACGGTCCCAGCGCGCGAATTCGCCGTTGACGGCCATGCGCAGGCGTTCGTGGCCGAGCACGAAGCCATGGCGCTCGCGCAATTGCGCGTACAGCGTACGCGCATCGGCGGTTGCTGCGACGCAATCCTCGCTCTCTCCGCCGGCGGCGTCGCGCAATGAGGCAAAGTATAAAATGCGGTAGTTCACGCAGGCTCCTTGCTGCGACCGACGCGGCGCTTGCCACCGGATTTCTCCAGCAGGCGCACCTCGGCAATGACGATTTCGTGCGACAGCGCCTTGCACATGTCATAGACGGTCAGCGCCGCCACCGTGGCGCCGGTCAGCGCCTCCATTTCGACGCCGGTCTTGTGCGTGATCGCCACTTCGCAGCGGATGACCAGCTGCGTGGGCGATGCGAATTCGACCGCGAAGTCGCAGCGCTCGATCGCCAGTGGATGACAGAAGGGGATCAATTCATGCGTGCGCTTGACCGCCATCGTGCCGGCGATGATTGCCGTATCGATGACCGGGCCTTTTTTCGCGCGCATGCCGCCCGCACGCAAGGCGCGGACGACCGCCGCCGGAAAGCGCACGATGGCCTGTGCCGCGGCATGTCGTGCCGTGGGAGTCTTGGCGCCAACATCGACCATGCGCGGCAGGCCTCGCGAATCGACATGGGTGAGGCTTTTTTCCTTGCTGCTCATGCAAATCGACCTCGATGCGCCCGCTCTCGCGGACAGACGGTATGGCTGGATCCCCGGCTCCTGCCTCGGGCGTTCGTCGGCGCGCGCATGCCATTCAAGGCATCGCACAAGCGCACCGGCTCACCCACCTATCGCAAACATCTCCACCTTTTCCGGATTTCCCGCCGCGCGCAGTTCCGCACGGCGCTCGCTGTATCGATCTTCGCGTTGCGACCAGCGTGCCGCTATCGCCTCGACCAGTTCGGCATCGTCGGCGCCGGCGCGCAGCGGTCCGCGCAGGTCGAGCCCGGTCCGCGCGAACAGGCAGGTATACAATTTGCCGTCGGCGGACAGCCGTGCGCGCGTGCAGTCGCCGCAGAACGGCTGCGAAACCGAACTGATGAAGCCGATCTCGCCGGCGCCATCGGCGAATGCGTAACGCTGCGCCACTTCGCCGCGATAACCGCGCTGCAACGGCGCCAGCGGCCAGCGCGCGTGGATGCGTGCGTGCAGTTCCGCACTCGGCACGACCAGGTCGCCGCGCCAGCCATTGATCGTGCCTACATCCATGTATTCGATGAAGCGCACGATATGACCGCTGCCGCGGAAGCGCTCGACCAGATCCAGTACCTGCATGTCGTTGACGTCGCGCATGACCACGCAATTGAGCTTCAAGTGGGCAAAGCCCGCTGCTTCCGCCGCCGCAATGCCGGCGAGCACCTCGTCGACCTCGCCGCGGCCGCCCGAAAGATGACGAAAGGTGGCCGCGTCCAGCGTGTCCAGCGAAACGGTCAGTCGCTGCAATCCAGCCGCGCGCAACGCCGGCGCCATGCGCGGCAGCAGCACGCCGTTCGTGGTCATGGCCAGATCTTCAACTTGTGGAATCCGCGCCAGCATGCGCACCAGTTCCGGCAGTTCGCGACGCAGCAACGGCTCGCCGCCAGTCAGACGCAACTTGCGCACACCCAGCGTCACGAAAGTGCGCGCCAGACGCTCGATTTCCTCGAAACGCAGACGCTGGTCTTTGGCCAGGAACACATGATCCTGGGCGTATTGGTCCTCGGGCATGCAATACGGGCAGCGGAAATTGCAGCGGTCGATCACCGAGATGCGCAGGTCGTGCAGCGGCCGCTGCAATCTGTCGCCAGGCAGCGGTTGAATCAGCGTGTGCGGGATCGCCACGCGGTTCATGCCACAACCTTCGACGTATTTGGCGGAACGATGCTTGCTCCCGGCGCAGGCAGGGCGACGCGTTCGTCGCGTTGCGCCGCGTGATAGCCGAGCGCGCCCAGCGCGACGCCATCGGCAGCACTGGCGTAGTGATACAGCAGCAGGCGTGTACGTTGTTCCGGGGAATACTCGCGTTCGATGTCATCGATGCCGGTATGCGAAGGGTTGCCTGCCAGGCCGCAATCGTGTGCAATCAACGCGGGTGCGGGCGCATATTGCGCCAGCATTTCCGGAATCGGACGCGTGTCACCGGTCCAGGCGAATGCGCCCTTCAGGGTGATGCCGAACGACGTCATTGGCGCGTGATGGCGGGTGGGAAAGACATCGAACCAGAATCCTTCGTACCAGAATCCGCGCGAGCACGGGACGAGATGGAACGCGTCCCAGAAATTCGCGCCGCCCTCGGCAATGACGTTCGGATAATCCGCGACACGGGCTTGCAGATACGGCAGCAAGGCGGCGTGTGCGAACAATTGGACCTTCCCCTTCAGCGCCGAATCGAAATACGCGCGATAGAACAACCGTTCGAGCCCGGCGACGTGGTCCATATGCGTGTGCGTGACATACACCGCACGCGGCGCCTCGCCATAGATATCCAGATACCGATTCAAGGTTTCCGGGCCACAATCGATCAGCAACAAGGGCGCGCCGTCACGTTCCAGCACAGCGCCCGACGAGCCCAGTTCGACGGCTTGGGCCGAGCCCACGCCAAGGAAGCGCAAGGCGAGATTCATGCGCGTGCGCTCCGCACAGGCAAGCCCTGGATTTCGCCAAGGCGCCGCTCGTATGCCGCCATCAGCGGTTTCCATAGCGCGCGGTCGAACGCCGGCTCGCCATCGCGGGCGGCGCCGAGTTTCAGCAGTGAGCGCCGCAAGCGCCACAGATTCGCCAGTTGCCAGGCCTGCACGGGCGTGCGCAGCTGGCCACGATCGAAGTCCACCAGCCACACCTTTTCGCCAACGAGCAGCACGTTGTGGGCGTTGAGGTCGGCATGACAGGCGCCGCCGGCATGGAATTCGGCAACCGTGGCGCCGACGCCGGCGGCGATCTGCGCATCACAGCGACCGTCCGCGACCAGTTCGGCCAGGGTGACAGCGCCTTCGATACGGCGCGTGATCAGGTCCGCGCGGTAATGGACGCCATCGCGCCGATAGCGCGCAGCAACCGGTGCCGGCACCGGCAGACCGCGCCCGTGCAGTTCAGCCAGCAGACGAAATTCCGCGAAACCGCGCGTGCGCTCGGCGCGAGTCCAAAGATAACGATCGCCCAGAAGACCGGCGACCATGCCGCCGCGACGATAGTGCCGCAGCACGCTGCGACCGAAAGGCGCATCAAGATAGATGGCTCCGCCCCGCCCTCCGCGCGCACTTTCCGCCGCTCCCAGTGCGCGCCAATGCCCGGCCTCGAACCAGTCCGGATCAAACCCGCCCGGAATGGCGCCACCGGCTTGTGCCGCTGCCACCGGGTCGAACACAATCGCCCCGTCCGCGGTGGTCTGTAGCTGTGCCTGGATCATCGTATCGGGTTGGACCCGTCCTCGTTGTGGAAGTTTAGCAAGCCCGCATGCCAGAAGCGCCATTTTCCGCCATTCCGCCGCAATCGCTCTGCCTGCTGCGCACTTCGGCACTCGGCGACGCGACCCACGTCGTGCCGCTTGTGCGTACCTTGCAAGCACAATGGCCACAGACGCAGCTGACCTGGATCATCGGCAAGCTAGAGCACAAGCTGGTCGGCGATATCGGCGGCGTCGAGTTCGTCGTCTTCGACAAGGCCCAAGGCTGGCGTGGCTTCGATGCGGTGCGCGCGCAGTTGCGCGGCCGCCGTTTCGACGCACTGTTGCACATGCAGGTGGCATTGCGAGCGAATCTGCTCAGCACCCTGGTGCATGCGCCACTGCGTATCGGTTACGACCGCGCGCGCTCGAAGGATCTGCACGGCCTGTTCGTCAATCGCCGCATCGCCGCACGCAGCGGCGAACACGTGCTCGATGCGATGGCCAGCTTCATCGAGCCGCTTGGGCTCGCGCAGACGCAGGTGCGCTGGGATATTCCCATACCCGCTCAAGCCGATGCCTTCGCCACGCAGCATCTGCCCGGTGACGCGCCTACGTTGCTGGTCAGCCCCTGTTCCAGCCATACAGTCCGCAACTGGCGCCCGGAGCGCTATGCCGCGGCAATGGATCATGCCGCGACCAGGCTGGGCTGGCGCGTTGCGCTATGCGGCGGACCCAGCGCCTACGAACGCACATTCGGCGACGCGATTGTGGAAAAAGCAACAAATAAACCGATTGATCTCATCGGCAAGGACACGCTCAAGCAATTCCTCGCCCTTGCGCGCCACGCAACCCTGGTGTTGACCCCGGACTCCGGCCCCATGCACATGGCCAACGCCGTCGGCGCACCGGTGCTCGGCCTGCACGCAGCCAGCAACCCCCGGCGTTCCGGCCCCTATTCCGACCGACAATGGTGCGTGGACCGCTACGATGATGCTGCGCGCAAGTTCCGCGGCAAACCCGCGTCGGAACTGGCCTGGGGCACAAAGCTGGAATACCCGGGAGTGATGGATTTGATCGAGGTTGACGACGTGATCGAGCGGCTAGAGGTGTTTGCGCTGCGGCGCAACGCCGGCACTCAGCCGCCTGCCGTGGCGCGATAGTCCTGGTACGACTACCGGAACCTATATGCAGTGCGGCCTATAGCACTATTTTGTAAATTGGCTACCCATCTGGCTACCAATTTTTGTCCGGTAGCCTAGATCACGTCTACCGCTTAGCGACAAGTCCTGATGCGCGCAGCTGGCCGATGATTTCTTTGGCCGCCGACGATTCAAACGCGCTATCAGTTGTCCCGAACCGGCCTCTTCCCTGGGTGTGCGCTTCACCGCTCCACGCGGTCTTGCCTGTGGCTACGTCTAACAGGGTGACGGTTCCAGCAGCAACGCGGGAGTGGACTATGATCGGCATAGTGGTGGATTGTCCGGTTGCTGAAGCGTTCCCCTGCGTGGTTCCCTGATAGGTACCCACGTTTCCGTAGGTGTTCACAGTGCCCGTGGTGGTTGCAGTTCCACTGGCCTGGGCAGTAGCGAAAGTCTGATAGCCGATGATCGCGGACTGCGAGTTATCAGAGCCGATAGAGACAATCAGCACGGCATCCGAATCGCTGCCACTGATTAGCTTTGCACTTTCCTCAGGCGTGTATTGCCTAGTAGGCGGCAATACGCTCAAGCCTGGCGTGCAGGCGGTCGGTGCAATCTCAGCACAAAGCTTCAGCTCCGTGTCTTGCCGACCTTCCAGAGTACCGCCCACCACAAAGGCCGCGACGTGGTGATATTGCTTGGCCGCAAAATCGGTGTCCTTGAACGCGGTGACATTCGTGGTTGCGCAACCTGCCGCAATGCATACGAACAAAGGAAAATGGAACGCACCCAACGAGCGCATTGGTTCCCCTGAATATCGCTTGGCTAACTAAGACAATATCAC
This sequence comes from Rudaea sp., assembly GCA_031291055.1. Taxonomy (GTDB): domain Bacteria; phylum Pseudomonadota; class Gammaproteobacteria; order Xanthomonadales; family Rhodanobacteraceae; genus Rudaea. Next base: position 14,727 of record JARLJU010000203.1, on the reverse strand, counting down.
AAGGCTGTAGAACATGTTCCGTAGACCACTAGTCCCGCAGGAACGACGCTGGTGGAGTGAATACTTTCAAGACAAACGTGGCCAAGGCATTTGGAGCGGCGCTTCGCGAGGCGCGCACCAGGGCCAAGCTAAGTCAGGAAGACTTGGGACTTGAAAGCGGAGTGGATCGCACGTTCGTCAGCATGCTTGAGCGCGGTGTGCGGCAGCCAGCGTTGTCTACGGTTTTTGCGCTATGCGACGCCATGGCAATCAAACCGGGCCAATTGGTTGATCGCGTCGCGCTGCTAAGAAAGAGGATCGGCTAAGACTGCAGCGGTCCGCTTGAGCGAATAGTTAGCTGACCCAGCCACGACCCCAACACTCAGTGCAGATCATAACCGGCCACTCGCCAGTTGTTGAACGCATTGGACCCCAACGCGAACCTGAGCAAGCGGGGCAAGTAGTTGCTGCGGCCGTAGGCGGAGGGACAAGACTGAGAAGTTCGGAGACGCCTGTGCGTTTGGCGCCGACGACGAGAGAAGTAATTGCCTCGTTGTCTGTGGCTTCGCGGAGCGCCGACGCGTCCCAGGCCGAGCCATCTATGAGAAAGCGCCCATCGCTTGTGATGTACATGACGGGGCCTAGGCCGCCGTACAAAACAAAGGCGTCTTGCGATGACGTAATGTCGTCGTTCCAGCCGCGTTGTGCGCGTAGATCGCGCAGCAAGCTCAATGTAGACGACGATAAAGTTACACGCATTTTCTCGGACAGCTAACGCTTGAGTTAAGGCGCCGCGCGAGGCGCCAGGTTATCGCAGCAACCCATCACGGTCGCCTTGAACGAATAGTTAGGCCTAGTCTACACAGATATTAAAATTACCGGCTTTCGGAAGAGAGACCCATTGACCACCTTGCTGCTCGAAAACGTGCGTTCTTGAACTACACGTTGGGTCGCGGGTTGAAAATGCGCAAAGCAAAAGGCGGCCGGAAATTGGCTGCGAGTACCAAAGACTCTGAAACTCCGTAACTCTTATGGTTACGAGCTTTTTGAGTTGCTCGGCATTTTCAGGTGGCGCTTGCAACCTCACCCAAGATTTACCCGCAAGGTCGCGACAAACTCGTGTTTGCATTGAGCAACCTGACAATGCGATGAAAAAAAAAATAGCAAATCGCATAGATATAGGCCTAACTACAAATAGACCCCAAAAGCGGGGTGTTGCACCGTATGGTCGGGTGCTCCCGGTCTTTCGTCAAGCAGATTCCGGTTTACAGTCAAAGCGTCGAACGACCGCATAGCGACAATGACTCCCTAGATGACGCGCTACTTTCCAGTTCCGACGGCGTACTTGGTTACACGGACGAAAACGGGGTGTAACAGAGCGCGCGATTCGATTGACGTTGCGCTCTGATTGAGCGACGTTCGCAGCGAGTTGCCGGTATTAAAGCAGAACTATTCGCCGTGCATTCTCTTGGCCGATGCTCTCGCTTATTCAGATTGATATTACCCTAGCGATAAACGGCCCTCACAGCCCGGCTAACGCGTCTCGGTGCTCACGCAATGCACGAGCGAGCAACCTTAGCAGTGGGCGCTGGCCGCCCCGCCAGCGATTGCGCGAGGCTCGCTGCTTACCTGCAGGCGATTTTGGGCCCGTTGACTGCTCCCATGGTCGCCATGTATACGCAGATCCATTGCATCGCCAGGCCCTCTTTATGTCCGACGACGTCCCAGACAACATTGATCGCTTCAACAGGCTGACATTGGCCCTGCTTACGATTCTCTACGCAGACTTTCCAACGCCAATCGACATAGACCCAAAGGTTATCGGTGCTAACGCGAGCGGAGACGATTTTGAAGGTGACGGGGGCCGGGAACGGGCATTTACATGGATTGACGCAGCGGGAAATACGATGGCGTGGCTCCACGATGAGGGCTTTTTCCGGGAGCAGCGCCAGACCCTCGACGGGAAACATCTACAGGTTGTTCTGAGCATCAAGGGCTTGGCGACACTTGGGCACATCCCGCACTCCATAAAGGAGAATCCCGAGAAGTCAAGTTTCGGAACTTTGGCGGGCAAGACGCTCAAGTCAGGGGCCAAAGACATCATTTCGGAGTTTGTCAAAGAAATAATCAACATTGGGGCGAAAGCGACGATGGGTCACTATGGTATTTAGTTGGCACGAAGCGCCGCAAGGACGGTAGCAATCGTTCTAAGCGCGCTAGCTCCCCGTCGGTGTCTCTGTGGCGTCAGGCCCTCCGAGCACGAACAGTGCGTTGATCGCGTCGCTGTAGGTGCAGGGTTTGCCTTCCGCTCTTAGCTGCGCTCGGAGTGTTTCTATGGCTTTTCCAGCCTCCGGCGACACATTAAGATAATCGATTCGCCTCCGGTGCCTCCGCTTCCGAATCTGTGCTTTTCGCATCAGTGTGCAGCGATACTGCCGATCTGCGTCGGCGTGCGGTCTCGCGATGATGTTTGCGTCGATTTTGAAACCCATTGATACAAGCCTTAAATCATTGATATTGCAATGCAACCGGTCACATGTTCAATCGCATTTTTTTTGCTATTCGGTCGTTCAAAAAGCAACGCCAGGTCTAGGTATTGAAAACCCGTTTTGCCGGCTGGTGCACCACGGGCAGCCAAGTAGGCGCGGCCACCCATCCACTACGGGTGCGGCGCTCGCTATATGCGGATGTACCCATACCAGGCCGCAGTGTCGGCATTGTGCCGGTGCGGTTTCGTCTGGCGGGCGTTTGCCGTGCTCGCGCAGGTCACCATCGGCCAGGGCGCAGATGTATGCGCGCAGCACGTTGTCGCCCAGCCCGATACACGCGACAAGATCCGTGTCGTGCAACTTATCGATCAGCGTGGCATTGATTCGCTCAGCACTAGCAAGGGCCAGCAAGCGGGCGCGCATGGTATCGGCGGAAAGCGCCGCAACCAGGTCTGCTTTGTTCTCTGCAAGAATTATCCGCAGTTCGGGCGTCACAGTTCCTGGCGCGGCCTCAACGTGCAGCCGGTCACCACGCGGTTTCAACCGGATGCCAGACTCACGGAGCCGCCGGAGCAGATCGGGCGCTGCGCTCACAGGTCGAACTCCTCGACGGCAACCGCAACACCGCCAGCGTGATCATCACCGTGAGATTGGCGGTCTTGCGCTACTTGCACCCTTGGAAACCCTTGTGGCAATTGACTCTCCGCAAGGCCGCCAGAATTTGTGATGGGGTTGGCGATGTTGCGAATTCGCCATTGCCAGCGCCCCTTTCCCTTGTTGCCCGCACTCTCGCGCTCCGCAATCACGCCAAGCTCGGTTTTTGCACGCTCAACGGTTCGCCATCCCACACCAGCCGCGCTAGCCTCAGCTTTGATTGCATTAACGGGAATCGGCCCATCTGCTAGCAATTCTTCAAGCCAGCTAGAGGCTTCATCGAGTGGCGAATTGGCAACAATCTCCGAATCACCCAATAGCTCGCGGGCTGTACCTTCAAGAACAGCACCCCAATCGACGACGCACGTTTCAATACCCTCGCTGAATGTTTGTCTCAGGTCATACGCGAATCCACCTCCATCAGGGCCGATATTCGACTTGGCGCGAGCGAGCAATCTGGGTTCGCTCGCAGCGCCTTTTGCCGCCACCAGGACGACGCGCGCAAGAGCACCGAATGCAACCGAACCCGTCACGCGCTCCAGGGGGTCTCTGCCGGCGGTGCCTTTGCTGAAATGACTGATTCCCAGAACGGCGCAATTGAGACGCTGGGCCAAATGGACGACGGGTTGCAGTGCGCGGCGCACTTCCGTGTTCTTGTGGCCGTCACCGGTTACGATGGAAACGACTGGGTCGGCGATCAGCAAAGCAATGTCGCCAATGCTTGCAGCAGCGGCTTCAAGTGGCGCTAAGTCTCTGGCAGGATCAAACGGTCGCGGCTCATTGTCACCCACAGTATCTCCGACAAAAAACACGTGTTCCATGTCCGCACCGGCAGCCTTTAGTCGCGGCGCAAGGGTATCGCCCCAGTCGTCTTCACCGGACCAGATCAGGACGTTGCTAAGCGGTGCCTTTGTTCCGTCCGGGAAATTGCCTCCAACCGTGATCGCCGCTGCAATCGTGATGGCCAACGTGGTCTTGCCGGTGCCGGGCGCGCCAGCGAGGATGTGGAGTTTTCCGCGTGCAATCCATTGCCTCCATAGCCAGCGAATAGGCGCGCATACGACGGTAGCCGCGCACACCAGCTTTACCGAAACCTCGTTGCCGGATACGTCCACTTCGTAGGTCGGGATTGGGATCGCATTCATCACGCCGCCCTTGATTCGTGCGAGCGTTTGCGAATGGCTCGGAAATTGCGGGCAGAATTACTGCTGTCCAAAAGGTAAACGAGCATCGCTCCATCGCGGATGAGGGCTTCCGCCAGCTCGCGTGCGCGCTCGCCGCTCAAACTGTCAATGACGGCAATCAGGTCACGCAGTGGCGGCCACCGAAGGCTCAGCGGCGATTCGTTCGGAGGTAAGCAAAGAGCAGTCGCAGGGCCGCACATTTCACGATGGCGCTGTGCTCGGACCCAGGAATCAGGTGTCGCAAACAATTTCACATTTGGGTGCTTGCCAGCGCGCAGCGCCTCCGCAATCTCATCGTGCCAAGGGGCCTTGCGTGGATGATTTACCGCGCCGCGACGGATACATATTTTGTGCGCGTTCACGCGGCGACCGCCTTTGCGCTACTCGCTGCAATACGCTCGGCAATCCAGCTACTAACGGCAGGTTCTTGCCATGCAGAACACCGCTCCGAAAGTTTGAGCGGCTTTGGGAAGCGGCCCTGCGCTGCCAGCGCGTAGACTTGCGAGCGGCTAAGGCCAGTGCGCCGAATTACTTCGGGCAGGCGGATCAATCGGGTTTCGTTCGTTTGCATGACGCACCTATATGTTCCAGTGCGTTCAGTTTCATCCTATGCGCTCTGGTGCGTCGCCTACCAATAAATCGCGTTATTTAGTGTCCACCTTTTTGAGCTTGCGGAGTAACGCTTGGTTATCTCTCCAGGCGCGCATTACAGTGGGTTTGCTCTTCGTCCATTGGCGGGCGACGAGCGTATATGCGCCGTCAACGCCTCGACTATCCTCAAGTGGAATGCCCTTCCGATTTAGCAAGATCAGGTCAATAACCATTTTTCTGTCTCGCTGTAATTTGCCATCTTGCGAAGGCCGCGCACGTCTTGGTACCAAACCTAGGGTTGCACCAGCAAGCTTAGGTTTCGCTATAGCCTTTTCAAGCGCCTCCGCTAGGAAGTCCGCCCAATTCGGCGGCAATGGTTGGCGATTGCGCAGGACATCGATCATTGAACGCAACAGTAGCTCTGCCGCCCACGTATCTCGATTCCGCGCAGCGTTAGGCAATTTTTCAACATAGGCTTGGACGAGTTCCTGTTCGGCCACAAACTTGGACTGCTGCATCGCGCACCTTCCTGCGCCCTTCGGTAGAACCATGGCAACGCGGCGAAGGTTTGCGCGCTTTCGGCTGGCCAGCCTAGCCCTGGCTTGACCTCTTAGCTCGCCTTTCGCTTAAACGGAACGATTCCCGCGCCGCTCTCAAGTGCCCCCAGCGATGCCGCCCATTTGTTCAATGCCGCTTTGCGTTCGTCCAGATAATCACCCTTGTCGTAGATTTCGATCAGTCCACCAAGAGAATGGTTTATCGCGCGCTCGGCGACTTCCGTGCGAACGCCCAACGCGCTCAGGTGACTGCGCATGGTGGAGCGCAGGTCATGGAACGTTATCGGGCGGCAGGCAGTACCTAAGGTCTCGACGTAGCCCTTTAGACGGTCTAGCGCGCGCTCGTAGTCGGCGGATTTCCTGTCATCCACGATGCGCGCTCGCGGTGGCATCACCCAACGCGAACCGCAGGCCAGCGTGTGCAGACGCTTGAGCCACGCGACGGCATCGGCTGGTAGCGGGACGATGAAGCTATCGGCTGACATTTTCTTGCGGGTCTTGATCTTGTTTTTCGGTATGCACCAAAGTGCCGCGCCAAGGTCTATGTCCGTCCACTCGGCCCCGAACAATTCCCCCGCACGGACGCCTGTAAGCAACAGCAGCCGGAACGCCAGCGCGTCTTGTTCGGCTATACCTTTCAGTCCGCTAAGAAACGCGCGCAATTCGCTGTCGTTCAATTTCACGCGAGCGCGGGTATCAGGACGGTGTGCGACCGTTCGCATGTCAACGGCACGGAATGGGTTTTCCTTGACTACGCGCCGAGCCAGCCCGTGCTTGAACACCAAGGAAGCGAATTTCCGCGCGTTCGACGCAGCGTAATAGCTACGCTCCGTTGCAATCGCCTCAAGCCACGCCTGCACATCGTCAGAGGTCACGTCGCGGGCTACCCATGCTCCGAATTTGGGCATCAAGTCGCCAACAATGTAGCTGCGCGCCTGCGCTTGGGTCAGGTCGGCCAGTCCCGGCAAAACCTTGCTTTCCACGTCTCGCACTAACTGGCGAACCGTCCAAGCCTCGCTATCCATCGTCTTACGCCGCTGCTTCTCCACCGCAACATCAAGTCCACCATTAATGCGCAGGCGATGGCTGCTGGCTTCCTCGCGCGCGGTCTTGAGGGTCATATCAGGATAGCGCCCCAAGGTGAGTTCTTTCCTGCGGCCTCCGTAGCGATAACGCAGAACCCACACGGCGGCACCTTTCACCGACAACGTGAAGGTAAGCCCATCCCCGTCCGCCCTTGCGATGGGAGTCTTTGCCCGAATCCAGCGTTGAATTTGCTGGTCTGAAAGCACCTTGCTTTGCCGCTTCGCCATGGCGTCAGCCTCTAGCTACCCTATTAGCTACCCATTATAGGCAGGCTGTAGCGAGACGCAACAAGACGTTTTCAGCCAATTTTAGCTAGTAATTATACGGTTTTTGACTGGATGATGCGGACAGGTTGGGACGACTCAGGTCTTAGTACGATAGTCCTGGTACGACTTTTCCTCGACCAGTTGCGAGCCGAGCTTGAGATTGATCTCGCGCTTTACTCCGGCGCGTTCGTCGTTGCGAACGTAGACTGAACGCGCCAGCTCGATGAATTCGGCATCGAAGGCCTGCGCTTTTTCCTTCATCCGGATGCGATCCTCGATTTCCCAGAGCGCCTCGTTGACCGTCTTGAGGCGTGCGCGCTCGTGGCCGATGTCGACACGCGAGGCAGCATTCCGCGCCCAGTCGGCGTTCAGCAGATCAAGTTCGGCACGCACATTGGCGACCTTGGCGACATCGCCGATGCGCTGGAGCTTGATTTCGAGAATCGTGATCTTGTCGATCAGCTCGCCGAAGGAAACGGGGACGGAAATCAGGCTCATGGCAGCTACAGTTCGGGAATCAACCCCCATTGTAACGGGGGCGGCGATGACGCGACAACGCAAACCGGTTGTTTCTTGAGGCCCCTCCCCGTATCATTCGCGCCCTTCGAGACGGCGCTGAGTTGGAAGCAGCGCGATGGGCTAATCTCAGGGACGAAACGAGCGAGCATGTGCGCCGAGAGGAGCTTACATTCCCGTTGCGCGAGTAGAATGGAGAGGTGGCAGAGTGGTCGAATGCGCCGGATTCGAAATCCGGTTTACGGTTATGCCGTAACGTGGGTTCGAATCCCACCCTCTCCGCCACGCAGACTAGCGAGCGGAGACATAGTCTCCAGTTTCAGCGTAAATGGCGCGACGGTGCGGGCTTGGCGGGTGCCCAAGCGGACTGAAGTTCGCAGTCGAAGGGGCGTTTTCCGCCCATTGTGGGTAGTATCTCTGGTTGCTATGAGTCGCAGTCCGCTGTCAGATGTGGCCGCAATGGCGAGCGGCACGCCGAACTGTTTGAATTGGGGCTATTGCGCTCGGGTCAGGCCAAGCTGAACCCGTTGCTCCGGCCAATCGGCCGATACCCCCGCGTAGAGCCGTTCGACCGATAGGGTGACTGGCTGCTTGCCGTCGAGAATGCGCTGCAGGATGTCGGGAGCAAGCAAGGATCCCTTGAGCAGTCTCGCGACATACCGTTCGTTCAGATTCTCCGCTGCCGCGATGGCCTTGATGGACGGCATTTCGCCAGAAGTCAGTTGCTTGTACCAGCGCCGACCGCGCGCCACGAATCGGATCAACGAGTCGTTGGGCTTGCCCGCTTCTTGTACACCGCCACTCGGAATGATCAATCGAATGTTGTGCGCCGTGCGATATAACTGCAGTGGCCACGCGAGCGCGATGGTCTCAGTTTCTTGTGTCTCTTCGTCTAGGCTTGCTGCCAAGCCTAGCGCTGCGCGAACTCCTGCCCGGTCGAGTTCAACCGTCAGTTCCCCATCGGCAAAACGGATGCGACTAAGCATCGGCCGCCATATTTGCCCTTGCTCGTGTGTCGATTCAACTGCGGCCAGCATCTGCGCTGCTGCAAGCACCGACTTCTTCGCGCTGGGCGCATCGCCATCGACAATCGCCGCATCCAGGACCCGCTGGGGATTGGCGAAGAACGCGCGAAGGCAATCGGCCACATGACCTTCAAGTTCCAGCGCCGGCAGGCGGATCGTGCTGCCAGATCTCTTTTCATTGTTACCGTCGGACACATAGTACGGGTACCGCCGGTAGCCCTTGGTGCTGAAGACCGCCCGGTAAGGTTCGTCCCGGTCGGTCCACAAAACGCCCAGAAGGGGACGCTTGGCTTGTGCTCGTGGCGTACCGGAGTTCGCCCGACGCGTCTTTTGCCGGAGCATGGCCACGGCGTCCCACAATTCATCCGAGACGATGCGTTCGTGTTGCCCGGGATAGACCTGCCCGCGATGACTGATCTGGCCGCGATAGATCCGATTCGACAGCACGGCAAACAGGGCACCGCTAGTCAGCGAGCAGCCCCCATAGGTTCCGCCACTGGCCGTGGATCGCTTCTTACTCCGAAACCCTTGGCCTCTCAGCTCATCCCGCAGCTTGGCGACCGAACCCAGGGCTAGGTAGCGTTCGAAGATGTGCCGCACCTGATCGGCTTCAGCCGGATTGACCACGAGCTTACGATCCACACAGTCATAACCGATGGGAACCAGTCCTCCCATCCACATGCCTTTGCGTTTGGAAGCGGCAATCTTGTCCCGAATACGTTCCCCGGTGACTTCACGCTCGAACTGGGCAAAGGACAGCAGCACATTAAGTGTCAGGCGCCCCATGGAGGTGGTCGTATTGAACGCCTGGGTCACTGATACAAATGACACATTACGTGCATCGAGCTGCTCGACGATCTTGGCGAAGTCACTCAAGGACCGTGTCAGTCGATCAACCTTGTAAACCACGATGAGATCTACGGCACCCGACGTTACATCGGCGAGAAGCTGCTGAAGCGCTGGCCGATCCAAAGTGCCGCCGGAATATCCGCCGTCATCGTAGAGGGTGGGTAAGAGCTTCCACCCTTCATGCCGCTGGCTTTGAATGAAGGCTGCACAGGCTTCGCGTTGGGCATCAAGGGAATTGAAGGATTGTTCCAATCCTTCGTCAGAGGACTTGCGTGTGTAGACGGCACAGCGCAGCGGACGGGTATTCATGGACGACCCTCCGGCGTACGCAATCCAAAGAACCGCGGGCCTGACCATCGCGCTCCCGTGATCTGCCGTGCGATCTCACTCAAGCTGCGATAGGCCTTTCCGCGATAGGCGAAGCCACGATCGATGACGGTGACTTCGTGACTGGCACCACCCCAGCCTCGGACGAGGCGGGTGCCTAGGCGAAGAGAAGTAGAAGACTGCGCCACCGACGAGGGCTCGCCGTTTAATGAAGATACCAGTTGGCGTTCGAGGGGCTTGGGCAAACCGCCTGCGGCGCGTTCCTGCAACGACTGCGCTAGCAGGCGTATCAGGAACTCGGCGGGCAGACGGGCTGGTGGCGAATTCCCGAACTGCCTTCTCCACAAATCCCTTAGTTCACGCGTGCTGAGTTTTTCGGGGAATGAAACCGAGACTGTGTTGCGGCGCGACATGTGGCGTCTCCTTTTGCCACCATTGACGCTTGGTTGGAGGGCAATTGCCACTGAATTAGAGCGGCAGACTCGATTTTAGGACACATTTTCTTGGCACTCGGCCCTGGCCGCCTCGCCCGCTCATCTAATCGGTGCAAAATATAGGCAATGGCCGCGTCCATGCTTATCCTCGTCAAGATTCTGGTCCTGTAGCCTTACTTGGATTTGCTCGAGCGAACTGAGCGGACGACGCGTCTTAAGTTATCATGTGTATTGAGATCTTCGATCTCGTCAAAAGCGTCGCCTGAGGCAAGTGGCCGCTGCCGCGAATGGCAAAAGTGTACACCTAGTGCGCGTAGGATTTTTCCTACACGCCGACGCAGCGAACGCCCACTGTGCAACTCCCGCACAACGGCGATCCTCGCCAGCCCAGGCGACGGATGGCGTAACGAAGCCGTGACGGTGAGGCGACTACACCTTGTCGCTTCACCCCAATCGGGTTGTGCCGTGGCTACTTCGTCGACACGGTCGTCAGCACACCGCCATACATATCTACATAGTTGTTGAAAAAATTGTTGCTGCCCGTCGTTTGTACCTGCGTACTACTCCCATAGTATATGCCGTAGTGGTTGCCTGAAATAATATCGTTGTCCAAACGAACGAGTCCCTTGGTCGACGGCCCCACGGCACAGTAGTTGTTGGACAGGTTGCTATGACTTACGGCAATGTTTGCGTAGATCGCGTAGATGCCAGCGTTGCTGTTACTGACGACTGTGGATTGGTCGATGACCCCTTGCACGAATGAGGTCGATGTGCCGTCAAAGGAAATGCCAGTTTTGCCCCCACGGAATGTGCTTTGAGAAACACTCACGTTTGCGCCTGCGTTGGCAAGAACGCCGGTGTCTACCCCCTCGAAGTCACTGGCAAAGATGTTCAGCACTGCCGACCCTGCCAATACGCCCACGAAGAACGAGCTGGCACCGAGAATGGTCTCTGATTGGTGGAAGTGCAAATTGCGCAGCGTGACAGTAGGGCCTGATGCGATGTTGATCGCAACTCCCCCTGCGGAGTTGTAGTCAACGAGTATGCCGCCCACGGCGCCAGGCACGGCGAGGATGGTCACGTTCTGACTGATCGTCACTTCCCCCGTGTTGTAGTCGGCCGAATCGAGCATCACGACCTCGCCACCACTCGTGACGGCTGCCAGCGCGGCAGGTAGCAGGCGGCACGGTTGCTGCAAATTGCATGGGTTGCTGTCGTTGCCGTTGCCCGACAGATACACAGGAGTTCCAGCGTGTGCCGTTGAAGCCATACCCAAGCCGATGAAGCCCAAAGCCAAGAACAGTGATTTGCCTGATTTCCGATGAATCTTCATTGTGTAGCCTCCGAATGAGTGAAAGGAGAGCGGTGTCCCGGTAAATGACATAAAACGTCCGACAGGGCAGAGCCCGAACAAGAGATGGCGGCGGAACCGCGCGTTGATATACTCGGCAACGTCACTCACTTGATGTTCGGTTTGCCGCGTGTCCTTCGTTCTGTACTGAGCATATTTCGAATTTTACTCTGCGGCTCCCGCCATCGCGTATTAGTAAGGGAGCCGAAAACACACCGAAAAGGCTTGCGCCATGCAATCGACGCCGAGACGTTTAGGACTCCGACACCTATCAAACCGTATCGGATTTGTTGCGGGCATACTGACGGTCGTTTCATCGGCTCATGCGCATACGTATTGCGCGGATAGTGCCGCGTCTCTTCAAGCAGCGCTTACTGCGGCCAGCGATAACGGTCCCAACGACAACGAAGACAATACGATTCAAATCGTGACCGGCACATACAACACTGCTGATATCGGCAGCTCCGTGTTTTTCAGCTACAGCAATCAGACCACTGCGCGTAAGCTCGATATCAATGGCGGCTATAACAACGGTTGTTCCGCGATTATCAAAAACCCCGAATTGACGATACTCGACGGGGGCGGCACAACGCATCTATTCGAGAGCGAGAGCATCGGTGACGTATCCGTGCGCTATCTCACCTTTCAGAACGGCAGAACAGCCAACACTGACAGCTATGGCCCGGTGGAGATAAACACCATGTCTACTAGTAATGGACCGGTCATATTCGATCAGAATATTGTTCGCAATAATCGCGCAGGCTTTTGTGACGGCGGATTTACAATTTTTGTGAGCCCCACGAGCACCCTGCAGTTTGAAAACAACCTGATCGTTGGCAATGCTGCCATTTCGTGCGATGGCGCTGGCCTAATTTATGATGAAGGCGGCGCTGCAAATATTATCAACAACACGTTCGCCCAGAATAGCGTCGCCTATATGCCGACGTCCGCAACTGGCGGCCTAGAGTTCTACGTCTCCATTGCGGCCTCGCCGCCGCTAGATACCATGAGCAACAATATTTTTTGGGCCAACAGCGGCTACGATCTGGAGACTACCGCCGTGCTCGTGAACAACGAATTTAGCTCAAATCAAGACATGATGGATCCGACCAGCACCGGCAATTTCACCGCCGATCCGCAGTTTTCCAGTTCTAGCGATTTTCACTTGTTGCCGACGTCGCCATTGCTAGGCCAAGGCACGCTCACGCCGACCGGCGGGTTGCCGACCATCGACATCGAAGGTCATCCGCGTTCGTACAACGGCCACGTTGACATGGGTGCCTACGAGCGTGGCGATGAGATCTTCAAGGACGGTTACGAAGGCTGAGCCAGATTGATGGCGCCGATCCGGGACTAATCCGCGTACTGATTTTGGGAACCAGCCTTATCGTTTGCTTTTCGACTGTATCGAGCGAAGTATAGTGCGCCAGAAGCGGCTTCTTCGCGTAGACATGATCGGCCTCTCGAACGAAACCGCAGAGTGGCGCAAATGCGTCGAATACTTCTTGGTTGGTGATTTTCGCGCTATATTGAGCCAATTCGGAAGGAAATGCGCATCGAATCTTGAGCCAGACAAACAGGGCTACGCTCATTGGTCGCGTGTGTTGTCGCCGATCTGCGATTGACCCAGGTGCCAATATTGGGATTGACCCGTATGCTAGGCAATTGGGTCTCAGCATTCTGGTCGTTCTATGCACCAATGCCGGCCCACTCAAACATCGGCACGACTAGCAGAAATGGCTCCGTTCTGGATCGGCGCCAACAATCGTACTCATGAACAACGATATCGGCAACCCCGCACCCAGCGTCAATGGCAATCTCAGTGTCGACCCGCACTTCGGCGGTAGCGGCAATTACCAGCTTGCCGCCACTTCGCCATTATTGGGAATGGGGACGACGACGCCTGTCGGCGGCTTGCCCACCATCAATCTCAACGGCAACCCACGCAGCTATAGCGGCTTGGTCGACATAGGCGCCTACGAGCGCGGCGACGAGATTTTTGGCGACGGATTTGAGGACTGAAAGCGTTGCCACCGACAAACCGTTCAGGTCCTCCCTGTTCAAGGGAAGGCCACCATTACAACGATCACCGAGTTCATCGCTCTCTTGGTGGTACAACTCCGGCTAGCTTATGAATTCGCCATCCGCAGGTAGGGCTCATGGGATTTCTCGTTTACGGCAATGACGTTCGCACCGGTGAGGTTGCGCCACGTTTTATTAGCAACGCGCCCACAGAAGCGGAGGCGCGCGTGCACGGCACAGAGCGCGGTATGGCCGTGACGGCAGTCGTCCCATGCGCGGACGATCGGAGCGGGCCAGACTTGGGCGAATCGGCTGCGACGTACTCGCAGGTCGAAAGTGAGATCGACGCACCGGTAATTGAAGCAAGAGAGTTCCGCAGAGAGTTGCTTGCGCGCTCGCCGCATGTCTATGTGACGAATGTCTTGATCGCGGCGAATTGCGTTGTGTTCCTCGCGATGGCGATTTCGGGGATAAGCCCAATCAGTCCCGTGAGCGCCGACCTGGTGGGTTGGGGTGCGAACTGGGGTCCACGCACGACCGATGGCGAGTGGTGGAGGCTCGTCTCGAGCCTGTTCATCCACATCGGTATTGTCCACCTATTGGCAAACATGCTGGCCTTTGCTCTGGTTGCGCCGACCGTTGAACGCATGGTCGGGTCGACCACGTTCCTCCTGCTATATCTCATCGCCGGCATCGGCGGTGGATTGCTCAGCGTGTACTGGTCCCCACTGCGGCCAGAGGCAGGTGCCTCCGGTGCGATTTTTGGAATCTACGGGGTTCTAGTAGGACTGCTGTTGCGAGAGCGCGGTTCGCTGGGAAAGCAGACGCAATTGAAGAGCTTCTTGTTTTATTTCCTCAGCTACAACCTGTTATACAGTTTTCTGCCGAATGTAAGTCTCACCGCACATTTGGGTGGTTTTTTTACCGGGTTCTTCGGGACGTTTATGGTTGTCCGAGGACCCCTACCGACCACTGCTCGGCGTGAGGCCACGCGCAATATATTTGTAGTCTTCTATGGGCTAGCCCTCGTCGCGCTGGCTGGCGCTGCGCTGCATTACAGATACGGCCAGCTCGGTCCGGAGCTGATCAATAGTGCCCTCGCTTCCGAACGACAAACTCCAGATGCCACGCGTATTGTCTTCGGCATACTGGAGCTCGTCGGGACAGGGTTCGGCGCTTTCATGGTGGAAAGAGCATTGCGCGACATCATCCTTGGCAGCAGAAGCTGCAGATGGCCGGATACTCTGGGGCGAATCGTGACTGGCCTGCATTGACTGGTCCAGATGTTAAGTCAGTTTACGCGGCTTTATTGATTGGTTCGATAGCTCCTAGGTGGATCGGTAAGATTGTCTCTGGCGCTGGGGATCGATAGCCCAGACTGCTGTGGGGTCGCTGGG
>JARLJU010000202.1 GCA_031291055.1 Rudaea sp. | reverse complement strand
GTTGCTTCGGCTGATCAAATCGCTCGAAGGTCAATTGACCACCGCTGTGCATCTGAACGATGCCGACCACGACGCATTGCGCGCATTGCTGCCGACGCTCGAAAACAAGGCTGGGCGAATCCTGGTGAACGGCTTTGGAACGGGTGTCGAGGTCGGTCATGCGATGATCCACGGCGGGCCATTTCCGGCAACCTCGGACACGCGCACGACGTCGGTGGGCAGTCGCGCGATCGAACGTTTTCTGCGGCCCGTGTCGTATCAGGACCTGCCCAGCACGTTGCTGCCGGCGGCGCTTCGCAGCGACAATCCGTTGGGCGTTGCGCAACGGATCGACGGTAGGGTTGTCCGCGCGGGGGCAGTAGTATGAGCACCGAATCAACGGATGTCGTGCTGACGCTCGACGAGGTTTACGCGCTGTCATACCGTGTGTTGACGCGGCATGGTTTGTCGGATGCGCACGCGAACGCCATCGCCCATGTGATCACGCAATGCCAGCGCGACGAATGCCATTCGCATGGGGTGTACCGGCTGCTGGTTTGCGCGAGGTCGTTGCGCGTCGGGAAAGTCAATCCGCGTGCCGAGCCGACGCTGCGCGACGTGTCCGCCGGCATCGTGGCAGTCGACGCCCACCATGGCTTCTCGTTGCTCGCATTCGAGACCGGTCTGCCGGTTTTCCTCGACAAGGCGCGGCAGCAGGGGATCGCGGCCATGGCGATCAATCACTGCTATCACTTTTCGGCGCTCTGGCCTGAAGTGGAGGCGATCGCCGCGCAAGGGCTGGTGGGTCTCGCCATGAATCCCAGCCATAGCTGGGTCGCGCCTGCGGGCGGCAAGGAACCGGTGTTCGGCACCAATCCGTTGGCGTTCGCGTGGCCACGACAGGGCGGACAGCCTTTCGTATTCGACTTCGCAACCAGTGCAATCGCGCGCGGAGATATCGAATTGCACGCGCGGCAGGACAAAGCCATTCCCTCGCACTGGGCGATCGACAGCGCCGGCCGGCCGACTACCGATGCAAAGGCGGCGCTGCAAGGCGCCATGCAGACGTTCGGCGGTCACAAGGGCTCGGCATTGGCGGCGATGATCGAATTGCTGGCGGGCGCGCTGATCGGAGACCTGACCAGCATGGAGTCCCAGGCCTATGACGAGGGCGTGGGCGCGACGCCTTACCACGGCGAATTGCTGATCGCACTGGACCCGAAGGTGTTTCTCGGTGACGACTACGAAGCGGGACTCGCGCGGGCCGAGACGCTGTTGAGCGCGGTGGTGGCGCAGGGCGCGCGGCTGCCTTCGCAGCGGCGCTTCGATGCCCGGGCGCGCAGCCTGCGAGACGGCGTGCGGATTTCCCAGGCGCTCTATGACGACGTGCTGGCGTTGCTTGAGTAGGACGGCCGGAGGCAGCGCCTGGCAGCCCTCCCGGCGCATTGCCATCACCAGCCGTCGGATGCGCTATGCGGCAAGCACGCCGGCGACGGTTTCCGCCGCGCAGAACCCAGTCGGGCATGCCCCGTCATTCGCTCATGCCATTCGTGTGGGAATGCGTTCGGCGCGAATCATCTGCTGCCAGTAGTTGGGCCCGGTTGTATGGATGGACTCACCGTGCAGGTCGATGCCGACGGTAACAGGCATGTCCTTTACGTCGAACTCGTAGATGGCTTCCATGCCGAGATCGGCGAACGCGACCACGCGCGCGTGGCGGATGGCCTGCGAGACGAGATACGCAGCACCGCCGACCGCAATCAGATACGTGGTGCGATGACGGTGAATCGTCTCGCTCGCCGCCGGTCCGCGCTCCGCCTTGCCGATCGTCAGGAACAGGCCCGTGGCGCCGAGTACGCGATCCATGAACTTGTCCATCCGCGTCGATGTGGTTGGCCCAGCAGGCCCGACGGCTTCATCGCGCACAGCGTCGACTGGGCCGACATAGTACAGCGCGCGCCCGTTAAAATCGGCAGGCAACGGTTGTCCAGCGTCCAGTAACTCGACAATGCGGCGATGCGCTGCATCGCGTGCCGTCAGCAACTTTCCTGACAGTAACAGCGTCTGTCCGGCGCGCCAGGTGGCCATCTGTTCTCGCGTGAGCGTATCGAGGTCGACACGCACCGCATCGGCTGCGGCGGACCAGGTCACGGCGGGCCAACTGTCCGTTGCAGGGGGCGTGAATGCCGCCGGGCCGCTGCCATCCAGCGTGAAGCTGATGTGCCGGTCTGCTGCACAGTTCGGAATCAGCGCGACCGGCAGTGATGCGGCATGGGTCGGATAGGTCCGTAGCTTGACGTCGAGCACGGTGGTCAGGCCGCCCAGTCCCTGCGCACCGATACCCAGCGCGTTAATCGCCTCGTATAGCTCGATACGTAACGTCTCCTCCGGAGATTGCGGGCCGCGCTCCAGCAATTCGTGCATGTCGATCGGTTCCATCAGCGACTCCTTGGCAAGCAGCATCGCCTTCTCCGCGCTACCGCCGACACCCAGGCCAATGATCCCTGGCGGACACCACCCTGCGCCCAGCGAAGGCATGACGGAGAGCACCCAGTCACGCACGCTGTCCGACGGGTTGAGCACCGCGAAGCGACTCTTGTTTTCGGCGCCGCCGCCTTTGGCTGCCACCGTGCAGCGTACGGTGTCGCCGGCCACAAGACGCACGTGCACGACGGCCGGTGTGTTGTCGCGCGTGTTGGTCCGCGAGAACAGCGGGTCGTCAACGACCGACGCGCGCAGTGGATTGTGCGGATCGGTATAGGCGATGCGCACGCCTTCATTGACCAAGGTTTCAACATCGTGCGGCGTATTCCAACGTACCGCCATGCCGATCTCGAGAAATACGTTGACGACCCCCGTGTCCTGGCACAGAGGTCGTTGCCCCAGCGCAGCCATTCGCGAGTTCGTCAGGATTTGCGCGATCGCATCGCGTGCCGCCGGCGAGCGTTCGCGCGCGTGAGCGCGAGCGAGATGGGCGAGATAGGGTGCCGGATGATGGATGGCAATGAACTGCAGTGCGTCCGCAATCGAACGCACGAAATCATCTTCGTGAATGACGGTCATAGGTCAGCGGAAAGAGACGAGCCCGCACGCCGGCCGCGCCGGTCGGTGCACAGGCGCGTGGGAATGCGTGAGGGAAAGCGGCCGCCGAAGCGTGCGTCTAGGCTGTCAGCCCAAACAGTTGCTTCAGGTCGTGAATGCCGAGCTTCAGATAAGCGTTCTTGCGATGCGTGACCACGCTGGTCGGCGCGATCTCGAGTTGCCGGGCGATCTGTTTCGCGGTCAGCCCGGCGAGAATGCCTTCGCACACTTCGCGCTCGCGGCGGCTGAGTTGCGGGAAACTGGCGGCGAGCCGCGCGGGCGCCGCGTCGCGTCTGGCGCCGGGCGCTGCCGCCACCTGCGTGGCCAGTTGCGCCTGCATTTCGGTCATGTGCAGATGACGTTCGGTGGCGCTGGTGACGATGGGCGCCACCGTGCTGAGCAGGTCGAGGTCGCTGTCCGAGAAGAACCCCTGCGAACGATCGCGATAGATGTTGACTGCAATCCACGTATCGCTGTCTGCGCTGCGTGCCTGAACCACCGAGACGCGATCGATGATGCCCGGCTGGTCGTAACACGAAGCCCGGTAGCCATCGTCGAGCACATCGTGCGAGCGTTGCCGTTGCACGAACAGCGCCTGACCGTTCAGCGTGCGGCTGGCCTCGCGCAACGACAGCGTCGGGTCGGCGAGGTAGTGGCGATCCAGATAGACGAAGGCGGTGTCGTGGGCGATACCCGGCGACACCACGCTGCTGGTGCCGAGCAATTGTGGCGCGTAGTCCGGCCGGAACGCGAAGGCGGACAGATGCCCGACGCGCAGAATTCGCGCCAGCGAGCTGATCAGATCGCCGGCAAAGCCTGCTTCGCCGATCCGCCCGACAATCGCGGCGGCTATCGACGCGCAGTCGGCCGGCCCGGCGGGCGACAAATCGATCGTTCGCACTTCCACGGCGTCCTCCTTGTGCAGGCAGGTCGACCCTGCCTGTAACCGACTGCTGTCTCGCTGTCCCTGCATCGACGGGGTGCTGGCAGGGTATCGCCGGTATTGTCCGCATCGCGTTCAGGCCGTCAATCCGTGAATGTCAGGATGCCGGTGGGACATACCGGACCACGCGCTGGTCGATCGCGCCGAAGATCGATTGTCCGCTTGCATCGAACATCTCGACTCGCATTCGATCGCCAAAGCGTAGAAACGGTGTGACGGGCGCACCGTCGCGCACGGTTTCGAGCGCCCGGCGTTCGGCGAGGCACGCCGAGCCGACGCTGCGATCCGCATTCGACACCGTGCCGGAGCCGATCACTGTGCCGGCGCCTAACGCCCGGCTTTTTGCCGCATGGGACACGAGGCGCGGAAAATCGAACACCATGTCCGTGCCGGCATGGGGCGTGCCGAGCACGGCGCCGTTGACCTGCACCGTCAGCGGCAAATGCAGCCGGGCGCCGTCCCAGGCGTCGCCGAGTTCATCGGGCGTTACGGCCACCGGCGAGAAGGCGGTCGACGGCTTGCTCTGGAAAAAGCCGAAGCCCTTCTTGATTTCCGCAGGGACGAGCGCGCGCAGGCTGACATCGTTGACCAGCATCAGCAGCCGGATATGGCGGCCGGCGTGCTCTGCGCGCGACCCCATCGGCACGTCGCCGGTAATGACGGCGATCTCGCCTTCGAGGTCGATACCCCAGCTTTCCGATTCGAGCGCCACGTCGTCGCGCGGGCCGAGGAAGGTGTCCGAGCCGCCCTGATACATCAGCGGGTCTTGCCATAACTCTTCGTCGAGCAGCGCGCCACGTGCGGCGCGCACCAGTTCGCTGTGGACCAGGTAGGCGCTGCCGTCGGCCCACTGGTAAGCGCGTGGCAACGGCGCGGCCAGTGTCGTGGTGTCGAGCGCAAACGCGGATGCGGCGCGGCCTGCGTTGAGCGCGTCATAACGTTGCGACAAGGCGGGCGCGACGGCCTCCCAGTCGTCGAGCGCAGCCTGCAGGGTTGGGGCAATGTCGGCGGCGCTCACGCCGTGACTGAGGTCGCGGCTCACCAGCAGGAGTTCGCCGTCGCGCGTGCCGTTTTTTCGGGTAGCAAGTTTCATGGGATGTCGCCGATCAGTTGTGCAGGGTGTTCCAGAGGGACTGGTCGCGCTCGGCGGTCCAGACGCGCGGGTGTTCGATGCCGGTCAGTTCGTCGTAGGCGCGCGAGACGTCGAAGGCCAGCACGTGCTGGTAGATCGGCCAGTCGCCGAACTTCGGCCGCATCGCCGCATCGGCTAGCGCGTGACAGGCCTTGAGATCGCAACCGTCGCGCAAGCCGGCGCCCACTGCGTCGAGCAGCGTCGAGATAAAGTCGCGGGTGCTGTCGATCGCCGCATTCACGTCCTCGCGCGAACGCAGTGCAGCGCCGCGGCCAGGCACCATCGTCGTCGCACCGAGGCTGCGCAGATGGTCGAGCGTGACGGTCCAGTCGCGCAGATAGGCGTCGCCCGTGTAGACCCCGCAATGGTTTTCGACTAGATCGCCGGAGAACAGCACGCCGCAATCGGGCAGCCAGCACACCGAATCGCCGTTCGAATGACCGCGTCCCAGGTGCATGAAACGGATCTCGCGCTTGCCGAACCACAGGCTCATCTCACGCTCGAACGTCACGTGCGGGTAGGTGAGCCCAGGCACTTCCTCGACGCCGTTGAAGAGCCGTGGAAAGCGGCCTACCTCCGAGCGGAAATCGGCTTCGCCGCGCTCGTGAATCCAGTCGTGCGTGGCGCGTGACGCGAAGATAGTCGAGTCGCCGAACGCAGCAGCACCCAGTACCCGCACCGCGTGATAGTGCGTGAGAAAGATATGGCGAACCGGCTTGTCGGTCACGGTCCGGATGTCGGCGAGCCAATCGCGTGCGAGTTGCGGCGTGGCACGCGTGTCGATGGCCAGCACGGAATCGTCACCGACGATGAACCCGCAATTGGGATCGAACTCGCTGATATAGCCGTAGACGTTGGACGCTAGTTCCACGAGTCGCGGTTTCTGTTCAAGCAGGTCGGAAGCGGAGGCGAATGAGGTGGTCATGATGGTTCAGTGTTGGGAAAGTGGATTGCGGGCAGCGCGCAGGCATGCAAGCAGCACGTCGTGATCGCCGACCTGGTTGGCAAGCAGGAACAACAGCCGGGCGTTGAGCCTGGCGCTTTCGGCGCTCTCCAGTCCACGATGGACGTCGATCAGCGCGGCGTAGAAACTGTCCGCCTCGGGAATGTTCAGGTGGGTTTTCATGCGGTGGTCTCCAGTGGCTGGGCGAGCGCGGCGGCGAGTACGTGATCGAGTGCTTCAGACGTGGGGGCCAGGAGGCGTGCGGCGATGTAAAGGTCTGGCCGCAGGAGCAATAGCGTGCCGGGCGCTTCCGTAAACGCACCGCCGTCGTCGAGATCGGCGCCTCGCGCGCAGACAGCGATATGCAGCAGCGGCCATTTGTCCTGATGCGCGCGCAAGTGGCTTGCGGTCGCGTCGTTCTCGTTCAGCGGAAAGTAGAGCGCCAGCAAACGGGTCCCGTTTGACAGGCTGTAGCGCATGAGCGTCGTCGGTCCTCGCGGGGTTCGCACGGGGAGGTTCTGGAGCGATTCACCCGCGCCGTCGATACCGGCAGCATTCGGATATCGGTTCGGCACGGACAGGCGGCCCGTATTGACCAGCGCACGGGCGAACGGATACGT
>JARLJU010000201.1 GCA_031291055.1 Rudaea sp. | reverse complement strand
TGGAGGGCGCTGGCGATGGCAAGGCGAGCGCGGACGCGCATTACATCTGGGATCTGAGCTTCGATCATGCAGGAAAGCTCTACATTGCTGCGGGCGGGCCGGGGGCGGTGTATCGCATCGATCCTGCCAGGCATGACGTAAAGGCCGAGCTGTTTTTCAAGAGCGACGAAGCTCACATCCGGGCGTTGGCATGGGATGCGAAGGGCAACCTGATTGCCGGTTCCGACGGCTCGGGGCTGGTCTATCGCATTAGTCCGGAAGGCAAGGGCTACGTGCTGTTCGAGGCGCCGCGGCGCGAAATCACGGCGGTTGCCGTCGGCGCGGACGGCACGATTTACGCGGCCAGCGTCGGCGACAAGACGCACAATCCGCTGCCGCCGCTGCCGGTGCAGGGCATTGGCACGGCTACGGTCACCATTGTGCAGCCGCCTTCACTTCAGGCCGTGAATGCCAGTGCTTCGCTGCCGGAAGGAACAGAAGTCTACGCGATCAAAGAGGGACAGGCGCCACGCAAACTCTGGTCGAGCAAAGACGATATTGTGTATGCGCTGGCGGCGCGCGCCGACGGGCTGCTGGCGCTGACCGGTAACCGGGGACGCATCTACCGCATTCAGAAGGACGGCAGTTCCGCCGACATCGCGCATCTTGAGGCGCAACAGGCTCTCGCTTTGGCCGTCAAGCAAAACGCGCAGAGAACGGACGATGTGCTGATAGGCGCGGGGAATACCGGCAAGCTCTTCCTGCTTGGCGCTGCTGAAAAACACGAGTACGCCAGCAGCGTTCTGGATGCGGGTGCGCTGGCGCGTTTCGGCCGCGTCGAAGTTGAGCCCGGCTCATCGGCTTACGAGATTCTGACTCGTTCTGGCAACGTGGAACAGCCCGTGCGCGGCTGGACGGATTGGCAGCCGCTGAACGGTGGCTCGGTTGGTTCGCCCGCGGGGCGCTATCTGCAGTGGAAGGCTGTTCTCCATGCTGGCGGCGGCGTTGGCAGCGTGGCCGTGAACTACCTGCCTGTGAATGCCGCGCCGCAAGTGGACGATGTGGTGGTTGCCGTGGGAGCCCGCGTCAATGCGCAGACTCTGACCACAGGTCAGCCGCAGACGGTCAACATTACGTTTCCTGCTCCTGCTACAGCAACCGATACGGCAAGCACCGATTCCGCCACGCCTCTGGTCGCGGCGAAAGACCGCACCGCTGTGACGGTGCGCTGGGCCGCACACGACGACAACGGCGACGAGTTGACCTACGCGCTCTATCTGCGCGGGGATGGCGAGACGGTGTGGCGTCCGCTCAAGGACAAGATCGCCGAGAAGGCTTACAGCTTCGACGCGGCGCTGATTCCCGATGGCGGCTACCAAGTGAAGGTCGTCGCTTCCGATGCGCCTTCGCACACACCGGGCGACGCGCTGAATGGCGAGCAAGTGAGCGACCGTTTCGAGGTGGACACCACGCCGCCCACAGTCGTGAACCTCAAGGCAACGGGCGAGGTTGCGGTTTGCGAAGGCAT
>JARLJU010000200.1 GCA_031291055.1 Rudaea sp. | reverse complement strand
GCTTGTGACCATGGTGAGCACAATTGCCAATGGCGGCGTGTATATGCCGCCGCACATCCTGCTGCAGTCGACCGACGCGACGAAGGGCGACGCGCGATTGCAGCCCGCGGCCTTCCGTCCCGCGAACCAGCTTCCTGCAAAATTGCCGGACGGCGCACACCGTGTGATCCAGGAGCTGACGGCGGCCAAGATGCGAAGCATGATGGCCGGGACCGTGACCGAGGGAACAGGCAAGGGCGCGCAGTTGAACGGATACAGCGCCGGAGGCAAGACCGGAACGGCGCAGAAGGTCGATCCGGCGACGCACACCTACTCGCATACCAAGTTGGTGGCGAGCTTCGCGGGCTTCGCTCCGGTCAGTTCGCCCGCGATCTCCATTGCGGTGGTCATCGACACGCCGACGGTGGGCAGCCGCTACGGTGCGGCGGTGTCTGCGCCGGTCTTCCAGGAGGTGGCGCAGCAGGTGCTGGAGTACCTTGGCGTGCCGCACGACCAGCCGCTGAAGACGGCCAAACAGTTGATCGCGGCGGCTTCCCAAGGCATGCCGGACGAAGCTCCAAGCGAGCACGCAGGCGACTTGAACGCGATGTTCGACGCGATCAACAACCTGCCCGCGGACGATCCGCTGCGCGCTTCAACCAGCACCGCGGCGGACGCGAACTCAAGCCGCGCTGCTGTAGCAACGAATGCTGTTCCTGCGTCCGTTCCGCCACAACGAACCACTGGCAGCACGAAGACATCGCGCATTCTGGGGCTGCTGCCGGCGAAGGTGCTGGCTGCCTTCAACGCGAATGGCGGGACAACTTCGGCGATGCCGGACGCCGCATCGGGCTCTTCCTCCGCACTGCGCGCTCCCAGCGTTGCTGCACAGGTGCAGCCGCGCGCCAATGGCTCTGTGGTGGTGGATGCCGGCACGCGCGTGGCCGTGCCGTCGTTCACCGGCTCCGCGCTGCGCAAGGTGGTGGAGACGGCGTCGGGCCTCGGCCTGCGGGTTGAGCCGGTGGGCAGCGGTCTGGCACGCGAGCAGGCGCCGGCGGCCGGCACCATGGTTCCCCTGGGCACCGAGGTGGTCGTGCGCTTCTCACGATAGCGAGTCAGCGGGTCAGCAAGTCAGCGAGCCGGCAAGGGACATAGAATCGGAATATGCAGTGGGCTGACGTGCTACAGGAAGTTACGAGAATAGAGAGTGGAGGGGATGCCGGTGAAGTCGCTGGCGTCGAGTATGACTCGCGTCGCGTGCGCGCTGGCACGGCGTTTGTGGCCATGCGCGGCGGAACGACGGATGGCAACCGCTACATCGACGCGGCCATCGCGCAGGGTGCGACGGCGATTGTCACCGATTCGCCCGAGGTCTATGCGAAGCTGCGGCTTGTACATCCCACGATTGCCGCTGTGCAGGTTGCGCATGGAAGGCGAGCGCTTGCCGAGTTGAGCGCCGCGGTGATG
Organism: Rudaea sp.; assembly: GCA_031291055.1. GTDB lineage: Bacteria > Pseudomonadota > Gammaproteobacteria > Xanthomonadales > Rhodanobacteraceae > Rudaea. The sequence continues at coordinate 1,151 of JARLJU010000200.1, read as the reverse complement.
GGACATCCTGAACGGCAGCTCAAGATCAGCGCGGTGACGGGGACCAATGGCAAGACCACAACCGCGTATCTGCTGGAGCAGATGCTGCGCGGCGTGGGCCGGAAGTGCGTGTTGATCGGGACCATCGAGACGCGCATCGGCGACGAGGTGCGCGTGTCGCCACACACTACGCCGGAGTCGAGCGACATCTACAAGATCTTTGCCGACGGCGTACAGGCGGGCGCGACCGAAGCCGTAATGGAGATGTCGTCTCATGCGCTGGAGCAGGAGCGCGTGTGGGGCATTCCGGTGGACGTGGCGATCTTCACCAACCTGACGCAGGACCATCTGGACTATCACGGGACGATGGAGAAGTACGCAGCGGCGAAGGCAAAGCTCTTTGAAGGAGTGGGTACAGAGGCACCGCGCGTTGCTGTGATCAATGCGGATGACGCGTCTGGCGTATCGATGAAAAAGGCATTTCGTGGCGACGAGTTGATGACGTATGGGATCGAGTCATCTACTGCGTTCTACTCTGCATTTGGTGTGCGGCAGCGTGCGAATGGGACGACCTTTTCACTGGACACCCCGCTCGACAGGATCATCGTCGAATCGCCGCTGCATGGTCGTGTAAATGTGTATAACCTGCTGGCGGCCTCGTGTGCGGCGCTGGCGCGGGGACTTTCGCTGGATGAGATTGCCGATGCGGCGCGCGGGTTGAAGCAGGTGCCGGGGCGGTTTCAGGCGGTGCCAGGTTCGGCGGAGGCCGGTTTTACTGTGGTGGTGGACTACGCGCATACGGACGATGCGTTGCGCAACCTGATTGCGCTGGCTCGCGAGTTGGTGTGCGAGCGCGGCGGGCGTGTGATTACACTCTTCGGATGCGGCGGCGACCGCGATCGCACGAAGAGGCCGAAGATGGGGCGGGCGGCGGCGGCGGGGAGCGATCTGGTTGTGCTGACCAGCGACAATCCGCGCAGCGAGGAGCCGACGGCAATCATTGATGAGGCTCTGGTGGGCGTACGCGAGACGAATACAGAGTGCATCGTCGAGCCGGACCGCGCGGCTGCGATTGCGATTGCAATCCGGGCCGCGCGCGCAGGAGACATTGTCCTGCTTGCAGGCAAGGGACACGAGAAGGTGCAGGTGCTGCGCGACCGGACGGTCCCGTT
>JARLJU010000199.1 GCA_031291055.1 Rudaea sp. | reverse complement strand
TCGGGCCCAAGCTCCAGCATCTCGCCCGCCACCACGATGTGCCTGCCTGCGCATGTCACCGGCATCGCCAGCAGCGCATCCACCATCGCACCCAGTGCGCGCGGATTGGTGTTGTAGCAATCGTTGACGATCTTCGCGCCGCGCCACTCGACAACCTCGCCGCGCTTCTCTCCCGCGCGCAGCCCGCCCAGCGCCGCGGCGCACTCCGCCAGCGTCATTCCGCTCTCGAGTCCCACCGCAATCGCCGCCAGCGCGTTATGCACGTTGTGCCGGCCAAGCAGATGCAGTTGCACGCTGGCCAGTTCGCCGCGTGCCGTCACGGTGAAGACGATGCCCTCCGCGCCAAGCTCCGCAATCCCGCCAGCGCGAACGTCGGCACAGTCGCTCAGTCCAAAGTAGACCGCGCGCGAGCCCATCCCCTCGCCAAACTTCGCGACAAACTCATCGTCGCAGTTCAGCACCGCAATCCCATCTTTCGGCAGCGCCTCGATCAGCTCATACTTGGCGCGTGCAATGCCTGCCATGCCGTCGGCGAAGAACTCCAGATGCACCGGCGCGACGTTCGATACAACCGCCCAATCCGGCTCCGCGATGCGTGCCAGCGCGGCGATCTCGCCCGCGTGGTTCATGCCCATCTCGACCACCGCAACCTCGTGCTCCGCTTCCAGCTTCAGCAGTTGCAACGGCAGCCCGAAGGCATTGTTCAGATTGCCCTGCGACTTCAGCACCCTGTCCTTCCCGCGCAAGCCGCGCGCGCCCAGAACCTGCGCCACCGCGTCCTTCGTCGTCGTCTTGCCCACGGACCCGGTAATCGCAATCACGCGCCCGCCCCAGTGCCGCCGCACCATTCGCGCCAACCGCTGCAATGCCGCGAGCACGCCGTCGGGCTCCGCATCGGAAACGCGCATCAGGCGGCTCCGGTCCACACTCTCCGGCGCAACCCATCCCACGCTCACCACTGCGGCCACCGCGCCGTTCGCTAGCGCCGCCGCAACAAAGTCGTGCCCATCGAAGCGCTCGCCGCGCACCGCAAAAAAAAGCTCGCCCGCCGCGACTGTGCGCGAGTCGATCGCGTACCCCACCGACTCCGCGTTCGCCGCAAAGTCGCCCTCGGCGTGAATCCACTCCGCAACCTGCTGCAACGTCAGCTTCACTGCATCTCCTTCAATATGTTCTCCGCGACAACCACATCGTCGAACGGAACCGTGCGGTCGCGCAGAACCTGTTCCTTCTCGTGTCCTTTTCCGGCAAGCAGAACGATGTCTCCCGCGCGCGCCGTCCGGATCGCAATCGCAATCGCCGCCGCGCGGTCCGGCTCAACAATGCACTCCGTCGCCGTCTCGCGAACGCCCACCAGAGCCTCATCAATAATCGCCATTGGCTCCTCGCTGCGCGGATTGTCGCTGGTCAGTACAACCAGATCGCTCCCCTCCGCCGCGGCTCGCCCCATGCGCGGCCTCTTCGTCCGGTCGCGGTCCCCGCCGCATCCGAAGAGCGTAATCACGCGCCCGCCGCGCTCACCCACCAATTCGCGCGCCAAAGCAATCAGATTCCGCAACGCATCGTCCGTATGCGCATAATCCACCACCACCGTATAACCTGCCTCCGCCGATCCTGGCACAGCCTGAAACCGTCCCGGCACCTGTTTCAACCCGCGCGCCGCGGATGCAATCTCATCCAGCGAAAGCCCCCGCGCCAGCGCCGCACACGAGGCCGCCAGCAGATTCGAGACGTTTATGCGTCCCGTCAGCGTGGACTGAATTGCAATTGATCGTGCATTTGTTACAAATGAAAATTGCGTTCCGAGCGCATGCATCTGGACCAGCTCGGCGCGGAAATCTCCGCATCCGTCCACACTGTACGACATGCGCCGCGAGCGGCCTGCGGCGCGGGCAATCAGCTCGAATGCAGGATCGTCCGCATTGAGGACGGCAACGCGCGGCGCAGCGGCGCCCACTCCCTCAAACATTCGCATCTTGGCCGCGAGGTACTTCTCCATCGTCCCGTGATAGTCCAGGTGGTCCTGCGTGAGATTGGTAAAGATCGCCACATCCACCGGAATTCCCCACACGCGCTCCTGCTCCAGCGCGTGCGAGCTCATCTCCATTACGGCTTCGGTCGCACCCGCCTGTACGCCGTCCGCAAAAATCTTCAACAGGTCCGAGGCCTCCGGCGTAGTGTGTTCGCTGACACGCACCTCATCGCCGATGCGCGTCTCAATCGTCCCGATCAGCACGCACTTCCGGCCTACACTGCGCAGCATCTGCTCCAGCAGATACGCGGTTGTGGTCTTGCCATTGGTCCCCGTCACCGCGCTGACCGCGAGTCTTCGCTCGGGATGCCCCATCACCGCAGCGCTCAACTCCGCCAGAGCGCGCCGTCCATGCGCAACATGCACTGCGGCAATCGCCGGATGTTCAGTCCGCAGCTTTGCGTAGACCTCCTGTGAGTCGGTGACAATCGCCGTAGCATCCTGCGCAATCGCCGCGTCGATGTAGCGATTGCCGTCAGTCGTTCCGCCGTGCATAGCGATAAACGCCGCGCCAGCGCGCACGCGGCGCGAGTCATATTCGACGCCAGCGACTTCGCCGGCATCCCCCCCACTCTCAATCCTCGTAACTTCTTTCAGCACGTCAGCCCACTGCATATTCCGATTCTATGTCCCTTGCCGGCTCGCTGACTTGCTAACCCGCTGACTCGCTATCGAGAGAAGCGCACGACCACTTCAGTGCCCAGGGGGACCATGGTGCCTGCCGCCGGCGCCTGCTCGCGCGCCAGGCCGCTGCCCACCGGCTCAACCCGCAGGCCGAGCTTCGCCGCCGTCTCCACCACCTTGCGCAGCGCGAAGCCGGTGAACGACGGCACGGCCACACGCGCGCCGGCATCCACCACCACAGAGCCATTGGCGCGAGGCTCGACCTGTGGCGCAACGCTGGGAGCGCGCAGTGCGGCGCTGGCACCCGGTGCGGCGTCCGGCATCGCCGAAGTTGTCCCGCCATTCGCGTTGAAGGCAGCCAGCACCTTCGCCGGCAGCAGCCCCAGAATGCGCGATGTCTTCGTGCTGCCAGTGGCCCGTGGTGGCGGAACAGACGCAGGAACAGCATTCGTTGCTACAGCAGCGTGGTCTGAGTTCGCGCCCGCCGCGGTGCTGGTCGAAGCGCGCAGAGGATCGTCCGCGGGCAGGTTGTTGATCTCGTCGAACATTGCGTTCAGGTCGCTCCCGTGCTCACTTGGCGCATCGCCCGGCACGCTCGCTGAAGCCGCTGCCATCAACTGTTTGGTCGTCTTCAGCGGCTGATCGTGCGGCACGCCGAGGTACTCCAGCACCTGTTGCGCCACCTCTTGGAAGACCGGCGCCGACACCGCCGCGCCGTAGCGGCTGCCCACCGTTGGCGTGTCGATGACCACCGCAATGGAGATCGCGGGCGAACTGACCGGCGCGAAGCCCGCGAAACTCGCCACCAACTTGGTATGCGAGTAGGTATGCGTCGCCGGATCGATCTTCTGCGCCGTTCCGGTCTTGCCTCCCGCGCTGTATCCGTTCAACTGCGCGCCCTTGCCCGTTCCCTCGATTACGATGCCCTGCATCATGGAGCGCATCTTGGCCGCCGTCAGTTCCTGAATCACGCGGTGCGCGCCATCCGGCAAATTTGCAGGAAGCTGGTTCGCGGGACGGAAGGCCGCGGGCTGCAATCGCGCGTCGCCCTTCGTCGCGTCGGTCGACTGCAGCAGGATGTGCGGCGGCATATACACGCCGCCATTGGCAATTGTGCTCACCATGGTCACAAGC
>JARLJU010000020.1 GCA_031291055.1 Rudaea sp. | reverse complement strand
GCGGTACCGATCGGCAGCGATGGACTGATCGGGAAGATCGACGCCTCGCACTATCGCGGCAATCCGGTCGACAATCCCGGCCTGCCCTCTTACGTCGCGCGCACGGTCATCAACGACAAGGTCGGCGGTTCACTGGCCTACCCGCTCCTGTTGAACAACAAGCAAAGCGTGATCGGGACCGCCTCGGTCTATGCCTCGCACGACGAAGATCGCTACAACAACCAGGACACCGGCGCGCAGATCGGCTTGCGCTCGCAGGTGCGGGTGATGCAGCTGCAGGCCGACTACGCCAGCGTGGAAACGGGCCAGGTGCGCCGCGCGAGTATCACGGTGGCGAAGGCATTCGATATCCTGGGCGCGTCGAAATCCGGCGACTCGAACGTGCCTGGCACAACGGTCACGAATCCGGCCTCGATCACCTTCGTGCGGACCGGCGGCAGTTTTTCGCAAACCAACGACTGGCCGATGAAGATCGGCACCGCGGTTTCGTTGATCGGTCAGTACAGCGCCGTTTCGCTGCCGACCTCGGAACAGATCTCGTTCGGCGCGCAACGTTTTGCGCAGGGTTATCAACCGGGCGAGGCATCGGGCGATTCGGGCTGGGGGGCCATGTTCGAAGTCAACCGAGGCTTTACGCCGGGCTTCACCTATCTGCGCACCTTCACACCCTATGTCTCGTTCGACATGGCGCGCGTGTATCTGCATGCGGGAACGCCCTCGCCGTCGAAGCTGTCGTCGATTGCATTCGGCTTCCGGATCTCGGACGCGAAGTACTACAGCCTGGATTTGTCGGTAGCCAAACCGATCGGCGACGCGCCGGTGGAGAGCGCGTCGCGCAACCCACGTATCAACGCGACATTCTCGTATCAACTGAACTGATACGCAGAAATGCCGCGTGCTGATTAGAGGTTCCACTATCAAATGCAGCGCGCACTTTCACGCGTACTTCACGTATTCTGCGCTGACGACGTGCGACTCGCGGCCCCCTGGCCGCGAGTCGCAGACCGATGTAGCCGAAGTTGAACCTGAGGGGCACCACCAGGCATCACGGCGGCCGGCAGTTGAACACTGCCCGAGATGCCCATAACGCCGCGCGACCATGATCGCGCCGTCTTTAATCAAGGAGGAAGACAATGATGCAATTCACTCAACGCGCGCGCACAATCGCGCTTCGCACAGCCAAACATGCCGCCCTCGCCGGCGTGCTGCTCGTTAGCGCCGTCACCGCCATGGCGCAAGCCGATTCCCCGGTCGGCATGTGGCAAACCATCGACGACAGCACCGGCCAGCCCAAGGCGCTCGTGCAAATCTCACAGGACAGCAGTGGCTCGCTGAGTGGCAAGGTGATCAAGGGACTCGGTTCAAACGATCATCCGGAACGCCGCTGCACGGAATGTACCGACGCGCGCAAGGACCAGTTGATTCTCGGCATGACGATCATCAACGATATGCAAAAGGACGGTGACGGCTGGGATCACGGGCAGATTCTCGACCCGGAAAACGGCAAGGTCTACAAGTGCAAGATGCACCTTGAAGAGAATGGGAACAAGCTGGTGGTGCGTGGCTACATCGGCGTTTCGCTGCTGGGCCGCTCGCAGACCTGGGTTCGCCAGCAATAGTGCACGAGTCGTTCAGGCGCCGATGCCTGACGCGCGAAGATGATGTTCCATCAGGGCCACACCTGCTGCCAGGATGGAACCAGAAAAAACGGCCGACGATCACCATCGTCCGGCCGTTTTTTTGTTTGCGTCTGGCTGGTTGGACTCGTCATGCAGCGTGCTTGAAGGGCGACGTATAGGCGAACGGCGAAGACGGTAACGGCTTGACCGGTGCCGGGCTATACACGGCAGGCGCCGTGGCCGGAGCCTTGTCTGCTTCAACGCCCTTCTGTTGCGCGCCCACATGCGTGCGCATGCGCCCTTCCATCATGTTGCAGAGTTCTTCGCTCGCCTCGCCGAACAGCTGATCCATGACGCGCTTGAGCACGCCGGATTCATACCATGCCTTGAAGCGGCGATGGCAGGTTTGATACGAAGGATATTTGCGCGGCATGGCGGACCAGGTCGCGCCGCTATACATCACCCACAGCACGCCGTTGAGCACCGAGCGCGTATTGGCGAGCGGCCGGCCACGCAGTTCGGAGCGCGGACGCAGTTCAGGGAGCAACGGTGCGACGCGTTGCCATTCTTCATCATTGATATCACGGTACGGATTCATG
>JARLJU010000198.1 GCA_031291055.1 Rudaea sp. | reverse complement strand
TCCAGCGCCTGCCGCAGATCGAGTTGGAAGGCGTATTCAGCCATCTTGCCTCGTCGGAGGTGCTCGATGACGAGGCCACTCAGCGGCAAATCGAGCGCTTCAACGCTGCGCTGCAGACGCTCGCGGCATACGGTCTGCGTCCCCGGTTGCGCCATCTCGCCAATACCAGCGCGGCCATCGAGCGTCCCGATAGCTGGCACAATTTTGTGCGGCCCGGCCTGGCGCTCTACGGATACGAGCAGCAACCGTGCTACCGCGATGGTTCGCCGGCGACAGCGCCTCCATTGCCGCTGCGGCCGGTATTAGCCTGGAAGACGCACGTCATCGCGGTTCGTGACGTCCCCGCCGGTCAGGCGCTGGGATACAACGGCGCCTATAAAACGACGGCGCCGGCACGCATCGCCACGGTTTCCGTCGGTTATGGTGACGGACTTTCGCGCAGGCTCTTCGGCAACGGTGAAGTACTGCTGCGCGGGCAGCGCGCGCCCATACGCGGGCGCATCTCGATGGACCTGACCTTGGTGGATGTCACTCACATTGCGGGCGCCGCAATTGGCGACGAGGTAACACTCATCGGCCGCAGCGGCGCGCAGGAGATCACGGCGCGCGACCTGGCGCGCTGGGAGGGCACCGTGGTCTACGAGACGTTGTGCAATCTCACCAAACGCGTGCCTCGACGGTACGTGGAGTAACGCCTGACCTCACGCCAGCCTGTAAAAGCTCAGCGATGCATCGCCCTGATCGAGTCGCCGCGAACGCACCAGCGCGCCGAAGCGTTCCCCGGGGTCAAACTTCTTTTCGTGCTCAGCAATGACAAGGCTTGCCGGCTGCAGCAGCCGCGATTGCGACAAATAACCGAGCGTGCGCTCGTAGCTGCCGCGCATGCGATAAGGCGGATCGAGAAAGCAGTAGTCGCAGACCACGCCCGTACTCTCCAAAAGTGGCAGCGCTTGCGCCACCTCGCGCTCGTGCAATTCAAATGCATCGGGCATGGCAAGCGGATCCAGATTTTCACGCAGCAACCGCGCATGTCTTTTCACCGATTCCACAAAATACACCTGGCGCGCGCCGCGACTCAGCGCCTCGATTCCTACGGCCCCCGTCCCGGCGTACAAATCGAGCCACACGCTGCCCTGCAGATTGCCTGCGGCGGCCAGCACATCGAATAGCGTCTCCCGCAGCCGGTCGCTAGTGGGCCGCAGATCGAGACCCGGCAGCGAACGCAGGCGACGGCTCCGAAACTGTCCGGCGATGATGCGCATCTCCTAGAGTGTATAGAATGAAATTGGAGGCTGACGCCGCGCCATGAGAAGTTGGTCGATTCCCGCAGGGCGATTGTTCGGAGTGGACATCCGCATCCACCTCACCTTTGTTTTCCTGCTGGCGTTTGTGTGGTTCACACAATCGGTGACCATGGGCGCCGCGGGCGCAATGCGCGGTCTGGCGCTGGTGGGCATCATCTTCGGCTGCGTTGTCCTGCACGAACTGGGGCACGCAGTAGTGGCCAACCGTATCGGTGTGGCCGTGCGATCCATCATTCTGCTTCCCATCGGCGGAGTCACCCTGATGGAAGATGTGGGACAGCACAATGCCGACTCGGCTCGCGACATCCGCATTTCCGCCGCCGGTCCCCTAGTCAACCTGGTTATCGCCGCAATCTCCGGCGCATTCATCCTGGCGTTT
>JARLJU010000197.1 GCA_031291055.1 Rudaea sp. | reverse complement strand
TACAGGTCGATTCACGCCAATGAGGCTTGCGATCCCGCCAAGGTAAGATCCACGGCCTTGTATCACTTCGCGGACCCTCACGCCCGCAGCAGGTTCAAAAAATTGCTGGGTCGCTAGACGGTCGGATTATTACGTGGGCGTAGAACGACGGGCGAGGTGGAAACGAGATCCCGAGCTTCGATAATGGCTAATTCTGTCCGCGCCAAAACAAACCATTGTGGAAACAGTCGCTCGGCTGATTCCCGCAAAACACTGATGCAAGGGGAGCCGAGAATGAGCGCAGCCTTCCAGGCCGACACAATGCCTGTCTTCACCGAGCTATATCGCGATCGCCGCGCGTTGCGCATCGTTCACATTCTCAATCATACCGGGCGGCTGAATGGCAATGTTCACGCCGCGATCGATGTTGCCTGCGCCCAGGCGGCGCTTGGTCATCAAGTCGCTGTCGCCAGCGGAGGCGGCGACTTTGACGCTACCCTGGCGCAGGCCGGGGTGGAAACGGTCAAGATCGATCATCATATCGGACCGGGACTGCCAGGCAATGCGCTGCGGTTTGCCCGATTCTGCAAGAACTGGGCGCCAGACGTCATTCACGCGCACATGATCGCAGCGGCTTTGATCGCGCGTCCAACGGCCTATTGGCTGCGTGTGCCGTTGATATCGACGGTTCACAATGAATTTCAGAAAAACATCATGCTGATGGGCATTGCGGATCGCGTGATCGCCGTCAGCAAAAGGACTGGCGCATCCTTGTTGCGGCGGGGCCTGTCGCAAGACCGTCTGCGCGTCGTCCTGAATGGAACGATCGGCTCCGCCCGCCAGCCGCAGCCGGGGCCGGCGCCGGCGCCGCTTCTTCATCCCAGCATCGTTTGCGTGGCCGGCCTGCATCCGCGCAAGGGGATTGATCGGCTGCTTCACGCCATGCGAGCGGTTCGGAACGTCGATCAGCGTCCGCATCTCTATCTCGTCGGCGAAGGCCCGATGCAGGCGGAATACGAAGCTTTGACCAAGACGCTGGACCTCGAGGATTGCGTAACCTTTACCGGTCCGCTCGACGATCCCAGATCTCATATGGCCGCTGCCGATATCTTCGTGCTGGCTTCGCTTGCCGATCCGGCTCCGCTGGTTATTTCGGAAGCCAGACAAGCTGGCTGCGCGATCATTGCGTCGGATGTCGACGGCATTCCGGAAATGCTGGACCATGGCGCGTCCGGCGTGCTCGTGCCGCCGGGCTCCGCTGAAGCGCTGGCGAAGGAACTGCTGAATTTGCTGCAAGACGACGATTTGCGTGCGAAGTATCGGCGCAACGCCGGCACAGGCATTGACCGGTTCTCCGTCGCGCGCGTGGCGAAGGAAAC
>JARLJU010000019.1 GCA_031291055.1 Rudaea sp. | reverse complement strand
CGGGCTGATGGCAATATCGTCGCTGCCATGAAAAACAATCGACGAATGAGTGATTTCGTGAAGCCGGGGGGTGATGTCGTCCCTTGAAATCAGCGCATTTACAGGATGTTCGAAATGCTCGGCAGCCAGCGCCATCCATTTCCGGATCCACACAGGCGACGCTTCGTAGTCGACACCCAGCAGGAGCGCCGACAGGTCCGCCGCCACATGCGTGGCGCCGTTTCTGGCCCACTCCCGCTTGAGCGTTTCGAACGATTGTTGAACCGCCTCGGAATCGACATCGCTTCGTGTCGATATCAGCGCGAGCGCCCGAAAGCGATCGGGTTCGAGCAGCGCGGCCCGCATGGAGAGAAAGCCGCCTTGCGACATGCCAACGAGCGATGCCGAAGCCGCCTCCAGATGATCGAGCAGCGCGATCAGGTCTCTCGCCGAGTCCCAGTAACTAAACGGCTTAGTGGTCGGCCCGGTCGCGCCGAACCCCCGTTGATCCCACACAACGCACCGGAACGCATTGCTGAGTTCGGCGACGTTCGGCCGGAACATCTCCCCGTCCATCAGGAAGCCGTGACTGAATACCACCACCGGCGCGTCAACCGGGCCGGTTTCGTTGTAGGCGAACCTGATCCCTTCGCGTTCAAAATACCGCATGTGTCTCCTCCTGATCTCAACGTTGTCCTGCACTCGTCGTTGAGCTCACTATATGACCGGCGCCGCCAACAGACCTGACCGAAAGGAGTGCAGACTTGCCGGATCGTCCGAATTTTTATTGCTTGAGCGCTGCAACGTACGCGGAAACGGCGGTTATCTCGTCGTCACTCAGGAGCGGCACGATCAGGCTCATCAGCTTTCCCTTGCCGCCGCGCTCGCCGTTTTTCCATGCGTGGAGTTGCGTTTCGACGTACTCCTCGTGCTGGCCGGTGATGCGTGGAAAATCCGGCTCGATGCCGCCTCCCGCCGCGCGGTGACATGAAATGCACGCGGGCGCCCCGTCCTTGCCGCCATGGGTATAGATCAGTTTTCCGGCATCGACGAGCGCGGCATTTGAAGCCGCACCCTGAGCAGGCTTCTGGGCCGAATAGAAGGCCGCGAGCGCTTTCATCTCGTCCGGCGTCAGGTCTTGCACCATCGATTGCATGATTGCGCTGTGCCGCAACGGCGGCACACCCGGGCCACCCTTGAACTGCGTGAGCTGTTTGTACAGATATTCCTGATACTGGCCAGCAAGGCGCGGATAAGTACCGACCGTACTGTTCCCATCCACGCCGTGACAGGCCGCGCAGCGCTGGGTCGTCAGTTCTCCGATACGTATCTGAAGATTGTCCGCACAGGCGGCGCCTGCGGCGCCCAGCAGCATGCCGGAAACCAGCGCGGCCCGCGCCGCACGGCGCACCGCGCCTCGTTCGAAAGCGTTTCTACCCATTGACGTGTCTCCTCGCATTTGGTTTAGTGAAGCCTATTCGAATCAACGGTTTGCGTCCTTGCAGCAGAATCCCGCCGCTTACCGTTGAGTCTGGTTTTTGTTGGTTGGAGGCGCTGCGGCAGCACATAGGCAGCGTTTCCGCAAGGAGACATGTTGAGCATCACGACCGTACCGCACGACGCGGATAAACCCGTCTGGATCCTGCAAGGCAGCTTCGGCCGCGCAACGGTGAATCTCATCAGCCGCCCGCTTGTCGCGCATGCCCATTCGCAATACCAGTTCCTGTTCAAACTCGGTGGCAGCGACTGCCATTTCCGCATCGAAGGTGAAGACTGCATGCTCACTGACGAGCGCGCAATCTGTATGAATCCATGGGTCGAACATGCGAAAAGCAGCAGCAACGACGCACCGTCGTTGATTCTTTCGCTCGTCATCGAAGCGCCGTGGTTGCGAACCCAACTGCAGTTGGGTGAAGGTGGAACCGCGAGCATCTTCCCGCAGCGCGCGGTGGTCGTCACGCCGGACGTGCGTCACCATGTAGACCGGATCGCGGCGGCCATCACGAATCATCTGGTGGACGAGGACGATCGCTGCATGCATATTCTCGAAGACCTGATTACCGCGCTGGGCCGCGATTTCGCGGACCCGGTGCTGACCGCGGGCATTACGCCGTCCGGCAGGCCCGTCGATTTCCGTATTCGCAAGGCACTCGACTTCATCAAGCACGCGCCGGTCGCCAATCCCACGGTCGCGCAGGTCGCGGCTCAGGTCGGGCTGTCGCGCTCACGGTTCTTCGAGCAATTCCGTCGCTGCATGGGTATTTCGCCCCAGCACTACATCGATTGGGTGCGCATGTCGCATGCCATTCATCTGCTCGGCGCCAGCAACAAGCCACTTGCCGATATCGCCACCGAACTGGGGTTCGAAGAACATAGCCATTTCACGCGCTTCTTCGCCCAGCACATGGGTGTCCCGCCCAGTGAGTTTCGCCGGCACTCCGTCAGCTTGCGCACCGAAGCACCGTAACTTCTTAACGTCGTAACGCCGGCGCGATTCTTCATACATGGAGGGGCGCCTCATCGACGCCCCCAGCCCACCACTCACCCAATCACGCAATCACCCGAAGGCGTGCCACGTTACCGCGAAAGGCGGCGTGGCTCGAAACGCAACGATCACTGCGTCGCAGTCACTACCGCGTTTATCCCGCGTAGGACGTGTCGGCCGCCACCGGATTGCGTAGCACGCCGAGTCCGTCGATCTCGACTTCGACACAGTCGCCAGGCCGCATGTGAACGAGACCGGGCGTCGGAAAGGGCCCATATTGACGGCTCAGATCCTGACCTTCTTTGTCATCGGGTTGCGGCTTGAGCGCGCCGGGCGTGCCCATTGCGATGAAATCGCCCGGCCGCAAGCGGTACCCCTGGCTCAGGTAGCTAATCACTTTCGCCACATCCAGCAGCATGTCATCGAGCGGCGCACGTTGCCGCACGACACCGTTGACGCGCGTCAGGACCGAGTGCGTCGCGGGGTCGCCAAACTCATCGCCCGTCATCAGCCATGGCCCGTACGAACCGGACGCCTCGAAGTTCTTGCCGAGACCGAATTGGCGATTGTGCATTTGATATTCGCGCACCGATCCTTCATTGATACACGTGTAACCCGCCACGTGTTCCATGGCCCGCTCCACCGGAATGAAGCGACCGGGCTTGCCGATCACGACGCCCAGTTCGCCTTCATAGTCGAAAGCGCGTGCAATCGCTTCCGGCGGCGCGATGATCGGCTCGTTACCGCCCACGTAGGAGGCGGCCGTCCGCATGAACAGATGGGGGAACTCCAGCGAGGTTTGCAGTCCGGTCTCCGCAATATGGCTCTTGAAGTTGAGCGCAAGCGCCCATATTGCGTTCGGCCGCTCGAGGAACGGCTTGAGCGTGACGTCGGCCAGCACACGGTCTCCGGCCCGGCCTTGCGCCGCTTGGCGGAGCCGTGCCAGACCGTCCTCCTGCTCGAGAATCGCAATCAGGCTGGCCGGCAGATCCGGCGCGATGTCGGCAACGGCCAGGAAGTGTGTCGCGCTGGTGACGACGCCCAGCGCGATCCGATCGCCGTCGGCGTAAGCAATGATTTTCATGATCGAGGTCTATCCGTAAAGTAAAAGCAGGAAATTGAAGTCTGGATTGGCGAGCCTTCGTACTGACGGGCGCCCCGAAGGCCCCGCAGAGCGCGCGCGCCCCTACCCCGCTGGCAACAAGCCGGCGGGCGTTGAATCGCAGCAGATGTTTAGTGGAGGCTTAGTGCTCTGCCACCGCGTTACTGCCGAAATCGCGTGCCCTTCTGCGACCGGCCAACCCCAGCGCGCCGAGCACAAGAATGGCAGCCACCGCGGGCAGCACGGCCGTCAGGACGATCTCGCGTGCGGGCCAGCCTATCGACAGCAAGGCACCGCCAATCGCCGGGCCGACGAAGGAACCGACACGCCCGACCGCATGCCCCCAGCCCACGCCGGTCGCGCGTATTTCAGCGGGGTAGAACGACACCGCGAGTGCGGTCTGGCCCATGATGCCGTTGACGAGACCCGCCCCGATCACGGCGATGAGCAGCAGCGCGATGCCAGGCGCCACGGCAATCTGGCTCAGCACGATGATGCTCAGGATCATGAGCACGCCCCCGAACGTCAGCGCCGACTTCAAGCGGAGCTGCCCGCCGATCGTCATCATCGCGACAGCCACCGTCATGAGGATGTTGCCGCCGAGTCCGCCCATGCTGAAGGCCGCCATGCCAACCGATGCATGATCCGGTGCAAAACCGAAGGTGGGCAGCAGCGTGGGCAGCCAGAACAGCAGCGCATAGACATCCGTAAAGATCAGAAAGGAGAATGTCCACAGCAAGCAGGTATAGAGGCCGAGTCCCTCCTTGAACAACACCTTGAACGGGTTGGACGTCCGCACCGCTGCGTTGCTCGCGGTCGCCTTGCCCTCGGCCGGCAGAACCCTGAAAAACACGGGCACGAGGCAGAACGGCAACACACCGCCAACCACAAAGATCGACTGCCAGCCGAACGCGCTCATCAGCGGGCCGCCCGTCACCCCGCCGATCACCGCGCCCACCGACATGCCGGTCGTCACCAGCAGCGACGCCGCCACTTTATGTTTCGGCCCGATGATGCCGGCCGACGCGGTAATGGCGATCGGCAGCGCGCCGCCCAGGCCAATGGCCGCGATCAGACGGAGGGCCGACAGACTGACGATGTCAGCCGCGAACATCGTCACAAGCGTGCTCCCGCCGAACAGCACGACGCTCGCGAGGCCGATGAGCCGGTTGCCGAACCGCTGCGCAAGCGGCCCGCTGATCATGAAACCGATTGCCGCGCCGATATTCGTCGCCACGAATACCGGCGTGAAGCGGGCGGGCGCGAGGCCCCAATCATTCGCCAGCTTCGGCACGACAAACGAAATCGATGTGGTGTTGAAGCCGTCGAGCACAATCACCAGAAAACACACCAGCAGCGCCCACAACCAGCCAGAACCCTGTTGCTTCTCTGGGTCGCCGAGCGTCACTGCTTGCTTGTCTTTCGCATCCATCAAATCATCTCCTTGCAACTCGCGCGCACCGCACGCGAGCCGCGCGGGACCGGCGGCGGCGCGCCAGAATCAACCGCCCCGAGTCCGGAATACACCTGTCAGGTTCGTGTGAACGTCGAGATACGCTGCTGCAGGGCCGCCGAAAAGATGTTCTTGGGCAGCATGCAGTGGATGCCCTTGGGCGGAATCGTCGCGTACACCGTGGCGGTCTGGTTTGCGTACTGCGTGACGCGAAAACTGCCCGCCACGCTGAAGATGCCGTAGCAGTCCTCCGGCGCGATACCGGTCGCGGCGGAGAGCCAGCCGATCATCTGCCGCAGACACGCCACCAGCGAGTTGTCGAGCGAGTCGGCAAAGCCGAAACCGATCCAGTGGTCCGGTGTCTCCGCCATCGGCGCGTTCAGTGCCGCGCGCTTGTGCAGCACGTACTGAATACGCATTTCTTCGAAGGCCGTCTCGATCGAGGTCTGGTCGACGTTGCCTTCGCCTGACGCACCCATTGAGCCGCCCGTCCAGACGCGCCCGCCCGCCACATGAACCGGCAGCAGGATCGATGTGCCGATTCCGAGTACGGCGCAATCCAGATTGCCGCCGTAATTGCCGGCGAGGTTCGCGCTAACCGGTTTGTCGCCTGGCGGCTGCGTGCCGATATACGCCTGAAATGGCTTCAGTGGAATGTTGACGCCAGGCACATACGCAGCCGCGGTGCGCTCCTTATCGAACTTCAGATAGCGCAGGTAGGGCTTGAAATCGTGCGGCAACGCGCCGACGCCTGGAGGCGCTGAATTCCAGCCCCAATCGATTGGACGCATACTCAGCATCCGGCATTCGATCAGGTCACCCGCCTCGGCGCCTTCCACCACGACCGGGCCAATCAGCGAGAACGCGCCGTTCGGATACTTCTTGCGGATCGGCTCGCGCTCCTTGAACGTCATGCCGTACTTCGCTTCATTACCCCAGTTGGTCCACGTGCCGTCGTACCACACGGTGTCGCCCGATTTGACGGCAGCGGCGACCGGTGTGTCCGGCTCCATCTGGCCTACGCGGACGGTCTCTTCCGAAGGCACGAGCCTGACGAGCGCGCCGTCCGGCGAGGTCAGTCCGCCGGCTTGCCCGGGTGTTGCCGTGCTTTGCGCACGGGCCGCACGCGGCAACCCGAACGCGCCTGCCGCCAGCACGCCGAAGCCGAGTTTGAGCATCGTGCGACGGCAGTGGGCGGTTGCATCCAGCGTCGTCGCGCTATCCGGCTGCGGCGCGCCCTCCGTGACGACGGATTGGCAATCCTGCCGTGTCTGTGTCTCGTCTTTCATATCGTCTCCTGATCCGTTTTCGATGTAGCGGCATCGCTCATCGCGTGGTCGATGCACCGATCGATTCAATCGCACCCTTGACCATCTGTTCATCTATATCGGAAGGCGCCCCGCTCGCACCCAATGCGCCGAGCAGATGGCCTTCGGAAAAAATCGGCAGTACGCCCCGCCCCGGCAGAAACGGCGCGTAATAGCCCGCGCTGGAAACATTGCTGTACTCCGAGGGATCATCCTTGAAGCGTTGCTCCAGCGTCGCCCCGGACTGTCCGCCGAGCGCGACAGAGGCGAAAGCCTTGCCGCGCGCGAAGTCGAGGCTCGCAAAAGGCGCCCCGTCCATGCGCGCCGCGGCGATCAGATGACCGCCTGGATCCACCACGGCGAAGCTCAGCGCAACATGATGTGCACGAGCCTCGGCGATGCCGGTATCAATCAGCTTCATCGCCTGAGTCAAGCTCAGCGAATACGTCCTGACCGCTGCCGTGTCTTCCTGCATGGCGGGCAGGTCCGCCGCGACGGCTCGCTGTGCGCCGAAGACACACAGCGAGCAAAGCGACACAACCGCTGCCGCCCCCATCAACCGAAACGGACTATTGAACTTCACACTCGTCTCCTCTTTGTTACCGCGCGGCATCACTGCGCGACTCGTCTCAACCTGAAGCGTACGTCGCGATCATTCGCGAGCCATAACCGGAAAGCCCGCGTACTTACCGCTGAGTCCGATTAATCCCAACGTGCTCGAACGCGTCACGCACACCATGCGTGTGCGGCGAGCTGAGCGATTGACAGACAGATTGACACCCTGATCAGGCGCCGCATCTCGCGGCGCATCGGCACACGCCGGTCGTAAGTCGTTCAGCCAACCCGGCGATGGAAGCGGTGAATTCTGACTTCGCCCCACACCCCAGCGGCAAAAAGCGGGTCATGGCGATTGAATGCCTCGACTTCGGCGCGCGTTTGCGCTTCCACCAGAAAGAAGCTGCCGATCTTGTTCTCGCCTGTGTCGTCCACCAGGGGGCCGGATGTGACCAGCGTGATCGGCCCGCTCTCCAGATACGCGCGATGCTGCGGCGTATTGGCGTCGCGAAGGACTAAGGCGCCCGGCTTATCGGTGCAGTAAACGATCCAATGCATGATGTGCAGTTCCTATCAAAATAAGACAGGATTGCTATGCAACTGCTTGGCAGAAGAAGGAATCCCGTCGTCGTGTTCATCGTTTCAATCGTGTTAATCGCTTCATTGCCCGGAAGCGGGTGGTGTACTAACAGGCTTGGGTGCTGACTTGCGCTCCGCGTCCTGCAAGTTCTGTGGATAGGTCGTCAGGTCACCGCCCGGCTGATAGCCATTTTTTTCAAGTACCTTGAGGTCGGCATTTTTCTTTGCGCGAGCGGCCTTGCGCTGCGCCTTGCGAATCTGCTTCGGCGTGGACGCGCCCGCGGCGGCGGCCCCTGGCGCGGTGAGCGCATCGGACGACTGAGCGAACACAGCGGCCGTATCTAGCAGAGCAAACGTAACGCAGAAGGTTGCGATCACCTTCCGGGGCGCAAAGCGAAGTTGAATCATGGATGGCATCTCCCGAATAACCTGGACAGAGGAATAACCTCGACGACGGAAAAACTCGTGCAGTATCAGTCCATCGCGACCGAAACCGCTGCGCGCCTCGTCCCGTGGCTTACCGGATGCTCCGATTTTTTTGCTGACGTGCTCAATCTGACGGGCTCAAATTCATAGCCGGCCGCCGCGACGGCCAGTCACCGACGCCGGGACAAACGGATTGATGCAGCGTCGTAAATGGTATCGGTGAGGAGAAAGCATGGGAGACAATCGCTTTCGATATTCGGACAAACCGCCGGTATCCGCCATCGCCGGGTGACTCACCACGGCCCTCGGAATCGGTGCGACAATCGGCGCTATCAGAGCCTGCGCAATCCGGGACAGGTGCAATCAGGCAACTACCGCAGGAATCGTTGATGAAGCTGTCATTTGAGGTATTGGAAGCACTCGATGCAATCGATCGCACCGGCACGTTCGCGGAGGCGGCCGAACTTCTGCATCGTGTGCCGTCGTCGCTGAGCTATCTGGTGCAGAAGCTCGAAAGCGACCTCGAAGTCAACCTGTTCGATCGGAGCGGCCGGCGGGCGAAATTCACCCACGCCGGACGCGTGGTGGTCGAGGAAGGCAGGCGTCTGCTGCAAGGCGCCGAGGAACTCGAGCTCAAGGCAAAACGCGTGCAACACGGCTGGGAAGCCGACCTGCGCATCTGCATCGACGAGATCCTGCCTTTCGACGCAATCTGGCCGCACGTCCATGCGTTTTACGACATGAACATGGAGACTCGCCTGCGCCTGTCGCGTGAAGTATTGGGCGGCACGTGGGATGCATTGATCACGCGGCGTGCCGACCTCGTGGTTGGCGCCGCGGGCGATCCACCCGACCTGCCCAATCTCGTCACCCGCCCGATCGGTTCGATGCGCCATATTTTCGTGGTAGCGCCCACTCATCCGCTCGCGGCGCTTCCCGAGCCGTTGAGCATGGAAACCGTCGCACGCCATCGCGGCGCGGTCATCGGCGATACCTCGCGCGAATTGATGCCGCGCACCGTCGGCGCCGCCGCTACCCAGAATTGCCTGACGCTGCCCACGCTCGCCGGCAAACTCGCCGCGCAACTCGAAGGGCTCGCTGTCGGCACCCTTCCCGAGTGCCTCGCGACAGCGCCTATCGCACGCGGCGAGCTCGTCGCCAAGCAGGTCTTCGGGATGCGGGACGTGACCCACTTTTATATGGCCTGGCGCGAAGACGAAACCGGACAGGCGATGCGCTGGTGGATCGATCGCCTCGACGCACCCGATCTCGTGGAGCGTTTCGTCAGCAACCAATACGTATGACGACGGCCGGTACGTCTCAGGCGCCGATCACGATCGTGCCGGACAGGATCAACAGCATCCATACGAACTGCGCCTGATCGAGCGGCCACGCAGGATGCACGAGCATCAGCGTGAGGGCGCACTAAAAAATCCTCATGACTACCTTAAATATCCTTAAACGCAGCCGCGAAGACTGCGTGAATAAGCGGAAGACTGAGACGCGGGTCGTCAATGCTTAAGGGAACGGCGCCCTTAGCAGAATTTATGACGCGCTAAGGACTTTTAAGGTATCGATGCGCCACCATCGCCTCACTGATGTCCGCCATCTTGAGGAAACCTGCTATGCCTTACGATCCGTTTTCGCCCAACGCCTCCGGAGTCACGGCCGCAGGATCGAGAAGCCGAGGCACCCAGCCATGAAAACCACGTCCACGTGGCGCCTGATAGGGGCAATCTGCGCAACCCTGCTTGGCGTGGCGTTCTTCTTCACCATCATCGGCGTCTTCGGTCTGCCCGCGTCGATCATCGCGCTCGCCCTCTTCGTCGCGGTAGCCGTGGCGATCTCGCGCCGTCCACAAATTGAACGGAAACAGCCGTGAACCTCGATCCCGCCATCCTCGCGCGCGTCCAGTTCGCGTTCACCGTTAGCTTTCACATTATCTTTCCGACGATTTCCATCGGACTCGCTGCGTTTCTGGCCATCATGGAAGGCCTGTGGCTGAAGACCAAAGACCCGCTCTATCTGCAGATCTATCGTTTCTGGCTCGGCATCTTCGCGATGGGCTTCGGGGTCGGCGTCGTCACCGGGATCGTCCTCTCGTTCGAATTCGGCCTCAGCTTCGCCAGATTCGGACAGATGGCGGGCCCAGCCATCGGCCCGATGATCGGACTGGAAGTGCTGACCTCCTTTTTCCT
>JARLJU010000196.1 GCA_031291055.1 Rudaea sp. | reverse complement strand
GATTTGCTGAACGCTGGGGTGATAGTCCACACCTATAATCCACATATCGGCTCCTTCCTGCCGAGCCTTGGGTCGTCGACAAACCAAAGTCTACTCGGTGGTCGAGGGGCCGACATTGTTATGAAATCAAGTGGTTTCCGTAACCGGCGTGTCACGGGAGTGACCAGATCGGGCGGGCAAACTTCCCACAAGAAGACTTCGGGGTAACGTTCGGAGTCAGCTTCCGGTGCGGACACGGTTGAGCAGCCGATGAGTCGCTCGCCGAACCGTATGCGCCGATTTTGCCCTAGATTTCTGCAGTCGCGAGTGCGAAGGTGGAGTTCCGGGTAAGAGTACAGCTTCCTTCACCCTTGCGGGAGGCCGACCTTGCGCACCAGTTCGGCGAAGCGCGGGTCGGAGCGGAGGGGATCGAGCAGGAAATCGGTATTCAGCTGGTACACCAGATCACGCTCGCGGTAGGCCGTATCGAGCCAGTAGAAAGCTTGCTCCTTGTCGCCCGCCTGAGCATACAGCTCGGCGAGTAAATACGGCGAGGCGTAACTCTTCTTGCGCTGCGCCAGCCGGACCGCGATGCCCCGCTTGAGAGCTTCTTTCCAGCCTCCCGATTTGTAACCCTCGTCCAGCGCCGCGGCAAATTCCACCTCGTTCGGATCGCCCTCGAGCTGAGCGTAGGTTTTCCATTCTTCAATGGCCTGTGGGTACATACCTTTTCCCCAATAGGCCAGGGACAGGTAGTAGTACGCGACCGGGAAGCTTGGGTTCTCCGCGGCAACCCGCTTGGCGATTACGATCGCGTCATCGTACTGCCGGGCTGAGGTATGAACCCGCGCAGGAGATGCAGCGATGATCGGCGATAGCGGGTCCAGTTCGTGAGCGCGCGCGGCTTCGGCGAGAGCTTCCTGAATCCTGCCCAGAGAACCCAGGTCTTCCGCATACCACTGGTGTGCGGTCGCGTCGTTGGGATCGAGTGCAAATGCCTTCTTGAATTCCACTTCGCCTCCCGCAAAATCGTAGTCGTACTCGAGCCCGTTCGATCCCAGATCAGCATGGGGCTGCGCCAACGTCGGATCCAGTTCCAGCGCTCTGCGGGCAGCGGCATTCGACTTGGGATAGTCCTCGCCAGGCGAGCCACCGTGGCTCGGCAGCACTCCGTACGTGTCAGCCAGGCCGAGATACGCCATCGCGTAACCGGGATCTTTCTCAATCGCCTGATTGAAATACGCGATTGCCGCCGCCAGGCTGGCAGGCGTGCGCTTGTTCCACTCGTACCGGCCTTTCAGATACAGCTCGTAGGCTTCGGGATCCTTCGTGCCTTGTTTGGTGACCTGCTGCTTCTCGGCGCTGCTCATCTCGGTGCGCAGCTTGCTCGCAATGTCGCCGGCGATCTGCTGCTGCATCGCGATGATGTTCGACGCGGGGCCGCTGTAGTGCTGTCCCCAGAGTACGGTGTTGTCGCTGACGTTGGTGAGCTCGGCGCTCACATCGATAGTGTCGCCGTGCGGCACCACGCGTCCGCTGACCAGCGCCGCCACGCCCAGATCCTTGCCCACCTGCTGCACGTCGACATCTTTGCCCTTGTAGCGAAACACCGAGTGCCGCGACTTCACCTTCAGATCGGGCACGTGCGCCAGATTGTCGATCAGCGACTCGGTGATGCCGTCGCTGAGGTAGTCGGTCTTGGCGTCGCCGCCGACGTTGGTGAAGGGAAGCACCGCCAGCGAATCGATCTGCGTCGCCTTGTGCGATCGCACATACCACGCGGCGGCGCCCGCAACCACCACAAGAGCCAGTGCCACGCAAATCGCCGCGACGATCGGCATCTGCCGCCGGCGTGGCGCTGCTACCGTAGGCATCCTGCCGCTGGAAGAGGACGACTGCGCCGCCAGCCGCGTCGATTCCGTGTCGCGCTTGAGCCGTTGCAGATCGCTGCGCAGATCGGCCGCACTCTGGTAGCGCAGGTTGCGATCTTTCTCCAGCGCCTTGCGAATGATGCTCTGCAGCTCTGGCGAGACGTTCGGAGTGAGCTGCGACGGTGGCAGCGGCTCGTCGCGCAAGATCGCGCTGCAAATTTCGCCCGAGGTCGCGCCATCGAACGGCATCTTGCCGGTCGTCATCTCGTAGAGCACCGCGCCGAAGGAAAACAGATCGCTGCGCGCGTCGACCTCCTTGCCGCGCACCTGCTCGGGCGACATGTACGCCACGGTGCCCAGCATGGTGCCGGGACTCGTGAGATGCTGCGCGCCGGAATCGGCGACCTTGGTCACCGAATCGGAACTTGATTCGCTGGCCCGCACCTTCGCCAGACCGAAGTCGAGAACCTTGGCGTGCCCGCGCCGCGTGACAAAGATGTTCGCCGGCTTGATGTCGCGATGAATGATGCCCTGGCCGTGCGCCGCGTCCAGCGCGTCGGCCACTTCGGTCGCGAGGTCGAGCAGCAACTCGTGCTCCATCGGTCGGCCGCCGATGCGATGCTTCAGCGTCACGCCGTCGAGAAACTCCATCACCATGAAGACGCGGCCGTCTTCTTCGCCAATGTCGTGAATGGTGCAGATGTTGGGATGATTCAGCGCCGAAGCTGCGCGCGCCTCGCGGCGGAAGCGCTCCAGCGCAGCCGGATTGCGCGCCACATCGTCAGGCAAAAACTTGAGCGCGACGAATCGCCCCAGGCGCGAGTCCTCGGCCTTGTAGACGACACCCATGCCGCCACCGCCGATCTTTTCGACAATGCGGTAGTGCGAGATCGTGGTGTCGATCATGGTTTAGGCGCTGGCAGAATAATGCCTGATGATAGGGCGCTCGCCAGTAGCAGTCAATTTGTTCTGAACTGCTCCTTCGCCCCGCGGGTCAAACATAACTAGCCCGAAACTGGCGTGTAGGATATTACT
The DNA here is from genome assembly GCA_031291055.1 of Rudaea sp. Taxonomy (GTDB): domain Bacteria; phylum Pseudomonadota; class Gammaproteobacteria; order Xanthomonadales; family Rhodanobacteraceae; genus Rudaea. The sequence continues at coordinate 178 of JARLJU010000196.1, read as the reverse complement.
CCTGGCAAGTCGGCCAGTATCCGGCAATCGCATTGGCACCGCCACTTGATTTCATAACAATGTCGGCCCCTCGACCACCGAGTAGACTTTGGTTTGTCGACGACCCAAGGCTCGGCAGGAAGGAGCCGATATGTGGATTATAGGTGTGGACTATCACCCCAGCGTTCAGCAAATCGCG
>JARLJU010000195.1 GCA_031291055.1 Rudaea sp. | reverse complement strand
TGAAGTGCGTTGCGGGCTGCTCGCCAACGAAGCGCACGAGCTGAACATCGGCTTCGTGTCGCGCATGACGCGCGGCCGCCCGTGGGTCCGCATGAAAGTGGCCGCCTCGCTGGACGGCCGCACCGGCTTGCCGTCAGGCGTGAGTCAATGGATTACCGGCGAAGCGGCACGCGCCGATGGTCATGCCTGGCGCGCCCGCGCATCGGCGATCCTGACAGGCATCGGCACCGTCCGGGAAGACGATCCGCGCATGACCGTGCGTGCTGTCGACACGCCTCGTCAGCCGCAACGCGTGCTGATCGACAGCCAGCTCGACGTGCCACCTGAAGCGCAGATTCTGGCCGGCGCACCCACCCTGATTTTCTGCGGCAATCTCGATGAGCGTCATACCGAGCGAGCGAGCGCACTGCGTGATCGCGGCGCGGAGATCGTGCAACTGGCGAACCCAGCGGGCAAGGTCGACCTGCCCGCTGTGCTGAAAGTGCTCGGCGAGCGTAACGTGAACGAGCTGCACGTCGAGGCGGGCTACAAGCTCAACGGCTCGCTGCTGCGCGAAGGCTGCGTCGACGAACTGCTGGTCTATCTTGCGCCCAGCCTGCTCGGCGTAGACTCGATTAGCATGTTCAATCTGAACGCGCCGGAAACGCTCGAAGGCCGCATGCAACTGAATTTCCACGCAGTCGACCGGATCGGCGACGATCTGCGGATTCTCGCGCGCTTTGTGCCCCGCGCCGAGGCGCAACCGGCACCTGAAGCCGGGACCGATTCCGCCCCCCAACCCACTTCGAATTGATCAAGGATTAGCACGATGTTTACAGGAATCGTCGCGGCAGTCGGCCGCATCGAATCAGTCAAACCCCTCGGCACCGATGGCGATGCGGGCGTGCGCCTGAACGTCGAAGCCGGCGGCCTCGATCTCGAAGACGTCCAGCTCGGCGACAGCATCACGATCCAGGGCGCCTGCATGACGGTCGTGGAAAAGGCGGCGCATTCGTTCGAAGTGGACGTATCGCGCGAAAGCCTGAACTGCACGGTCGGTCTGGGCGAACCGGGCGAAGTCAATCTGGAGAAAGCCATGCGCGCGCACGACCGGCTCGGCGGGCATATCGTCTCCGGCCACGTGGACGGACTCGGCACGGTCACGCGTTTCGCACCGGTCGGCGAGTCGCACGAACTGCGCGTGCTGGCGCCGCGCGAGATCGGCCGCTATCTGGCTTTCAAAGGCTCGATCACGGTCAACGGCGTGAGCCTGACGGTCAATTCGGTCAATGATCGCGACGACGGCTGCGAGTTTTCGATCAACCTGATTCCGCACACGGTGCAGGTGACGTCGCTGAAGAATTTGCGCGAGGGGTCGCAGGTCAATCTGGAGATCGATCTGATTGCGCGGTATGTGGAGCGGATGCTCAGCGCGTCTCAGGACGGCCATAACCCGTTGAAATAACTGGAATTTTTTAAGAACCAGCTTACACGGCCGCCTCACTGCGTCCAGCTAAATCTACGGTTTGGTGACGGTATACTTGACGGTATACCGTCGTTTTCTGCGCCAAGTATACCGTCACACCTCCAGAAAACGCCCTTCACCACGCTGCCAAATCAGCTGTCTGCCGCGGCAGTATTGGGATCGGCGGCGATCCCCGGAGATGGGGCAGAGCGGAGAATTTGCGGCTTTTTGCTGGTTTTCTACGTATGCCGCCCAACATTGAAAAACCGCAAGTCGAGCGCCACATCGCCCCCTCACTCGATTAACGACCCTGGACACACATGGATTACC
>JARLJU010000194.1 GCA_031291055.1 Rudaea sp. | reverse complement strand
CCACAGCGAGGGGTACTCCCCTCGGTGCTCCTGCACCAGCCGCACGGCCCGTTCCCGGACCTCGGGTGAAAACTTGTTTGACTTGTTCATGGCTCCATCTTCTCAAAGGTTGGAGCCTCCTCAAAATCCGGGGCGATTCATGCAGATGTCTTTGGCGTTGCCGGCGGATGACGCGCAGGCGGTCTTGGCCGCCTTGTAGTTGGCTGATATCTTGTCCTGACCAATCTTGTAGTCGCTCTTGGACATGGTTTGAGCCATCGCACCGGCACCGAACATCAGACCTGCTGCAAGTGCAACCGCGTTGATGGTGATGTTGAGTTTATTCATTGGTATTCCTTTGTCTAGCAAGGTTGGGAGTGGTGAATTGGCAGGCATTGCCGACCCCACGCATTTCTTCGCCAATTCGCTGCGCCCTTTCCTTTAACCGTTGCGTCTTGCTTCGGTGCAGGCTGCATGCTCGTTGGCTCCGATGACTTGAGTGTCGTTTGCGGCGCGCATGGCTGCCATAGGCTTGCCGGCCGCGTGCTCGTCGGCGTGACGGGCGACCTGGCGTAGGACACCACTGACAAGGCCGGCCCGAAACAACGCCCGTATCAGAGTGTGGGCGCCGCTCGAGCTCTACCTTTAGCCGAGCACAAGACGGACCTGGTGCACCCGCCCATCGTCGAGCAACGGGATACGGGCCGCATTGCCGGCGGCGTTGACCTGCGCCATGCCATCGAGCGCAACGGAGACGACGCCACAACTGACACCGGCTGGATTTTCCACGGTGATTTCGTAACGGGTGACTGTGCTGTGCTTGCCGCGACGGCGATACACAATCCGGTAGCCTGGCCAGGACTTGGGAATGCAGGGGCTGAGCAGCAGTTGATCACCCTGCAAATAAAACCCCAGGATGGCTTCCAGTCCGCCGCGATACAGCCAGCCGGCCGAGCCCGTGTACCAGGTCCAGCCACCGCGCCCGATGTACGGCGATACCGAATAAACGTCAGCGCAGGCTACGTAGGGCTCGACCTGATAGCGCGCCAGCGCATCGGGGGTTGCGCTGTGCCGGATGGGATTGAGGATGTTGAACAATTCGCCGGCACTGTCGCCTTGCCCGAGCATTGCCCAGGCAAAAATTGACCAGGTGGCACCATGCGTGTATTGCCCCCCGTTCTCCCGAATCCCGGGCGGGTAGCCCTTGATGTAGCCGGGATTGCATGGCGTGTGATCGAAGGGCGGCGTGAATAGCAGCGCAATCCCGTCGTCGTGCCGGACCAGGTATTTGTCGACTGCGGCCATGGCCTGGGCGGCATGGCCGGGATCGGCGACACCGGACATCAGGCTCCACGATTGCGCAATAGTGTCGATCCGGCATTCCTCGCTGTCGTGCGACCCGAGCGCCGTACCGTCGTCGTAGTAGCCGCGCCGATACCACTCGCCATCCCAGCCCACCGGGCCTTCGAGGACACCCTTTAATGCTGTCGCATATTGGCGCCAGGAACCGGCACGAGCATGCTCGCTGCGCGCATCGGCAAGTGGCGCGAAGGCATTCATCGTGGCCTGCAAAAACCAGGCTAGCCAGACGCTTTCACCGCGACCCTGCGCGCCCACATTGTTCATGCCGTCATTCCAGTCACCGGTGCCCATCAACGGCAAGCCGTGGGGGCCCAATGTCAGGCTGGAATCGATGGCTCGCGCAGCGTGCTCGTACAGGCTGGCCTGCCCGCTGGCAATACCAGGCTGATAAAACGCATCGGTGTCGCCCGCGTTGATCGCAGCGCCTTCGAGAAAGGGCAGGCTTTCGTTCAGCACAGCGGCATCGCCCGTCGTCTGGACGTAATGGGCCGCGACATACGCCAGCCAGATACGGTCATCGCTGATGCGGGTGCGGATGCCCTGCCCTGAAGGCGGCAACCACCAATGCTGGACATCACCTTCCCTGAACTGCCGCGCCGCCGCCCGCAGCAGGTGTTCGCGCGCAATGTCGGGGCGGCTGACGCACAGCGCCATCACATCCTGCAGCTGATCGCGAAAGCCATAGGCACCGCTGGCCTGGTAATACGCCGTGCGCGCCCAGACCCGACACCCCAGCACCTGATACGGCAGCCAATCGTTCAGCAGGATATCCATCGCGCGATCCGGCGTGTGCACCTGCACCGTCTCCAACACCGCATCCCATTGCGCACGCACGTCACCCAACACGGCGTCAAGATCGGTTGTGCGATATTTCTCCACCATCGCCCGCGCCTCATCACTCGAAGTGGCATCGCCGAGCATGAACACCATGTCGACCTGCTCATCGGGTGCCAAATCGATGAAGGTCTGCAGCGCCCCACAGGGGTTCAACCCGGCGCCGACGCGTCCCGACAACGCAATCGCGTTCGCCAGCGCGGCCGGACGATCGACCGCCCCATGACGCCCGAGAAACTCCAGGCGGTCGCCGGTGCATGCGTGCTGTCGCCCGCCCAGGTCGATGAATGCCACTCGCTCCCCGAACTCCGCCCGCCACGCATTGCGCGCGAACAGCGCACCGGTCGCGGCATCGCACGAGGTTGCCACGAACGGCGCCGGCACCGTGCCATTTGCACCCAGGGCCCATTCCACATAGCCGGTCACCGATACGCGGCGCGTGCGCGAGGAACGGTTGCGCAGGCGCAGGCGCGACAGCTTGACCGGATCTGCGGGTGGCACGAATTGCAACAAGGCCACGTCGACGCCATACGCATGGTGTTCGAAGCGGCTGTAGCCTTTGCCGTGGAGCACGGCGTAGGTCGCGCCCGGCACACGGATCGGCAACGCCGTCGCACTCCACAAGGCACCGCTGTCCTCATCGCGCAGGTACAGCACTTCATGCGGCGTGTCGCTGACCGCATCGTTGGGCCAGGGCGTCAGCGGATTCTGCTGGCTGTTGAGTGACCACGTATAACCGCCGCCTTCGCTCGACACCAGAAAGCCGAAGCACGGGTTGGCGATCACGTTGATCCAAGGCGCCGGCGTACAGCGATCGCCGGTGAGCGTGATGGCATAAGTGCGGCCGGACTCGATGAACCCCCCTGTGCCATTGTCGAACTCGCGCGTCGGAGGCGGGCTGGGGACAGTGAAAGCGGCGTCCTCGTCTGCCGCCTGTATTGGGGCATAGGAATTGCCAGACGGTGCGGCCGACCGTTCGCAATCGTCGTGGGCATTTTGGGAGACAGGCGCAGGCAAACCGTGCTCCGCATCCAGCACAACGCGGGCGGCGGTGGCCAAGCCGATGCGCAACGCATCGGAAATAAGGGTGTCGCGCAGCGTGAATACCGCAGCGCCGATGGCCTCGCGATCGGCCTTCAGCCGGATATTCTGCGCCTGCATTCGCTCATCCAGCCTGGCATGCAGGGGATCGCCGTCGCCGCCCGCGGTGGCGAGCAGCACCACATCAACCCCCAGGCGCTTGGATTGCCAGTACTGCTGCGCCAGCAGCAACTCATCCAGGCACGCCAGATCGGATTCGCGGGCCATGCGCGCCAGCACGATGGGACGGTCACCGGAAATGCCACTGCTCCAGAGCACAGGTGGCCCACCCCTGCCGCGCTCCAGCATCTCGGCAGGTGCCCGCAAGTGGCTGTCGGCATGAATCAGGGCACCGGCAAGATATTCAAAGCGCTGCGCCTGCACGGCATCGATACCGAGGCGCGTCTGCTCTGCGGCAGCACGAGCCAGTGATCCCGCCAGCACCTGTTCGCAGGCGCCGCTTGCGCGCAGCGGTTGCACAAGCGCAAGTGCGCCCTCACGCGAGTCAGACAGTGCGGTCCAGAACGCCACCCGAACGCTGGCGCCGGGCGCCACGCACACCTGCCGGCGCAAGCTGAAGATCGGGTCGAGCACACACCCGCAGGTGTTTGACAGTGCCGCACCGGGCTGCATGGCCAGCGCGTGGCGCAGTGTGCGGCCACGACCGAGAAAGCGCATGCGATCCGTTTCGAACGTGCAAACACCCGCGTCAGCTTCCTCGACCATCGCCACATGGGCTGCCCACACCTGGGGCTCGTCCGGCGAGCGACGCCGTCGCGTGGCGAGAAGGATGCCCCCCTGCTCCACCCACTGCGTCTGCACAAACATCTTGGAGAACGCCGGATGGGCCGCATCATCACCCGCCGGCCCCAGCACCAATTCCGCATACGAGGTCAACGTGATCTCACGGGGGATTTCGCCGTGATTGGTGAGCGTGACGCGGCGCAGTTCGACATCGCGATCAGCAGCGACCGCCACATCGAGTGCGGTGGTCAGCGTACCGCAGCGCTGCGTGATGCCGACATGGCCGTCTGACAACGAGGCCGTATAGTCATCTGCCTCCTCACCACAGGGCTGCAGCCCTGCCGACCAAACCGCACCGCCGGCCTCATCGCGTAGCAGCAGGTAGCTGCCCCAGCCGTCGGCCACAGGATCTTCACGCCAGCGGGTAACGGCGAATTCACGCCAGTTGCTGTAACCCGAGCCCGCAGCGTTCAACACCACCGTATAGCGCCCGTTCGACAGCGGCTGCACCGGTGGTGGCGCGTGGGTGAAGGATGTTTGGCAATACGGCATGAGAGGCATGCTCCCTGGCTGAAATCAGTGGTGATCTGCAATGCGGCGCAGAGCTATCAGCATACGCTTGATGCGACGCCAAGTCGCGGGAACTTGTACGTGCGCGCAGTGGTCGGAGTAGCATTCATAGGTGATTCACCTGCCCATGCCAACCGACGAAGCATTGCTTGACTCCCTGCAGCGAGCGGCATTCGACTACTTTCTGCGGGCGGTCAATCCGCTCAACGGCCTGGTGGCGGACACTTCGCGTGACAACTCACCCGTCAGCATCGCGGTGGTCGGCTTTGCGTTGTCGTCGTATCCGGTGGCTGTGGAGCGGGGCTGGATGGCGCGCTCCGATGCGGCCCAACGCAGCCTCGCTGCGCTGCGTTTCTTCCGCGACAGTGATCAGAGCGGCAGCCCCACGGCGACCGGGTTCAAGGGGTTCTACTATCACTTCCTCGACATCCACACAGGCGCGCGCGTCTGGCGCTCGGAGTTGTCGATGATCGATACCGCGCTGCTCATCGCCGGCGCGTTGACCGCGATCATGTATTTCACGGCAGATACGCCCGACGAGATCGAGCTGCGTGGCCTGGTCGACTTTCTGTACCGCCGTATTGACTGGCATTGGGCACGGAACGATGGCGAAACGATCCGGCAAGGCTGGAAGCCCGAGTGCGGATTCCTGCACTATGGTTGGGAAGGCTATAGCGAAGCGATCTTGCTGTACGTGCTTGCCATGGGTTCGCCCACGCACCCGATCAAAGGCGATTGCTACCAGGCATGGACGGCCACCTACCAGTGGGAAAACCTGTACGACCACGACTATCTTTATGCAGGCCCGCTGTTCGTGCATCATTTCTCGCACGCATGGATTGACTTTCGGGGGATCCAGGACAGCTTCATGCGTGAAAAGCGTTCGGACTATTTCGAAAACAGCCAGCGTGCTGCCTACATCCAGCGTGAGTACGCGCAGCGCAACCCGCATGAATTCGCCGGTTACGAGGTGAACTGCTGGGGCCTGTCCGCCTGCGATGGTCCGAGCGATGAGCAGCCGGGGATATCCAATGAAACCCGGCGCCTGTTCGGTTATGCCGCCCGTGGCGTACCCTACGGACCGGACGACGGCACCTTGTCCACGCCCTCCGTGCTGGCGTCGCTGCCATTCGCGCCAGAGATCGTCCTGGATGCCGTGCGCACCATGATGATGCGCTATCCGCAGACGTTGACCGAAGGCCGCTTTTCCAGCAGCTTCAACCCTTCGCTCGCCGATGCCGACGGGCAGCCGTGGGTTTCCGCAGGGCACTACGGACTCGATCAGGGCATTGTGCTCATGATGATCGAGAACCACCGCACCGGCTGGATCTGGCAGTTGATGCGCAATTGCCCCTGCATCAGGAGCGGCTTGCACCATGCGGGATTTCGCGGCGGCTGGCTGCAGCAACCTTGCATCCCTGGAGCACGCTGATGTCGCCGAAAAACAATGTCCCGATCGCCACCTTGCAGGACGCATATGAGCACGCGCGCGTTGCCAATGTGCATCCTGCCGCCTGGCATAACCCGAAACCGGCGGACTGTTACCAGCTGGTGATCGTCGGTGCCGGGCCGGCCGGCGTGGCCGCCGCGGAAGCGGCCGCCGCGTTCGGTGCCAGGGTGGCGCTGGTCGAACGCCACCTGATCGGCGGCACGTGTCTGAATACCGGTTGCGTACCGTCAAAAACACTCATCCGCACCTCGCGGCTGTATGCCGAAATGCGCGATGCCACGCGCTACGGCGCGCAGACCCCGGACGATATCCGGGTCGACTTTGCTGCCGCGATGGAGCGCGTGCGGCGCGTCCGCAGCCATCTCAGCCGCGGCGATTCGGCAGCGCGATTGACCGCGCTCGGTGTGGAAGTGTTCTTCGGCGACGCGCGCTTCATCGGGGCCGACACGTTGACGGTCAATGACGAAACTCTGTGCTTCAAGAAAGCCGTGATTGCGACCGGCGCAAGGCCTCATATTCCTTCGATCGCCGGCCTCAGGGAGGCTGGTTGCCTGACCAGCGCAGACGTCTTCAAGCTGACCGAACTGCCGCGCCGCCTGCTGGTGATCGGTGGCGGCCCGCTCGGCTGCGAACTCGCTCAGGCGTATTGTCGGCTCGGTGCACAAGTCACCATCGTGCAGAACAAGCCGCTGTTTCTTGATCGGGAAGAACGCGATGCCGCCCAGATTCTCTCCGATGCGTTTGCGCGTGACGGCATCGAGGTTCGGCTGAATACCGACGTCGTCGCCATACGCATGGAGAATGGGCAGAAGCTGGTCGATCTGGTCAGCGACGACTACAGGAACACCGTCGCCGTTGACGAGATTCTCACCGGCGTCGGCCGTGTGCCGAATGTCGAGGCGTTGAACCTGGAAGCTGCCGGCGTCGCCTACGAAGCTGGCGACGGCATCCGCGTCGACGATTTTCTGTGCACCAGCAACCCGCGTATTTACGCCGCCGGCGACGTCTGCCTGGAGCACCAGTACACCGATACCGCCACGGCGTCGGCGCGCATCGTGGTGCAGAACGCGCTGTTCCGCGGCCGCCAGCGCCTGAGTGCGCTGGTCGTTCCGTGGTGCACCTTCACAGATCCGGAAATCGCCCACGTTGGCCTGTATGTGCGGGAGGCCAACCGGCAGGGCATCGCGGTAAAAACCTTCACCATCCCGATGCACGAAATTGACCGCGCGGTGACCGACAGCGAGGACGGCGGTTTCGTAAAAATCCACGTCAGGGAGAGAACGGACCAGATTCTCGGTGCGACCATCGTTGCCCGCCATGCGGGTGACATGATCAACGAGATCACCCTGGCCATGGTGGCGGGTATCGGTCTGCGCACGCTGGCCCGGGTCATCCATGCCTACCCCACGCAGGCAGAAGCAATCCGCCAGGTGGCCGATGCCTACAACCGCACGCGTCTGACCCCGCGAATCCAGTCGCGACTGCGCCGCTGGCTGGCCAGGAACACGCCATGAGTCCCCCAGCATCCAACGCCGCTGCTGTGCGATGGCACGGTGTCGCCAACGCCGCGGCGTTGCGCGATGCGGCTTGCCGGCGCATTCTGGTGGCCGCGGCCGACGCCATCCAGCAACGTGGCCGTTTCATGATCGTGCTTGCCGGCGGCAACACGCCGCAGGGCGTGTACCGGATGCTGCGCGGCGCCGACACCGACTGGTCGCGCTGGCAGGTGTATTTCGGCGACGAGCGCTGCCTTCCCACCGTTGACCCCGAACGTAACAGCCGGATGGCGGCCGAAGCGTGGCTCGACCATGTTGCGATCCCGAAAAGCCAGGTGCATGCCCTGCCTGCTGAACGTGGCGCGCAAGCGGCAGCGCAGGCCTACGCCAACACCCTGCGCCATGTCGGCGACTTTGACTTGGTACTGCTGGGGCTCGGTGAGGACGGTCACACGGCCAGCCTGTTTCCGAATCACGACTGGGGTGTCGACGCAGATGCCGCGGACGTACTGGCCGTGTTCGATGCACCCAAGCCGCCAGCGCAGCGCGTGTCACTGAGTGCAATGCGCCTGAGTCGCACGCGGGCGGTGCTGTTCCTGGTCGAAGGCGCATCCAAACGGGATGCAGTGACGCAATGGCGCACCGGTGCCGACATTCCCGCGCGCGCCATCCAGCCGCAGGCCGGCGTCGACGTGCTGACGGAGGCGTCGCTGCTGGCCACCGATGCAGGCTAAACAGGGCCATGCGGCCCTCAGTTCACCGGGGCATCACTGTCCGCCGGCACGTAGGTCAGGCGTCCGTGCACGATGCGGGCGGGCGATGTCATCGGATGCACGGCGCCATGGCTGCCATCCAGGATATGGAACACCTTGACGCCACGCACACACAGCGCATCGGCGATCATCGAGCGGTGGCAGCGCCACCAGACGGCTTCGGCGCACATCAGCGCGGTGCGCGATCGGCTCGCCAGCGCCAGCAACTGATCCAGGCCTTGCGCGAACCCGTCGCTGGCCATGTAGTCGGCGTAGCCGCGAAACGAGGCATTGCGCCAGGCGGTGTTCGGCGAATGGGGCGAGACACGCCGACGCCCGCCGAGGGCTTGCAGCCAGTGGTAGCCCAGCCCGCGCGCGGCGAGCGTCGCCGCCAGCGCCTCCTTGCCGTATTGCGGATATTTGCGTGAGCCAGGGAAACTGCGCACATCGGCAATGGCCTCTATGCGGTACGCGGCAAGCAGGCCGAGGAATTTCTCGATCGGGCGTGTCGAATGGCCGATCGTCCAGACAGTGAGTTCACACCCCGGATCGCTTGCCGCAGTTGCCATGGTTCCCACCGGTCAGATCTTGTGCAGCGCGGTGCCCTTGTGCATGGCAATGTGCTCGGTCTTGTCGCTCTTGATTTCATACTGCGGATCATCGGTGCTGGCGTGATGCGTATAGCCTTTGTAGTCGGTGTCCTTTGTGTGCACCTTGACGATCTTGCCGCTGACGTGCCCTGCTTCCGAATTCCAGCGTACGTGATCGCCAATCTTGAATTTCGTGGTCATGACTTTTGCACCCCCTTGTTGCTCAACAACGCCCTGGCGCGGGCGCAGACGCTGTCGACGGTGAATCCGTATTCGCGCAGCAGGACTTCGGCCGGCGCGGAAGCGCCGAACCGCTCGACGCCGAGCACGTCGCCCCCATCGCCGACATAGCGGCGCCAACCCTGGGCCACGCCGAGCTCAACGGCCAAGCGCACATGCACGGAGGGCGGCAGCACTGCATCGCGCCCAGCCGGCGGCTGCGCATCGAACAATTCCCAACTGGGCATCGACACACAGCGCACCGCGATGCCCTCCCCTTGCAGACGTTCGGCCGCCTGCAGGATCAGGCTGACCTCGGAGCCCGTGGCGATCAGGATGAGTTCGGGCTTGCCATAAGGCGCATCGCTCAGCACGTACGCGCCGCGCCGCAGACCATCGGCCGACGCGTAGCGGCGACGGTCCAGCGTGGGGAGGTCCTGCCGGGTCAGTGCCAGTAACACGGGGCGATCACGCGTTTCCAGCGCGACACGCCAGGCGACCGCGGTTTCATTCGCGTCGCAGGGCCGGATCACGGTGAGGTTGGGAATGGCACGCAAACTGGCCAATTGCTCCACCGGTTGATGAGTCGGGCCGTCCTCGCCGAGCGCGATGCTGTCATGGGTAAACACATGCACCACATGCAGACCCATCAGCGCGGCCAACCGGATTGGCGGGCGCATGTAGTCGGAGAAAATCAGAAAGGTCGAGCCATACGGAATGAAGCCTCCGTGTGCGGCAAAGCCATTGACGATGGCGCCCATTGCATGTTCGCGCACGCCGAAGTGCAGGTTGCGCCCGGCGTAACTCCAGCCACCACCATCCGAGCCCTGTTCGTCCTCGCCCTGCGATGACGGTGGATTGAAGTCGCCCACGCCTTTCAAGGCCGTTTTCGTTGACGGGTCAAGGTCGGCCGAACCACCCGACAGTGCCGGCAGTCGCGGCGCAATCGCATTCATGACCTTGCCACTGGCAACGCGCGTGGCCATGCCTTTGGCATCGGTGGAAAAGACCGGGATGTCCGCATCCCAGCCCGGTGGCAGTTCGCCGCTCGAGCGGCTCTCAAATTCGCGGGACAGATCTGGAAATGCCTCGGCATAGGCGCTCATGCGCGCGTTCCACGCCGCCTCGTCATGCGCGCCGCGGTCCACCGCTTTCCGGAAGTGCGCCAGCGCCTCATCAGGCACCAGGAAGTCCGGCGCCGTCGGCCAGCCCAGCTTCTGCTTGGTCTTGCGCACGTCGTCCGCGCCAAGCGGGGAACCGTGCGCCTTGAAGCTATCCTGCTCGGGCGAGCCATAGCCGAGATGGGTACGTACCAGGATCAGGGATGGCCGCGCCGTTTCTGCGCGCGCGGCCTGCAACGCGGCATCGATCGCGGCCAGGTCATTGCCATCGGCCACCGTCAGCGTATGCCAGCCATAGGCCTCGAAACGGGCCGCGCGATCTTCCGAGAAGGTGATGTCCGTGCCAGCGGACAGCGTGACGTAGTTGTCGTCGTACAGACAGGTGAGCTTGCCCAACTGCAGGTGTCCGGCCAGCGAAGCGGCCTCCGACGCGACCCCTTCCATCAGGTCGCCATCGCTGACGATGGCCCAGGTCCGATGATCGACCGGCGCGTGCCCATCCCGGTTGTAACGCGCGGCCAGTTGCGCTTCGGCCATCGCCATGCCCACCGCATTGGCCATGCCCTGCCCGAGCGGGCCCGTGGTGACTTCAACACCCGGCGTATGACCCCGCTCGGGATGCCCCGGCGCGTTGCTGCCCCATTGGCGAAATTGCCTGATGTCGTCCAGCGAAAGGTCGTAGCCGGTCGCAAACAGCAAGCTGTACAGCAACGCCGAGCCGTGCCCTGCCGACAGCACGAAACGATCGCGATCGAGCCAGTGCGGATTGCGCGGGTTGTGCTTCAGGTGCCGCGTCCATAGCGCATAGGCCATCGGTGCGGCGCCCAGCGGCAGCCCCGGATGGCCGCTGTCCGCTTTCTGCACCATGTCCACCGACAGAAAGCGCAGGGTGTTGATGCATTGCTGGTCGAGTGGGTCAGACATGGTCAGTCCTCGTTGCGGCAGCCAGGGGAAGGCGTCAATGCTGCGCAAGCGCGGTATCAACGATCTTCTGCGCCTGTTGCAGGATCAAACGCAGATGCTCCTGATCCTTGAAACTCTCTGCGTATATTTTGTAGATGTCTTCGGTGCCGGATGGTCGCGCGGCAAACCAGCCGCTTGCTGCGGCAATCTTGATGCCGCCGATCGGCGCCTGGTTGCCCGGCGCCTGGGCGATCACGCTGTCGATCTTCTCGCCGGCCAGCTCGGTGTCCCGCACCTGCTTCGGCGACAGCTTCGCAAGTGCCGCCTTTTGTCCGGTGGTCGCCGACGCTTCGACGCGATCGGCCACCACCTCGCCCAACTCGTGGGCGAGGTCGCGATACAGCTCGGCAGGATCGCGGCCGCGGCGCGCGGTGATTTCTGCTGACAGCAAAGCCGGCACGATGCCGTCCTTGTCGGTGGTCCACACCGCACCGTCCCTGCGCAGGAACGCTGCCCCGGCGCTTTCCTCGCCGCCGAAACCGAGTGAGCCGTCGAACAACCCGTCGACGAACCATTTGAAACCGACGGGCACCTCGAAAAGCTGGCGACCCAGCCGCTTGGCGACCCGATCGATCATCGATGTGCTGACCACGGTCTTGCCGATCGCCGCCTGCCTGCTCCATTGCGGTCGATGCTGGAACAGGTAGTCGATCAGCACCGACAGGTAATGGTTGGGCTCCATCAAGCCGCCGCTGCGCGTGACGATGCCGTGGCGGTCATGGTCGGTATCGCAGGCAAACGCAACGTCGTATTTGTCCTTCAGGCCGATCAGCCGCTGCATCGCGTACGACGACGACGGATCCATGCGGATCTGGCCGTCCCAGTCCACTGTCATGAACGCGAATTGTGGATCGACTTCTTCGCTGACCACGGTCAGATCGAATTTGTAGCGCTCGGCAATCGGCGCCCAGTAATGCACGCCGGCGCCGCCCAGCGGATCGACACCCAGATGAATACCGGCGCCGCGAATCACGTCGAAATCGATGATGTTGCCGAGGTCGGCGACATAAGCGTTAAGAAAATCGTGCGTGTGCGTGGTCGCAGCCTTGCGTGCCTGCGCCAGCGGCATGCGCTTGACGCCCTTCAGGCCGGACTCCAGCAGTGCATTGGCGCGATGCTGGATCCAATCGGTCACGCCGGTGCCGGCCGGACCGCCACTGGGCGGGTTGTATTTGAAGCCGCCATTGTCGGGAGGGTTGTGCGACGGCGTGATCACGATGCCGTCGGCCAGGCCCGTTGTGCGAGCGCGGTTGTGGCCAAGAATCGCATGCGATATGCCCGGCGTCGGCGTGTATTCGCCACCGGCCGCAACCATCGTCTCCACCCCGTTGGCGGCCAGCACCTCCAGCGCGCTGTCAAATGCCGGTTGCGACAGCGCATGCGTATCGATGCCGATGTACAGCGGCCCGTTGATCCCCTGGCCAGCGCGGTAGTCACAGATCGCCTGGCTGATCGCCAGCACATGCCATTCATTGAAACTGGTCTCGAACGAGGAGCCGCGATGGCCCGAGGTGCCGAATGCCACGCGCTGCCCGGGCATGGAAGGATCAGGGACATTCGTGTAATAGGCCGCGACGAGTTGGGACACATTCACCAGCAGCGCCATCGGAGCCGGCTTGCCAGCCAAGGGACTGATTTTCATGATTTTATCCTGATTGCTACTAATTCAGCAGCGTGATGTGCAGCACTGGCAATGGGATTACGCACTTTTCCTGAAAATTTTTACCCATTTGCAATAACGTTCGGCAATACGGGACACGGCTTCCTGTCGCGTCATTTTCTTCGATTCGAAGCCTGCCACTGCATCCCAGAACGTGGTGCGCCCGACCGCAAAGCCGATGAACCCGGGCACCGGCGCAGCGGCCTCCAACCAGTCCACCACTTTCTTTTCATCAGCACCACGGCCCAGCACGATACAACCGATATCGCTTCGGCCGTCGCGCCGCACCGTTTCGACCAGTTGTTCGCAATCCTCGCGGCGGTCGAGACCTTCGATCTTCCAGACATCCGGTTCAATACCCGCATCCTGCAGGGCGCGAATGGCCTGGCGCATCAAGCCAGGACGAAGTTGATCGTCGTAGGCGTTCTTGTCCGCCCGAACGTGCTCCATCTGCGCCTTCGTGGCCGGCACCAGCAACTCGAACATGAACCGTTGCGCAGTCGCCCCGCAGTGATCGGAAAGCTGCTTGAGGCGGGCCGTCTGGCGTTGATTGAGCGCCACGTCGCCCTGCGGGTTATAGCGCACCAGCACTTTCGCGAAGGTCGGATTGAAGGCTTCGAGGTGCGCCGCAAACGCGTCGCCATATTCGAATTCGAACTCGTCCGAGCCACTTTTCTCCACCGACACAGCGGTCACATAGCCACTCGATGTGGCGTCGCGGAGAATGTCGGCGCCAAATTCCTCATCGACCAGAATACCGGCGCAGGCGGCGGGCACCGCGCCAGTGAGCGCTTCCCGGAATCCGTCATAGATCAGTCGCTTGCTGCGAGCCACCCGGTCGTGCTCGTCCGCCGTCAGCGGCGGTTTGAAGTGAAACATGCCGGTGACATAGGATCCGCGATGGTCGAACGGCAACAGGTAAAGCGACTCGGTATAGCCCAGGTTCATGGTGACTCCTTCCGGAGCCGGCGGTAGCGCCGGACCAATGCGTTGGTGGAACTGTCGTGCCCGAGCTTCGGCTCATCCGTGCTTTCAAGCTCGGGAATGATGCGCTGCGCCAGTACCTTGCCGAGTTCAACCCCCCACTGATCGAACGAGTCGATATGCCAGATCGCCCCCTGTGTAAAGACACTGTGTTCGTACAGCGCGACCAGTTGCCCCAGCGTCTGCGGGGTCAGCCGCTCGGCGAGAAGGGTGTTGGTCGGGCGGTTGCCTTCAAAGGTGCGATGCGGTACCAGCCAGGCGGGAGTTCCTTCGGCCTCGACCTGCTCTTTCGTCTTGCCAAACGCCAGCGCTTCGGTTTGCGCGAGCAGGTTGGCCAGCAACAGGTCGTGATGGCGGCCCAGCGGATTCAGTGACTGGCAA
Source organism: Rudaea sp. (assembly GCA_031291055.1). Classification (GTDB taxonomy): domain Bacteria; phylum Pseudomonadota; class Gammaproteobacteria; order Xanthomonadales; family Rhodanobacteraceae; genus Rudaea. The sequence goes on along the minus strand of JARLJU010000194.1, from coordinate 8,314 downwards.
AACCCGATGAAGTCGCAGGGCACGAGCCGGGTGCCCTGGTGGATCAGTTGATAGAACGAATGCTGACCGTTGGTGCCGGGCTCGCCCCAGTAAATCGGCCCCGTCGATACGTCGACGGGAACGCCATCCAGTGTGACGTGCTTGCCGTTGCTCTCCATCGTCAATTGCTGCAGGTACGCAGGAAAACGCTTGAGGTAGTGCTCATACGGCAGCACCGCGACCGTCTGGGCACCCAGGAAATTATTGTTCCAGATCGCCAGCAGACCCATCAGAACCGGCAGATTCCGCTCGAACGGGGTGCTTCGAAAATGCTGATCCATGGCATGAAAGCCGGACAACATCGCGCGAAAATTTTCCGCGCCGATGGCCAGCATCGTGGACAGGCCCACGGCCGAGTCCATCGAATAGCGGCCACCGACCCAATCCCAGAAGCCAAACATGTTGGCGGTGGCTATGCCGAACTTCGCCACGCCTTCGGCGTTCGTCGAGACGGCAACGAAATGCCGTTGCACTGCCCGCTCGTCCTTGAGCCTGCGCAGGCTCCAGACGCGAGCCGAGTGCGCATTGGTCAGCGTTTCGAGCGTCGTAAACGTCTTGGAACAGATGATGAACAGCGTTTCCTCCGGGTCCAGGTCGCGCGTGGCTTCCTCGAAGTCCGTGCCATCGACGTTCGAGATGAAGCGGAACGTCATGTCGCGCTGACTGTAGTGCCGCAGCGCTTCGTAGGCCATGACCGGGCCGAGATCCGAGCCGCCGATGCCGATGTTGATCACGTTGCGGATGGGCCGGCCGGTATAACCCAGCCAGCTTGCGCTGCGCACGCTCTCTGAAAAAATCGCCATGTGATCGAGAACGGCATGGACTTCCGGCACGACATCGGCGCCATCGGCCTCGATCCGCTCACCTGGCTGCGCGCGCAGGGCGACGTGGAGCACCGCCCGCTGCTCGCTCGCGTTGATCTTCTGGCCGCTGAACATGGCCTCGATGCGGTCGGCCAAACCGCACTCCCCGGCCAACTGCAGCAGCAGCTTGAGCGTCTCGTCGGTCACGCGATTCTTGGAATAGTCGAGATAGAGGTCGGCGCCTTCGGCGGTCAATCGCTCGCCCCGCTGTGGATCGTCGGCAAAGATCTGCCGCAAATGCAGATCGCGCACTTGTTGGTGGTGCGCCGCCAGCGCCTTCCATGCGGGCCGGTCGGCGAGTTGCGTGTGGGGTGTTGATGCCGGATCGTTCATGATTGCGCACCCCCATCAGGCTGGCTTTTCACAAGCGCTGCGCTCTTGATTGCAATGACCGCCATCAAATCGCTCCAGGACTTGCTGAACGATTCAGCCCCCTCGCGCTGCAACAGTGTGGCCAGCGCCGCCTCGTCCACACCGGCCTGTTCAAAGGCAGCGAGCACCTCTTCCGCATCGCCGCCGTCCGCCGCCATGGCAGTGTTCACGACGCCATGATCGGCAAAAGCCAGCAGGGTCTTTTCGGGGATGGTGTTGATGGTGTCGGGGGCAGCGAGCGCCTCCAGGTAGAGCGTATCGGGCGCTGCCGGGTCTTTGGTGCCGGTGCTGGCCCACAACAGGCGCTGCGGCTCCGCGCCGGCGTTTGCCAGCGTGCGCCAGCGCGACGAGACCAGGAGCTCGCGATAAGCGCGGTATGTGCGCTGCGCAATAGCGATACCCAAACGATTGTGAAGTGCTTGCGGAACCTGGTCCTTCACGGCCACATCCCAGCGGCTGATAAAAATCGAGGCGACCGAGCCGACTTTTGGGTCACGCCCCGCGGCGATGCGCCGTTCGATGCCGCGCATATAGGCGCCGGCGGCCGCGACGTATTGTTCGCGGGAGAACAACAGGGTGACATTGACCGGCACGCCAGCAAAGATCGACTCTTCAATGGCAATGATGCCCGCTGGCGTGCCTGGAATCTTGATGAACAGATTGGGCCGCGCTGCGCGTGCATGAAGTTGTGCGGCTTCGCGCACCGTGGCCGCCGCATCGTTGGCCAGCAATGGCGACACTTCCAGCGAAACCCAGCCGTCCATGCCGGCCGTCGCCTCGTGGCTGGGGCGGAACAGATCGGCGGCCTGGATCAGGTCTTCCAGCGCCAAATCGAAAAACAGCGCTTCGCCTAATTTTCCTGCAGTGGCCTTTTCTTGAATCGCCTTGTCGTAGAAATTTGTGTTTCGAATGGCGTTGTCAAAAATCGTCGGGTTCGAGGTAAGCCCGGTGACGTCAAAGTCGCGCAGATAGCGCTGCAGCGTGCCGCTTGCCAGCAGTCCACGCGTGATGTTGTCGAGCCACAGGCTTTGCCCGAGCTCATGAAGCTGTTGGGTGGCGTTCATGGTGACCTCTTTCCCACTTGACTCGCGCGAGCGGCATTCAGCAATGCCAGCGAGTCGTAGTTAATCAATTCGCCAATATGCTCGACCGTCAGATCGGCGGCTGGATAAGTCGCGATGTTGCGGGGGTCGAGGGCATAGCGCCCCTGCCGCGGAAAGACGGTTGTCAGCCGCTCCCCCAGTACGTTCTTCATGGCGGTAAGGATGCGTAACTTGTCATCGACCATGACGTAGTGGCGGGCCGGGTAGCGTTGCTCAACGTCACCGAGCATTTTCTCCTTATGAACATAGATCAGCACGCGACCTTCGACTGCCGGCCATAGCCCCGAGCGCAGGACTTTTCGCGGCTGGAAGACCACGTCGCCATCCGACAGCACAACCGTCGGTCCCCGCACACCAAGATGTTGGATCGCGTCGAGTGCGCCCGGATACAACCGGTCGGCAAACGGGTAATCCAACAAAAAAGCCGACATTTGCAACAAACTTGGATCGCTTGTCGTGTCCAGACGATAGCGTTGCAACGCCCCCAGGTAGTCGGCATATCCCAGTTCGGTGCGCAACGCCTCGAAGATTTCCCAGTAGCGATCCCGGTTCGCGGCGCCGAATTCACGCTCGAGGTGTGTCCGCAGATCGTCTTGCACGCGATCGTTGTCGAGCAGCGTGTTGTCGCAGTCAAGCAGAAAGACAATTTCATCTCGCGCTTTCATGGAGACGCCCCCTCCGGCGCGGGGTTGTGCCATTGATCGCCGCCTGCCATGATCTGCTCCGCTGCCGCAGGCCCCCAGGTGTCCGGTTCATACCCGACCACCGGCGCGGCATTGCCGAGGACCGGATCCACCACACGCCAGGCGGCCTCGACCGCGTCGCCGCGAGTGAACAATGCAGCGTCTCCACGCATGGCGTCGCCGAGCAGGCGTTCATAGGGCATCATCTCGTCGTGGAGACGGTGATGCGCGATGAGCTCTGCGGCCGTCCCAACCATTAATTCTCCAGGCACTTTAGTCCGTGCGCCGACAGAAATCAAAACATCCGGGCTGAGCCGGAAGCGGAAATAGTTCGACTGCGCCGGGCCATCCACGTCGAAGACAGCGTGCGCTGGAGGTTTGAGCTCGATCATCACTTCGGTGCACGTGACCGGTAGTTGTTTGCCGGCACGAATATAGAAAGGCACCCCTGACCAGCGCGCGTTGTCGATACGCAGTCGCAGCGCTGCGAACGTCTCGACCTGCGAGGCAGGCGACACGCCGGCCTCGTCGAGATACCCACGGAATTGCCCTCGTACCACTTCTGCCGGGACCAGCGGGCGCATCGCGCTCAGGACCCGCGACTTTTCGTCGCGCATCGCATCCGCACCGCCATCCATCGGAGGTTCCATTGTGAGTAGCGTCATCACTTGCAGCATGTGGTTCTGCACCACGTCCCGTATCGCTCCGACTTCTTCATAGAAAGCGCCGCGTCCTTGCACGCCCATTTGCTCGGCCATGGTGATCTGCACACTCGCAACATGGTCGCGACACCAGACCGGCTCAAGGAAGGTATTGGCAAACCGGAAATAGAGCAGGTTTTCGACCGCTTCCTTGCCGAGATAATGATCGATGCGAAAAATGGCGTCTTCGGCAAAGGACTTGTGCAACGTTCGATTGAGCAACTGCGCCGAAGCAAGATCGCGGCCAAAAGGCTTTTCTACGACGACCCGAGCATCCCGGGCACATCCGGATTTGGCGAGCCCTTGTATGACGGACTCAAACATGCTGGGTGGAATGGCAAGATAGTGCATCGGCCGTACGGCGTTGCCCAACGCCCGGCGCAATTGTTCATAGGTCGCGTCGTCGTGGTAATCGCCATTGACGTATTGGAGCCGGGCCGAGAGCTTTGCAAAGGCGTCCGCATACAACCCGCCATGCTTTTGCAGGCTGTCGCGCGCGCGGTCCCGGAGTTGGTTGAGATTCAGGCCGGATTTCGCCACCCCGATGATCGGCAGATCGAGATTGCCATGCCTGATCATGGCCTGCAGCGCCGGAAATATCTGCTTGTAGGCCAGATCGCCCGTGGCTCCAAAAAAAACAAAGGCGCCTGAGTGGGATGCCGTCATGATCACCCCCCCTGCGTCTTGGCCGCCTTTTCCACGTGGCCGCCGAATCCATGCCGCATCGCCGACAGTATCTTGTTGGCAAAATCGGCATCTCCGCGCGAACTGAAGCGTTCATACAGCGCGGCACTCAGGATGGGTGCCGGCACCGCTTCGTCAATGGCGGCCGCGATGGTCCATCGCCCTTCGCCCGAGTCCGATACGCGGCCGGCGTAATTTTCCAACCCGGGATCGGCCGCGAAGGCGCTGGCGGTGAGGTCAAGCAGCCACGAACCGATCACGCTGCCGCGGCGCCAGAGCTCCGTGATCTCGGGCAGATCCAGCTCATATTGATAGTATTGCGGATCGCGCAACGGCGTCGTTTCCGCGTCCGACTCGCTTTTCTGCTTGCCCATGTTGGCGTTGCGCAGAATGTTCAAGCCTTCGGCATACGCGCCCATGATGCCGTATTCGATGCCGTTGTGAACCATCTTGACAAAGTGGCCCGCCCCTTGCGGGCCACAATGCAGATAGCCCTGCTCGGCGCTACTGCCTGGCTTTTGCCGACCCGGCGTCGGTACCGCCGCGGCGACACCAGGTGCCAGTGTGGCAAAAATCGGGGAAAGACGCTGAACGATTTCTTTTTCGCCGCCAATCATCAGACAATAGCCCCGATCGAGTCCGGCGACGCCACCGCTCGTTCCGACATCCACATAATGGATCTGCTTCGATTTCATTTCAGCGCCGCGCCGGATATCGTCGCGGTAATACGAGTTGCCCCCATCGATGACGATGTCGCCAGGCGCGAGCAGCGGGGTCAGCGTTGCCAGCATGTCATCAACCACCGCAGCCGGCACCATCAACCACACTGCTCGCGGCGCGGTCAGTCGCGCGACAAAATCTTCGACCGAAAAAGTCCCGATCGCGCCCTGGGCCTTCAGGTTTTTGACAGCGTCCGGGGTGCGGTTATAGACCACGCACTCGTGGCCTCCCTTGACCAGGCGTCGCACCATGTTGGCGCCCATGCGTCCCAATCCAATCATTCCCAGCTGCATTTGGAACCCCTTATGGTTAATGAATGTTGCAAAAGGCAGGTCGCGTCCACATACCCAAACTCCATCGCATGCGTGGAAATCCAGCGCCTGCTGCTCCGCGCGCAGAGGTTTTTACCTACTGCTGGTAGTGTCTTTTTTGAAAATTGGATTCATGGATATTCCGGCAAAACATTGCGGATACCGAAGCCGATGTCAACCCACGGTATCCGTGTAGCAGACTTAAGTATTGGATGCGTGCTGCATCATGAGTAGCGGACGGCACCCTCAGCCGTTGTAGTAGATTTCCTACACATACGGTCGGCCACGAATGAACAAAGTCAGCCCGCACTGGTCAGTGACGGCTCCTGCGCTGGTCGGGTGCGTGGAGTGCGCTGCGCGCGCGTATCTGGCGTACTGGATGAGTTCGGAGTGGTTTTCGGGCGCAACACCCCCTACCCGCGCCAACGCACCGGCACACTGCAAGAATCACTACGACGTCGTCGAGACGACGTAATCGCTAGCGCCCCAGGTCTTTTGCCGATACGCCGGCAATGCCCCAGTTCTGCTTGGGCACGTCCTGAATCCAGACGCGAATGGTTTCCTTGGGTGCACCCACCGCTTCTTGCAGTGCGGCTGTGACCTTTTCGATCACGGCGCGCTTCTGGTCTTCCGTGCGACCTTCGAGCATGTAGATCTGTGCGAATGGCATATTTTCTCCTAAGCTGCTTTGGTCATGAGGCCGCGCTCGCGCGCCATCGTCATGGCTGTGTCTTCGATCATGTCTTCCTGGCCCCCTACCATGCCGCGTCGGCCCATCTCGACCAGGATGTCGCGCGCCGGCACACCGTATTTCTTCTCGGCGCGCTTGGCAAACAGCAGGAACGAGCCGTACACGCCCGCGTAGCCCAGCGTGAGCGCATCGCGGTCGATGCGGATGGGAAAGTCCATGATCGGCACCACCAGGTCTTCGGCCACGTCCTGAATTTTGAACACGTCCACGCCGGTCTCGATCCCCATCAGCTCGCACACGGCGACCAGCACCTCCATCGGCGTGTTGCCCGCGCCGGCGCCCAGGCCGGCGGCGGCCGCGTCGATGCGGTTGGCACCCACTTCGATCGCGGCGATGCTGTTGGCCACACCCATGGCCAGGTTGTGGTGGCCGTGAAAGCCCAGCTCGGTTTCGGGCTTGAGCGCTGCACGCACCGCGCCCACGCGCGTCTTCACCGTCTCGGGCAGCAGGTGGCCGGCCGAGTCGGTGACGTAGATGCAGTTGGCGCCATAGCCCTCCATGAGCTTTGCCTGCTTCACCAGGCCTTCCGGGCTATTCATGTGGGCCATCATCAGAAAGCCCACCGTGTCCATCTCCATCTTGCGCGCCAGCGTGATGTGCTGCTCGCTCACGTCGGCCTCGGTGCAGTGCGTGGCCACGCGGATGGTGCGCACGCCCAGGCCGTGCGCCATCTTCAGGTGGTCGACTGTGCCGATGCCCGGCAGCAGCAGCGCCGAGACCTTGGCGCGCTTCATGAGCGGGATCACGGCGCCGAGGTATTCCTCGTCACTGTGCGCCGGAAAGCCATAGTTGACCGAACTGCCGCCCAAGCCGTCGCCGTGCGTGACTTCGATCAGGGGAATTCCGGCGGCATCCAGTCCTTGTGCAATGGACTTCATCTGCTCCAGCGTCATGAGGTGGCGCTTGGGATGCATGCCGTCTCGCAGCGTCATGTCGTGGACGGTGATCTTTGTGCCTTTGAGTGTCATGGTGGGGTTCCCAAGTGCGTGGTTCAGGCGGCAACGGCTTCGAGCCGGAGCGAACCGTTGAGGATTTCTTCGGCGAACATCTCGGCCGTGCGTGCGGCAGCGGCCGTCATGATGTCCAGGTTGCCGGCGTACTTGGGCAGGTAATCGCCCAGGCCTTCGACTTCCATGAACACCGAGACGCGTTTGCCGTCGAACACTGGCCCGTTGACCAGCTTGTAGCCCGGCACGTACTTTTGCACCTCCTTGATCATGTCGTGGATGGACTTGGTGATGGCCTCCTGATTGGGCTCAGCCTCCAGCAGGCAGTGCACCGTGTCGCGCATGATCAGCGGCGGCTCCGCGGGGTTGATGACGATGATGGCCTTGCCCTTCCTGGCACCACCCACTTTTTCGACCGCGCCGGCCGTGGTGCGGGTGAATTCGTCGATGTTCTTGCGCGTGCCCGGGCCGACCGAACGGCTGGAGACGGTGGCCACGATCTCGCCATAGGCGACGGGCTGTATGCGGCTGACCGCATAGACCATGGGGATGGTTGCCTGGCCACCGCAAGTGACCATATTGACGTTCATTTCGCCCGAGCCCACATGGGCCTTGAGGTTGACCGGTGGCACACAGTAGGGGCCGATGGCGGCAGGCGTGAGGTCGATCATCATTGCACCCTGGGCGTTGACCTTGCGCGAGTTCTCGGCGTGCACGTAGGCGCTGGTGGCGTCAAAGACGATTTGCACGCCATCCGCCCTCATGTGGGGAATCAGGCCATCCACACCGTCCGCGGTGGTCTTGATACCCATCTCCCTGGCACGCTTGAGACCGTCCGAGCTCGGGTCGATGCCGACCATCCAGACCGGCTCCAGCACCTTGCTACGCTTGAGTTTGGCCAGCAGGTCGGTGCCGATGTTGCCCGGACCGATCAGGGCACAGTTGATTTTTTTCATGTTTCGCTCTCTTTGATTTCAGACAAAACGCATGCCTACCGTGCCCAGGTCCTGAAAGCGCACCGCGACGCTGTCGCCCGCCTTGACGGGAATGGCCTCGGTGACGCCGCCGGTCATGATGAAGGTGCCAGCAGGAATCTCCTGGCCGCGCGCACCCAGGTGGTTGGCCAGCATCGCCACCGCT
>JARLJU010000193.1 GCA_031291055.1 Rudaea sp. | reverse complement strand
GCACGCGCCGCTCACATTTCTCATCCAAGCCGCGATCATCCGCCTCACGGGCCGCGTCTTCTTTCATCACGTGCTCTATGTTGCGTTGATCGGGGGCTCAAGCACGGTGCTCACGTGGAGGATCGCGCTCGCATCGCTGCGTGGGCGCGTTGCGGCCGCGTGGCCAGCTGCGTGGCCTGCTGCGCTGCTCGCCGCCGCGCCGCTCACTGTCCTGGGCATCTACTGCATCGTGCCAAATCCTGAGTACGACTGCGACTGCGCATTCTGGATGTTGATCGCGCTTTGGCTGTTGCGGCGGATCGATGCAAAAACGGGCGTGGCGGGTGGATTTGCTGCCGGCGCGGCGCTTTGCGTGCCACTCTTCTTCAAGCAGAACATGGGGCTGCCGTTTTTGCTCGCGGCCATCGGCGCGATTTTGCTGGTGCTGGCGATGAAGCGGCTCCGGAACGTGCAAACCTCGGCCGGGCCGCCTGAGACTCGAACGCTGCTCTCTGTGCTGGCCGGCGTGTGCGTCGCACTTGGGATTGCCGTCCTTGCGTTGCACTGGACCGTGGGCATCGGCAACTATATTCACTGGACGATCGAGTATGCCGGGCGGCGGCGCTTACCCGGATTTAGCCTCATGCTCGGCGTGTATCGCGATCCATCGCTTTTGTGGACGCTGCTGGGCGTCGCGATTGCTCTCATTGTCTTGCGCGCCGCGCCAGCCACTTCCCGTTGGGCGCGCATCGTAGCCTTTGCCCTGCTAGCCGCGCCGTTTCTCTTCACGCTCGCCTCATTGTTCCTCTACGACGATGCCGACGAGCGCGGCGACAGCCTGCTGGCGCTTTGGCCGCTGCTGCTGTTGCTCGCCGCCGCGCTGGCGATCGTGAAGCTGCTCCGTTTGCGGCGGGAGCCGTCACTGCGCGCGTTTTTGCCGCTGGTTCTGCTCGCCGCCATCCACGGCGCCTTCCTATCGCAGCAGCTTTGGGGCTCGACGTATGCGATCTGGCCGTTGCTCGCG
>JARLJU010000192.1 GCA_031291055.1 Rudaea sp. | reverse complement strand
GCCGAGGAATGTGTGGCGTTGCCGGGTGAGGTGCAAGACGTTGCCGGCCTGATCGCTTTGCTGGCTGCGCGCGGCGGAGTCTGGGCGGATGAACTGGGCGGAAAGCGCGTGTTTCGCGTCGCGATCAACCAGGACATGGTCTGCCTCGATGCGCCGATTCCATCTGGCGCGGAAGTGGCGATCTTTCCGCCGGTGACTGGAGGCTGAGATGCAAGCCGTGATCCGCGTGCAACAAGAAGATTTCAATCTTGCCGACGAATATGCCCGCCTGGCCGGGGATGCTGCTATCGGCGCGATTGTTACTTTTATTGGCCGGGTGCGCGATCTGGCCGCCGGCGAGGCGCTGGAGCTGGAGCACTATCCGGGCATGACCGAAAAAGCGCTGACTGGAATTGTCCACGCTGCTGAGCAACGCTGGCCGCTGCAGGCCGTGACCGTGATTCACCGTGTCGGGAAATTGGGGCCGGCCGAGCAGATTGTGCTGGTGCTGACCGCGAGCACGCATCGCGCCGCTGCCTACGAAGCCAATGCATTTATCATGGATTATCTTAAGACCGAAGCACCGTTCTGGAAGCGGGAGCACACAGCGCAAGGCGCGCAGTGGGTCGATGCCCGGGAAACTGACGAAATAGCCAAATTGCGCTGGGAGAAGCAATGATTGATGCCGTGATTTTGGCAGGTGGCGAAGGACGCCGCATGGCCGGGCAGGACAAGGGACTGGTCGAGTTATCCGGCAAGCCGTTGGTGGCATGGGTGCTCGATGCGCTCAAGCGCCAGACCAAGCCGATCGAGCATCTGCTGATTTCAGCCAACCGCAATTTGCCGGATTATGCGCGCTACGGCTATCCGGTGCTGCGCGACGTCTATCCCGGCCAATCCGGACCTTTGGCCGGCATCCATGCCGCCTTGCTGGGAACGCCGGTGGAATACCTGCTGGCGGTGCCGTGCGATATTCCGTTTCTACCGGCCGATCTGCTCGAAAAACTCTGGCAGGCCATGCAGAGCAGTCATGCCAACCTGGTGTATGCCCGCGCTGGCGCGGAACCGGCCTATTCGGCCATTTGCCTGATGCGGCGTACGGTGCTGGACAGCCTGACCGAGCGACTGGCAAGTCAGGAGTTGCGTCTGGGATCCTGGTATGCCGCTGTCAATGGCATCCCGGTGGATCTGCCGGCAGGCAGTCTCAGCAACCTCAATACCCCCGATGATCTGGCCGAGCTGGCAACCCGTCTTTCCGGTGCAGAGGCGATTCCAATGGCGGGTGAACTGACGCATTTCAATGCGCAGGGTGAAGCCCACATGGTGGGCGTTGGTGCAAAAAATGAAACACACCGGATTGCCCGCGCCGAAGGCGAAATCCGCATGTTGCCCGATACCCTGCGCAAGATCGATGCCGGTGCCAGCAAGGGCGACGTACTGGGCGTGGCGCGCGTGGCGGCGATCATGGCGTCCAAGAAGACCGCCGACCTGATTCCGCTCTGCCATCCGTTGCCGCTGACGCGGATCGAAGTCGAATTCGTGGTCGACCGTCCGCGCAACACGGTGATTTGCCGGGTGACCTCCGAAACGGTCGGTCGCACCGGGGTGGAAATGGAAGCGCTGACTGCAGTCAGCGTAGGACTGCTCACGATTTACGACATGCTCAAGGCGGTAGACCGCAGCATGACCATTGGCGGCATACGCCTGCTGGAAAAAGTGGGCGGCAAGAGCGGTCACTGGCTGGCGGGCGACAGCATTCCTTTGTAACTGCGGGTTTGC
>JARLJU010000191.1 GCA_031291055.1 Rudaea sp. | reverse complement strand
TTGTTGAGCGCGCTGTCGCGCGGGTTGGTGCCCATGATGGTGCCCCCGGTGTTGTGGGTGCTTTGATAGGGCACCACGGTCCAGGGATCGGTGCGCGCGGACGCTGGGTTCAGCCTGGTGGGGTTCATCGACCTGGCGATGGCGTTGATCGTCTGGGCGGCGTGGGTGCCCATTTTGTGCTCGTTGGCCTTGTAGTCGAACGTCATGCGCATCAACGGCTGACCGAACGCATTGCGATAGGTCGAGTCGAGATCGTAGCAATTGTAGCGATTGGCCATGACGCTGCCGCTGGCATTGATCACCATCGCGGTCTGGTACCACTTCGCCGTCGCCCGCTTCCATTCGCTGCCCCATTGCGGCGTGCCCGAGGGCACCGGACGGTAGCCGATCGGCAGCGGGGTGTTGAAGCCGCCGGCGACCGTATAGCCGCCGACGAAATCATGCGGCGACCGGTCGAACGCCCAGTTGGCGTTGAAGTCATCGATCGAGGCGTTGGAGCCGCCGGCGTTCATGAAGGGGTTGAAATACTTTCCCTCGAAGAACAGCGTCGCGCTGGCGCCGGTCTGGTAGCAATAATTCTTGCCGATCACGCCCCTCTGCGCGACCGGATCGTAGGGCACACCGATGCCCGACAACAGCATCAGGTGCACATTGTTGATCGCATAGGCGCACAACAGCACGATGGTTGCCGGCTGCTCGAATTCCTCGCCATTGAGCAAATTGGTATAGATCACGCCGGTGACGCGCTTGCCGTCGGAATCCTTGAGCACCCTGGTGACCCAGCAATTCGTGCGCAGCTCGAAATTCGGCCTCGCCATCGCGATCGGGATCACCGTCATGTGCGGGCTGCCCTTGGCATTGGCTTCGCAGCCGAAGCGCTGGCAATAACCGCAATACTGGCAGCCGCCGAATTTCGATCCGTCCGGGTTGGTGTAGGGTTGCGAGGCATTCGCCGACGGCCGCGGAAACGGATGATAACCGGCATTGCGCGCGGCGTCGGTGAACATTTCGCTCGCGAGGATCGGGGTCAGCGGCGGCAACGGATATTCGCGCCCGCGCGGCGCCTCGAACGGATTGCCGCCGGAGAGGATCTGTCCGCCGATATTGCCGGCCTTGCCGGAGACCGCGGCGGTATATTCGAACTTGTCGTAATAGGGCTCGAGCTCGGCATAGCTGATGCCCCAGTCCTGGATCGTCATGTCTTCAGGAATGAATTTCCTGCCATAGCGCTCTTCGTAATTGGAGCGGACCTTGAATTCCATGTCGGTCCAGCGCCAGGTGTGGCCGCTCCAGTGCACGCCCGAACCACCCACCACCTCGCCGGGCAGGAAAGAGCCGAGCCGGCGCATCGGCAGCGCATCCTGCTGCGGATTGTTGCGCACCGTGATGGTGTCGCGCGCGGTGTTCTGCATCAG
>JARLJU010000190.1 GCA_031291055.1 Rudaea sp. | reverse complement strand
CATCCTGCCGACCCCCGAATCGCTGAATGGCAAGACGGTTGGCGTCGAGCAAGGCACGATCCAGGAAACCTACGCAAAGACGTACTGGGAACCGAAGGGCGCGAAGGTCGTGCCGTATCAGAACCAGGACCAGGTCTACGCAGACTTGCTGTCGGGTCGTCTTGACGCATCGCTGCAAGATGCGGTCGAAGCTGAAATCGGCTTCCTGAAGACGCCGCGCGGCGCGGGCTATGAGTTCGCGGGCAAGGATATCGTCGACGAGAAGGTTCTCGGCAACGGCGCAGGCATCGGCATGCGCAAGGAAGACACCGATCTGAAGGCGAAGGTCGACAAGGCGATCGCCGACATCATCAAGGACGGTACGTACAAGAAGCTCGAGAAGAAGTACTTCGACTTCGACGTGTACGGCAGCTAAGCCAGCCAGGCGCGTCTGACGACGCGCTTGCCGGCCAGCACACAACGGGCTCCGCACCATGCGGAGCCCGTTTCGTTTGCGGGGCCGCTCTGCCGCGCCTCCTCGGCTACGAACGGGCCGAACCGAACCGCACATGTGCCGCGCGTCATCCGGACGACGCCGCATAAAGCCACGCGCCGCGCCATATCGGCTAAGATCGTGCGATAGCGGCGCCGCGAGACAGCCCGCCCATGACCGACCGTGAAGCACCCTTTCTTCCTGTAATCAACGACATAGCGCGGCATGGCCCACCTGCCCGCGGATTTGAAAACCATGCAAACCCAAACCCATCCGCTGATTGCCCCAACGCTTGGCACCGCCCGTAATCTGACGAGTTTTCACTATGGTCCCGGCGGCGGGCAGAAGATTTACATCCAGTCGTCGCTACATGCCGACGAGTTGCCTGGCATGCTGGTTTCGTGGGCATTGCGCCGCAAGCTCGCCGCACTGGAAGCCGCCGGCAAGATGCGCGGCGAGGTCGTGATCGTGCCGGTCGCCAATCCGATCGGTCTGAATCAGCATTTTCTTGGCCATCTCACGGGCCGCTTCGAGACCAACAGCGCGCAGAACTTCAACCGCAATTTCTACGAACTGGCGGCACTGATTCAGCCCGGCATCGAAGCGCGCCTGACCGACAACATCGACGCGAACCGCACGGCAATCCGCGCGGCGATGCGCGAGGCGCTCGACGCGCAACAGCCGGCAACCGAACTCGAATCGCAACGTCTGGCGCTGCAAAAGCTCTCGTATGACGCCGATGTCGTACTCGATCTGCACTGCGACTGGGAAGCCGCGATGCACCTGTACACGAACCCCGATCTGTGGCCGGAAGTCGAGCCGCTCGCCTGCTATCTGGACGCCAAGGCATCGCTGCT
>JARLJU010000189.1 GCA_031291055.1 Rudaea sp. | reverse complement strand
TTATGCCTGATGTGCAACGCGCCGCTGCGGCGCATCGCCAAAGACGAAGTGGGTACCCGCGCGCCGGATGGCGTGCTGCAGCGGCATAACCAGTTCGTCACCTGCGATGTTTGCCAGCGTGTCTTCTGGGAAGGCACGCACTGGCAACGCATGCGGGCGTTGATGGACAGCGTGGCAGGCGCGCCGGAACGGCCCGCCTGAACACCGTTTGGCGGCTCAGACTCCGCGGGGTCTGAGCACTGTTCCACCGCCGCTTGAGTGCGGAATCGCCGCCGTTCGCTCGACCCGCGGCGCGATGCGTACAATGCGGGATTACTTATCTGGCAGAGGCCTTCCGTATGGCGATGAAAAAAACCGACCTTGAAAAGAACAAGGCGCTCAAGCTGAACAGCGCAATGAAACTTTCGACCGCCGACCGCTTTGGCAAACCTGCTGCCGCCGATCCGAAGCTCGATCGCCGCGAACAGCGCAAGCTCGACCAGGCGCAAGGCCTCGTCGCCTTTGCCTGCAAGCTGAACGGCGATCTGGTCACGGAACTGAAAGAACGGGCTGCCACGCATCCGGACGGCATGACCGGACTGCTGAACGAGGTCATCAAGCGCGGCCTCGCAGGCTAAACGCCGCCCAAAACCGCCGCCCATACAAAAAGGCCAGAGCAAAAGCTCTGGCCTTTTCGCTGCCGATTTAAACCTGAACTACGCTGCACTCGCCGACTAGCGGCGCGCACAAGAGAACCGGCAGGGTTCGCCCGACGCAACCAAGCGCAAGCTTAGTTTGCCGTGCCCTTGTCGTTCGTGCCGGCTGCCGAAGCTGCTGCCGAAACCGGAGCGCGCTTACCGTGCGTCTTCAGCTTCTTGATGTGGTGCTTCTTCGGCGTGCTAGCTGCAGCGGCCGGCGCTGCTGCGTCCGATGCCTGTGCGAAAGCTTGAACGGAGACCAGCGCGATCGATGCGGCTGCGAGCGAGACGATGAATTTTTTCATGTGTTGTTCCCCAAACCTGGACGACTGAGTCAATGT
>JARLJU010000188.1 GCA_031291055.1 Rudaea sp. | reverse complement strand
CGGCTCTCGCACTGCCACGGTTTCAACCAATCTGGGGCCGGATGTCCATATATCGAGCGATGAAATAGATACCTGGCTCGCCAACTACGAGAAAGGCATCTTGCCGGCAGGGCCGCCGCCGAATCACGTCGGTGCTACGAAGCATGACTTATCGAGTTTAGCTGATATTATCGAACCCCTTTGCTCAACGTGCTATTTGTGGGCATCAGAACCCGTGTCTATCGGGCTTTACTACGGCGGAGTGGATCGCGGATCGGATGTAACTGTCTGGAATAACACGTCCAATCCTACTTACGCGCCAAAGACCGTACTAGCTGCGGCGAAGTGTGCCGATGGTTGTGCCGAAGAGCGCGCTGGTTGCGTTAGAACTTGTGCTCGTGCATCTGGTGACTATGATCAGGTGCATGTATGGACCGGGAAATTCAGGACGTGCATGCTGTCATGCTTGCCCGCACGATGTGGAGGATTCTGATTTGAAACGAAACCCCGAATTGAAAGCGACGCTCACCCGTCTCGAAAAAGCGACGGAAGGTCTAAGCGTGGATGAACAAATCGGGATATTGGACGAAGCCGCCCAAGACCCCGCCAACGCCGAGTTCAAAGCTGACATCGAAGTTCAGATGGCGGGCGTTCTTTGGGCCTATGGCAGAATAAACGAGGCGGCAAGTCTGATGGTTAAACGTGCAGACACGAATATTGATAACAATAGCGTCCAGTATTTCGCGGGGCAGCATCTTTTAGAGCTTCGTCAATTTGCACGCGCCATGCCGTTCCTGGATCGGTGCATAGAGATTGAACGCGCAAGTGGTGAGACATGGTACCTAGACTCGGCGTACCTACTTCGCGCCTACTGTGCCGCTAAAATTGGCAATGTCGCACAGGCCCGTCGCGATGTAGCGAATCTGGATGACGAACCGATGCATTGGGTTGAGGCTGATCCAATAGTATCCAAGGCGTCCATCAATGCCATGATTGGCGACTAGGCCGACTCGTTTAACTCTGTTTGACAAAAAAGCATGAGCAATTAACTGCACCCCAAAAGCATGGATAGGCGTCCAACCCTGCAGGGTGCAGTTCACGAAACGACATTTTTTGCCTAACGGTTTAGCTACGTTCAGCTACGCTTTGCGTCCAGTAGTGCTCTCACTTGGGCGACTTTCGCCGCATCAACGGGCGCGAGACCGTTGCCGCCAACGCGCACGCCCGAACCGAAGTGAACCGCTTGAACTTGCGTCGCGCTCACGAAGCCGGCTACTGCGTCAATCGTCAAACCTGCACCCGCCAGCACAGTGCAATGTGAGCCGGACGCTTGCCGCACCAGCTCACGCATGATCGACTCCGCCTGCAGTACCGACGGTTTTCCACCAGAGGTCAGGACATTCGTCACGGCATCGAAACCGAGCAGCACGTCGAGCGCTTTTTGCAGATCACGCGTTTCGTCGAATGCACGATGGAAGGTGATCGCCAAGCCATCCGCCGCATCGATTGCACGCGCCAAGCCTTCGCGATCGATCTCACCGTCTGCCGTCAGCATGCCGATCACTACGCCGTTCGCGCCGGCCGCTTTGACGGCACGCACGTCGCGCAGCATCACGGCGTAGTCGTCGGCGTCGTACACGAACGAGCGGCTATGCGGCCGCACGATCACGTTGACGGGAATCTCCACCGCGGCAACCACCGCTTCGATCAACCCAAGGCTCGGCGTCAAACCGCCCTCGCCCATCGCGGTGACGAGTTCGAGACGGTTCGCACCGGCCTGCGCGGCAAGCCGGGCGTCGGCAACGGTCGTGGCGATGACTTCGAGTAGGACGGACATAAGCGCGGCTGTGTGTCGTTGAAAACGACATGATCTCAGAACCGCCGCTCGCATTGCCAATCTGGGCCACCGGTGCCGCCGCTCACCGTTCCGATCTATACCATCAGAGCCGCTACTCGCCCTTCCAGTCTGAGCCACCAGGACCGCTGCTCACCCTCCCGAGCGACCCACCGGAACCGCTACTCTTCGACCCAATCAATATCGCCGCACAGCACGCATGTCTGCTCACCGACACGCGTCGCCATCGACAGCGTCACGCACGGCAACGCCTCGTTGATCGACAGATACGGGCGCGTCACATGCACGCGCTCCGGCGCATTGATCGCCGCGCGGAAATACGGACGACGCAGCCAGTTCGCCCCTTGCGCATCGGCCAGCGGCAAAAAGCGCGTCTCATGCGCCGCACGATCGGCGCGCAACACAACGTTGCGGCCCGCCTGCTTGCCCTTCGCGTCAAGCAGGAAACAGCGCGCGGCATGGTCGAGCGCGAGGAAATTCCAGCACACCTCCTCGAGCGGTTCGCCGGCGGCGAGCCGTTCCGCTGCGCGCTCGAACGCCCGCAGGTAGGGTGTGAGACGGCTCGCATTGCGGCGTTCGCGCGCTTCGGCCTGATCGCGATAGCGTTCGGTGACTTCGCTGATGCACGTCGTGGCGTGCGCCGCGTCGGCCGCGCCGGGATTCGGCCGGCCGAAGAAAAATCCCTGCACGAAGTCCGCGTCGCAGGCCAGCGCCATCTGCGCTTCATGCTCCGTTTCGACACCTTCGATCAGGACCAGCTTGCCCGCTTCGTGCAGCAACGCCACCAACCCCGGCAGAATCGTCGCCATATCGGCACGATGCGCGGCGTGCGACAGCATGATGCGGTCGAGCTTCACGATATCGGGATTCAATTGCCAGATCCGTTCGACGTTCGAGTGGCCCGCGCCAAAGTCGTCGAGCGCGATCAGGAAACCGCGCTCACGGAACTGACGCACCGCGTCGACGAGCCGCTCGAGATCTTCTGCGCCCTGTTCGAGTACCTCGAGCACGATCCGCCGCGGCGACAGATCGAGCCGCTTCAGGTTAGCCAGCAAGGCGGCGGCGAGATACGGATCGGTGAGCGCGCCGGGATGAACGTTCAGGAACAGCCATTCGCGCTCGGCGCCGAGCACCTTGAAGTTCTCCAGATGCAGGGTCTGGGCGAGCCGGTCGACTTGCAGCACGTCACCCAGGCGCGCGGCT
>JARLJU010000187.1 GCA_031291055.1 Rudaea sp. | reverse complement strand
GTATGAAGTGGCGCACGGCGTGGCAAAGGCGGATGCCTACACGATGACGATCCACATCATGGTGGTGCTGCTGGTGATCGGCTTCGTCTGCAACCTGCTGGTCAAGCGGGTCGACGACAAGCACCACATGACCGACGCACAACTCGCCAAAGGCGCCTAAGGAGACTCGCATGTCGACCATTCAAGCCGTTCATCCGACCAACAAGGTCAAGCTCGCCGTCTTCTGGCTGTATGTGACGCTGCCGCTGGCATGGGGCGTGGTCAATACGCTCTCGCAAGCGATGAAGCTGTTCAAGTAAGTGTTGCACTGCATCCCGCACGATCGAACGTGCGGGGTGTGAAAAAAGCTTATCGACGCGCGCGACCGCGCGCGTTCCCTCACACTTCTTCGCCGGCGGCCACTGGTACAACCAGGGTTGGGACGCGTTCCCCGCAAACCACGCAAACACCGCCCACCCGCACTCAGATCTTCTCGAACAGCACGTCTTGTGCGCCTTCCCACAGCACCTTGGTGCCGAGTTCGCGCAGCTTCTCCTTGCCTTCGACGATGGTCAGGAAGTGATTGCCCGCGAGCTGGCCCATCTTGCTTGCGAAACAGCACGAACCGTACGCGAGGATGATCTCCGTTTCGCTGTAACCGCCCGGATAGAACAGAATGTCGCCCACCGACGGATGGCTCGTGTGGTTTTCGAAGCCGACTGCCGCACCGTCGTTTTCGAGTTTGAAGTCGCCAAGCGGAACCCAGCAGCCCTCGCCGCTCCAGCGCACGTGGATGATCTTCTGGCGGTACGGCAGGAGTTTCAGAAAGGCGGCCACCGTTTCCGGCGCGTCAGGATGCGTTTCGGCGGTAAAGACGTGGCCGCAGGAGGTGATTCGAAGTCGGGTCATCGCTAGGTATCCGGTATGACGGGTTGAATGGAAAGGTCGGTCAGACGCCGGCTGAGGCCAGGCTGCAGGCGCAACATTCTGTCGGCCGGTGCAAGGCTTCGACAGATACAGTTGCCGCCCAACTGGTCAGGCCAGTTGAACCAGTGACGCCGACGGTCGTGCATAAAGCAGGCCACCGCACCGCTATCACGAGCGCCGCGCCCCTTCGTAAGCCAACGGTTGCAATGGATGCTGCCGCCCCCTGCTTCATCATAGAGTGAGCAGCTCGGCTGCAAACCGGCCGGAACACCAACCAGGCCCCCACGTGCCAGTTCCATCGCCTGCGACGCCACGAAACTTCGTAGTTTGCAAGCGATGCAATGCGCAGCAAACTGCGAAAAGTGCGCAACGCCCGTTTCGGCAATTCAACGGACAGCGAAGCCTGCGACGAAATCGGCATCCCCGTGGAAGTTTCACGCCTCACCGCGAACGATCCTTACCCTCGATGCCCCTGCGGCCGCCTTACTATGCCATGCCACGCGCGGCCAGGCATCGCAGCGCCGCCTGGCAGAACAGCGTGTCGTCACCATCAAATGCCTCGCGCGCCGTCAAGTGTCGGCGTGCCGCTCAGGCATCGCATGCTGACGAACCGTTCACACGATCCAGCCGCGCAACCCGACGCTTAGCCGCGCAGCCGGTAGGCAAGCGGCGTCACGCCGTAGCCACGCTTGAACTGCACGGAGAAATGACTGGCATTCTCGAAGCCAACCGCAATCGCGATTTGCAGCACCGGGTGATCGGTGGCGCGCAGCAGCCTCGCCGCTTCCTCGAGCCGCAAACGCGTAACGAACTGATGAGGTGTTTCACCGGTCTCGCGGCGAAACACCCGAGCAAAATGAAAACTACTTAACCCGGCCTGCGCGGCCAGCTCGCCGATGGCCAGATCGGCAGCAAGATTAGCGCGAATGTAATCGGTTACACGGCGGATACGGCGCGGCACGAGGCGCTCGGGATGCGGCGGCAGGCCGGCCTTGGCGTCACGGCCGCGCGAGTAATGTTGCAACAGATGAGCGGCGAGCGCGTGGGCCAGCGCGTCGACATAGAGCCGCGAGTCGGCGGGGTCGCCCGCGGCGCGATGCAGTGCGCCGAGCATCGCGGCGACCAGTGGATCGTGAAACTGCATCGCGTCGCCAAGCGACAGCTCGCGTGAACCGCCCAGTTCCATCTGGTCGGCGACGCTGTCGATCAGGCTGCGCTCCAGATGCAAATGGACGGTCGACAGCGGCTCATCGCTGATCGAACGCCAGCGCCACGAGATCGGCACGGGCGGCACGAACCAGACGTCGCCCATGCGCAGGTCGGCGCTCTCCCAGTGCCCATTCACGTTGCGCTCGAGGTGTTCGGCGCCGCTGCCGAGCGTCATCAACGTGACGTCCTGCAGGCCAGGTGCTTCCAGCAGCTCCTGCTCGGCCGGCTCGAGGTACGAGCGCAGCACCAGGTGCCGCCACGGGCGATCCACGCTCGACACCAGTTTTTGTCCCGCCATATAGCGGTCGTAGGCAAGCGTCGTTGTCAGCCTTGGAACTTTTGCCATCACGTCTCTTCCTGGGAGGTCCCGTATGCACATGAGCAAACCCTG
>JARLJU010000186.1 GCA_031291055.1 Rudaea sp. | reverse complement strand
GCGCCAGGTTGAGCGGCTGGCTAACCGGTATCGATGCGAAGGTGCTGCAGGACTTGTTTCACGCCGACGTGGCCGCCCGGGCAATCATCAGTTGCCCGTCAATCTGTGCCCTCAGGCCCTGGCGCTGATCCGCGAGCGCTACGCCGATTTCGGACCGACGCTGGCCTGCGAGAAGCTGCACGAATGCCATGGGATCACGCTGTCGAAGGAAACCGTGCGGCATCTGATGACGGATGCCGGGCTGTGGATTCCGCGCCGGCAGCGCCCGCCGAAGGTCTACCAGCCGCGGGCCCGGCGCGCGTGTCTGGGCGAGCTGGTGCAGATCGATGGCAGCGAGCATCCGTGGTTCGAGGAACGCGCCCCGCAGTGCACGCTGCTGGTGTACGTCGACGATGCGACCAGCCGGCTGATGGCCCTGCATTTCACGGCGACCGAATCGACCTTCAGCTACTTCGAGGCGACGCGGGCGTACCTCGAGCGCTACGGCAAGCCGGTGGCGTTCTACAGCGACAAGGCCAGCGTGTTCCGGCCGACGCACACGCAGACCGGTGACAGGGGTGTCACGCATTTTGGTCGCGCGATGTACGAGCTGAACATCGACACGTGGTGCGCGAACAGCAGCTCCGCCAAGGGCCGCGTCGAGCGCGCCCACCTGACGCTGCAGGACCGGCTGGTGAAGGAGCTGCGGCTGCGCGGCATCAGTACCATTGACGCCGCGAACGCGTAAGCGCCCGCCTTCATCGCGTCGTATAACGCGCACTTTGCGAAACCACCGAAGAGCACGTTCGACGCGCACCGGCCATTGCGTGACGATGAGGATCTGGACGCGCTGCTGACCTGGCGCGAACTGCGCAAGGTAACGAAGTCGCTGACGGTGCAGTACGACCGCGTGATGTACCTGCTGGAGGACACGCCGGCGAACCGCAAACTGATCCACCGGTATATCGACGTATGGGAGTATCCGGACGGGCGCATCGAGGTGAGGGCGAACGGCACGGCCCTTCCCTGCGTGCCTTACGACCGGCTCGCCGCGATCGATCAGGGCGCGGTGATCGAACACAAGCGGCTCGGTCATGCACTGCAGGTCGCACAGGCGCTGCAGGCACAGCGCGACAACCGGCGCGCATCGGGTTCGCCGTCGCGCACGAACCGTGGCGAGGCGGTCCAGCCTGACCAGCGCAAAAGTGGCACGAAGAAGCAGCGCGAGTTCACACAGGCCGATGTTGATGGTGTGATCGTGCAGTTGGCGCAGCAGAACGTACAGACACACAAACCACCGCGCAAACCTGGCCGTCGGTCTGCAGGATCTGTCTGAACGGACTGACACGCCCTGCCCGCTCACACGCTGTCCTGCAACGCTATGTGAGATTCAAACCGTTAAAGACAGAGACAAAACCAACGTCAAAACCAACGTCAAAACCAACCCCGGATACGACATTTCTACTTTGCTGCCGCTGCGACACTTCAGAATGGCCTCGACACTAGCTGTCAGGGCTTTTTAGTAATGTCTGGTTCTGGCTCATTAGAAATGTCCGGTTCCCGGCTCCGGACCGGCGGCTGTGGCGCATGCTGCGGCATCACAGCCAGCCCGGAGCCGGACATGAACGGACGTGGATTCACCACGGTTATTTTGTTCCGGGTTACCCGGCAAACGTCCGGTAGACATTCAACTGAGGCGATAGCCAGTTCAGTCTACCGGAGGCACGCCCGGGCAGACTGAACCATCGATGGTGCTAGCTTCGACAGTGGTTAATTCACTTTCACGATCGGTGCCGGAAACCACTCACCCTGCTGAACCTCGTCCTTCGGAACATAGGTGCGGAAGTTCAGCGAGAAGCCCTTGCCTTCCGGC
>JARLJU010000185.1 GCA_031291055.1 Rudaea sp. | reverse complement strand
TTCGCTGGGCGATTTCGGCAGATCGCGCGTCGAGCCGAGGCGCAGTTCCGGTGCCACGATCTGAGACACTACTTCGCATCCCGCTTTGCCCAGCGAACCGGAGACCTACCTGCGCTACAGGAAATCCTCGGCCATAAGACCATCACCATGACGATGCGTTATTCGCATCTGATGACTGAGCATCTCCATCGGGCCATGAACAAACATGGGGCGATCGCCGGCACAAATCTCGGCACAAGCGCATCGGACTTGAAAGCGTGAATCGGTCGCTACCACGCCAGCCCCAACACCACTGACAGTGGCAATCAGTAGGAGCGATCAGCAATTTTTCAATAATTTTCAATGCCATAACTTCGTGCTTCCCCGCAAGCCATCCCGTGGTAAAATACCCCTCAGCGCCGGGTTAGCACAGCGGCAGTGCAGCGGTTTTGTAAGAGGGCTTCCGTGACCGGGGCGGCCTCCGGTCCCGCTGCCGCTCGCGCCAACATATGGGCCGCCGACATGTGAGCCTGGGATCGCAGGCTGAAGCCACAATTTGTTGAGATCATGGCGCCCCCTGCTGGACTCGAACCAGCGATCCACAGCTTAGAAATTGCAAGGTTTTTCAATACATTCAATGGCGGATTGGCATAGCTGACCGCCTCGGTTGGCAGCTCGCGGATGGGCGAACCCTGGCCAGCAAACCGCGGGAGAAGGCGTTGAGCCAATTGCTGGCCGGCACCGAACCACAACCGCCACCTGGCAAACGACTTCGCGGCCACAATCGCCTCGGCAACAGCGCTCCCATGCACGGCTTCCGATCTTCGCCGCACAGGACGACGCGCCCATTCCGTGTGCGATCCGAGCCGCACTCTTACGCCACTTCCTGCGACACGATCGCTCCACTTCAGGTGGACTGTAAGCGTCGCGCGGGCGGCACATTGCGGCGCGGGGCTTTTGCGTGATGCAACTCGGCGATGGACAAGGCCCCGCATCTGCCAGCAATCGACGAGAGCGCTCATACGACCAGTCGTACGAGCGCACGGAACCCGCGGATGGAGATCATCACGCGAGGCGAGCGGCGGCGTTCATGGACGGCCGACCAGAAGAGCCGGATCGTGGCGGAGAGCCTCGGCCCGGAACTGACGCCGACGGAGGTTGCCCGCAAGCACGGGATCAGCACCGGTCAGCTCTATACTTGGCGGCAGCGACACCTGAGTGTGCAGACTGCGGTGGTCACGCGCGCCGCGCCGCGGTTTGCCCGGGTCGAACTGACACCTGCACCGTCTCCGGCCGGGGCTGCTGATCCGAAGCCTGCTGAGGCGCCTCCGCCATCTACCCCGCCATCACCGTCGCGGCCCGAGGGCCTGATTGAGGTGGTACTTCCCGGCGGGGTGGTGGTGCGGATGGATGCGCACGTTGACGGCAGCGCGCTGCGCCGGGTTCTCGGCGCGCTGGAAGGTCGATGATCGCGCTTGCATCGGGGTTGCGCGTGTATTTGGCGTGCGGCATCACCGACATGCGCAAGGGGATGGCCGGGTTGGCGATGCTGGTGCAGCAGACCCTGGCCGAGGATCCGTTCGGGGGCGCCGTGTTTGCCTTCCGCGGTCGTCGCGCCGGGTTGATCAAGCTGATCTGGCATGACGGTGTCGGGCTGTGCATGCTGACCAAGCGACTGGAGCAAGGCCAGTTCGTCTGGCCCTCGGCGAGCACGACCGGTCGGATCGCGCTATCGCCGCCGCAGCTCGCGGCCCTGCTTGACGGATGCGAGTGGCGGGCGCCGGCGCCACGCCGGCGGCCGGAACTCGCCGGATAAAAATCGCAGGTTGGCGCAACAAACTCTGGCCCCGACGCGGCGGCATCGTTCATCATTGCCATGTGCCGATCGACCCTGACACCCTGCCGGACGATCCCGCGGTCTTGCAGCAGATGCTGCAGGAGCTGCTGGCCGAGAATGACAAGCTGCGCCTGCTGATTGAGCG
This sequence comes from Rudaea sp., assembly GCA_031291055.1. GTDB lineage: Bacteria > Pseudomonadota > Gammaproteobacteria > Xanthomonadales > Rhodanobacteraceae > Rudaea. Next base: position 372 of record JARLJU010000185.1, on the reverse strand, counting down.
TTTGACGCGGCATCAGTTCGGTCGTCGGTCCGAACAGCTGACGGCCGAGCAGCTGCAGTTCGGCCTTGAGGATCAGGAACAGACCATCGCCGAGCACCAGGCGGCTCAGGATGCGGCCGAGCCGGCTGACGATCCTAAGCCAAGATCCCGTGCCGCTCGCCCCACCCGCAATCACGGCGCGCTGCCATCGCATTTGCCGCGCTACGAAGTGGTGATCGACGCCGATCATGCGGCGTGCCCGTGCTGCGGTGGAGGAATGCACTGCATCGGCGAATTGCGCAGCGAGCAGCTCGACATCGCGCCGGCACAACTGCGCGTGCGGGTGACACGCCGGCCACGCTATGCCTGCCGCAGCTGCGAGGAGAGCGTGGT
>JARLJU010000184.1 GCA_031291055.1 Rudaea sp. | reverse complement strand
CCGCCGGCCGTGAGCTTGTTTCCAGCAAGCGAGAAGCGTTCACCAACCATAACGCCGATCACCACATTGCCGTGGGCGAGGGGGGCAACGCGCGCCCAGCTGGCAGCCATATCCGCACCAGTCAGGAGGCGAGATAGGTCGTGCGCCGGTTGCACGCTGCGCAACCAGGCATCGATGCGGTCGGCATCGGGGGCGAGGGGGCGACGTGACGTGATGGCTACGTCCAGCGTGCCACCGGGCAGGGCCTCGCCTTCGAGCCATTCAAGCAGCAGACGGGTCGTCGGAAATGCACGCGCGGGCAGGGGCTTCCCGAAGACTTGCGCAAAGGCATAAGGCCATCGCCGCCATCCGCGCGGCGAATGGCCGTATTCCATTGCCAGCACATCTGGTAAGATGCGTTCTCCTTCGAGGGTCCCGAGCGCTTCAAGTTCGGTCAAGCGCAATCGGGCGATCAGTATCTCGGGGCGCAGACAGAGCGCGTGGCGCTCCTCGGCGCGGGCGATGGCAGTGCAGGCCGCCCCATAGGCGTTCAGCACGCTGTCGGAAAACTTTTCCATCATGCCATCATATCAGTGGTTTGTACTAGAAGAGTCAAGTCAAGTCATTTTTAAGTTGCGCCTGCGGTATGCTTTTTAAATGAACCCTTGATAAATGCACTTATCACATGTTGCGCGGATGCGCGTACTTGAACGTGGTTGCATGATCTGATAGCGATACAAAGCTTGTCCAACCCCAACTTTGGATCATGACATGGCCCACAATGCCCGCCACCCCACGCCCCGGCGCCAGCAGCGCGGGGTCACCATTCGCTCCGATCACGCATTGGCGCGCCTCGCGCTGCTCACGCGCGATGGCCGCAGCCAGGTCGAAGTGATCGAGGACGCGCTCGATCGCATGCCGCTCCCGGCAGCGCAGGATCGGGAGGCCTTTCTCGCCGAAATCAAGGCCATTCAGGCCAGCGTGCCCAAACGCGCCTATCCCACCATGGCCGAGATTGATGCGGAACTGTGGGACAAGGACGGTCTGCCGCGATGATCATCGACACCTCGGCGCTGATCGCGGTGCTTATCGGCGAAGCGGGATGCGATGCGCTGGCCGAGGCGATCGCGGCAGAACGCGGCGGCATACCCGCGCCAGCCGTGGTCGAGTTCCTCCGCGTCGCCAGCAACCAACGGTTCGGACTGCGGCCCGAGGCGGAACGATTGCTGGCCAGCTTCGCGCGCCGTGGCTGTCTGACACTGCCGTTTACGGCCGATCATGCGACGATCGCGATCGCCGCCGAGGTGCAGTACGGGTCCGGAAACGGCGGCGGCGGTGTGCTCAACCTGCTCGATCTGATGGTCTATGCGGTCGCCAGCGAACGTGGCGAACCATTGCTGTGCACCGGCAAGGATTTTGCCACGACGGACATCGAACTCCATGCCGCCAGCCGACCGTACTGAGCCCATCGATCCTTCGGCGGCAATTGCGTTCGAATTTGCGTTGCTGGCCTATGCGCCCGGCGCTGCGATCGACCGGGATCTGCTCGCCGCCTATGCCGCGGCCGCCGCGCCCAATTCGCTGCGCGCTTTCCGCAGTGACATCGGCGCCTTCGATGACTGGTGCCGGGCGCATGCGCACCGCACCCTTCCGGCCAGCCCGTCGATCGTGGCCGGATTTCTTGAAGCACGGGCCGGGCAGGGCGCCGCCGCCGCCTCGCTGACGCGTTACCGCGCCTCGATCGCCAAGCTGCATCGGCTGTGCCATCTGCCCGACCCGTGCCAGGACGAACTGGTCAAACTGACGCTCGCGGGCCAGCGGCGAGCGAACGGCGTTCTGCAAAAACAGGCGCGCCCGTTGCGTTTTCGGGGCGCGGTCAAGGATCCGTTGCGCGATGCGCCGCGCGGCATCAATGTCCGCGCCGCGCTGTATGCGTGCGATGAGACGCCGACCGGATTGCGCGACAGGGCCTTGCTGTCGGTCGCCTATGACACCGGCCTGCGCGCCAGCGAACTGGTGGCGATCGCGGTCGAGGACATCATTGCGGCGATCGATCCGGACGCGCGGTTGCTGCGGATCGGGCGAAGCAAGGGCGACCAGGACGGCGAGGGAGCGACCGCCTATTTGTCCCCGCGCAGCGCCGGCGCGCTGACCGCATGGCTGGATATCGCCGGCATAGAAACCGGCCCGGTGTTCCGGCGCGTGATCGTGCGCCGCTACAAGGCGCGGGCGGCGCGCGGCAAGACCAATCCGAACGACCGAGGCTGGAACGCGCGGTGGGACCCGACCTGGTTTACCGGCAAGGACGCCGTGCCCGCGCGGATCGCATTCGACGTCGGTGACGCAGCGCTGCACCCCGGATCGGTCACGCCGATTTTTCGCGCGATCCTGCGTCGTGCCTTCGATGGCGGCGCGTTCGGCGATCTCGACGCCAACGTGTTTTCCGAACAACTCGCGCAGATCAGCGCGCATTCCACACGCGTCGGGATCAACCAGGATTACTTTGCGTCCGGCGAAAACCTCGCCGGCATCATGGACGCGCTGCGTTGGAAATCACCCCGCATGCCACTGCTGTACAATCGCAACCTGGCCGCCGAACAAGGTGCGGCAGGTCGTATGCTGGGGAAAATGAAATAGGACAGTATGGCTGCGCCGATTGCACATCTTTATCGCACAGCAATCGAGATAGTGCTCTTACAAATGACGCTAAATTCGACCGTGAACACGTCAGCTGGTGCCGGTTGTCAACCTCGTTCGATCAGGACCCGCTTTGTCCATCACAGCAAGTCCCGTCCACCCGAAGTCATTTCTTCGCTCCTGCTTGCACGGCCTGCCGCCAGGCGATCTCGATCAGTTCCGGCAGCACGGCAACTCGCTCCTTTGCTTGCGCCGATGCCGCGGTGCCACGGATGACACGCCCCTTGATGCCATGGAAAATTGCGGCGAGGCGGAAGAAGTTGAACGCGACATAAAATTCATAGCCTGGCATCGACTTGCGGCCAGTCCGCGCGCAATAGGCGGCAAGATACTTTTCCTCGGTGGGGATGCCGAGTGTGACGATGTCGGAACCGGCGAGGCCTGCCACGATCTTTGGCGGCATGCGATACATCATGGCGTTGTACGCGAAATCCGCGCCCGGATGGCCGAGCGTGGACAATTCCCAATCCAACACCGCCAACACGCGCGGTTCGGTGGGGTGAAAGATCATGTTGTCGATGCGGAAATCGCCATGGGTGATCGTGGTGGCATCGTCGTCGGCAGGGATATTGGCGGGCAGCCATTCGATCAGGCGATCCATATTCGGATCGCGCCCGGCATCGGCATCGTCAAGGTATTGCTTTGTCCAGCGCCCGATCTGCCGTTCGAAATAGTTGCCCGGCCGGCCATAATCGCCCAGCCCGACTGCGGCATAATCCACCAGGTGCAACTGCGCCATGGTGGCGTTCATGGCATCGAAAATTGCTGCGCGTTCAGTGTTGGATACGCCGGGCACTGTCGCATCCCAGAAGATGCGCCCTTCGACCATGTCCATGACGTAAAACCAGCTGCCGATCACGGCGTCATCGGTGCACAACCCGTAAACATGCGCGACCGGAAAGTGAGCCTGCTCCAGCCCGACCAGTACTGTCGCCTCGCGCTCCACCGCATGCGCGCCTTTAAGCAGGTTGCCGGGCGGCTTGCGACGCAACACATAGGTCTTGCCCGGGGTGATCAACTGGTACGTCGGGTTGGACTGGCCGCCCCTGAACTGGCGCACTTGCATCGGCCCGGCAAAGCCATCGACATGCACCTGCATCCACGCGGCCAGCGCGCCTTCGTCAAAGGCAAAGCCTGCGCGAACCGGGGTAGTGCCCAGATTGGCGTCGGCATCGGCGCTCATGCGGTGTGCGCTTTCAGAAAGTCGCGCTTCACTTTTTTGGCCAGGCTCCATTTGTGCACTTCGGTGGGCCCGTCATAAATCCGGAACGCACGGATTTCGCGAAAGATCTGTTCGACCACGGTATCGCCCGAAACGCCCGTGCCGCCCATGACCTGAACGCAGCGGTCGGCAACGCGCATCAGTGCTTCGCTGACTGCGACTTTCGCCATCGAGCTTTCTGCCGTTCCCAGCGATCCGGTATCGAGCACGCCGGCGCACCAGTCGATCATCAGTTCGCACTGTTTCAGATCGATCAGATTGTCCGCCAGCATGAAGCCCACGCCCTCATGATCGATCAGCAATTTGCCGAAGGCCTGGCGTTTGCAGGCATAAGCCGTGGCGATTTCATTGGCGCGGATGCACCCGCCCAGCCAGCGCATGCAGTGCGACAGCCGCGCCGGGCTGAGCCGGATCTGCGCATATGTGAACCCTTCGCCGCTGGTGCCCAGCATCTGGTCGGCCGGCACGCGCAGATTGTCGATGGTGATGACCGCGTGGCCGCCCGGCATCGAACTGTCGATGGTATCGAGCACGCGATCGACGCGGATCGCGGGATCGGGCAGATCGACCACGAACATGCATGCGCCTTGCGCCGATTTTGCCATGACGATGCCGACTTTGGCGCCTTGCGCGCCGGTGATGAACGTCTTCCTGCCGTTGATAAGCCAATGGTTGCCATCCTGGACACAGGTGGTCTGCATCATCGACGGATCGGAGCCGGCGCCGCCATCGGGTTCGGTCATGAAGAACGCCGAACGCGCGTCCCCTGCGATCATCTGGGCCAGAAAGCGTTGCTTGATCTCGGGCGAACCGACTTTGCCGAGCAGGTACATATTGCCTTCGTCGGGCGCCATGGTGTTGACTGCCAGCGGGCCAAGCGGGGACAGCCCCGACGCGATCAGCACGATCGCGGTTTCGCGCTGGGTCAGATGGTCGCCGTCCGGCAGGACATGGGGCGTCAGCACACCGGCCGCGCGAGCCTTTGCGCGCATTTCCTGGACCAGTTCGTCGGGCGGGCCGTGGCCGTGCACGGCTATGCGTGGATCGCGTTCATAGGGGATCACGGTATCGCGCACGAAAGCTTCGACGCGGGTTGCAATGGCTTGGGCACGCTCAGTCATCGTAAATCCTTGATTTGAATGGTCAGAGCATCCCACCAGATCGCCTTCGCTCTCGATCACGACGTGATAATGGGGCATGATTGTAGAACAATCAAGGTGAACTTGATGGGATCGAGGTTCGCGGGCATACCCCGTGGCCATGTGTGCCATGCCAACGACCCCTAGTGTACCTGTGTCCGGTGAGACCGGCGGCGCCTCCCAGCGAGTCTATCGCGGGATCATGCGGGATTTGGAGGAAGGGCGTCTGGTCCCCGGCCAGATCCTGTCCGAAACCAGCCTGGCCGGGCAATATGGCGTCGGCCGGAATGCGGTGAGAGAGGCCATGCAACATCTGGCCGCGCGCGGTGTGGTCGATCTCAGCCGCAACCGGTCTCCGACGATCCGGCGCCTCGACCATGCCGAGACGCTGGAAATTCTTGATGTCGCGGGTGCGTTGACTGCGCTCGCGGTCCAGGCCGCTGCCCTGCGCTATGATCCTGTGGCCCATGCTGCGCTGGTCACTGGCGCTCTGGATGCGCTGGCCCAAGCGGATGCCGAGGATGAGCCGGGTGCGTTCAGCCGGGCTCGCCGACATTTTTACCGCGTCCTGTTGCGCATCGGGGAAAATCGGGAATTGCTGCGGCTGTTTCCCGCGATCAGCATGCATATCATCTACGCCCAGTACCAAACCCCGCGGTTGCGTGGGATCAGGCTGGCCGATTACCGCGCGATCATGGCCGCGGTTACCGGCGGCGATGCAGAGGCGGCGGCTGCGGCCGGACGCAACCATACCGATCATGTCCGGTCCGCAATCGAGCATATTCACGCGATATCGCGATGATGGGTTGGTGACTGGCATTGAGCGTTTCGTGTGATCATGGCTGCCGTCGCTCGTTCGCACCCGGCAGCCTTTACCGGTTATTGCGCCAAAACGGTCTGGACCTATCCGGTGACGGCTCGGGAGGTACGGAATGGGACGTCGCGGTCGAGTTCGACTTCGCGGGGCAGTCCGAGCACGCGTTCGCTAATGATGTTGCGCTGGATCTGGTCGGTGCCTCCGCCGATGGAGGTCATATAGGCGTTAGCGGTGCGGTAATTGACGTCGGCTGCCCGT
>JARLJU010000183.1 GCA_031291055.1 Rudaea sp. | reverse complement strand
GTGACGAACGGCAATATGGACCCATTCGGGCCCGTGCATCGCCGGGCGATCGTGGCGCGCGCGATGGAGAATCAGATGTTCGCGGCGCTCGTGAATCGCATCGGTTCGGGTGACGACAACCTCACGTTCCCAGGCGAATCGGCGCTGATCGATCCATTCGGCGACGTGGTGGGCGACGCGGGGCAGGCAGAAACGGTCCTGCGCGCCACGCTCGATCCGGCGCGCCTCGAGGGCGCGCGCGAACACTATCGCTATCTGCACGATGCGCGCATTGCGCTCGATCTCGCGACGGTGGACGGCGAGAACGGGCAACGTGCGCGTGTGATCCGCGCGCGTTAAGGTGCGCGCGCAAGTGCACAGGCGTAGGCGCACATAAGCGCAAGTAAGCGCCTATACCCGCACATTCGCGCACCACATCAGGCAAAGAACCATCGGCGCGACCTGCGCGCATCCAGCCAGTCTGATCGACAAAGCTCGACCGGGGGCGCGTTCAACGCAGCCCACGGCGACGCTCGCCCTTTTATCAAGAGGAGACACCGTATGACCCCGACATCCCCCACCGAGCGCGCGGCCGCATCTGCCGCGCCCCAAAGCGCGCATCTGAAGCGCACGCTTGGCCTGCCTTCAGTCTTGCTCTTCGGCCTCGCCTATATGGCGCCGCTGATCGTCTACGGTACATACGGTGTGCTGGCGAGCGCCAGCAACGATACCGCCGCGCTCGCGTATCTGATTGCCCTCATCGCGATCGCGTTCACCGCGCTCAGCTACGGCAAGCTTGCGCGGCTCTTCCCCGTGGCGGGGTCAGCCTATACGTACACGCGCAAAACCTTCAATCCGCATCTGGGTTTTATGATCGGCTGGGCCACCTTGCTCGATTACTTTTTCCTGCCGATGGTGATCTGGCTGATCGGCGCCGCGTATCTCAGCGCCGCGTTCCCGCATATTCCGAGCTGGATCTGGATCGTCGCGTTCATCGTGTTGACGAGTGCGCTGAACATTCTCGGTATCGAACTCGCCAACCGTTTCAACATCGTGCTGATGGTCGTGCAACTCGCGATCGTCGCGTTGTTCGTCGTGCTGTGCTGCCACTATGTGACCGCGGCGGCAGGCCCCGGCGGTCTGATTTCGGCGGAACCGTTCTTCAAGCCGCATGTGCCGCACTCGGCGACGATGGCGGGCGCCGCGATTGCCGCCTATTCGTATCTCGGCTTCGACGCGGTGTCGACG
>JARLJU010000182.1 GCA_031291055.1 Rudaea sp. | reverse complement strand
CGCCTTCAAAAGACGATTGACTACTTGAAGGAATTCAATGCGCAACAGATCGACGGATCGGAAGAGCGTCCGATCCAGCTGAAAATGCGCAGCGGCCCGATCGACTTCACGGGGCTGTCATATCTGCTCGGTTTCGTGCTGCCGAACTTCTATTTTCACGTCACGACGGCGTATGACATTCTGCGTCACAACGGCGTCGAACTTGGCAAGCTCGACTATCTGGGCGGCATCAAGTAAGAAGGCGTGGACTATTGCGCGAGCGCCACGCGAGCGCGGCATGAGCAGCACGCAGGCCGTACGTAAGTCGTGTGCGAACCCGGCCTGAACCACGCATCAATCGCGCATGATCCGTGCGCGAGCGGCATCAAACGCGCGGCTGGAACGCGATGATTGCCATGCCGGCCAGTGTGAATGCCACGCCGGCCGCATCCCACAGCGTGGGGCGTACTTTGTCGACGCACCATAGCCACACGATCGCCACCGCTACGTACACACCGCCGTAAGCCGCATACACGCGGCCTGCGGCGGTGCCGTGCAGCGTCAGAAGCCAGGCAAACAGTGCGAGGCTGAGCGCGCCGGGCACCAGCAGCCAGATGGAGCCCCCCTCCTTCAGCCAACGCCAGGGCAAATAGCACCCGACGATTTCGGCAATGGCGGTCACCGCATAAAGCAGAAAAGTTTTCATCGACAGATAGAAGCGAGTAGTTGTGTTGCCGCAGGAGCGTGCGCGGCAGTCTATCTGTTTTATTAACACAATCACTTTGCGCCCGGGCATGGCACACGCAACAGTCGTCGCATCTGATGCCTGTTCGCTACCTGTCATCGAGGACCGCGCGCGCCGCAAGCATAAGTTGAGCAAGTGAGCGGCGTGCCGGTTCGCAATAGCGGGTCAGTCCAGCGAGAGCCGCAGCGCAAAGCCGATCAGCGCCGCCGAGAAAGTCCAACGCTGCAGTGTCTGCGCAAGAGGATGGGCCCGCATCCAGCGGGCGATGCGCGCCGCGCCGATCGCATACATGACGTCGAAACACACGCCAACGGCGAGCAGCACCAGCCCCAGTTCAACCATCTGCAATGCAACCGGTCCGGCTTCAGGACGCACAAACTGCGGCAAGAGCACCGAGCAGAACAGCAGCGCTTTCGGGTTCAGCAGATTGGTCAGCAAACCCTTGACGAAAGCGGTCCGCAACGGCCGGGACTCGCCCCCCATCACGCCACCTTCAGGCAACGCGAACACGGGTGAGCGGAAGATCTGGATACCGACCCACGCGAGATAAACCGCGCCGCCGTAACGCACCACGTCGTACAGCCACGGCGCACTGCGCAACAGCGCCGCCACCCCGCATGCCGACAATGTGACGTGCGTTGCACGCGCCAGCCCAAGGCCTCCGGCCGCCGCAAAGCCACTGCGCATGCCGCGTCCGATACTAGTCTGCAGAACCAGCGCCATGTCGGGTCCGGGCACCGCATAGACCACAAACAGTGCAGCGATATAGACGGCCAGAAGGTGTGCGGAAATCATAGAAGCCTCTTGTTTTTAAGGGCTCTATCTTGCTATCGTCGGCGGAGGGTTTGCTGGCGAAATACAGGGATGGGCGCGCTACCTTTGGAGGAATACGCTAATATTTCACCCCCGAACCACATTTTCCGCTAACACGCAGTAAGCACCCAAAAAACCATGACAACCGATCTCGATAAAACAGACCGCGCGATCCTCGCCGCGCTGCAGAACGACGGCCGCATGTCGAATGCACGGCTGGCCGATATGG
>JARLJU010000018.1 GCA_031291055.1 Rudaea sp. | reverse complement strand
GCGATCGATACGTGTCTGCGACTGAACAAGTACGTCGGCATCTGCGGCCAGGGCCCGTCGGACCATCCGGACTTTGCGCAATGGCTGACCGATGAAGGCATCAAGTCGATCTCGCTGAACCCGGACTCGATCTTCCAGACGTGGCAGAAGTTGGCGAAGTCGTCGGCGAAGAAAGCGAAGTAATTAAGCGCCGGGCAGGTGCCCGGTAAGCGGTTTGCATAATGGGTGTGCGGTACATCAAAAGCACGTAAAAGCGTACTGCACCGCCCGATAAATGCACCCGCTTCGTGCTATAAACACCCCGGTAGATCCGGGGTGTTTTGCTTTGTGGAGGTCGACGTGGCGCCAGGTGGATTGGTCTGGTGGATCGGGGCGGGTGTGCTGGTCGTGCTGGAGCTGATCAGCGGCACCTTCTATTTGCTGATGATCGCGTTGGGCTGCGTGGCGGCAGCCATTGCGCAGCTGGCGGGGGTGACCGCCGACCTGCAGTTCGCGATTGCCGCCGTCGTGGCGCTTGCGGCCGTCCTGTTGCTCAAGCGCTCGCGCTTTGGCCGTAGAACGCGCAAGGAGGCGTCGAAGAATCCGGACGTCAATCTGGACATCGGCCAGACGTTGAGCGTGCCGGCGTGGCACGAGCGCCGGGCGCGCGCCGATTACCGCGGCGCGGCATGGGACGTCGAATTGGCGGCGGGTGAGCCCGAAGATGCACAGCTCTATGAAATCGCCGAGATGCGCGGCAGTTGCCTCGTTGTCGTGGCCAGCCGGCAGGCAAAAACCAAGGCAACCGTGGCCTGAGCGCGCGCCCACGCGTGCACAGCACCCTATACAACTATTCGAACAACGGACCGGAGGTCAGTCATGGATTCAACCATTGTCGGGGCGGTGTTTCTGCTTATCGTAATCGTGCTGGCGGCACAGACGCTCAAGATCGTGCCGCAGCAGCATGCGTGGGTGCTGGAGCGGCTCGGCCGCTATCACCGCACGCTGACGCCGGGCTTGAGCTTCGCGTTTCCCTTCGTCGACCGGATCGCGTACAAGCACATCCTCAAGGAAATCCCGCTCGAAGTGCCGAGCCAGGTGTGTATC
>JARLJU010000181.1 GCA_031291055.1 Rudaea sp. | reverse complement strand
TTGTTGGTGGATAGGTCTGTATTATCGCGGAGTTTTATTTGGTTTATGGCGGGTGGTGTGATTTTATTAAATATCGACGTTTTTTGGTGCCGCCGGGCGCCCCCCCCGGCGCCGATCCACCGTGCGATCGAGGCGGGCGACGCTGAAACCGGCATCACGCTAATGCAGATGGACGTCGGCCTCGACACCGGCGCGATGATCTCTGAAGCGCGCACGCCGATTTCGGACGACGACACCACGGCCACTCTCCACGATCGCCTCGCACAAGACGGCGCGCGACTGATCGTCGAAGCGCTGATCGAACTCGAGCGCAGCGGCAAGCTGGCGGCAACGCCGCAGCCTGCGGACGGCGTGACCTACGCGGAAAAGATCGGCAAGCACGAGGCCGCACTCGACTGGCGCAAGCCGGCCGCGGTCCTCGCGCGTCAGGTGCGCGCGTTCGACCCGTTCCCCGGCGGCGTGGGGACGCTGGAAGATGGCACGTCGATCAAAATCTGGGCAGCGGTCCCGGTCGAGGCGCAAGGCAACAATGCGCCCGGCACGATCGCCGACGTCTCTCCTGAAGGCGTCGTGGTTGCCTGTGCCGAAGGCGCGCTGCGTCTCACGCAACTGCAGAAACCCGGCGGCAAACGCTTGCCGGTGCGTGAATTCTTGGCCGGCGCAACGCTGGCCGCGGGTCAGCGTTTCCAGCTTCCCGAAGCAAAATAACCGTCTTGCGCAGACCTTGACCATCGTCCGCTCGGCCGATGGTCAAGACCCCCGCTCCAAAGCCCGCGGCGCGTTAGAATCCTCTATGCAACGGCCCGCGTTTCGAGGATCCCCATGTTCGGCATCACCCAGTTTGAGTTTTTTGTCGTCGCCGTCTTTCTGCTGAACGTGACGCCCGGTCCCGATACGGCTTACATCATCGGGCGCAGCGTCGCTCAAGGGCGTGGTGCAGGTCTGATGTCTGCGCTCGGCATCTGCGCCGGTTGCTGCGTTCATTCGCTTGCTTGTGCGTTCGGCTTAACGGCACTGCTGGCCGCTTCGGCCACTGCGTTCACGGTCATCAAGTTCGTCGGCGCGATTTATCTGATCTATCTTGGCGTGCGCCTGATTTTCGCCAAGCCGGCGGCAGACCAGGCCGTGGGCGAAGCGCGCGCGGCCGGTGCGCCGAAATCGCTGCGTCAGTTGTTCCTGCAAGGCTTCTGGACCAATGTGCTGAATCCCAAGGTCGTACTGTTTTTCGTGTCGTTTTTTCCGCAATTCGTCACAACAGGCAGTGACCATAAGGTGCTGGCGTTCCTCACGCTCGGCGTGGTGTTCGTCGTGATGAGTCTGATCTGGAGCTGTTTTATCGCATGGATTGCCGGTAGTGTGACGCGCCGTTTCTCCGGCAAGCCGTTGGTGAAGAAGTGGCTGGATCGCGGCGTCGGCAGTGCATTCGTCGGCTTGGGCCTCAAGCTCGCCACCGCATCAAGATGATTGAATTTTCCTCAAGCGCCCATATCTAACAGTTAGCTTACAATCAGCTGCCGCGATCATGCGGCGCAGATATGAAACCGCGTTAGGGCGAGGAGTTGCAGACATGTTCAATTGGGTCAAAACCGCGATGTTGATGGCCGCGATCACGGCCCTTTTCATCGTGATCGGCGGGATGATCGGCGGGTCGCGCGGCATGATGATCGCGCTCGTGATCGCCCTTGGGATGAATTTCTTTTCG
>JARLJU010000180.1 GCA_031291055.1 Rudaea sp. | reverse complement strand
TCGGGCAGCGTTTGTTCGAGCGTTCGCGCAGCGGTTATCGCGCGACCCCGCTCGGCGCGCAACTGGCGCGCCACGCCGAGCGCATCGAAAGCGAGTTGGCGGCGGCGCGCTCTACCGTACAGGCGAGTAGCGACCGCGTCAGCGGCAGTGTTCACGTGACGACCACCGATACCGTCCTCTACGGCCTCTTGCTGCCCGTGCTGCATGATTTCGCGGCACTGCATCCGGCGTTGTCGTTCGAATTGACCGCCACCAACAGCCTCGCGAGCCTGACCAAACGCGATGCCGATATCGCAGTGCGCGCCACGCGCCGTGCTCCGGATCATCTGGTCGGCAAACATGTGGGCCCGCTGCGCATCGCCGTGTTTGCCGCGAAGGGGAGCGGTATCCAGGCGAGCGATGCCGATGCACTGTCGCGCTGCGATTGGGCGGCGCCGGACAGTTCGCTCGGCGATCATCCTTCGGTTCTGTGGCGCAAGCGCCATTGCCCGACGGTCGAGCCGCGATACAAGACCAATAGCGTGATGGCGGTATTCGAGTTGGTGGCGCGCGGTTTCGGCGTCGGCATCTTACCGACTTTTCTCGCGCGCGGCCGCGACGATCTCGTGCAATTAACCCCGCCGCTGGACGAAGCCGAATCGCAGGTCTGGGTGCTGGCGCATCCGGAGTCGCGTCATCTGCCGCATGTCGCGGCGGTCTACACGCATCTGTCGCAGCGGCTCGGCAACGATTTCGCGCCCGGCGACGGCGCGCTCTAACGTCCACTAGACCGCGCGCCGGCTTGCCTGAGCGCGACACAAAGTTGCACCTTTGAGCGCGCGTGACCCAGTTCACCAAACGAGCCGGACAAACGGGCGCCCACAGGGCCGCGATTCGAAGTCTGTACAATCCCGCCCTCGCGGCTGTTGCGCTGCACCACACCGGCCGCACGAGTTTGAATCGTATTTTTGGCGCAGCAATTATGCTGGCCCGGATTCGGCTCCGTCTTATTCAATACCGTATAGGAACACCCGTAATGAAGATGAATTGGCGAAACATGGCCGCGCTCGCGCTGTTCGCGACGGCAACGGTAACGGCAGGATCCGCGTCGGCGGCAGATATCAAGGAAGTGCGTTTCGGCGTCGAGGCGTCATATGCGCCGTTCGAATCGAAGTCGCCGTCGGGCGAACTGCAAGGTTTCGATATCGACATCGGCAATGCCGTGTGTGCAAAGCTGAAGGCGAAATGCGTGTGGGTCGAGAATTCGTTTGACGGCCTGATTCCGGCATTGGAAGCGCGCAAGTTCAACGCGATCAACTCGGATATGACGATCACGGAACAGCGCCGCGAGGCCATCGATTTCACCGATCCGATCTACACGATCCCGAATCAGATGATCGCGAAGAAGGGCAGCGGTCTGCTGCCGACGCCGGCCTCGCTCAAGGGTAAGCACGTCGGCGTGCTGCAAGGCACGATTCAGGAAACCTATGCGAAGGCGCGCTGGGCGCCGGCCGGCGTCGACGTCGTGCCGTATCAGACGCAGGACCAGATCTATGCCGACCTCGCATCGGGCCGTCTGGACGCCGCGTTCCAGGACGCGGAAGCGGCCTCGAAGGGCTTTCTGACGAAGCCGCAAGGCGCAGGCTTCGAATTCGCCGGTCCCGCTGTGACCGACGAGAAGCTGCTCGGCGCGGGCGTGGGCTTCGGTATCCGCAAGGGCGACAAGGCGTTGAAGGACGCATTGAACCAGGCGCTCAAGGAACTGAAGGCCGATGGCACGATCGACCGCTTCGCCGCGAAGTACTTCAACGTGAAGGTCGTGTTGAAGTAAGGCGTTGTGTGTCTTGCCTGATTGGTTTTGCTTGATGCAAACGGCCGCTGATGCGGCCGTTTGCATGTTGGGCGGTGCTTGAAGCGTCGTCCGACTGACGCGTGTCTGGCAGCATGGCTTCATGCGCCTCACGCACTTCATGCACGCTGCGCCACGACAGTCGATCAGCGAGCGTTGGCTTTAGGCTGGTCGAGATAATCGAACACGACCTCACCGAGCCCGAGCGTCAGATCGGCCATCAGATGCCGTGCCTCGACGATTTCGAGCACTGGCAATTCCGCGACCGGCGCTAGCGCATGGTGTGCCAGTTCGAGCGAGGCGGGCCCCGTCCATGCACCTTTAAGGGTGATGTCCTGCAGGTAGTAGCGCACCAGTTCGCAAATGCGCGGTGTGCCGTCCACGTGCGGAATCACCTTGAGCAGGAAGTTCGGCGTTTCCAGGCGTTTCTGCTGTTGAGCGAGATCCAGTTGCCGATGCTTGTAGCCCATCGTGCCGGTGGCGATACGCACTGGGCCGTAATCGAGCGTGCCGACGAGTGTGTCCGTGTGCACTTCGAGCACCGGCTTGGCGAGCTTCTTCGGAAAACCCCACAGTTCGCGGCCGCCGGCGATCGGCGGATGGTCGTCCAGATACATGGCCAGCGTGTAGCCGCCCGCGACGCCGTTGTACGACACCGGGATTACCTGACCGCTTTCCGTGTAGTCGCCGAAGCCGGTCGAATCCGGCATGCGAATGAATTCGTAATGCACGAGCGGCTCGCCGATCTGCAGCGGCTCGGGTACCACGGCGCGCAGTTTGTCCGGATCGGTGCGGTAGGTGATGATCAGGAATTCCCGGTTGATGAAACGATACGGGCCCATCGGAAACGCCGGGCTCGTGATCGGCATCGCGAAGGCATTTGACAGCACGCTTTTGACGTCCATGATTTTCCTTGGTGGTTAAAGGTCGGTGGTGGAACGCTTCTGCAC
>JARLJU010000179.1 GCA_031291055.1 Rudaea sp. | reverse complement strand
CGGCGAGATGGCGGGCGATCCGGCGTTGACGCGTCTGTTGCTCGGCATGGGCCTCACCGAGTTTTCGATGCATCCGAGCCAGTTGCTGGTGGTCAAGCAGGAAGTCCTGCGCTCGCATCTGAAGACGCTCGAGAAGCCGGTGGCCGACGTGCTGGCTTCGTTCGAACCGGAAGAAGTTCAGGCGGCGCTCAAGCGCGTTGTGCAGGCCTGAAACTGAAAACCGGTTGGACTCAAACGGAAAACGCCGCACATGTGCGGCGTTTTTCGTTCAGTGTCTTGCCTGAGCTCAGGTCTGATGCTGTTGCCCGCATACTGGGCAATCCGGCTGGCGCGCAATGCGCATCGTGTTCCATTCCATTCGCAGCGAATCGAGCATCGTGAGGCGGCCCACCAGCGGCGTGCCGATTTCGCCGATGACTTTTAGCGCTTCAGCCGCTTGCATCGAACCGATGATGCCAACCGTGGGCGCGAACACGCCCATGGTCGAGCACGCGACTTCCTCGAACGGCTGATCCTCCGGGAACACGCATGCGTAGCAGGGCGACGCTGCGTCGCGGAAATCGAAGGTGCTGATCTGGCCGTCGAAGCGCAGTGCCGCGCCGGACACCAGCGGCACACCATGTTTCACGCACGCCCGATTGATCGCGTGGCGCGTGGCGAAATTATCGGTGCAATCGAGCACGACGGTGGCGTGCGGCACCTCGCGGTCGAGCCATGCATCGTCGATGCGTTCAGCGACCGCGTTCACCACGACCTCAGGATTGATCTGGGCGATCGCCTCGCGTCCGGACTCCACCTTCTTGCGCCCGACCGACGCGGTCGCATGCAGAATCTGCCGTTGCAGATTGGTCAGGTCGACCGTATCGGCATCGACCAGCGTCAAGCGGCCGACACCCGCCGCCGCCAGGTACATCGCTGCAGGCGAACCGAGTCCACCCGCGCCAACGATGATCGCATGCGCGTCGATAAAGCGCTGCTGTGCCTCGATGCCGATTTCGTCGACGAGGATGTGGCGGGAATAGCGGAGGAGTTGATCGTCATTCATGGCGGGGCGCGTGGAGTGTCGCGCAATGAAATGCAGGACCGGTGGCCTGCCGTGCGCGGTTTGGTTATTTTAATCGCGCGGGGAGCGAGTGCTCGTGCTGGTGCCGGGTATTGCAATGGAGACTGCCGCGTGGTCCGCTCCGTGTCTTCGCAGCGGGTTCGGCTGCGAAGACACGTTGGGTTTGCTGCTTAGTTGCTTTGCGTGGCGGACGCCGGGGCCGAAATCGCTGCGCCCGGCACCGGTTGGGTCGGCTTCACCGCGACCGGCGCGGACGCCGAGGTCTCCGGCTTGCTCTGCGCCAGACGCCGCTCGGTCAGCGACTTCGATTCCACCACCGGCTTGCCTTCCAGCTTGTTCAGCGCCTGTTGCAGCATGAAGTCGTCGGTGGAGCCGAACTCGACCGGCTTGCGGTCACGATCCTTCTGACGCTGTTCCGGCGTCTTCTTGTCGTTCATCTATTAAACCAGGCGCAGTTTGTACAATCGTTACTTTTTCCCCTTTTACCCTTACATATTATACTTAGGATTCATCCTTTTACCAAGGTTGTTAGAGT
>JARLJU010000178.1 GCA_031291055.1 Rudaea sp. | reverse complement strand
GAGGATCGCATGGGAAAACGAATCGACGGGCAGGCGGTGCATGCGTTCATCGTCCTGGCTGCCAGCAGTGTGCTGTTATGCGGCTGTAGCACGTTCCTGAGACCACAGGAAAAGCGTGCCGACGCGCAGTTGCTGCCCACCGTGGGCAATCAGGCGCGCGGCCTCGTCACGTTCATCGAGCGTTCGGACGGCGTGCAGGTCACCTACAATCTCGCGGGCTTGCCGCCCGATAGCGATCACGCTCTGCAGATCCACGAGCGCGGCGACTGCAATGCCGCCGACGGCTCCAGCGCCGGCCAGGTGTTCTCGCCGGCAGCCGAGCGTCTCAAAGCAGGCGCCCGGGTCGAAGGCGACCTTGGCAACATCCACGCGGATGCGAACGGTGTGGCCACCGGCTTCATTGTTGCGCCGGACGTGTCGCTTGACGGTATCCGCTCGGTGTTGCAACGCGCCGTGCTGCTGCATCACGACGCGAGCGACCCTTACGCGTATCCGCAGCATGGCGCAGGCCCCGCGCTCGCGTGCGGGCTGATTCGCCAATGAGCGCCTACGCGCCGCGTGCGTCGTCTGCGTGCGGCGCGGCTGCTTGACCGCATTGCAACGGCTTCAACACGGGTAGCGGGCCGCACTCAGGCTCTACTCGCAGCAGCATTCTCCCGATCGCGTAAAATAAGCGCCTTTCGTTGGGGGCGCAGAGCCCGGGGCGCGTAGCCGGCGGCGCCGAGTCCGGGGTGCGTAGTCCGGGGGCGTCCGTTTGAACGGCGTTCCGCTCAGGCCCTCCCCCGCGAGTTTGCCTAAAGTTGCCCGGTATCTACCGGGTTGTTACCCGTCACATACCTGTCACTCAAGTCGAGCAGCGTTCACCTATGACTATCAAATCCGACAAGTGGATCCGGCGCATGGCCGAGTCGCACAACATGATCGAACCGTTTGCACCCGATCAGGTCCGCGTTTCCGAAGACGGCCGGAAGATTGTCAGCTACGGCACGTCGAGCTACGGCTACGACATCCGCTGCGCCGACGAATTCAAGATTTTCACCAATAT
>JARLJU010000177.1 GCA_031291055.1 Rudaea sp. | reverse complement strand
GACAGGTCCTTGATATAGGAGCCGTCGATCTTGACGACATCGACATGCATCATCTGCAGGTTGCGGAATGACGTATAGCCGGCGCCGAAATCGTCGATCGCGACCCGGACGCCCAATTCGCGCAACTGCGAAACGAAGCGGGCATTTTCCTCGAACTGATGCAGTGACGCGGTTTCGGTAAGCTCCACCACCAACCGGTTCGCGACATCGCGATTGTCGCGGACGTGATCGACAAAGCTCTGCAACCAGACCGGATCGGTTGCCGCGGTTCCGGAGACATTGACGCCCAGATTGATCTCTTTATGCCGTTTGAGCTGCGTCACCGCTGTTTCCAGCGCAAAACGGTCGATCAGATGCACGCTGCCCATCTGCTCGGTGGCGGGCACGAAATTTCCCGCAGTGATTTCCTGGCCATCGGGACGCAGCATGCGCAGAAGGCATTCATAATGGACGGCTTTGCGGGTCTTGGCATCGACGATGGGCTGATAGGCAAGCCGCAGGCGATTTTCCTTGAGCGCCAGACTGACTTCGTCGGCGATGTTCATTTGGCGCAAACGCGCGGTGTCGCGCTGCGGCGATTCCGCATAGACGGCAAAGCCATCGCGGCCATTGACGCGGGCGCGTTCGAGCGCCTGTTCGGCGCGCAACATGGCTTCCTGGCTGGTGGCGGCGGCCAGCGGCAACCACACCGCGCCGACCGAGGTGGTGGCGGAGACCTTGCCGGCGCGGGTGTCGATGGCGTGATCGCGCACCGCCCGCTTCAGGCGACCGGCCACCACCGTGATTTCTTTTTCACTGCAGTTTCGCAAGATGACGCCGAATTTGTTGCCGGCGGTGCGGCCGATAATGTCGCTGGCGCGCAGCGCCTTGGCGATGCGCTCGCCCACGCCCACGATCACTTCCTCGCCGGCATCGAAACCATAGCCGTCATTGATCATCGCCAGACGGTCGATCGAGGCCACCAGGAAGGCGCAATGGCGGCTTTCCTGCTTGGCGCGTGAAATCGCCATCTGCAATTCGGTGCGCAGCGCGTTGCGGTTGAGATGACCGGTGAGCTCGTCGCGGGTCGCCAGATAGGTCAGGCGCTGCATCTCGCGCTGTTTTTCCGTGCTCTCGCGCAGCATGCCGATCAGGCGCTCGGTATG
>JARLJU010000176.1 GCA_031291055.1 Rudaea sp. | reverse complement strand
GGCGAGCAGTACTTTTGCCGGTGGCGTGGTGGTGTTCGAAGTCTACGACGGCACCAACTGGATGCCGATCAAGGCGGCGAACATCGCCAACTACACCACCACGGGCAGCACGATCACGCCGGTCGCAAATACAACGAGCGGCTATCAACTGCCTCTCGCCGGCTTCCCGCAATTTCGCGTGCGCCTGTCGAGTGTCCTGACTGCGGGAACACTTGGCGTAACGGCCATCGTTTCGTCTGCCCCCGATGTCTCGGTCGTCACGGTGGGGCTCGATCCGTCGCAGCCGCTTCCGGCAGGATCCCATTTGCTTGGATCGGTGTCGGTGACCAGCCTGCCGTCTATCCCGGCCGGGGCGAACGCGATCGGATCGATTATCAATACCGCCTTCGCGCTCAATGCCGGCACCAACATGATCGGCTATGCCGGCGTCGGCTATGTCGCAGGCGCCACGAATGCCGCGTCGTCAACATCCATCCTGTCGCCCGCGACGCCGGTCGGCGCCTCGATCAAGGCCAGCGCGGGCCGTGTTGTCGGCATCGTGCTGCAGAATTCGGCATCGGCAATCCGCTCGATGAAATTTTTCAACGCGACCAGCGTAGCCATGGGCACAACGGCGGCCGCGTTTGAAATCGACATCCCTGCCAGCGGGACAATCGCACTGACACCCGATGGCGGCATCGGCTTTGCTACCGGCATCATGTGGGCCGTGACTGCCGCCAAGGGCCTTACTGACAACACGACAACCGGGCTTGCGGCCAACGATGTTTCCGGCGTGGTGCTTTATGCCTGAGGCCGCGCTCATCGATTTCGCCGCTGCGTGGCTGCGCCGCCTCTGGCAGTTCGGCGCCATGGCCGTCCTTGCGTTACTCGCGTGGCACTTCCACGCGCGCGCCGTGACGAATGCAGATGCCATGCGCGCCCAAGCGGCCGAGTTCAAACAGGCGCAGGCCGCAGCCACCCAACTCGCGCAGGCAACGCTGCAACACGAACAGGCCATCTATGCGGCCAAAGCGATGGAGGCCGACAATGCCTATCAAGCTCAACTGGCGGATACGCGCGATGCTGCTGAGCGGTATATCGCTGCTCACCGCGTGCAGTCCACGCCCGCTCAAGGTCGTAGCGGCGCAACCCCAGCCTCCGCCCAGGGTAGCGGTTCCGCAATTCCTGCAAACCTGCCCGCCGACGCCGTCGTGGTATCCGCCGGCGATGTGCAGGCCTGCTCCGACGCAACCACATACGCCCTGAAGGCGCATGACTGGGCAGGTTCGATAAATCCGTAACGGGCAAAATGCCCGCATGATTGTTGCCAGCATGATCGCCGGTGGTGCGGGCGGCCGGATTTGAACCGGCACGGGCAAAGCCCAACGGATTTTCTTACCAGCTTCGGCTTTCGCCGCCATCGGCCGAAACCGATGTTCGTGGTCTGGACTATCCCTTCACCATGCCCTGC
>JARLJU010000175.1 GCA_031291055.1 Rudaea sp. | reverse complement strand
TATCTCCTCATGGTGAGGAGGCGCGCTTGCGCCGTCTCGAACCATGAGGCCACAAGCTCATCCTTCGAGACGCGGCGAAGACGCCGCTTCTCAGGATGAGGGAACAACCCTCTAGCCGTGACGCATGACCCTCACTTCAATCGAATCCGGCTCCGATGCGCTGGCGCCCCTGGAAAAGGTCGCGCTGGAATCCTACGTGCCGCCGGCAAAGCCTTCGCTGGTCGGGTTGTCGCGTGACGAGATCGCCGAACAATTGGGGGCCATCGGCGTCGCGCCCGCGCAGCGCAGGATGCGGGTGCAGCAGCTGTGGCACTGGATTTATGTCCGCGGCGCGCGGCGGTTCGACGAGATGACCAGCATCTCCAAGGATATGCGCAGTCAGCTCGAAGCGCATTTCACGGTCGAGCGGCCCGAGGTGGTCGCCGAACAGATTTCCAGCGACGGCACCCGCAAATGGCTGTTGCGGCTGCCGAGCGGCGACAGCATCGAGAAGGCGCATGAAGTCGAGTGCGTCTATATTCCGGAAACCGATCGCGGCACGCTGTGCGTTTCATCGCAGGTCGGCTGCACGCTGAATTGCTCGTTCTGCCATACCGGCACGCAGCGGCTGGTGCGCAACCTCACCGCGGGCGAAATCGTCGGCCAGGTCATGGTGGCGCGCGACCGCCTCAATGACTGGGCCGACCGCGAAACGCCGACCGGCGGCCGCCTCGTCACCAACGTGGTGATGATGGGCATGGGCGAGCCGTTGTATAATTTCGACGCGGTGCGCGACGCGCTCCTGATCGTGTCGGACAATGAGGGCATCGGCATTTCCCGCCGCCGCATCACGCTGTCGACCTCGGGCGTGGTGCCGAACATCATCCGCACCGGCGAGGAGATCGGCGTCATGCTGGCGATCTCGCTGCACGCGGTGCGCGACGAATTGCGCAACGAACTGGTGCCGCTGAACCGCAAATATCCGATTGCCGAACTGCTGCAGGCCTGCCGCGATTATCCCGGCTCCTCCAACGCGCGGCGCATCACCTTCGAATACGTCATGCTCAAGGGGGTCAACGATTCGCTGGACGATGCCAAACTGCTGGTGAAGCTCCTGAAGGGGATTCCGGCCAAGATCAATCTCATTCCGTTCAATCCGTGGCCG
>JARLJU010000174.1 GCA_031291055.1 Rudaea sp. | reverse complement strand
TCGTATGTGTGCGACGTGCCCGTGCTGATCGAAAAGCGGTTGTTTGATCTGGGCAAGGCGATCCAGGACTGTCTGCAAGCCGACACGCCGGCGAAATAGGCAATTTCCGTCAGAGCGTTTTCGAGCGAAGCATGCCCTCGGACTTGATCCGGGGGTGGATACCGGTTCGCGTGAAGAAAACGCGTCAAAACAAGAATCTGGAGCTTCGGTTCTGATTCAATCAGAACCGGTAATGCTCTAGCAGTGTGCTGAAAAACTTGGAAATTGCTGGGTTTTCGTTCTGTCGCGGCTCGTTGTTGGAGCGGTGTGATGGTGTTGGGAGCGTTTGTATCCAGACGCCAGGTTGGCTATGCCGCGACCAGTTTGGGAATGCGGATCAGATTGTAGGCGATCAGATTGAGCAAGAAATCGGCGGCGACGCGAGTTATGCCGCGATGTTTGGTCTTGCGCATGGTGCCGTGCTGCTTGCCCCAACCGAAGATGCACTCGGTCATCGCCCGGCGTGATTGCGACATACCGTATCCCGGATACCGCGTGGTTCGTTCGTCGATGGCGCTGTGGCGGGTCTTGCCGGTTTTGGTGACACCCTGGTTTTGCGTCACATGCGGCGTCACGTCGATGGCGCGAAGATTGGCCACATGATCGGCCGTGTCGTACGCCTTGTCCTCGCCGACCGTGATGCGGCGGCCGGCAGCTTTGCGTCTCGCCTTCAGCATGACCTCCGAGGCGCGGCGTTCGGCAGTACCATTGGCGTGCGTAACCATGCCGGCCACCGCCAGCCCATGGCGGTTCTCCATAGTGGCGTGGCCCATATAGCAAAGCTTCGCCTCCCGCCCGGCGGCCTTGCGGTAAAGCCGGCTGTCCGGGTCGCTGGTGCTCGCATGAGTGTCGTTCTTGCGCTTCTGGCCGTGGAAATTGGCGCCATCATCATCGTCGCCGCTGCCGTCCTTGGGGCGAAAACTCTTCTGCGAAGCCCAGGCTTCGATCAGCGTTCCGTCCACCGAAAAATGCTCGTCTGACAACAACGGCTTGACGTCAGGATGGGTGAGAAGCTTGCTCATGAACTTTGCGAACACATCGCCGTTCTGCAGCCGCTCGCGGTTCTTGGTGAAAGTCGTCGGGTCCCAGACCGGGTCGTCCGGCGAAAGCCCCACGAACCAGCGGTACAAAAGATTGTAGTCCAACTGCTCCATCAACTGACGTTCCGATCGAATGCCGTAGAACACCTGTAGCAGCAGCGCGCTCAGCAATTGCTCCGGAGGGATCGAGGGACGTCCTTCGCTCGCGTAAAGCTTCCCAAGGCTACGGTTCAGCTCACCTAAAACATCCCGGACCAGCGCCCGGATCTTCCGCAGCGGATGGCTCCGAGGCACCCGGGCCTCCGGCGAGATGTACGAAAACAAGCCGCCCTGATCCGCAAATGCGCCTCGCATGCTCGTCTCCAGCGATTCGAGATGATAAAGTGAATCACCAAGATCCCTTCGTGGCGAGAGGGTTCTTCAGCAAACTGCTAGAGCCCACCGATCAGGAATGAGCACCTTCCAACTCCTCAATGGACTGACCTTCGCCGCCCTTTTGTTCGTGGTGGCGAGCGGCTTTACGTTGATCTTTGGACTGTTGCGCATTGTCAATCTGGCGCACGGCGCGCTTTATCTGTTTGGCGGCTACGTCGGTTTTGCGGTTGCAACCAAAACCGGCAGCTTCGCCCTCGGCGGCCTGGGTGCGATGGCGGCGATCGCCGCGATCGGCTTCGTGCTCGATCAGGGCTTGTTGCGCTTTGTCCGCGGCAACGATCTGCGCCAGGTTCTGCTGACGCTCGGCTTTGCCTTCGTTCTCGACGATCTTGCGCTCGTGATCTGGGGCGGGGACAGTTTCACGGTGCCGATTCCGCAAATCCTGCGCGGGGGAGTGCGGGTGTTCGGCGTGTTTTATCCGACCTATCGGCTGTTCGTTCTGGTCACCGGCATTGTCGTTTTCGCAGCGCTCTGGATGCTCTTGAACCACACGCGGCTGGGAGCGCTGATCCGCGCCGGCGTCGACGATGCCGAGATGGTGGAGGCTTCGGGCGTCAATATCCGCCGCGTCTTCCTCGTCACCTTCCTGCTGGGCTCGGCGCTGGCCGGTCTTGGCGGGCTGATGGGGGGTGCGTTTCTGTCGCTCTATCCGTCTGCCGATGCCGAAATCCTGGTGTTCAGTCTGGCGATCGTCATCATCGGTGGCCGCGGCAGCCTGATCGGTGTCGGTGTCGGCAGCCTCCTGGTCGGCCTGCTCAATACGCTGGGTCAGGTGATGTTTCCCGAGCTCGCCTATTTCGTGATCTTCGGTCCGATGGCGGTGCTGCTGGCGTTTCGGCCGCTCGGCCTGTTCGGACGGGCGGCATCGACATGACGCAAGTGACACCCCAGCCAACAGCGATAGCCGGCATGACCGGTCGCGCGGCGACGATCGTCGTCATCGTGCTCGCGCTTGCGGCCGCGCTGCCGCTGGTGCTTTCGAACTACCAGGTCGGGCTTGCCACCGAGATGCTGATCTTTGGCGTGCTGGCGATGTCGATCGACATTCTCGCGGGCTTTGCCGGGCGCACCTCGCTTGGTCATGGCGCCATCTTCGGTGTCGCGGGCTATGTGGTCGTCTACGCCTCTGCTCAGGCCGGGCTGCCGCCGGCTGTGGCCTTCTTGCTCGGCATGATCGCAGCGACGCTAGTGGCCGTGATCTTCGGCCTGCTCGCGGTGCGCACCTCGGGCGTCTACTTTCTTCTGCTGACACTGGCGCTCGGCATGATCGTGTGGGGCATCTGCCTGCGCTGGACCCAGGTGACGGGCGGGGAGAACGGCATGCGCGGCGACGTTCGCCCGGCCTTTCTGGTTTCGCACCGCGCCTTCTATTGGGCGGTGCTGGCGGCTGTGACGGTCGTGAGCTACGCGATGTGGCGGTTTGTCCGCTCGCCGTTCGGCCTGACGCTGCTTGGCATCCGCGACAGCGAAAGCCGCATGCGCAGCCTCGGCTACAACGTTTCGCTGCATTTGTTTGTCGGCTTCACGGTGTCGGGCTTTTTCGCCGGAATTGCCGGCGCGCTCTATGCGATGTTCAACAATTTCGTCAGCCCCTCCACAGTGGCGCTGGCGCAGTCGGTCGAGGGCGTGCTGATGATGATTGCCGGCGGCGTCGGCACGCTGTTCGGCGGCTTTGTCGGGGCGGCTGCGATCATCGCGCTTGAGAATGTCGTCAGCGCTTACACCGAACGTTGGCAGATGGTGCTCGGTGTGACCTTCATCCTGATCATGATTTTCGCCCCCGAGGGCATCATCGGCACGTTGCGCGCTATTCTGACGCGCAAGGGACGTTGATCGTTTCCACGAAAGGACCTTGAAATGGACCGCAGGAAATTTTTGAAAACTTCTACCGCCGCGCTCACGGCCGCAAGTACCGGCAGCGCGCCGTGGCGGCGCGCTTTTGCGCAGGCCGGACCGATCAAGATCGGTCTGTTGGCTCCCCTTACCGGCGTGGTCGCCTCGGGCGGCAAGGAAATGGTCGAGGGTGTGCAATTCTATCTCGATCAGACCAAAAGCGAGATCGCCGGCCGCAAGGTCGAACTGGTGATCGAGGACGATGCGTCAAACCCTGACACCGCATTGCAGAAGGCGCGCCGCCTGGTCGAGCAGGGCAATTGCCACATGCTGATCGGGGACCTGCTCGCCAATACCGGCCTTGCGGTCGCCAATTACGTCAAGGGAACCGGCACGCCGTATTTCATCCCGATCATCGCCGCCGACGATCTCACGCAGCGGCAGCGCATCAAGAACGTGATCCGCGTCGCCGGCTATTCGGCGAGCGCCTTTACCCATCCGTTCGGCGACTGGGCGCGCAAGCAGGGCTACAAGAAAATCGCGACCATCAGCCAGGATTACACCTTCGGCCACGAGCAATGCGGCGGCTTTGCGCAAGTATTTACCGAAGGCGGCGGCGAGATCGTGCAGCAGTTCTGGCATCCGCTGAACACGGCCGATTTCAGCCCCTATCTTGGCCAGCTCGCAGATCTGAAGGTAGACGCGATCTTCGCCATGGAAACCGGCGCCGACGCCACACGCTTCATCCGGCAATATGCAAGCTTTGGTCTCAAGGGAAAGATACCGTTGCTGGGGGCGATGAACGCTACCGACCAATCGGTGATCCGTACCCTCGGCGAGGAATGCGACGGCATCATTGCGGCCGCCCACTTCGCCGAAGGCTCGGACAACCCGGTCACGCAGAAGTTCACCAGGGAGTATGAAGCCAAATACGGCAAAATCCCCTCGCTCTACGGTTTCTCGATGTATTCGGGGATCATGTGGGTGGCCGCGGCGGTGGAGAAGCTTGGCGGCAAGGTCGAGGACCGCGAGCTCCTGATCGACACCGTGCTCAAGACCGAGCTCACCGGCTCGCCGCTCGGCAAGACCGTTCGGCTCGACAGCTACGGCAACCCGATCTACGACGTCTATATCCGCAAGGTCGTCAAGCGCGCCGACGGCAAATACTGGAACGTCCCGATCACGAGCTATCCGAACGTTTCGCAGTTCTGGACTTACGATCCCGAGACCTACATGAAGCAGCCGCCTTATTCGCGGACCTTCCAGGGTATCAAGAAGACCTGATCAAGCCTCAGCGGGACGCGGTGTGAAGCGCGTCCCGTGCACCGGGAATTTGCCGTGTCCGAACCCATCCTGACGCTCTCCGATGTGGTCGTTGCGTTCGACGCCTTGCGTGCGGTCGACGGCGTCAGTCTCGTTGTCCCGCGCGGCCAGCGCCGCGCCATCATCGGTCCCAACGGCGCCGGGAAGACGACGCTATTCAACGCCATCGCTGGAATCCTGCCGCCATCCGCCGGCCGGATCGCGTTCGACGGCCACGATATCACCCGCCTGCCGCCGCATCGACGCGCCCAGCTCGGGGTGTCCCGCACCTTCCAGATCACCAACCTGTTTCCGCAGCTGAGCGTGCAGGACAACATGGTGCTGGCCTTGCGCGGCAGGTCGCGGCGCAAGTTTTCGCTGTTCGGCAAGCCTGATGTCGATGCCATTGAGGCGCCTCGAATCGCCACTGCGCTTGACGCGGTGCGGATCGCCGCGCGCGCCGGGGTCATGGTGAAGGACCTGTCCTATGGCGAGCAGCGCCAGCTCGAAATTGCATTGTCGCTGGTCACCTCGCCGCGGCTGTTGCTGCTTGATGAGCCCGCCGCCGGCCTCTCGCCCTCGGAACGTTCGATGGTCGCCGAGATCATCCGCTCGCTCGACCGCGACATTACCGTGGTGCTGATCGAGCACGACATGGACCTCGCACTCGGGCTTGTCGATTTGGTCACCTGCATGTTCGAGGGCCGCGTCCTGGTCGAGCAGGCGCCGGACGACATCCGCCGCAACAAAGAGGTGCAGGAAGTCTATCTGGGGCGCCCGCGTCATGCTTGAAGTTCGCGACCTGCACTGCGGTTACGGCGAGGCGCATGTGGTGCGCGGCGTCTCGCTTGACGTCGGCGCCGGCGAAGTCGTGGC
>JARLJU010000173.1 GCA_031291055.1 Rudaea sp. | reverse complement strand
GGTCGTGGATTCGCCACCCATGAACAGCGAGATGCCGACGATGCCATCGTGTCCGACCACCGCGATCTCGGCCGAGGCACCATCTTCCATCACATACAGCAACGACACGATCGACGTCGTCGGAAAATAGACATGCGTCAACGCGCGGCCCGGCTCGTAGAGCACGGTCCCGAGCGGCAGATCCACGGATTGCATGTGCGGCAGCCAACGTGCGCGCGCGACATCCGGGAGTGCCGAGAGCAGATCGTTCTGCCTCGAGTACGTATCCAGTGCCATGGACACCTCCAACGCTCGCCGGCCGGCGTGAGCCCGCATTTCGGCGTTGTAGTTGCCTGCATGATTATCTAACGATGGATTCTTCGGATCAACTCGCGCATTGCTGGCGAATTCCTACGCGCAAGATCCAAACAGCACCAATGGTGCCTATCGCAGGATGGCGTTGGCCGCAGCAGCGAAACGATGAAGCTCCAGAAATAAAGTTCCCGGCCGTAGCCGAATGGATGGGAAGCATCGGGCGCCTTGCCCGCGCGCTTCATGCCGTATAGCAGGAGCACTTTGTTGACGGTATCGACCAGCGAGTGAATACCCTCGCTGAGCATCGCCGAACTTCCGGTGAGTATCGCCGCGATGAACTTTGTCAGAGCGATCGCGAGGTCTGCCGCGAATGCGGTCAAAACGACCTTGCTTGCCAACGGCTTCGCGCGCATCCGTCATGCTTCCGCAAGGTTCATGCGCGCCACGGCGAACAAACGAGGATTCGGGGTTCGCTTGGTCAGAGCATGCCGCAACTTAGCCGCAGTCGCCAAGTCTCGTGCCTGGCGATAGTGCATATCGTCGGTGCGTTGCAGCGGGGCCGGCGAGATCACACCGGTTCGATAGGGCCCGGCGCCGACGCTGCACGGGTCGTCGCGCAGACCCTTCATTGCTTTTGCAAGAGAGCAATTGATACGCAGCTTTCATGGCACTGCTCCTTGCGCTGTTGCCTTCGCGGCTGCAAAAAAAAGCGCCGAACCGGGGAGGGAATCGACGCTCTTGCAGTGGTTACTGCCCCGTGGCCGTCCTGGCCATGTTCCATCCTGAATACGCGGCGCTCACGCGCGGCACCTTTCGTTTTCGTTGCGGGCTCTGAGGCCGCGATTCACTGGATATCACGTGTCGGCATCGGCTTTCTGTGCGGTACCGAACCTTGCAGATCCAGGCCTGATGTCCCCGGTCGCGGATGAAGGCGCAACGAAGAGCACATCAAAGTTTCCGCGATGAATCCCGACCAGCTATATTTGTTTCCTGAAGGCACATCGCACGATGGTCAGACACGTGTCCAACGCAAAGTTCTCTCTTGCAACCGTTTTCAGCCTGCTCGTCGGCATCGGCTTTCAGCGCGCCGGCGCGGCCGCGCCTTCCTGCCCGGGCGACTTCGCGGTGCAGGTTCTCGGTTCGGGCGGACCCGTTCCTGAAGGGCACCGCGCGAGCAGCGGATATCTGATCTGGATCAAAGGCCACAGTCGCGTGCTCGTCGATGCGGGAGGAGGCACCTTCCTGCGCTTCGGCGAAGCAAGTGCGAAAATTGAGGACCTGAGCCTTGTCGCCATCACACATTTTCACGCCGACCACGTCGCCGACCTGCCTGCGTTGATCAAAGCCGGCTACTTCTCGGACCGTACTCGATCATTGCCGATCAGCGGCCCCAGCGGCAGCGATGAATTTCCAAGTCTGACCGCGTTCCTGCATGCAGAGTTTTCAAGCCCGCAGGGCGCGTTCGCCTACCTGTCCGGCGCTCTGGATGGCACTGGCGGAGAGTTCAAACTTGATCCAGTCGAAGTGGCACTGCCTCGTGCCGTGCCGATGGTCGTTCTGGAAACGTCGGACCTGACCGTTTTGGCCGCGCCGGTTTCGCATGGCCCAGTTCCCGCGCTCGGCTACCTGATCCGGACGTCAGCTGGCACGATTGCCTTCAGTGGCGACCAGAACGGCAACAACCCCGTCTTCTGGGAAATGATCCAGGGTGCGGACATCCTGGTCATGCACTTGGCGATTTCAGAGCATCCCGACCCGGTTGCCGCGAAATTGCATGCGCTGCCCAGTGTCATCGGCAAGCAGGCCGCGGGCGCCCGCGTAAAGCAGCTGGTCCTGAGTCACCTGATGGCGCGGAGCCTTGCGACCTTGCCGGAGAATCTGAAAACCATCCGGCAGTACTACAAGGGCCACGTCAGCGTGACCCACGATCTGGAATGTTTTTCGCCTCAGCCAGTGGCACAGTGAGCTTGCCTACGTTCCGAAGCCGTCGGTAAACAGCGTGTCGTACAGAATGCTGCTGGCAAGGAACGCGATGTCGATGACGCCGTTAGTGGAACCGATCGCTCCGGTACCCAACTGGGTCGCGGCGCCAGTGCCCAGATTGATCTCATACAAGAAGGCGGCGGCGTAGTTGCCCGTGGTGCCGGTAAAGCTTGCAACGGCCAGTCCAGTGGACGAAATGTGGAAACCGACCTGATTGCCCGGGCTGAACGGATTGTCGGACAACTGCGCGTTCAATGGGCCGACGACATACACATCGCCCAGCGATGCCGATGGAGTGCCATCGATGCCGCCCACGCGGACCAGCTGAGCTTGATTGCGCTCGATGGCGTAGAGGGTGCGCAGGGCCGTCCCGGCAAGATTCCGATCGAAGGCCAATCCATTGACGTACGGCGTGCCGCTGCCTTGACCTGCCGCGTAATGCAGGTAGTTGTTGAAGGGCGGGCTGACGCCACCGACATCGGGGTCGGCCGACCAGTAGTTGGCCCCCGCGCCCACCGCAACCCGAATCACGTCCGTTTTGGGATCGAACGCCATGTCCATGTTCGCACTGCCCGCCGTAATCACCGACGTCGGCGCACCAATCTGTGTGGCGACGCCATTGCGCAGGTTGATCCGATACAGCGTCAAACTGGTGATTTCCGTAGCGGCTGGAACTGCGTATCCGTAAAGCTGTCCGGTTGCTTGGCGCACGTCGATTGCCGCCAGGATCGAGCCTGGCGGAAGGCCGCTCACGGTCAAGGCATGATCGACGATGCCAGGATTGCCTGTGTCGACGAACAACAATCGATTGACGTCCTTGGCGCCCGGTTCCCGGGTAAGCGCAACGAGAGGCTCCGCACGCAACTGAATATAAGGTGCGCCGATCAAGATGAGAGACGCCGAGACGGCGAACAAGAGATTCCGCATGGTCATGCCACTCCCCGAATAGTGGTTGTTCCCCCAGCCTAGCTTCTGCCAGCCAGCTTCGATTTGCAACGAGCGGCAGCTGCGCACGCTCTGGCGGGGCATCGAGAAACCAGGTCGTGTCGCAACTGTCTTGCCTTCACAAAGGCCGTCGCGCCGGCTCAATCCGCACCGTCTCCTGCCAATGCCAAACGCTCAGCCAGCGAACCCTGCAATTGTTTCAATGCCGGCAAAATTTCCCTGGGTTCGCGCATCGACTTGCGTGCTGCCCCGACCGCTCGGCGCACGGTGCCGGGTGTCTCGTTTTTTTCGATCAGGGCGATGGCCGGATCGCGGCACGCGAGCAAGGCATCCACCCAGTCCGCAGGCTGGATGACAGGCAGACGCCATGTCACCAGACGGCTTGCGCGGAACGCGGGCGCCATCTGCTCCACCGCGGCGACCGCGGCGATGAAGTCATTATGCGCTCGCACTGCAGTCGTGGGATCCAATGCGTCGGATAGCGTCGCCAGTGCATCGGCAATTCGCTTTCGCAGCGCCGCGGTTGACCGTACCGGGAACAGGAACCACGCAACCGCAACGCCGATGAATGCGCCGATCAAGATTTCTTCCAGGCGTGGCCACAGGATGGCCGGTGCCGACGAGCCGGCAAAACCCTGAAGCAAGGCAAGAGCCACGGTGACGAAGAACGCCCACCACGCATAACCCAGCGGGCGCAGCCATACGCCGAGGAAAATGGCGCCGAGGATCAACACGGCGGTCATTGCGTCGTGGCCTCCTACATGGATGCTGAACCACAGGGCGACGAGAGTTCCGGCCGCCGCGCCCAGCACGCGCAGCGCACTCTTGTAAGCGACGTCGAGGCGACCGCGGTTGCCGCTGAGAACGATGAAGGCAGTAAGGACGATCCATGACCATCGCTCGGCAAAGAAAACGTATCCAATCACGAAGGACACCGCCAACGCGACAGCCATCTGGATGGCCATCCTGGTGCTCGCGATCGGGCGCAGCGAACTGCCGCCCCTAAGCACCGATGGCGCGGGTCCGAACGCGTGCTCCGGCGGCGGCAAGAAACGCAGGCGGCGGGCAAACGCATGCAATGTACTCACCCATAGCAGTGCCAGTAGCGCGATGATCACGGGAATGAGGGCCGCAGGGACAGGGCTGTCCGGCGGCGCGGGAATGTAGGGCGTGGTGAGCAGCGCGACGAACGGCAGCGCGATAAGCGAACCGGCCCGCCGCGCCATCGGGCCGAACCGGCGCAGCCAGATGGAAAGGAACATCCCGCTGATGAACACGATCGCGCCAAGCCACGGGGCGCGATGCAGCAGGACGCCCACGCCGACGGCGACCAGGCCGACGATGGGCAGCGCAATGGCGGCCTCAATGCGACCGCGGCTGTCGCGATCAAGCTGGCTACGCGAAAGCGAGAGGCACAGCACTACGGCCAATACTGCCGGACCCGGGCTGGGTTGGATTGCGAGCGCACAGACGAGGGTGATGACGGCGGCCAGCATCGTGACGCAGGCTTCGCGCAGCGGACCAAGAATGCCGACGACGCCTGCCGGCATGCCCGATATCCATCTTCGGGTAGCGGCAACGGCGCTGTCGTCAGGCGCATTTGGATCTTCTCGTTTCAAGGAAACCACCCTACCCAAGCCAGCGTAACTTGAGCCGCTGCGAATCGTTGTCCATGCCAGTCCATCCCCGTGAGCGACCAAGAGCCGTTGTTCGAGGTCGGCATCCAGCCAGTCGCGCGACAGCCAACGAACGGCGCCGCTGCCATCGACATGCCGCAACTGGCGCGAGGACGAGTATTTGCATTTATCGTGATGCCTTCAAGTACTGCCGGAGTACACCATTGATCTTTCCATGTTCGCACCAAACTGGTTCCTGTCCCGGAAAATTCATTCCCCATGGAGATTGCGCAGATGCCAGCCCACACTAACGCGACCGCCTCCGGCCAATTCAGGATTGGCGGCGATCTCACCGTCAACCGTCTCGGTTACGGCGCAATGCGCATCACCGGCAAAGGCATCTGGGGCGACCCGGCCGACCCCGCCGCGGCGCGGGCGACACTCAGACGAGTGCCCGAACTTGGCGTTGATTTTATCGATACCGCCGACAGCTACGGTCCCGAGGTCAGCGAGAATCTGATCCGCGAAGTGCTGCATCCTTATAAGGGCCTGGTGATCGCGACGAAGGGCGGACTGACTCGACATGGCCCCGACATCTGGCTGCCGCTGGGCCGACCGGAATATCTGCGCCAGTGCGTAGTGATGAGCTTGCGCCGACTGGGCGTCGATCGCATTGATCTGTGGCAGTTGCACCGCGTCGACCGGGCCGTGCCGCGCGATGAGCAGTTCGGCGTCATTGCCGCGATGCGCAAGGAAGGCTTGATTCGCCACGCGGGTCTGAGCGAAGTCGGCGTAGAGGACATCACGGCGGCGCAAAAGCATTTTCCCGTCGCTACCGTGCAGAACCGCTACAACCTGGTCGATCGCGAGAGCGAAAAAGTGCTCGACTACTGCGCTGCGCACGGCATCGGCTTCGTTCCCTGGTTTCCGCTCGCCGCAGGCGCCCTGGTTGGTCCCGACTCTGCGCTGAGCAAGATCGCGACGCGGCGGAAGGCAACACCCAGTCAGGTAGCGCTTGCGTGGCTGCTCAGGCGTTCAAAGGTTATCCTGCCGATCCCGGGCACGAGTAACGTCAAGCACCTCGAAGAAAACGTGGGCGCCGCCGGACTGACGTTGACGGATGCCGACTTCGCGACGCTCGACACGCAGGCGTCCCGAATATAGGCAGCGCAGGCTTGCTTGCTGTATCTTCGTATCCCGATGACATCGAAACGATCGTCGCTTATATTCCGGCATCCCGGATGAGGGGGCGATTCCCGTATCTTGCGCTCGCCGCGATGCTCTGCGCGTTGTCTGTGAGCGCTAGCGCACAGCCACAAGCAATGCAGTCGGCATCCGGCCCTGCCACGGGTCTGGCCGATTCGGCCGCGCTGCGTGCTACCGTATTCGGCACGCCGCCTGAAGACATGGCGCCGCTGCCCGAGACAGTCCCGTTATCCGAAATCAATATCGCCCTGCCCTGGGCGCGACCGGTACCGGATGTCTTCTGGTTCGATCGCAGGTTGCGCGTCTGGTTTTCCGCGCAGGACAAACCGGCGCCTTTGGCGATCGTCATTTCAGGCACCGGCAGCGACGGCAACACGAAATCGCTCTCGACGCTCCGCGGCGCACTGTACGGCGCCGGCTACCACGTGCTGACGATGCCCTCGCCGACGTTCCCCGGCTTCATCGTGTCCGCGTCGAGCACGGGAGTCGCGGGCGACCTGGCTCAGGATAGTCACGATCTGTACGCGGCGATGCAACAGATCGTCGCGCATTTGCCGAGCAGGAGTCAGATCACCGACATTGATGTGCTCGGCTACAGTCTCGGTGGCGCCAATGCCGCCGTCGTCAAGTCCATCGACGCGACCGAGGGCAAGCTGAAGATCCACCGCGTCGTGATGATCAATCCACCGGTCAGCCTGTTCGCCTCCATCGGCCGGCTCGACAAGCTGTTCGCGCTCAGCATTGGCCCTGGCGATGCCGGTGTCGAGCGCTTGTATCAGAAGCTCTACGCACAGCTCGCCAACCTGTATCGCTCATCGAACGCCATCGAAATCGACCAGAATTTCCTGCTCGGCGCCGCCGCGAAAGTACTGAAGACCGATGCCGAGTTTTCCGCAGCGATCGCACTGACCTTTCGTATCGCTCTGGTAAACGTGTTCTTCGCCGGCGATCTGTATGCAGGCACCGGCGTTGTGGTTGATCCGAAGCGTCCGCCCAAGGTTGGCGATTCGCTGGCGGAAACCGCGCGCATCCTGCGCCGCAAGCCATTCTCGGAATATTTCGACAAGGTGTTTGCCCCCTACTACCTCAAATACCGACCGGGATCTACTCGCCAATCGCTGATCGCCGACAATCGTTTGGACATCATCGGTGACGCGCTGCGCAGCAATCCCGACTACTACGCGCAGACAAACAGCGACGACCTGATTCTCGACCCATCCGAACTCGCCTGGCTGCAGAAGACGCTGGGGCAACGGATCGCAATTTACGATCACGGCGGCCACCTGGGCAATCTCGGCGATCGGCAGCAGATTTCGGACATGCTCACCATGCTGTCCGGACGCTGGCGGGAAGCGGCGAAATGAGGGCGGCAATCCTCATCGCCGTGGCCTCCATCGGACTGGGCGCCTGCGCCTCGCAGAACTTTCAGATCCGTGGCGTTCCGCCAGAGACACCCGCCGCAGAGAACGCCGCTGCCATTGAAGGCGCGGTTGCGGATGCGTCCGAGAGTGCCGCGGAAAATGCGTCAAGCGACCCGCTGCTGACCCCCGCCGATGCTCCGTCGATGCGCACCTACGATCCGTGGGAACGTGTCAATCGCTTCACTTACCGGTTCAATGCGCGTTGGGACGAGGCAGTCTTCCTGCCGGTAGCGAACGAATATGGACGTCTGCCCTCGCCGCTGCGCTCGGGCGTGCACAACTTCTTCGACAATCTTTCCGAAGTCGACAGCACGATCAATTTTGCTCTTCAGGGCCGGCTCGGATTCGGCGTGCGCAGCCTGGGGCGATTGCTGATCAACAGCACCGTCGGCGTGGGCGGTCTGTTCGATATCGCCGCGAAGATTGGCCTGCCCATCGCACCGACCGGTTTCGGCACAACCCTGGCCAAATGGGGGATGCATCCGGGGCCGTATCTGGTGATTCCCTTCCTGGGCCCGTCGACGCTGCGCGACGGTATCGGCTTGCTGGGCGACTTTGGCACTTCGTATGCAATTGACCTGGCTGGCCTGTATCGCAATACCGACAATGCCTGGATGCTTGGCGTGGCCAACGCGGTTGACGAGCGTTCCAATATCAGCTTCCGCTACTACTCGACTGGCTCGGCCTTCGAGTATGAAACAGTTCGCTTCCTGTATGTGCGCAAGCGCCTGATCGAGGATGCAGGCCTGCACGCGGACGAACCTCCGGTCAGGTCGGCACCCGGTACACCGGCAGGGCAATAGTGATGAACATTATCGGCAGCGTTGTGTTTGCAATGATCGCTGTCCGCGACAGCGCGCGGAACCGTCGCGCGTGAATCCGCGTATCGCTCGCGTGTTGCGCGCTTCTGGCAAGTCGCTCGCGATGCTCTTCGTCGGGTTTCCGGCGATATGGGGTGCGTTCGCGCTGTGGTATCAGGTGCCAGGCAGCCAGGCCATCAAGGCGCTCTGCGCGACGTTATGGGCAGTTTTCAGCATCGCGATGCTGGTCGCACTGTGGCAAGGCCGGGCTGCGCTCGGCGTGTTCGGCTTCGCTGCCGTGTTCGCCGTCTTGCTCGTTTGGTGGCACCAGTTGTTGCCATCGAACGACCGTGTGTGGGCGGATGATGTAGCCCAGATGACGACAGGCACGGTCGATGGCAGCCGGGTTACCCTCCACAACGTCCGCAACTTCGACTGGCGCAGCAACAACGACTATACCCAGCGCTGGGAAACCCGGAGCTACGACCTCGACCAGTTGCGCTCCGTCGACATGATCATGTCGTACTGGTCCGGTCCGGCAATCGCGCACATGCTGGTGTCCTTCGGCTTCGACGACCAGGGCCACGACGGCCAGGTCGTATTCTCGGTCGAGATCCGCCGCCAAAAGAGCGAGAGCTTTTCGGAGATCGGCGGCTTCTTCAAACAGTTCGAACTCAGTATCATCGCCGCCGACGAACGCGACGTAATCCGCGTGCGCACCAACGTACGTGGCGAAGATGATTACCTGTACCGGGTGCAGATGCCGGTAGCGGAAATGCGTGCGCTGTTCCTTGCCTACGTCGACGAAGCCAACAGCCTTGTGCATACGCCGCGCTTCTACAACACGGTCACCGCGAACTGCACGACGTTGGTCTACCACATGATCAAACACATCGTCGGTCGTCTCCCGCTGAGTTACCGCCTGCTGCTATCGGGCTACCTCCCCGAATACGTCTATGCAGTCGGAGGCCTTGACCGGAACTATCCGCTCGCCGAACTGCGCGCGCGTGGACACATCACCGAGCGCGCCCTGCGATCCGGTCGCAGCGAGACATTTTCCGCAGATATTCGCCGCGGCGTGCCGGGTGTCGATCCCGCGGCGCGGTAACCAGAGAAAGCATGACGGCACAGTCGTGATTTCAATCTCGCCGCACCCGGCAAATTGACTCAGATCAAACGCTAGACTGCCCGGCTCAGGCATTGTCCGTCACGTGCATTGACGATGCTTCAGCGTGAGCCAACCGGTCATTCTTGCATGCCTGGAAACAGACAAACTTACGCCTGTGCCACCAGCGTACTTGCTGCGACGGCTGTCTTTTTTTCAGGTGCCGCTCGGGCGCAGCAGGTATCGGCGACAGGCTATGACAACTGGGGCGCCAACTTCGTCGTGGTCGCAGTCACGGCGATGGTGGTTTGCGTGTGTGTACTTTTACATTATGAAGCACTAAGTTTCCTGTCGCGCTGGCTTGCGCGACTTGGCGGGCAACATCGAAGGCGCGTTCTATTTGCGATTTTCGGCGTGCTGTCAGTCCACATCGTGGAAATCTGGATTTTTGCGCTGGCTTGCACGTTTCTGCTGCTATCGCGATCGTTCGGCACCGCACACGGCTACGCCGGAGGGATACTCGATGGTGTCTACGTGTCCTCGATGACCTTCACCACCGTGGGTGCAGGCGATGCATATCTGAGCGGTCCAATCCGTTTTCTGGTCGGTACCGAAGCGCTGACCGGCCTGGTGTTGATTACCTGGTCGGCCTCGTTCACGTTCCTGGAAATGGAGCGTTTCTGGCGCGATCGATGAGGATCGTGAATCGAATTTGATCGAAGTCAAAGGGCCAAACATCCGCGCCGGTAGGCTGGTCCGTGCTGACCGGGCATTTGTCCGGCCCCCGGCACATTGGGCCCGCAATCGGATGCTGCACATGATCGTCACAGATGTGGTTGTCGTTGGCGCCGGCCCCGTCGGCCTTTTTCAGGTATTTGAACTGGGTTTGCTCGATCTGGGTGCGCACGTCATCGACAGCATGCCGCAGGTGGGTGGTCAGTGCATCGAGCTGTATCCGGACAAACCCATCTACGATATTCCCGCGATCCCCGTGTGCAATGCGTACGAACTGGTGGATCGTCTGATGGAGCAGATCAAGCCGTTCGCTCCGCAATTCCATCTGGGCGAAGAGGTCACCGAGGTGCAGCGCCAGAAGTCCGGGCGGTTCTTGGTGCGCACGAACGCCGGTACCCAGTTCGACGCGGCAGCGGTCATTGTGGCCGGCGGCGTGGGCTCATTCAGGCCGCGCCTGCTTCCGATATCCGGCGCCGAACGGATAGATGGCCATCAGCTGCACTACAGGGTTCGTGATCCGTCAATGTTCGCCGGCAAGGACATCGTCGTTGCCGGCGCAGGCGACTCGGCTCTGGATTGGGCGTTGGCACTGTATGACAAAGTAAACAGTCTCGTGCTTGTGCATCGAACGCGGGAGTTTCGTGCCGCACCCAGCAAAGTACGACAAATGGAACAACTGTGCATCGATCAGAAGATGCAGTTCCTGGAAGGAGAAATTACCGGTCTGGATATCGTGGGCGACACGCTCAAGGCAGTGCTCGTTCGGAGCAAGAGTGGGCTCACCAACCGTGTCGACACCGATCATGTGCTGGTCTTCTGGGGACTGCATCCAAAACTGGGGCCGATCGCAAGCTGGGGTTTGAATCTGGACAAGAACCAGATTGAAGTTGATACAGGCAACTTCGCCACCAGCATTCCCGGTATTTTCGCCGTCGGCGACATCAACACTTACCGCGGCAAGAGGAAGCTCATCCTCAGCGGTTTTCACGAAGCTGCACTCGCTGCGTTTGGTGTGCGCGAATTTCTCGTGCCAGGCGAGAAGGTGCATCTTCAGTACACGACAACCAGCCCGATCATGCACAAGCGACTGGGTGTGGACAACGGTTCGACAAAACGCCAAGGCCCCGAACTCCGCGACGCCCCGGTGGAACGGACCGGGACGCGCTGAGATGGCCTGTCCCGACGCCAAATCGCATGAACTTCCTATCCGTCGATCGATATTGAAATCCGCGCGTGAGGATGCCGATACGCATCAGTTCAGCTAAACACCCGCCATCTTCTTCAAGCGGGGTTGACCTTTGTCAACATCAGTCCGATAAAACTGCATATGCTTGATTTGTTGGCTGCATCATGGCTTACGGCGCTGTGAAGCCACTGCGTCTGTTATCCAAGCGCATCAGAGGAGAACGATCATGTCCAAGCAAGAAAATGCATCATCCACCGTGTCGAAAGGGCTCGAAGTACCTTCCTCAACGACCAAAGCGTCATTCGACGTTGTGACCAACGCCTATTCCGAATGGCTTCGCAACGCGAATCAAATGCAAACCGAGGCGATCCGCTTCATCAACGAGCGGTACAACAAGGATGTGAAAATGATTTCGCGTTTTGCCGAGTGCAAGAGACCGGAGGATTTTTTCGCTTTGCAGTCAGAGTTGCTGACCGATCTGGTCGCGGACTACTCACAGGAAAGCGCAACGATTTTTGCGCTGTTCAGCGACATTTCCCAACAAGGGCTGAAAGGGATAGGCAAGACCGCGACCGCTGCGGTGAAGTCCTGACGACCACGCATACCCATGGCTAGCGCACATCGTACCAGGAGGAAAATACCCGCAGGGCCGTATTGCATGCACAGGCCTAAACGGAACCCGGCGTAGCCTTCAAACAGTTCATCGACGAATGGCTCTGAGGTCAAGCGCCTCCGAACATTGCCCGACATGCCTGGCAAAGTTCAGGCCGCAATGGCACAGGCCAGAGAACGCGGCCCTGCGCGAAACGAGTATGATCGCCTTCGAGAAGCTCGGAACGATAGGTTCCTGCGGCCAACTGGATCTATGGAATCAAAAGCGCAAACGGTCCGATTCGGATCAGACCAACCGCACCTTCTCGTGGTTGACGACGATGCGGAAATTCTTGCACTGATCGAGCGCTATTTTGGCGGTCAGGGTTTTCGTGTCACCACCGCGACAAACGGAACCGAGATGCGGGGAGCGATCCAGAGCGACTCGATTGACATCGTGCTGCTGGATCTGGGGTTGCCACGCGAAGACGGATTCGATCTCACGCGTTACCTGCGCGAACATTGGGGTGGCGCAATCATTATCCTCACCGGTCGCGGCGAGTCCGTCGACCGCGTCGTTGGACTGGAGCTGGGTGCCGATGACTACGTCACCAAACCATTCGATTTGCGCGAATTGCTCGCGCGCGTGCGCAGCGTTCTGCGCAGGGCGGCGCCGGCCGCGGCAGATCATGGCGCCTCCGATCGAACGGCAATCGAGTTTGCCGGCTTTCGACTGAATCCCGGCGCGCGCGTGCTGATTGGGCCACAGGATAGCGAAATACCCCTGACCACCGGAGAATTCGAGCTGCTTAGCGTGTTTCTCGATCATCCGAATCGCGTGCTGTCGCGGGATCAACTCATGGGATTCATGCACGGCCGCGACGCGGGACCGTTTGATCGCGCGATCGATGTTCAAATTGGACGGCTCCGCCGCAAGATTGAACGCGACCCGGCAAAACCAGAACTGATCAAGTCGGTTCGCGGCGCCGGCTACCAATTTTCCGCGCGCGTGCAGCGCGGATGACGATTCGACGCTAAGGCATTCGATGTTCCGAGAATTGTTCGATGCTGCGCCTGACGCAATGATCGCGGTCAATCATGACGGTCATATCGTGCGCGCCAATGCACAAGCGGTACGTCTGTTCGGCTATGCCGAAAGCGAACTGCATGGCGCGGCAATCGAGATTCTTATACCAGGACACGCGCGCGCGGGACACGAGCGCCATCGCATGGGTTACACGGCCAATCCACGCGTGCGCCCGATGGGAACCGGTCAGGAGTTGACGGGACTGAAGCGCAACGGAGAGGAGTTTCCGGTCGAAATCGCACTCAGCCCTATCCATACGCCCCAAGGTCAAATGATCGTCGCGTCCATTCGCGATATTTCAGAGACGCAGCGTGCGCGCCAAGCTCTCGTCCGCGCGCGCTACGACACGTTCGTCACCCAGATCGGCCAATTGGTGCTCGCGGCTACAGATCTTGACGCGATTGCAGAACAAGCCCCCGAACTTGTCGCCGATGCGTTGGACGTTGCCGGTGTAGCAATCGTGTTCCGGCACGCTC
Source organism: Rudaea sp. (assembly GCA_031291055.1). GTDB lineage: Bacteria > Pseudomonadota > Gammaproteobacteria > Xanthomonadales > Rhodanobacteraceae > Rudaea. The sequence continues at coordinate 49,883 of JARLJU010000173.1, read as the reverse complement.
AGCGCCGAACCTTGCAAGTCAGTGCCGCGTTTGGTTTGTCTGATGCCCTGCTTGATGCCCTACCGTCAGTCTTGTCATCCTTGGATGGGCCTAAACACCTGCTGGCGATCGATCGATCTTTTATCATAGAGGACTGCGCAGACGTCAATGCGCCGATGGACGCTACATTACTTGCCACCTTCGGCTTCCAAAGCGCGGTATTGACACCGTTGATCGACGGGAGCGAGCCGATGGGAATGCTGGTCGCGCTATCGAGCGTGGCCCGGCGATTCGACCACGATTCCGTATATTTTCTGCGGTCGATAGCAAATCTTCTCGGCGCCGCGATGCAGCGCATCCGCATGGAGGAGCAGCTCTCGCACGCCCAACGTCTGGAGGCAGTTGGTCAGTTGACTGGCGGTATTGCGCACGACTTCAACAATCTGCTCACCGTCATCTCTGGCAATTTGCAGATTCTGGAAAGTGAGCTGAGCGACCGACCCCAAACGCGGGACATAATCAGTAGCGCGCTCCGTGCCGTGGGACGCGGGGCGGAATTGACGCGCAAGCTACTCGCATTCGCGCGCCGTCAGCGCTTGTCGCCCAGCGCCTGCGATCCAGGACGACTCCTGGGTGATCTGGACACAATGCTTAAGCGCACGCTGGGTGAAACGATTGCGCTGGAAATTGCCTGTCCCGACAATATGCCGGCCGTATTCGCCGACGCAGGACAGCTCGAAGCCGCGCTGGTGAACCTGGCAATCAACGCACGCGACGCGATGCCACGAGGTGGGCGACTCAGCATCACCGCCGAGACACGCCGTCACGACGAAGCGAGTGCCATGGGTGAGTTGAAACCCGGCGATTACGTCGTGTTTGCCGTCCGCGACACTGGTTGCGGCATGCCTCCGGAGGTGCTTGCACGGGCGTTCGAACCGTTTTTCACAACCAAGGAGCCGGGCAAAGGCAGTGGCCTCGGGCTGAGCATGGTGTACGGATTCGTCAAGCAGTCCGGAGGGCATCTGGCCGCCGACAGCCAGCTCGGCTACGGAACACGTGTCGAAATGCATCTGCCAGTGATGCGGTATGCGGAAAGAAAAAATATAGGCACTGATGGCACATCGGATTGCCGCGGTAACGAGGCTATCCTCGTAGTCGAAGACGAACCGGACGTACGCGGAATCGCGATCGTATTCTTACGCTCCGCCGGTTATTCCGTGTTCTCGGCGGAAAACGCCGAAGTGGCACTGGCACTGCTTGCAGCGAACCGGGATATCGCGCTCGTATTCTCGGATGTCGTACTCGGCAGCGGCATGACCGGAATCGAACTCGCAAAAGAGGCATTGCGGAGGCTGCCAGGACTCAAAGTCCTGCTCACATCCGGATACGAGCACTTCGCGCTAGATGAAGGTGCGGCCATGCCGAGCGAATTTGAGCTGCTGCAGAAACCCTATACTCGCGAAAGTCTCGTCGCTGCCGTGCGCGAGTCGCTCGACTACCGCCGAGTCGACCGATAGCCACCGGCCTCAATGCAGGCGCGCGTCCAAGCCTATCGTGTTACGCAGGCGCGCAGCATCGAGAACACGAACCTCGCGCCATTCCACGGAAATGCAACCCTGCGCACTCAGGCGCGTCAGTGCGCGTGTCACTGTCTCGTGCTTGAGCGCGAGAAAACTTCCAATGTCCGCACGGCTCATGCGCAGCACGAAATGCTTGTTGCTGAAGCCCAGCGCCTCATGGCGCGCCGCAAGATCAAGCAAGAACGTGGCCACGCGCTGCTCAGCACTTAACGTTCCGAGCGCTAGCATCCAGGTACGATCGTTGCGGATCTCTGCAGCCAGCGCCGCTGTCAACTGCGCCTGCATCCGGGGCAGCCGTGAACAGGCATTCAGCACTGCCGGATAGGGCAGCTCCCAGACCCCACTCGTGTCCAACGCGATTACGTCGCAGGCATGAGTTTTCATACCGATCGATTCGACCCCAAGCAAATCCCCGCGCATCCGGAACCCGGTGATTTGCTCGCGGCCATCTTCGGCCACAAGACTCGTCTTTAAGAACCCGGCGTGCACCAGAAACAATGCATTGAACGGCTGGCCGGCGCGATACAGATACTGCCCAGCCTCAAGTTTGCGCCGCACCACAGATACATGCGCGCTCAGTTCCTCGAAATTGATCAGGCTGCCAATATCGTTCTGCGTGGCCGGCACGGCAATGATTTCAGCAGATATGTTCTTTCTGACGGCGGTGGCGTTCATTGAGCTGCTCCAGGGTTGTTGGCAGGTGCGACGCGCGGTGACATGGCGCTAACGTAGTCCGGGCACGTGACCCGTCAACCACCTGGAAGTAACGAACTGTAACAGTGTGTAACAACGCGTCGGGAGCAATACCCTTTGTGAGATTGATCTTGCTCAATATCGGCGGAATTCGCGATCGCGATACTTCGCCCATGAACAACCTCAACCATCCCGTCCATGGCCTCGCTGCTCGCGGTGGCGATTCACCATTCACCGAATTTGCGGCGGTTGATGCCTGGGACGCATGGTTCCGCTGGCGCGATCGTGGGGCTTTACGCGATGTTACGGTCGATGCGACCTGGGATCGCATCGCGACTGCGCTTGTGTCGGTCGAGTCGCCTGATTCTGCCGCAATGTGGAAGCGCCGTTTCACGGACGCGTTCGGCGCATGGCGGCTTCTGCTCGATGAACGCATTCTCGCGACTGCCGGAACGGGACAGAATGCGTGGAACCGCGGCGGGCTTTCTGCCGCATTGAATGTCTCTCGCTTTGTCCGGGCTCCGATGACTCCCCGGGCATCGTTCGATCAAGCGGCGTTCGAAGAACTCGCAGCGCTCGCCGTACGGGCCCTCGACGATGCAGTCGTATTGGGCGGGATTCATGCGCCCGGCAATCGTCACTTCAGAATCGGGATCATTGGTCTGGCGGATGCCCTGGCTCTGCTCGGCATTGCTTACGACGCAGCGGACGGCTGTGTGCTGGCGGCGTTGATTGGGCGATCTCTCGCCCGGGGTTGTCATCGAGGATCCTCTCAACTCGCACGCGAGCGCGGTGCACTGTCGCCTTGCAATCGAGAATGGCAGGATCGCGCGCGAACGCAGGAGGTTGACGCAGAAATTGTTGTCGAGGCCGCAAATAGAGGTATCCGGCATGACCGTTTGACGGCCATTGCTTCCCACCCAAGACTCGCATTGTTCGCGAACAATGTTGCCGACGCGCTGGATCCTTTTTCCGACCACGCTCAACTGGACCACGTCGTCGCACGCGACTCACAGCGCGCTGTCTCGACATGCAGTCACGCGGCCGCGGCGAAGTACCCATCAAGTTTCGCGTCACAAGTAGCAGGCATTGATTGCGCCGCATCGGTGGCCGCGCAATTGAAACTCCGCGCGGCGATGTGCAGCTGGATCGATGAAGCGATTGACTATCCCCTGCTCTTCGACGGCGAACCGGACGAACGCGATTTGGCGAGATGGGCCGCACTGGCCACCGACCTCGGATTGCCTAAACCCCGTTGGCACCGGCCCGTTCAGGTCGGACGAACCGCAGGCATTTCGTCCAGCCACTGATCTGCATCCCGAAATGCCCGTACGACGCGACCGACGGCAGAACGATACGATCGCCGCAGCAGGCTGCCAAACGCATCAACTTTCCGCTGTCGGCGCGTCCTGGTCACTCCATTGCCAATTGCGGATTTCGGGCAGGTCTTCTCCGTGCTTGCAGATGTATTGCCTGTGATTCATGAGCTGGTCGCGCAAATGCTGCTTGACGTAAGCGGCGCGCGAAGCCAGACGCGACACGCGATCGATGACATCGCCCGCCAGATGGAAGCGGTCGATGTCATTGAGAACCACCATGTCGAATGGCGTCGTGGTGGTTCCGTTTTCCTTGTAGCCACGCACGTGCATTTGATCGTGATTGGCCCGGCGATACGTGAGGCGGTGAATGAGCCATGGATAACCGTGGTAAGCAAAAATGACGGGCTTGTCTTTGGTAAACAGCACGTCGAAATCCTTGTCGCTCAATCCGTGCGGATGCTCGCTTTGCGGCTGGAGCTTCATCAAGTCGACAACGTTGATGACGCGGATCTTCAGATCCGGGAACTGTCCGCGCAGAAGCTTCACTGCCGCCAGTGTTTCCAGGGTGGGGACATCTCCACAGCACGCCATGACCACATCGGGTTCGCCGCCCTCATCGTTGCTGGCCCATTCCCAGATACCAACGCCGGCTGCGCAATGCCTGACGGCGGCATCCATATCCAGCCACTGCCACTCAGGCTGCTTGCCTGACACGATTACATTGACGTAGTTGCGACTGCGCAAACAGTGATCGGTCACGGATAGCAGAGTGTTAGCGTCCGGCGGCAGATATACGCGAATGATATCGGCCTTCTTGGTCATCACGTGATCGATGAACCCGGGGTCCTGGTGGCTGAATCCGTTGTGGTCCTGTCGCCATACATGCGAGGACAGCAGGTAGTTCAGCGACGCAATCGGCCGCCGCCACGCAACGCGGCGCGCCACGTCGAGCCACTTGGCGTGCTGATTGAACATGGCATCGACAATGTGGATGAATGCCTCGTAGCACGAGAAGAACCCGTGGCGGCCAGTAAGCAAATAGCCTTCCAGCCATCCTTCGCACTGATGTTCGCTCAGCATTTCCATGATGCGGCCATCTGGCGCAACGTGATCATCAATGGCAATCAGTTCGGCGGTTGAACAGCGGTTCGTCACTTCAAACACGGCGTTCCACCGGTTGGATGCGGTTTCATCGGGGCTGAAAACACGGAAGTTGCGTGCGTCGGCGTTGAGCTTGAGAACGTCGCGAATGAGTTCGCCCTGCACGCGCGTGGCCTCGGCGCGTACGGTACCCGGACTGGACACAGTCACGGCATAGTCGCGGAAGTCCGGCATCTTCAGATCGCGCAGCAACATGCCACCATTGGCATGCGGATTCGCGCCCATGCGCCGATTGCCCGTGGGCGCCAGTTCGGCCAACTCCGCCCGGAGCCGTCCCCCGGCGTCGAACAGCTCTTCCGGGCGATAGCTTTTCATCCATTGTTCGAGAATCCTCACATGACCGGGATGCTCGGCAAATTCGGCTACCGGCACCTGATGCGCACGGAACGTGCCCTCCACCGGTTTGCCGTCGACTGTCTTCGGGCCGGTCCAACCTTTCAATGAGCGCAGGATGATCATCGGCCAGCGCGGACGCTTCGTGAACCCGCGCTTGCGCGCGTCGCGCTGAATCTTCCCGATCTCGGCAAACACCTTGTCGAGCGTCGCCGCCATCAGCTGATGCATTGCCTCCGGGTCATCGCCTTCAACGAGGTACGGGTTGTAGCCGTAGCCGCAAAATAGCGAATCCAGCTCGTCGCGCGGAATACGCGCAAGCACCGTCGGGCCTGCGATCTTGTATCCATTCAAGTGCAGTATCGGCAGCACCGCGCCGTCGATTACCGGATTCAGAAACTTGTTCGAATGCCAGCTCGTGGCCAAGGATCCCGTTTCCGCTTCGCCATCACCGACCATGCAGGCCACGATCAAGTCGGGGTTGTCGAACGCCGCACCGTAGGCATGCGAGAGCGAATAGCCGAGCTCACCGCCTTCATTGATGGAGCCCGGGGTTTCGGGAGCCACATGACTTGGAATTCCACCCGGAAAGGAAAACTGGGTGAACAGGCGTTTCATACCCGCCTCATCCTGCGAAATATTGGGATACACCTCGCTGTAGGTTCCTTCCAAATACGTGTTGGCCACCAGCCCGGGGCCGCCATGGCCCGGGCCGGTGACGTAAATCATGTTCAGATTCTGCTCCTTGATGATTCTATTCAGGTGCACATAGACGAAGTTCAGTCCCGGGGTTGTTCCCCAGTGGCCGAGCAGACGGGGCTTGATATGTTGCAGGCCCAGCGGCTGCTTCAACAATGCGTTGTCCAACAGGTAAATCTGACCAACGGACAAATAGTTGGTCGCCCGCCAATACGCGTCCATCTTGCGCAGCAGTTCAGGCGCTGGTGGCTTTCCCGTCACTGTGGAACTTGCCATCTTCATTGCGCCTGCCCTCTGGATGCCTATTCAACAACGATGTTGGCTTCAAGCGACGATCGCCTCGAAAATACAAAAATGACCGGATCAAGCTTTGTGCCGCAATTGCTTCTGCGGATCTGCATCACATGCCCATGAGAGTAGCAGTCCGCCATGGAGAGGATTTCGGCGCGGATTGGATTGTTCTGTTCCGACAACGCATCCGAACAGTCATTGCCAGCGAAGATTTCGTGATGATGACGCACAATCTTGCCTGACAGTGCCACACCGGCACGAGAAATCGCGTCGCATGTCCGCTGCCCGCACACTGCGCGGATTTTCATTACCCCCATTCGTCTGCACTTCACACCGGCCGGGTTTGAGCAATATCTTGTCGCGAATACCGGTCTTGCCTACATTCTGCAGTCTTGCGGCAGGAATCACGCGACTGCGCGCTATAACGACAAGGTATACAGAACCTGGTGCACGTCGTCCGGGTCCGTTTGGCGCTTGAATCCCAGATAAGCGGCCAAATCGCGCATGCCCGAGTTGTCGCTCGAATCAATCGAGCACATCTTCTTGATTCCGCGCGAGCGCGCGACTTCAATCAAATGCCGCATCAGCAATGCGCCAAGCCCCCTTCCGTGCCATTCGTCGGCGACCGCAACCGCGCATTCGCACGAAGTGCCGTCCGTTGCCACGCTGTAACGGCTGACGCCGACTTCCTTCTTCTCGCCTTCATCATGAACCAACGCGACAAACGCCATGTCGCGCTCGTCATCGATGTCGGTCATTCGCTTGACCAACTCGTCGCTCGGGCTCTTGAAGTAGCCGAGAAAGCGGAAATGCCGGGACTCCGGCGACAGGCGTTCGATAAACGTGCGCTCGATAGAGGCATCCGATTTGCGAATCGGTCGGACAAGCACGTGCGTACCATCGCGCAATTTTTCCGTCCAGTGCATACCGGTAACTGAAGGCGGTATTGCCAATGATGGACCAGCGGATTTCTTCGCGACTTTCGGCACGCCTGGTTGTGCTGCAGTCAGCGCAAGCTTCTTGGTCGCAGTGGATGTCGCTCTCTTGCGCGCGACGCCTGCCTTCGCAACCTTGCCGGTCGGGGAGTCCTTGCGTGTTCGCATTGCCGTCGCGGAACGGCCTTCGGGAATCGTGCGCTGGGCTGATGCCGGAGTTGCCTTCCGCGAAGAAGTGCGTCCGGATCGAATTGATTTGGCCATGACTTCACCCTTTTGAGGAACGTTGAGTGCGGATATTCACCCACTTCGGGGCTTATGAATTGACCAAGATCAACAGTAATGTCGAGCGCTTGCGCGATCATGCGTCAATTCGTTGCAATTCCGATGACGCAAGTTTGCCGCTGCAACACAACATCACCGATCAGGAGGCACCATGCAACGCACAGCGATCGTTACCGGTGGCACGCGCGGCTTGGGGTACGCGACATCACTCGCGCTTCATGGCGAAGGTTATCGTGTCGCCGCCGTCTACCACGGTAACGACGCGGCCGCAGAAAAGTTCCATGATGAGACGTCGATCCCGGTATACAAATGGGACGTCGCCGATTTCGAGGCTTGCAAGACCGGTATTGCGCGCGTCGAAGCCGATCTGGGTGCGGTCGACATACTTGTGAACAACGCCGGCATCACCCGCGATGTCACTTTGCACCATATGAGCTTGCCGCAGTGGCAGGAAGTGATCCAGACCAACCTGGGATCGCTGTTCAACATGTGTCGCGGTGTGATCGAGGGCATGCGCACCAGAAAATTCGGGCGTATCGTGAACATCAGCTCGATCAATGGCCAGAAAGGCCAGATCGGGCAAACCAACTACGCCGCGACCAAATCCGGAATCCTGGGCTTCACCAAGGCCCTGGCGCTGGAAAGCGCGCATCACGGGATCACCGTCAACGCGGTTGCACCAGGCTATTGCGATACCGATATGGTGGCTGCCGTGCCGCCCGAAGTGCTCAAGACGATTATCGCCGCGATACCCGCCGGCCGACTCGGACGCCCCGAGGACGTGGCACGGATGGTGGCCTTCCTGACCCGGGACGAAAACGATTTCATTACTGGTGCGACATTCGCGTTGAATGGTGGGCAGTACATGCTCTGAGATTCCTTCCGCTGGCGGCTCGCCCCTTCGATACGCACATCAGCGATAGACGAGTACTGGGATTTGACTATGAGTCAGTACCTTTTGCGTTTCGCTGCCAAGCAAGACCGCGCCAATGCCTGAGTGACCATGCGATGCCATCACGATGAGGTCGCAGCCCTTCTTCCCGGCGACTTCGAGGATTGCCTTGAAGGGTTGGTCATCGATCACTTTTATGGTGTCGCACGACACTCCTTCGGCCGACGCCGCTCGCTTGATGGCTTGCAATATCTTCTTTGCACACTCGCCGGTCGCTCGCTTGTAACCGGCTTCAGAGTCTTCGGGCAACGCTACATGGTAGGTCAACAACATTTGAGAACGATAGGTGAACGAGTGAAACGGAGGGATGACGTGTACTCCGGTTACTTTGGCGCCGAGCGCTTTTGCAAATCTCACCCCGTGCTTGATCGCGGCGTCGGATCGTTCCGAACCATCACTCGGAATCAGAATATGGCGAATCATTGGAATTTTCTCCGTTCAATTCACAGTGCAATTCAGCGGTAGACGAGGACAGGAATCTGGCTATGCGTCAGGACTTTCTGCGTTTCGCTGCCGAGCAGGAATCCTTCGATGCCGCGGCGGCCATGCGATGCCATCAGAATCAGATCGCACTTTTTGTTCTGCGCAGTCTTGATGATCGCTTTGAAAGGCTGATCGCTCGTGACGTGCACGAGATCGCATTCGACGCCTGCGGCTCTGGCGACTCTCCCTACAAAGCTCAGATATTCCAGCGCGCATTCAGCGGACGCGGAATACCGATCCGGCTCGCTCTCGAGAATGTCGATCTGATAACTGTTCTCCCGGGACGTTGGAAGAACGTGCAGAGCGGTGACATTCGCGTTCATTGCCTTCGCCATCCGAATACCTTGTTTGACCGATTTCTCGGAAAGCCTGGAGCCATCGGTGGGTAGAAGAATATGGTTGAACATGACGAGTACCCGTTCTGAGGACCCAATTTCGAAATCGCCAGCGGCTTGCAATGCGTTCTCGCTCCGGTTTTGAAATCTAGTCGCAAAGCTGCAGATACCGGTTGATGCAGGTCAACAAAAAGCGATTGGTGCGAACACATGTGCATCCACGACGCGGCGCCGACTGCTGGTGAGTAACAATCTTCGATCGAAGTTGATCCAGATCAAGAAGGGACGGTCGCCTTTTGCGTAACTATGCACACAGAAGATATAGGGGAAACCAATGGTACGAACAGGTGGAGGCGCACTTTCGTTTTCCGACGATGCGGTACCGTCTGATCTTCGCGGTCAAGCCTCTTCAACGATCGCATTTCGATGTGCGCGGGTGAATGCTTGTTTCGTGCGGTGGCGTACAGACGGCGAATGCACTCGTACTCCAAGTTCGTCCATGTCGTCTTGAAGCCGGCTTAGGGTTCTGCCACTGGTTCATCGGAGGCAGCCAATCGTTTTCGGAGAACACGTCATGCGCTCGAATTCATTTCGTCTCCAAAGTGTCATGGCGCATGCCTTGATGCGTATTGCAGGCGCGCTTGTCGTTTGGGTGACATTTTGGCCCGGCTACGCAGCGGCGTTACCGACTTTCGCTCGCCAAACCGGGCAGAATTGCCAAGCCTGTCATGCTGGCGGTCAGTTTCCGGAGCTGACACCCTACGGCCGCATGTTCAAGCTCACCGGTTACACAATCGGCGAACGCACGCAGCCGTTTGCCGGGATGGCGGTCGTCAGCGATTCCAGCGTGGGCAACACCTCCAAGAGCGACGATCCGAAAGAGGATTTCCAGAAGAACAACTCACTCATATTCGCCACGGGGAGCGTATTCGCCGCAGGCAAGATCACGGACAACCTCGGCGCGTTTCTGCAGGTAACCTACGACAACTACGCCAGCCAGTCGGCCGACGGCCAATTCCACGGGCATACCGGTGCCGACAATATGGACATCCGCTACGCGGATCGCTCGATCGACAGCAGTCACGACTGGATCTGGGGCGTCAGCGCGAACAGCAATCCATCGGTCTCCGACGTGTGGAACACCGCCGCAGCGTGGATGCAGTATGTGCCGGTGCCGAGCCCCACCAGTAGCAGCTTCATCGACGGAAGCGCGCCATATCCGGGTTTTGCCGCCGGCAGCAATATCGCGGGCATCACCGCGTACGCATTCTGGAATCAAACGCTGTATTTGGAAGCAGGCGGCTATCGCAGCGCCAGCGGCGTCGCGTCCTTCATGAGCGCGGGTATCGCGGACGCCGACAAGACCAAGCTGCAAGGAATCAATCCGTATTGGCGTGTCGCGCTTTCACACGAGTGGGGCCCGCACAACATCATGGTCGGCACGTCGGGCATGGTCGCTGATATTTACGACGATCCGCTGGATACCTCGGACCCGACGACAATCCACCATTTCCGGGATATCGGCGTCGATTCCCAGTATCAGTACCTGCTTGATCCGCACACGGTCACGGTGCAGCTGGCGTACATACGCGACCACCAACGCATCCCGGCCTTTCTCGCGAACCAACCGGTCGAGGACGTCAACGGAAATCCATTGCCCAACACCAATTCGACCGATACGACCAACGTGCTTCGCGCCAAGGCCAGCTATATCTATGAGGCCAAGTACGGAACCAGCCTCTCGTTCTTCAACCAGACCGGAACGACCGACTCGGCGCTGTACGATCCCACTCGTGTCTATGGAAACATTTCGGGCAACCCGGCGGTGCGGGGCTGGACCTCCGAGGTGTTCTGGACTCCTGTGCAATACCTGCGCATTGGCCTGCAATTCACGGCGTATGACAAGTACAACGGCGCATCGCACAACTACGACGGTTCCGGGCGCAATGCCAGCGACAACAACTCGCTGTTCTTCTACGTTTGGGGCGCGTATTGAGCTTGCGCGGTAGATCGGGACGACCGACGGTTGGCGGGCTTCTGGAGAAAGGCATGAACACAGTACGAGTGGCAATTTTGGCGGTGCTGGCTGGCCTGGCGACAGGTTGCGCAAATGAACCGCGCTCGCGTGATACCGCCAATCCGAACGTATCCGGCGAGACGCTCGCGCTGCAGGTTTGCTCGAATTGCCATGGCGCGACCGGAAATTCAACGTCGCCCCAATTCCCCAACCTTGCCGCCCAGCAGGAAGCGTACATCGTCGCGCAGCTCAGTGCATTCAAGGCACACAGCCGTCAGGACCCTCCCGGGCCCGAGTACATGTGGGGCTTGAGTCGCAGCCTGACCGACAAGCAGATCCAGGAATTGGCCGCACATTTCTCCGCGGAGAAGCTGCAGCGCCTGCGCGTCGAAGGAAAACCCGAGCGGATTGAAGCCGGCAAGATCATTTTCACCGGCGGTATCCCCGACAAGGGCGTTCCGCCGTGCGCCAGTTGCCATGGCCCGGCGGGCCAGGGCAACGCAGCCTTCCCGCGCATCGCCGGGCAGCACGTGGACTATCTGATCAAGCAACTGACCGTTTTTCAGCGAACCAATGAGCGACCGGAAGGTCCCGTGATGAAGACTGTGGCCCACAACCTTACCCGTGAGAACATCCTGAATGTTGCCGACTTTCTGCAGGCGGTGCCGAATCAATAGAAAGGATTTTGGCTGGTCGCCAGTCTATTCTGGTTCTCGATTGGAACGCTGCATCTCAATTCGACCTGCCATACCCCCGGGCGGATTCGACCGGTCGCTGAATATGGTTGGCGCTGATCCTGCACATCCCGCAAACGGAGCAATGCTCCTGACGGCCCGCCTGTCGAAAGTGTCTTCAAAAAAATATCGATGCATCAGCGGTAGACGAGTACCGGAATCTTGCTGTGGGTTAAGACCTTCTGTGTCTCACTGCCCAACAGAAATCCTTCGACCCCGCGACGCCCGTGCGAAGCCATCAGGATAAGGTCACATTTTTTCTTCTGCGCAATGCCGATGATTTCCTTGAATGGTTGGTCGCTGTTGACGTGTACGACGTTGCACTCGACTCCGGCGCTTTTTGCGACTTTCTTCACAAAGCTCAGGTATTCATTCGCGCGCTCGGCTGACTCGGCCAAATACTCAGCCCGGGTGCTCTCGAGCATCTGGGTCTGATAGGTGAATGTGTGGAATTTTGGAGTCACGTGCAGCGCCGTGACGGTTGCCTTCAACGCCTTGGCCACACGAATTCCTTCCTTGACCGATTTCTCGGAAAGCTTGGAGCCGTCAGTAGGCAACAGAATGTGCTTGAACATGGTGTTCTCCCAAAAAGGTCGATGCCATCACGAATCCACATCGTTCTGAAATGATCTTGATCCGCATAAAATTAGTCTAGATACAAAAGCCCCCTCTCTTCTTGACATGGATCAACAAACCGAGTGACCGCGTCAATCGATGCACGGCGTCGGCAGCATCGCCTGCGTCATCGCCGCCAAGAATTCCGTATCTGTCGCGATCCGGAATTGATCTCCATCAATGTGCAATTCCAGCGCGCGACATAGTCTTCGTTGTTGTCGGCGTAACGAAAAATCGTAGCCGCTTGCCACATTTCACCGGAGCGGGAGATTGATGATGAACACTGGTGGCCCTGCATTCGCTTTTGCGCCAAATGAACGCGCACAAATTGTTGCCGATGCCGGCCGTAGCGATGTTGCCACGATCGGATTCATCGACGACGTCGAGGCGTGTCTGCAAGCGTTCGACTATGCGTCAATCAGCCGTGTCTCCGGCGGCCTGCCCGAACAGATCGCCCAGCATCTTTCGACGATAGTGCATACGGCAGCGCAGTTGCGTGGGGCGCTGTACAGGTTGCCCGGCGACGTGGCGATGCTGATCGATCTGCATCTGCTGTCAGATGGTGCACGCAGACGCGTGGCCAACGACCTCTCACTGCTGGTCGAGCCGCTCGAAGACATCGCGGGTGCAGTTTCAGATATTCAACATGCAGCTCAAGGAGATGCGCTGACGGAGAATGTGCGTCTTGAGGATCGCCTGGTACGGGCAATCGCAACGATTTTTCGAAACCGGCTCAATCGCAAGCCTACATCCGAAGACGGCTCCGGTTTTCCCTCCACGCTGAGGCACGTCCTCAAATTCGCCGGATACCGTATGCCACGACTTGCTGCTGCGCATGCGGCGGTGACGCCGGCACGGCTGCGCGCGCTACTCGGCGACTCCTCAAGAATCGGAAGCCGTGACTAAGCGGCGACGTGAGCGCTCCTCAAGTCGCGCCATGAATCAAACATCTCGCTTCGCCACTGCACCCCTGCATTGCAGGATTCGAGAACATGAAAACCGCGATTGCATAAATGGAGCGTTGACGGCTTTGTAGGCCGGACCTTCAGCGCAGGACTGCCGCCGACCTGCGAAAGTTGCCAGCCGGGCGATCGCCACAATTGCCAGTTGGGCCGGACGCCGGATCGTCACTTGTATCAAACGGGTCTTGCGGGCAGACTCCGTCGAGGGAATCAGCATGAATCTGGACATCCGCACGACGATGATGATCGCTGCTGTGCTGGCGCTGATCATTGGTGCCAGCCTCCAATTTGCACTGCGCGATTATCCCGCCTCCATCTTGCCGAGCATCCGACTCTGGGTGCTCGGCACCTTGCTCCTGCCGACGGCCTGGATGCTCTACGGCTTGCGCGACAATATTCCGGACTTTTTGTCGATCGTCGTGGCCAATGGATTGCTTGGTCTCGCGTTCGCCAAGCAGGTCGAGGCGCTTCGCTGTTTCATGGGCCATCCGGACAACCGGGTATTGATATTCGCGCCGGTAGCTGCAATCGTCCTATGCGAATGCCTGTTCACCTATGCGGTGCCGAGCATGAACCTGCGTGGGGTGACGGTATCCGCCATCATCAGCGCGCAACTCTGGTGTGCGGTTGCGGCCTTGGTAGAGCATGGCCGACCCCGCCACCGCAGCCATCTGCTGACCGCTGCCGCTTTCGCCACGCTGGCCCTCGCGCTGATGGGGCGAGTGGTGAACGAAGTCTTCCAGGACCAGAAGTTGCCGGCTCCTTTTGCGCCGTCGCCGATGCAGACTGTCGTATTCGGACTTGCGGCCGCTTTTCCGATAGCCGGAACGCTGGGTTTTCTCTTGATGTGCAACGATCGCCTGTACCAGGCTCTTGCGCGGAACCAGGAACGCCTTCGTGCGATTACAGATAACTTGCCGACCATTGTGGCGCACATTGATACGAATCAACGCTTCACTTTTGCCAACGAATATTTAGGTCAGCTCCTGGGCGTCAACCCCGAGTGGATCGTTGGCCGCACCATGCTCGAGGTTCTTGGTCCGACCATTTACGATGAGGTCAAGCTTCATGTGAGCACGGTCTTGCGAGGTGACGCCGTGACATTCGACATGGAGCGCAATTTCCGCGGAGAGCATCGTTACTTCGAGGCATCCTATGTTCCGGACGTCGAATCAGGCCACACCGTCAGGGGATTCTACGTGCTGATATTCGATATCTCACGTCTTAAACACGCGGAACTTGAATTGGCTCGGCAGGCGCAGCATGACAACCTGACCGGCCTGGCCAACCGCAGCAAATTCGATGAGTTGCTAAAACGCGCGCTCGCACGAACAGAGCGCAATGGACGATCTCTCGGCTTGCTCTATATCGACATAGATCACTTCAAGAAAATCAACGATACATTTGGCCATGCCATAGGCGACGCCGTGCTGCGCGAATTTGCAACGCGCCTTGAAGGCAGTCTCCGTGAAACGGATCTCGCCGCTCGTCTCGGTGGCGATGAATTTGCCGTGCTCATTGAAGACATTAATCCGTCGGATGCGCCTGAGAATGTCGCGCGCAAGCTACTCGCAGTACTCAAGCGCGACTTCGTCGTTGAAGAAGCTAACTTAAAGATTAGCGCGAGCATCGGCATTGGCGTGGCCCGCGGCGATACCGACGCCAAATCGTTGCTCAGACGAGCTGACAGCGCCCTCTACGAGGCAAAAGCAGCGGGCCGCAACACCTATTGCGTCGCCACCGTCGGGTAAGACCCCATTCTATACAAGCGTTGTCAATGACCGAGCGGAGTTCACGGCGCAGTGGCAACAGCCCTCTCTTCCGCGGCATTTTTTCCCCGGACGCTCGTAATGCCGCGTCCGCAGGGCGCGATGAGTCTTGTCGGTTGGACACCCGGCGAATTCGGCCTGCCGATACGATCGAGGGACGCGCTGTGCTCGACATAGCCGACCAGCGTTGCTCGTTGCAATCAGTACAGCAAGTTCGATACCACTCAGCGGGCGGGTACCAAGACTGCAGCGCCACTGAAACGGCCTGCGCGCAAGTCGCTCAAGGCGCGATTGGCATCGGACAATGCATAGGTATGCACTTCTGTCCGTACGGGGTGTTTGGCAATCGCGGCAAAGAAGGCTTCTCCGTCGAAGCGTGTCAGATTGGCCACCGAGCGAAGCACCCGCTCGCCCCACAGCAAATCATAGGCAAACGCAGGAATATCGCTCATGTGGATACCCGCGCAGATGACGATGCCACCCTTGTCGACCGCGCGCAGCGAGGCTGGAATGAGATCTCCCGCTGGCGCGAAGATTAAGGCTGCATCCAATGGTTGCGGCGGCGGCTCGTTTGAATTTCCGCACCACACGACGCCGAGTTTCAGCGCAAACGAACGCGCCTGCTCGTCACCAGGACGCACAAACGCGTAGACTTCGCGTCCTTCCTGGACGCACAGTTGCGCCAGGATATGTGCGGCGGCGCCGAAACCGTAGAGGCCTATGCGGCGAGCATCGCCGGCCATGCGCAAGGCTCTATAACCGATCAGTCCAGCGCACAGTAACGGCGCAGCCTCGACGTCAGAATAGGCGCGCGGGATCCGGAAGCAGTAGCGTGCGTCCGCCACAGTATGTGAAGCGTAGCCACCGTCGATTTGGTAGCCTGTGAAACGTGCGAATGTGCACAGGTTTTCCTGACCACGGCGACAATAGGCACATTCACCGCAGGTCCATCCCAGCCAGGGGACACCAACTCGGTCCCCTAGCGCAAAATTGTCGACATCCGAGCCCATGCCGACCACTCGGCCGACGATTTCGTGGCCCGGAACAAGCGGTAACTTGGGTTTCGCCAATTCTCCGTCGACCACATGCAAGTCGGTCCGGCATACGCCGCAGGCGCGCACCGACAACAGCACTTGATGACGTTCGGGGACAGGGGTTGCCAACTCGACTTCCTGGAGAGGTTGTTTTGCCTGGAGGAAGACTTGAGCGCGCATGTTGGGCACTTTCCAATGGTCGATTGGTGAACTCTATTCTCTTGTACATGACGTCACAGTAACAATTTCGCCCGTCGGAGCCATCCGCCAATACGTTGCGTCAAGCCGCATGCGCTGTCATCTCTGCCCCAGGCCAGCTCGACAGAACCGGCGAAGTACGAATTGACATGAAATTGCGCCAGATCAAAGTCACATCTCCGGCAATCGGTACCGTGGCAGTAGAGATAGAGAGCTCTTGGTTCCCTGCTCCCGAGCGAGAGAATTGTGCCGAACAAACGACGCAATTCGATTCCAATAAGCCACACGCGACAAAAGGAAAAGGTATGAAGTCCGAACACATGAGGCCAAAAATCCACAAGGGCGCCGAGGAAATTGAACGGGGTGTCGAGGCTGCTGCTGGACAGTTGGCCAACGGCGCCGAAGCCGTTGTCCGCGAACGCGACGCTTTGGAAAGCGGTATCGAAGATATTGCGCAACGCGTGCGCGACGGCACCAAGGGCATGTCTGACGAGATAGCGAAGCAAGCACGGCTGCACCCGCTGGCGACATTCGGTGTTGCGTTCGCGGCCGGCTTGATCGTAGCCCGTGTTCTGCGGCGTTAGCCCTGGGTCGCCATGGACGCAACATCGCAATCGGCTGCATCAATGGCCGGCATGAAAACGTCGGTCCCCGATGCAACGTTGTCTGCTGTCGCACAAAGCGCGTTGCGGCTGGCGCACTACTCGCGCGCACTTTTTGTGGCAGAGGTGGCGCTCGCACGCAGCAGTCTCCGCGCGTTGCTCGTCGGCGCATTCGTTTTGCCGGTGCTGGCGCTCAGCGCTTGGCTTGCCCTCGTTGCGCTATTCGCAGACGCGGTGCACATTTTCAGCGGCAGTTGGCTGTTCGCGACGCTGGTCGTCGCCGTGCTGCAGGTGCTACTGGTGGCATTGTTGCTGCGATTCTTGCGCCGATGGTCCCGCGATCTCACCCTGCCGCAGAGTCGCGCTGCGATACTCCGCGTGTTGGAGCGAATGCCATGAGCAAGATTGGCGCGCGCATACGGGTGCATGAAGCCCGAATGGAGCTGGAAGCCGCAGAGCGCGCGCTCGAGTCGCGCTGCCGGCCATGGCGCAGGTATCTTCGCCACCACTACACTTCGCTACTGATCGGAAGCGGCTTGGTGGGCGGTTTTGCACTTGCTGCTGTCGCACCAAAGCAGTGGGCGCGCTTGGGAGCCATCTTCTTCAGTAGCGGCGCGCGGCTAGCGCAGTCGGCGCTGCTGCCGGCCCTGTTGGGGGCATTGTGGACGCATACACGCACAGGTGCCGACGCTACCGAAAAGCCCACGGGCAACAGTAGCGATGGGGCGTGAACGGCTGCTCCTGGAACCGGCGCTGGCGGCTACAAGTTCGTGGCTACGACGGGTGGCGAATCCCGACATTGCAATGAAGTATTGTATTGAGTCATCTCGGGTTGGCAATAAAATACCTGCGAGAATTTTCCCGGGTGCAGGTAGCGAAATAGAGATCGACGAATGGCGGAATGGGCCAACGCTTTGGGTACCTTGCGCCAGTCGCTCTCGCTTCTGCGCACGCGTCGCTTCGGCACCTTCTGGTTCGCCAGCCTGCTCTCGAATATCGGTACCTGGGCGCAGCAGGTTGTTCAGCCCTGGCTGTTGTTGAGCCTCGGCGCATCGCCCTTTCTGCTGGGACTCGACGAGTTTGCCATGGACGCACCGGTCTGGGTGTTGACGCTGATTGGAGGCGTACTTGCAGACCGCGCAGACCGTCGGCGCGTTATCACGCTGTGCCAGTCGATCCAGATGCTGTGTCCGACCTTGATCGTGGTGCTGTTGCTGATCCCCGTGCTGCAACCCTGGATGATCATCGCGCTGTCGTTGATCATCGGCATCACCGACGCCCTGTCGATGCCATCGTTTCAAACGATCGTGCCGTCGATTGTGAAACGCGGGCAGATTTCTTCCGGCCTCGCGCTCAATTCGACGCAATTCAATCTCTCGCGCATTCTCGGTCCAGCATTGGCCGGCCTGCTGATCACCGGCATGGGCGTGATCGCTTGCTACGTAGCCAGCGCGTTGTCGTACCTGCCCTTCATCTTGATTGCACTGTGGATCCTCCCGCGGCAAAGCCCGGCACCGGTGGCGAAAGATGCAATTGCAATTCGCCAGCTATTCACCGGTGTACGCGGAATCGTCGGCAACCGCCCAATACGTGGCGCCCTGTTGACGGTGCTTGCAACCGGCGTTCTCTGCGGCCCCCTGGTGACCTTCTGCCCTGTGCTGGTGAAGACCGGCTTCGACGGCAACGCTGCCCAATTCAGCGCCGCCATCGGCGCCTTTGGCCTGGGTGGTCTTCTGGGTGCCATGGGACTTCTTTCCGTCGATGAGGGAAGCGACCGGCGGCGCTTGAGCACATGGTTCGCGGCGACCTACGGATTCATCGTCATGCTCGCCGCGCTCACCCAATGGTTCTGGAGCTTGCCCCTATTGCTGCTGCTCGCTGGTTTGTCGATGAACGTCAGCAACACCTCGGCTAACACGGTATTGCTGACCACCGCCGATTCGCACCTGCGCGGCCAGACCGTCAGCCTGTATATGCTCGCGATGCGCGGGGGCCTGGCGCTCGGAGGATTGCTGACGGGTCTGACCGTCAGCCTGCTTGGCGTGCGGCAGGCGCTGTTGATCAACGGCGTGCTCGCATTGGCGATTCACATTGTCATCGGTCGGCAGTGGTTGGGTTCACTTGGGCACAAGCCGCTGCCATGAGGCTTGACCGATGAAGCCGCTTGCCCGGTACCCAGGGTTGGAAGGCAGCGTGAGTGCGACGGGCACTTTCCAGGCCAACCGCACGCTGACATTTCAGCGGTTACGGCTGACGGTAGCGATGATTTGCCAGACCGCCAGCACAACAAGCGCCGTCCCCACAGCCATGGCGTTGGTGGCAACGCCGGTTTCTCCGGAAAAACCCAACGAGAACGGCGATAGCACAAGCCACAGACCCAGCAAGATGTTGAGGATTTCCTCGCCTTTGTCTTCAAGCCTGCAAGCAATAATCAAATTGAAAACAACAATGCCTATTCCCAGGCCACAGGCGTTTCCGGTCGCGGGCCTGTCAAGTGTGTAGCCCATCACGTAGGGCGAGGTGCCCAGCCACACACCCAGTCCCAAGTTCGCCCAGTCTTGCCAACGGATACGCATGGTCAAGGCCCGTGAAACCGCAGAAGAAGTGCCCATTTGCCGGCCGACTATGTTTGAGTATTCGCATACTATGGAAAGTAATGGTCGAAACATTGATCCAGGTCAAGCCTGTCGCCCGTGGCAGTTCAATCGCAGACCTGGCGGTGCTGTTCCCGAACTGAAAACGCATTGATTGCCCGCGCATTGCATTTCGTCACGGGGAGGCGGAGATCGCATATCCGTGTCGTTTTACTGGCAACCGGCGGCCGTTGAGTGGGGTAAGGCGGTTGTTGATCAAGGTCAATGCATTGAAGGCAGGCGAATGCAAACTGCCTTCACGGACGTTGCGGGAAGATTGGTGAATTTGCAATGAGGCGTACTACTCTCAATCACGGGATGCTCGCCATCGGCATGGCACTTGTCCTGCAGTCATCGCCTGCAATGGCGCTTGACCCGGATCCGGGTGCACTCAGGCGCGGCGAGTATGTATGGCATCCGGAAATCGCACCGGACGGTCCAGTGGTCGTCGTCATCAGTCTCGACGAGCAGCGCGCTTATGTCTATCGCAATGGTGTCGGCATCGGCGTCAGCACGATCAGTTCCGGAAAAAAGGGGCACGAAACGCCTGCGGGAGTGTTTACGATATTGCAAAAGGAAAAAATCCACTATTCCAATAAATACGATGACGCGCCGATGCCGTATATGGAGAGACTCACCTGGGACGGAGTCGCACTTCACGGCGGAACGCTTCCAGGCTATCCGGCGTCTCACGGCTGCATTCGTCTGCCGCAGGCATTCGCGCAAAACCTGTTCGACGTCACGAGTCGAGGCATCACGGTTGTCGTGGCAAGCGCCAAGACCACGCCGAGCAGCGTCGTTCATCCAGCGATGCTCGCGCCCGTGACCGCGGGTGGCCAGCCACAACCGCCCGTCGCGCAAGACCAGGATTACGTGTGGGATGACACCGTCGCATCCGACGGCCCGATCAGCATTCTCGTGAGTACTGCGGATCGCACCGTTTTCGTCTTCCGCAACGGAATCCAGCTGGCCACGGCCAGACTTGCAGTCGCGGAGCCCGCAAGGATTGGCGGTTCCGTGCTCTATGTGATGGGCGAAACCATCGATTATGAGCCGAGCCCACTGGATCCGTCGCGCCCCAAGCATCATTGGAGCGCCTACCCGATTGCCACGCGAGGCGATCCCGAACCGCTTGTCGACATCTCGGCGACGATTCACGTCCCAGGCGAATTTGCGCGGCGCATTTACGATATCCTTGTACCCGGAACGACAGTGCTGGTCACTGACTTGCCGGCGATCCGTACGGCGGGAACCAACGCTACCGTGCGAGTACTGGAATCATCGGGTAGCCCGAAATCGCGTGGTAACTGAACTGCGCTGCGCTGATCTGGACGAGCAATGAAGCCTGATTTACCTTCATCATTTCGCGGTTGTGTTGCGCTTTGCCTGATGCTGTGGCTCACCACTGCATCGTCTCAAGCAACTAACGCAGTACCACAGTTCATTCAGCTCGGCTCGGACCTGGCATCGGCCGCACCGCACGCGGACCCGAATGTGATTGCCCTTGCGACCAAGGCATTGGCTTGCGCCAACCAATCGGAACTCGTACGCAACACTCGGACCTTGAGCGTGATCGACTACTCGCGCCCCTCGACCCAGCGGCGTCTTTGGGTATTCGATTTGGCGCAACGCCGCCTGCTGTTCGAGGAATTGGTCGCGCATGGTCGAAATACCGGCGACGATACCGCCGTGCGCTTTTCAAACACGCCGAGCAGCCTGATGTCGAGCATCGGCGTGTTTCTGACCGGCAACGCGTATATTGGCCACAACGGCTATTCCCTGCAGTTGCGGGGTCTTGATCCTGGCTTCAACGACAATGCATTCGATCGCGCCATCGTCATGCATGGCGCGCCTTATGTGGATGCGGCGCTCGCGATATCGCAAGGTCGCATCGGGCGCAGCTTCGGTTGTCCGGCCGTCCGTCCTGCGATTGCGCGCGCACTTATCGATACGATTCGAGATGGTTCGCTCATCGTCGCGTATTACCCCGATCAGACCTGGCTGCGCAATTCCGCGTTCATCCGCGACTGCGGCGAAACCGCGGCGCATGCCGCGACGTTCGCGAAAACGATCATCGCGATGACTAGCCGCCCAGCGCCTTCCAGAACAAAGCTCAGTTTCCCATAGACGTGCAACGACGCTCGCACGGATGATCGGCACACGATCCCGGCCTATTGCAACGCGCCAACGCTGCGCTGGCACACTGCCGGAAGCGCCTTGGTAGAACTGGACCATTCCCGGCTGAGGAAGGACCGCAATTCGTGTCCCACGGCTGACAACCGCACGCGCATCATTGCGCCGCATCGACTTTCTTCCAGCTCGAGTCCGGATCGAAAACGGTAATTCCCCTGGCGGCGGTATAGGTGCCGGGCCCCAGGTTCTGTTCGAAAAGAACGCCATCGTGATTTACGATGAAGCTCATGATCCCGGAATCACCGTAGCGCGCCGGATAGGCCAGTAGTGCGAATCCGCCGATGAGTTTTCCCCTGATTTCATAATCGCGTGCTCCCCCGGCAGCGCTCTTCCCCTGCCGAGTCAGGAATCGATAGTAGTAGCCATGATAGGGCTCGAGCGTGTTCGAACCTGGATGCGAATAGCCCTCGTCGGCAGCGGCGGCGAGCAGTGCGCCAAGCGGACTCAGCGGCGCGTCTACCGCAGTCGGCCAATACAACCCGTCACGTTTTCCTTGACGACTCACGAAATGCGACGTGTATTGCGGCACGCCATCGGCATCGAGATTACGCGTCGCATATTCGCGCTCAGCATCGACGATGGCCAGACAGACTTTCATCGTCGAAAGCTCGTTGCGACCGATCCGGCGCGCCAGGATCTCATCTGCACCCTTTTTCGTGTCAAAGCGCCAACGCCCCCGTTCCTTCACCAATGGTATCGGCATGGGCCATTCGTCCTTGCCGATCACGAGGGTAGCCAGCGCATTGTCGAGGACATCAAGGCGATGAGCGTCCTGATAGGCCTTGCTGAAAACGCTGCGATTGTGAACATCCTGGGTCTTGTCGCCGGAACTGAGCAGCTTGTCGGAGCCAGGGCCGAATAGCGCGTATAGCGCCGTCTCGTCATTGGCACTGACGGCTCGTACCAACGCATCGACGGCGGCCTGCGGCGAGTCAAACGTCTGCTGCGTCGCGGCAGTCGCAGTCGCCATCGAAAAAATCAGCGCAAGTCCGACCACGGACGCGACAAAATGCGCGATGCACTTTGGACCACCAATGCGCGAGTTTCGCTTGATCACACTATTCATCGTCGTTTCCTCGTCTTGATGTCGCTCGGCGCGGTCGGTTCGCTTCAAAACGCCGACGTTTCGCGAATCGCGCCATGGATGGAATGGCGTCGTTTGAATTCGCCAACTAGTGACGGCGCCCCGAAGGAGCCGCGGACCGGGCTGGAGCGCTTTGGATGCTTTGATGCCCGCGCGCGCTGTAGTCCCTCACATCGGGGCCATGTCCAACGTCCTCAAACGCATGTGGATTTGGAGCGGCCGGAGATCGATCTTCCATGCGCGACGTGGGGGCGACACGCGTTTCGGGACCAACCGCCGGCGATGGGCGGCCGCGAAATTCCTGGCGTCCGTCCGCTGGTGAAACCCCACGGCCAAATTGCTGGTTCAAGGAAGCGTTTCGATACGGCACGCCGTGTCGATGCCCTGGATCATGTCTCCACGGAGATGGTTGCTGACCGGGTGGATGACCACCGAAAACATGATGGTGGCGCCAATCCCATCCACCATAGAAAAAGTCGATGCCGATGCCGAAGCCAAATCCCCATGCAAAACCGCCATCCCATCCGTAGTCGGGCCACGGCGCCCAGAACATCGGCGGGTAATCCGGCCACCACCACGTTCCGTAAACTGCCGCCGGATCGTAGTACGGCACGTAGACGACTTCCGGATTGGCGGGCTCGATGTCGATCGCTCCGTCGTTCTGTTTTACGTCGATCTGGGAATTGGAGGTTAGATTTCCCGCTTGCTGGGCCTTCGTGCGCAGGCTCTGGATCGTATCCATCACCTGCGACTGTTGCGCGAGAAACGCATCGCCAAGACGTTGCGTCCAGTCGATCTTCTGATCCATCGTCTCAAGTACCTGTGGAAACGCGACCAATGACGTCACGCTCGGATCCCACTGCTGACTAGCTGCTGCCTGCACCGCGGCATCGCCTTTCAACCCGCTATTCGCTTGCAGCCAGCGCTCCGCTTCAACCACTTCCAGCGGGTATGTCGCGGCCATCAGGATCTGCGAGAGCAGCGCGTCCGGATAAAGCGCGATGGGCGCCAGCATCTGATCGAGTTCGGCTTGTGCAAATGCCGGGTTGCCTTCAGAAGACGGGTCGGATTGTGCGAACGCTCCCACGAGAAGGACAAAGAAAAAAGCGACCAACTTCGCGACATTTTTCATAGTACTCTCTTTCAGAATCCGCAATTGTGGTTGTGGCTACTACGTCTCGGCTAATATCGGCCAGATTCCGAATTGAAGTTTTGACGCAGATCAATGGATTTGCGCGCGCTGCCAGCAGGTACCGCAGCCGATGCACCATCATCCTGCGATGTCGACGCGGGACCAAGTGCTTGAATTCGACTTTTCTTCCTTTCATGCGAAGCCGCGTAGATCGGCGCGCGCCGACGCAGTCCGCGCTTCGAGTTCTTCTTCCATGGCCGGTGGCGGCGATGAGAAACCGGCCGGGCGAATGCGGGAAAATCGCATGTGACTCGGCGAACAAGCAACAATTGACGCAACCGGCGAACGTGTTCGCCGGCTGAGACCTCGCAGCTTGGCGACAGCGACTAGTTGATGGCTTTCAGCGTGAATTTACTCACATCGACACCGAGAGTGATGCCTTCGCCTTTGCCAGCCAAAGCCAGCGATACCGTTCCCTTGGTCAACAACTGGAACTCCCCGGACTTCACAACGCCGACGTCGGCCTCTCCCGAAACATATCCGCCCAGGACATCGCCGATGGCGCGCACATTGGTGAACTTGCCCGTTCCGTCATCGATTTGAAACTTGCCGATGGGCACGCCAGCCCCGACGGCGGTAATCGCGACTTTTACAGACTCGCCATTCTTGCAGGTTACCTCGCCCTTTCCTTCAGCGTGTTTGTAAATCGCGGACCATTCGGTCAGGGAGAATTTCAATTTGCACTCAAGATCTGCACTTTCGGCGCGTGCTCGAGACACCGGCAAAGCGACAAAGCTTGTTGCAACCATAGCGGCAAACATGATGCTGCGACGAAACATTTGCGTTCTCCTGATTTGACGTTCGAGGTGGTCGACGCGACGCAAGCGCACTTCCGGTTGTATCGACGGCGTAATTTCCGTTCACACAGCCTAGTTACTTCAGGCGTTCCACGTGTTGATCCAATTCAAAGGGTTCGCGCGTTTCGGAAGGCGATCGAACTACCGTGCCGGTCACGGGTTCGATCGTGGTCAGTTGATCGTGGACGTGTCTGACGCCGGGTACATTCTCCACGAGGACCCGCAGCGCTGTGCGTTCGCGCTCGTCGGTGACGATGCCGCGCAGCTCGACCGTCCCGTTCTTAACACCAATGCATGACGCAGCTTGCGGACTCCAATGTTGCCGGTCAATTTCCTCTGCGATGCACTGGCGAATCGTCGCGTCTGATGTCCCTTCCGCCGAAAAGAGTGCTGCCTCAGCGACAAAGGCCCGCAGTAGATCCGAACGACTCACGATTCCAGTGAGCCGACGCTCATTGACAACCGGCAGGCGCTTGACGTGCCGCTCTTCCATAATCCGCACGGCGTCGGCCAAAGGCATATCTTCGGTAGCCGTTAGAACGTCGTGGGTCATAACTTCCTCGACCTTGCGTCCGTGTGTCGCAACGTATTCGCTGGCCAGGCGACCCGGCCCAAGCAGGAACTCGACCCAGCGAGGATGCCTCCGCTCCGTATCGATCTCCGCGCGGCGAAGGAAATCGCCCTCGGTAAGGATGCCGACCAGCGATCCCGCCGAATCGACCACCGGTAGGCCGCTGATTTTTCTGTCTAGCATCAGACGCATTGCACTAACAACTCCGACATCCGCCTGAATCGTGATCGCGTCACGCGTCATCACATCGCCAACTTTCATTGCAGTGCAAGGCCTCGCCGTTTTCAGCATTGTCCGAGCTGACGGCACATCCATCTTGACGTTGGTCAATTTCTGGACGATTCGGAGATTTCGCTGCGCGCAATGCAACCAGGTCCTGAGTGCGATTGTGTCACTTGGACATGCGCGCGGGTCCGAGGGGCGTACATTCACCAAGGAAGCGAAGCGATCCACCGCGCCTGAGACAGATGTCTGTGCAACGCGGCGCATGAGCGATTTCGGATGTGACCGGCGCCGTCACGACACTCTCTGGATGATAATAACCATTGCGGCCACCCAGCAGATACCGATGAACACGGCTCCCGCCCAACCTTTGGCAACGCCGCCGCGCTTTCTGAAAATCCAGTTCAAGGCCGC
The DNA here is from genome assembly GCA_031291055.1 of Rudaea sp. GTDB lineage: Bacteria > Pseudomonadota > Gammaproteobacteria > Xanthomonadales > Rhodanobacteraceae > Rudaea. The sequence continues at coordinate 23,801 of JARLJU010000173.1, read as the reverse complement.
CAATACTGCCATCGGCAAAGCCAGGGCGATAACCAGAACCACAAGTGACTCATCCGAAAAATTCATTTCTCCACCTCTTTACCGCGTTCTACGCCTCGAAACTCAGCCAATCCAGCGAACATTAGGCTCCTTGCGCGGCACCGGCGACGGAACTTCCTTGGCGTGTCCAACGATGATCGGTGCAACCGATACCCATGCGTCCGGAAGGCCGAGCATATTCTTGCCATCCGAAGTGTTCAGGAAGCTCTGTGCAAATCCTATCCAGCAGGTGCCCAGCCCAGCAGCGTAGGCAGTGAGCATGAGGTTTTCAGCGGCAAGCGCGCAGTCCTCTACGATCCATGGCCCTTGTGCAATAGCAGATATCAGGATGAGTGCGGGTGCGTGATAGAAGATCTGGAATTTTGGATCATCCAGCTCCACCCGGAAGTGGTCCGCATGAGTGGTCTCGGGCATCGTCGCCAACATGTGAGACTTCGCCTCACTTGATACCCGGTCAAGCAAGTTCTGGTCGCGTACGACCGTGAACGCCCACGGTTGCTGGTTCACTGCGTTCGGAGCATGTATTGCGGCATCGATCAGGCAGCGAATTGTTCGTTCGTCTATGGCCTGATCCGTATATTTGCGCACCGCGCGCCTGCCGCTAATTGCCTGATTGAGTTCCATCGTTCTGCGCCTCACCCGTGCTTCAATTCATGATCAATAGATAGCGCGCCTCCGCGGGGCGCACATTGATCCCGATCAAGTTCGAGCCAGAACGAGCAGCGACAAGACGACACGATGATTCGAGCCCGTTGGCGCGATCAGCCCCTGAAAATCTCGAATGGCTCTATCCGCAACACACGGCGAACGCCGATGTAGCTCGAAATCGCGGCAATCAGCAGGACCATCCCAAACGCCAATGTCAGGTTGCCGTAAGTGATGAGGGCCGCGTAGTCGGGAATCCGCAGCCGCACCAGCGAAATCAATACCGCGCACAAGCCGACGCCGAGCCCATAACCCGTGAGTGCGGTGAACGTCGCTTGAAAGAGAATCATGCCTACGAGCACGCGGCCGCGGGCGCCAATCGCCTTGAGTGCGCCGAATTTGTCGAGATTTTCCAGAATGAATGTATAGAACGTCTGGCCGGAAATCGACAATCCAACGATGAAGCTGATGATGGTCATCATCAGGATATTCGTGCCGACGCCCGTCTGGTATTTATAGAAGTCGGCAATGCGCTGGTTGAATTCATCCTTGGTCAAGGCGATGTACCCAAGGCCGGCTACTTGTTGCTTGATTCCGGCAATAGCCTGGGGGCTTTTTGGTTCGACCAGGACAAAGGAGGTCGTGAAGCGCGTTGTCGGCACGTACTGGATTGCGCGATTGTAGGTCGTGTATAGAGTCGGTACTCCGAAGAGACCATTCGAGGCGACATCAGCCACGCCAACGATGATGCCGCGGTGATCATTGAGCTCGAATTCGGTGCCCACATCCGGATTGCCGAGTTTGGAATACTCCGCATCGTGGACGACAAGAAACGCGTTTTCGCCGAACAGGTCCTGGATGTTGCCTTTCTCCAGCTTCGGGCGCCCGAACAAACTCGTATCATCGAGACCGAGGATACTTACCGGTTGATAAGTTCCATCCTTCAGCTTGACCAGCGCACCGCCCGTATACAATGGCACGGCAAAGCGGACGCCTTCCATGCTGCGCAACGCGTCAAGCAGATAGTCCGGCACGGGAATCGTGCTGGATGCATTGTTCACAGCAGGGTCCATGACCCATATGCTGGCGCCGATGTTGGTTACCATTGCCGACGAGCGATCGAGAATCCCGGCGAACATCGAGGTCATCTGCACCATCAGGAACACCGCAAAGGTGATGCCGATGAGAAGTGCCGAGAATTTTCCCCTGTCATTGACCAGCAATTTGTAGGCGATGCGCAGGCTGCCATTCATAGCTGTGCTCGCTTCACTGTACGCCGATGTAAACGTCGACGAGCTGACCCGGATATACTTTGACCTTCGTCGTGACGGTAAAACGAAACACGACTGGAAGCACGCGTTGGTCCACGCGTTCCTCACGCTGATCCGTCAGCTCGATCTTCGGCGATACGTAAGGTTGCACGCGCACGAATTCCAATGGAATGCGTTCGCTGCTGCCGCGAACGGCCATCTCCGCACGCATCTTCTGCGGCGATGGTAAACGATTGATCAGAATTTCATCGATATAGCAACGTACCGACAACGACGACTGCGGCGCCCCGAGCACGATGATCGGCCCGAACCCCTGCGTGTAGGTATCGTATGCCCCTTGCGACGAAACATAGCTGCCGACAGCAGTGTTGAGCGCGAGCACGACACCATCCGATGGAGCATGCAAAGTATACTTTGCCAAGGTCGCCGATGAGGACTGTGCCGCCTTTGCCAAGGCGCGGTATTGCTTATCCTGACTATCGACATCAAACGACCAGGCACCCGCCTTGGCCAGGTCGTACTGACGGCTGGCCAGCGCGACGTTCGCTTCGTTGACCTTGACCGCATCTGCGGCATTGTCGAGGACATCCTTGCTAACCAATGTGGGATTGATGTCGGCCAGATGCTTCTGCTTGCTGTATTGATCCTGTGCGGTTTTCAGATTTGCCTGAGCCAGCGCCAGTTGCGCCCTGGCCACATCAAGCGACTCCTTGCGCGGCTGCGCTTTCAGCTCGTCGAGCGTTGCACGAGCCGCTTCGGCCTGCAGCGATTGCTGCTCGGCAGTGGCGCGAGGCACGGAGTCGTCGATCGTCAGCAGTGGCGCTCCTTTGGCTACAACCTGCCCTTCAGTCACTAGGACCTGTATCACCGGACCGGCAACTTCCGGATAGACATCGATGTTGGCGCCGCTCGTTTGGTCGCTCTCGATAATGCCATTGGCATAGATTCCTTGTGCATAAGGATTCGCGGACGGCGGGAAAACAGGCGCTTCCGGCTTGCCCTGCCTGGCCAGCAGATAGGCACAACCCAACGCGATCAGGAATCCCACGCCTGAAAGAAGGAAAATTGCACGAATTTTCACGCCGCCTCCTTTTCGAACCCAGTGATCTTGCCGTCTTCCATGTGCATGATACGATCGGCATATTCAAAAATACGCGCGTCATGAGTCACCGTAAGGATGGCGCGGTTCTCGTTGAGAATATGGTCTTTGACAAAAGCGACGATCCGTTTGCCGGTATCGCCATCGAGCGACGCAGTTGGTTCGTCGAGTACCAGTAGCTCAGGCTTGCTGACGATTGCTCGCGCAATCGCGACGCGTTGCTGTTCGCCGCCGCTCAGCTTGACCGGCGGCAAGTCGGCGCGATCCTTCAGCCCCACGACGTCCAGACATTGCCGCGCTTGCTCGATCGCATCGTTCCAGTCGCCGTGTTTGAGAATCAATGGAATTGCCACGTTCTCGACTGTCGTCAGGCGCGGGAAGAGATGGAAGTCCTGAAACACGAAACCAATCGAATTCAAGCGGAAATCGGCAATTGCATCGTCGTCGAGCTTCCAGATATCGACGTCCTTGACCAGGACACTGCCCGAATTCGGTCGCAGAATTCCCGATAGCATGCTCAGCAGCGTTGTCTTTCCGCTACCTGAAGGACCGACGAGATAGAGCATCTCGCCAAAACGCATCTCGAAGCTTGCGCCCTTGACAGCGATCGTGCGCGCCTGTCCTTCGCCGAACCACTTCACCAGACTGTTCGCCACAATTGCGGTTTTCATTCTTCTTGGTGCTTCCAAAATACATATCGTGGACGACCGTCCTGGCCGCGGCCGTCGGTCAAACCGTCGCAGCTTTCAAGTCCAGGGTATGCAGCACCTGTGTGGCATCGTTGGGATCCGGCTTGCGTGTAAAACCAAAATGCTCGGCAAGTTCGCGCATCGCGTCGTTCCCTGCTGCATCCACCGAATACATGCATTCGATGCCTCGCCGGCGCGCCGCGTCGATCAAATGCCGCATGAGAATCGTCGCGAGCCCCTGGTTGTGCCATGCGTCGCTTACAGTGACCGCACATTCGCAGGTCAGGCCGTCCGGGCGTGCGCTGAATCGGGAGACGCCGATTACGCGCTTGTCTGCGCCGTCGGCGAAAATCAGGGCGACGTAGGCGATGTCGTGGGTCGAATCCAGTTGCGTCAGCTGCTTGAGCAGGCTAGGACTCGGACTCTTGATTTCGCCAAGGAAGCGAAACCGCCGCGACTGAGGCGACAGCTCTTCGATAAAACGGCGCTCCAGTTCGACATCGTCGGCTCTAAGCCGCCGGATCGTGACCGTAGTCCCGTTACGCAGTTTTTCCTTCCACTGCGTGTTGGCAGAATCGCAACCATCTTCATGGTCTACGTGCTTGGCAGGCGGTGCGGATTCGGCAGATACAACGCGATTGTTGATTTGCATGACATCGACCCTTTTATCCCGGTGGACGCCACGTTGCACTCTTGCTCTACACCACGTATTGACTTCAATCAATTCTGACCAGATTGGCGCTGCGAGCGTTCGATGTATCGCCATAACGCCAACTTGTCCCCAGATCGAGCGTCGCCCTCGTACTCAGGTGCCAGCAATTCAATTCCGTGGCGCACGCTCTTCGTCGCCTACAGAGGTCATTTGCGCGACCAGTTCACAGCAAACGCCCTATTCACAGTACTGGCGATATCGGGAAATACATCGATCGCGTTGGTGGGATGCTTGACCGCATTGCACGTCGCAATTTTTCCAGCGCCGGCTGCCATCAGCATGTCGTAGGCGTCTTCGACGAACAAGGCGTGCACACCGACGCAAACGGGTGGACGCATTCCCGCTGCGCCCAACTTTGCAACTGCGGCAATCATTGTTCGCGCGGTCGATATGATGTCGTCGATGAGTACTGGTGTTCGCGACTTCCACGCTGCCGTATCCGGCAACGATACTTCGACATCGCGGTCACCATGACGGCATTTGTTCAAAACGATGACGGGGCAGTCCACCCTCTTCGCCACATCCTGCGCCCACTGCGCACTTTCGCCATCGGGGCCGACGATCAGGGGATCATCGACATTCGCGAGTATCCAGCGCGATATGGCAGCGGCCGACGGAGTAACCGCTGCGGGAATCGAGTAGATGCTTGCCAGCGTTGGGTGACGATGCAAATGTGGGTCAACCGTGGCCAGCCAATCGATATACTGCGAGAGCCAGCAAGCGAACCGCCCCGACGTAATCGCCTCGCCGTCGTTGAAACGCGCATCCTGGCGCATATAGCCCAGATACGGTGCGACCAGACCAACGCTGGTTGCGCCCAATTCGTGCGCCGTGGATGCGGCAAAGTACAAATCCATGACCTTGTCGTTGGGATGATCCAGACCACAGACGAAAAGTGTCGGTCGCGCGACGGGAGTGGTCAACAGCCGAACATACGTCTCGCCGTCGGGAAACCTCCGGACGACGAGATCTCCGCGCTCGCCCCCAAGTTCCCGAACCAGCACGGCCGCGAGGCTCTCGTTGCCAGGCAACGCATATATCAACGGATTCACGGCCTCGTTCCCAAAGCGATGACTTGCTGCTGTGCCTGCGCGTAGTCGAGCGCGTAGTGCAGTTCGCCGAGCGACTGAGCATGAATCGTGTAGAGCGGCTGCCCTTTCTCCACCTGGGAGCCTATTTTGACGTGCAAATCCAGACCCGCCGCGGGGACCAGCGGCGCTCCGGCCAATTTCGCGATACGCGCCAACCGCCTATTGTCGATGCCCAAGACGTCGCCCGATTGCGTCGCAGCAACGATGTGGTGCTCGCGTGCCGTCGGCGGAACGCGCAGGCCGCCCTGCGCTTCGGCGATTGCCTGGAATTTCGTCCATGCGCGTCCGTCGGCCAACGCCTGGGCTGCGAGCGCGGTACCGGAATTCGGCGGCGCCAGTTGCGCCAGCTCAACGATGCGACCGGCAAGCATGATGGCACGTTCGCGCAGATCGGCGGGCGCGGCCGCGTCATTCCGCAATACCGCGAGGACGTCTCGCGCCTCCAATGCGGGACCAATGCCGCACCCGACCGGTTGCGTACCGTCAGTCAGCATCACGTCGACATGCAAGCCCAGGGCACGGCCCACCTCTATCAACTGCCACGCCAGTGCATGGCCCGCGCTTTCGGAGCGAACTTTTGCCGTTGGTCCGACCGGCACATCGATGACGACATGCGTCGATCCAGCAGCGGCCTTCTTCGACATCACGGATGCGACAAGCTGCGCATCGCCATCCAGGTCCAAAGGGCGCTCGACACGGATCAGTACGTCGTCCGCTGGACTCAGCGCGACCGCGCCGCCCCAGACGATGCAACCGCCTTCCCGCTCCACGACGCGCCGCATCGATGGCACATCAAGCGCTACGGGAGCGAGTGTCTCCATCGTGTCGGCTGTCCCCGCCGGCGACGTAATCGCACGCGAAGAAGTCTTCGGAATTTTCAACCCAAGGGCTGCGATAATCGGCACGATGATTAACGTCGTCCTGTTTCCGGGAAGACCTCCAACGCAGTGTTTGTCCACAATGGGACGTTGCGCCCAGGAAAGCCGCGAGCCAGTCGCCACCATCGCCTGTGTCAGTGCAACGGTTTCCTGCGTGTTGAGCCGGTCCGCAGCGCACGCAGTGATGAACGCCGCCATCTCGATATTCGAATAGCGACCGGCGCCGATGTCATCGATCACCTGCTCTAATGCAGGCGCTGTAAATTCATGCCCGAATACCTTCGCACGCACATGCGAGAATGATTCCACCGGTGCCGGGTGACCGATGCTGACGCCATCTCGCTCCGCGGCGCCAATCGACCTCCAGGCAACTTCTGACAATCCAGCCTCGTCCTCGGCCAGTTCTATCAATCCGCCTGCTCGTACTACATTCAGGGTTGCGACGATGCGTTTGTCACCGTGGCGCAATTCCACGCGTGATTGCGATTCAAAGCCCTCCGACCGGCACACGTGGCAATCTTCGCGCAGGAACACGACCGGCTCCTGATACGTGTCGATACCAAGCCGCCGAATGCGCAAGTGGCGTTCGGTCAGCGCACAAGCGGCCGGTGCTGCCGTCTGCGGAGTTGCGGCCATAGCGCTATGCCTCATCGCCTTTCGCATCGAGGTCGACGCTTTCGCAATACTCCGGGATGTGCGTCACCCAGCGCAGTTGGCGCTCGATATGCTGGCGCAAAGCGTCGGCCGCGACCGGCTCACCGTGCGTAATAAACGCTGTGCGCGGTTCCGCCTTGAAATTCTTGAGCCATTCCAGCGTCTCGGCATAGTCCGCGTGCGCAGACAAAGTGGAAAGTGTTGCGATTTCCGCGCGCACCGGAATATCCTGGCCGTGGATCCGGACATCCTGTGCGCCGGCAAGCATTGCAGCTCCACGGGTACCGGCAGCCTGAAAACCGGAAAACAATATGGTGTTGCGTGCGTCAGGCGCAAAGGCCTTCAAGTGATGCACGACGCGGCCACCGGTGGCCATTCCGCTGGCCGCAACAATGATCATTGGCTCGTTTAGCGTGTTGAGATGCTTGGATTCCTCTACGCTGTTGACATATTTTGCCGCGCCGCACATCGCATTGCATTCCTTGGGGTCCAGGCGATGTTCACTCCGGAATCGTTTGTAAAGCTGCGTCACATCGACGGCCATCGGACTGTTCAAGTACACGGGCAGATCCGCTGGAATTCGCCCTTGCGTCTTAAGGCGATGGATGCAGTACAGCAGAGTCTGGGCGCGACCGACCGCAAACGACGGCACGACAACGACGCCGCCACGGCGAATCGTGCGTGTGACCACCGGCTCGAGTTCGTCCCACGGATCCGCACGCGCATGCAGGCGATCGCCATAAGTGGATTCGATGAGTAGATAGTCGGTTTGATCAAGGGCCCGCGGCGCGACCATGATCGGGTCACAAGGACGACCCAGATCGCCGGAGAATACGATTTTGCGAGTGCCGTCCGTCAACGTGATGAATGCCGAACCAAGGATATGCCCCGATGGGGCGAGCGTTGCGCGAAGATCATGACCCAGATCGATCCATTGATCGTAAGCAACGGGATGAAAATACTTCAGCGATTTCTCCGCCTCTTCTTCCGTATACAAAGGCAGTGCCGGCTTGTGTTTGGAGAATCCATGACGGTTTGCGTATTCGGCATCCTCTTCCTGCAGGTGCCCGCTATCGGGCAATAGCAATTTGCACAATTCCAGCGTCGCTTCCGTGCAATAGATGCGACCACGAAATCCTTGCTTGACCAGCAATGGCACATATCCACTGTGATCCAGATGCGCGTGCGTAAGAACGACCGCAGACAGCGTTGCGGGGTCGAACGGCAGCGGTGCCCAATTGCGCAGGCGCAATTGCTTCAGTCCCTGGAACAACCCGCAATCAACCAGGATACGGCTGTCGTCCGCAGTCACCAGGTATTTCGAACCGGTCACGGTGCCGGCAGCACCGAGGAACTGGATTTTCATTGGCTGACCCCCGAACCCGTACCGCTTCGATTGCGCACAGCGTCACCTTGATGAAACGAGAGGCTTGGGGAAAGCGTATGCTGCACGGAACGTCGGATTGCTGACCTGGATCAATAACTCGCGGGCGCCTCGTGCCGCCTTACCCCTCCCGGCGACCAGCTGCCAATCAATTTTCGGTGAATCACGGCAGTGCTCCTTCACGGGAGCGGGTGTTCGCTTGTTCGTCACTGTCCGGCTCGTCCGCACAGGTGTGGGGGCAATGCCCGCTGCTATTCCTCCTCGCTGCTATTCCTTGCGTGATTGATCTGGGTCAATAGGCGCCTTCTCATCGACACTAGATTTGACTGGTCGATGAACAAAGAAGGATCAGCACCGTGCAAGACATTCTTGTTCACGCAAACAACTACGAAACCTGGACCCATAGTCTTCACTATGCGGCCGACATGGCGACGCTGCTCGATGCATCGCTGACGGGAATCTTCGTTTCCGAGCCGGTTCTTCCGTTGCCGACCATGGGGATGCCATTGCTATTTCCGGAAATCTATATGATCGCCGCCGAAGTCGTGAAATCCGCGCAACAAGCGGAACCTGCATTTCGCAAATCGGCGAGCGCGCTCGGGGTGAAGCGAAACCGGTGGCTCGTTGCGGAAGGGCATCTTTCGCCCGTGCTCGCCTACGCGGCAAACTGGCACGACCTCCTTGTTCTCGAATCGGGCATAAAAGCGCCATGGAGTTCCATCGGCGCACTGGGTGCGGTAGTCCTCGCGTGCGGAGCACCGTGCCTCGTGGTTCCCGACTCCTACACCAGGCGAGCATCCGTAGACACGATAGCGGTCGCCTGGAATGGTTCCGTGGAATCGATCCGCGCAGTCCACGCGGCACTGCCGTTCCTCAAGCGTGCCAAGCGCATTGTCCTGATCCATGGCGAGAGAATGCAGCCCTATTCGCTCATCGACTGGAAGCCGCCTCTGAACATCGAGAATCACCTCAAGCACCATGGTCTTGAATTTAGCAAGCGCGCGATTACCGTTGCAGACGATGCCGTCGGCACCGAACTTCTCTCGGTCGCTTGGGAAGTGCGTGCGGATATGTTGGTAATGGGTGCCTATGGCAGAGCGCGATTCAGCGAGTGGGTCTTCGGCGGCGCGACGCGCCATGTGCTGGAGCACGGGAAGCTTCCCATTTTCATGCGTCACTGAAAACGTGAGAGATGCCGCAGTCCCGGCTGCTACCAAGAACTGCATCTTTCCGATCCGATGCTGGCGCAGCCGTATGTCAAGGTCTATGACGGCTCTGGCCTACGAGCCCTTCGCGGCTCGCGAGAAGCCGGCGGCAGTGTCGGGCGATGACAAGTTCTTCGTTCGTTTCAATCGCAAGCGTACAGACGCCAATTCCCTCTGCGGAAATGCGCTCGGCATTGGCTGCGTTGGACACCGCATCAAGCCCAATCCCGAGAAATCCGAGGCGTTCGCAGATCAGGGCGCGGACTGACGGCGCGTGCCAGCCTATGCCTCCACTGAAGACCAGAACTTCAATCCCTCCCAGCACGGCGGCCAGCCCTCCGATCGAACGGACGCAATGATGCACGAACAACTCGACCGCCTGCGCCGCTTCGATCGCGGAGCTTGCGAGCAGGTCGCGCATGTCGGCGCTGATACCGGATGCGCCCTTCAACCCGCTGTCGTAGTAAAGCATATGCTCGATCTGATCGAAGTCCAGCGCATGAGAACGGTGCAGGTGAAAGATCACTCCGGGATCGATGGCGCCGCAACGCGTCGCCATCGGTAGCCCGTCAAGCACGGAGAAGCCCATCGTGGAATCGACGCTGCGACCATCGCGTACCGCGCAAATGCTGGCGCCGCTGCCAAGATGCGCCAGCACAACGCGTTGCGCGCCGGGCACCAATGTTTGCACACGTTCACTGAGAAACTCGAATGACAAGCCGTGGAAGCCGTAGCGCCGGACGCCGGCATCGTAAAACTTGCGCGGCAAAGCGATGCGCCGCGCCCGATCTTCCCAGCCCGCATGAAATGCCGTGTCGAAGCAGGCGATCTGCGCCGCGCGCGGATAGCGCTGGCGCAGCGTGCGGATCGCAGCAAGGTTGTAGGGCTGATGCTGTGGCGCCAGCGGGTCTAGCGATTCCAGTTCCTGCAAGGTGGGCTCGTCGACGAGGATTGGTGCGTGGAATCTGCTGCCACCATGAACGACGCGATGGCCAATGGCCGAAAAGGAAACTTGCAGGAAATTGTTCTCGATCCAGTCGGTGACGACGCTCAGCGCATCGGCCGCGCTCGTGATTCCGCTCAGTTCCCGCTCTGTTGCGGGTGCCGCCGTCTGCATCCGTTGAGCGCGCAAGTGCGCCGATTTTCCCAGCCCGGAGACTTCGCCTTTGGCCAAAGGGTCAAGCGCCGCCCCATCACCGAATAGAGCGAATTTAAGGCTCGACGAACCCGCATTGACGACGAAAATCGCGGGGTTCATGACGGTGTGGCGAGTTCATTGGGAACCTGCGGTTGCGTCAAGAGCACGCCGAGCGCAACCGAAGCCAGGCGATTGCGCACGCTGTCCGCTCGACTCGTCAACACGATAGGGACGCGCGCGCCCAGCACGATGCCGGCAGAATCCGCGTCGGCCAGAAAGGTCAACTGCTTGACCAGCATGTTGCCGGCTTCAACGTCCGGAACGACGAGAATATCGGCACGCCCCGCCACCTCCGAGACAATGCCCTTGATCTGCGCCGCACGCGCATCGATCGCATTGTCGAACGCCAGGGGGCCATCGAGCTTGCCGCCGGTGATCTGGCCGCGCTCGGCCATCTTGCACAGCGCCGCTGCGTCGATTGTGGATACCATCTCGGGATTGACCGTCTCGACGGCGGACAAAATCGCCACACGCGGCTCGCGTATGCCGATGCGGTGCGCGAGATTGATCGCATTTTGCACAATATCGCGTTTCTCGGCGAGCTTCGGGTAGATATTGACCACGGCATCGGTGATCATCAGCGGACGGGGATAGGTCGATATGTCCATCACGAACACGTGGCTCAGTCGACGCTCGGTACGCAGGCCAGAGTCCTTGGCGAGCACGGCATGCAGCAGCTCGTCGGTGTGCAGACTGCCCTTCATGAGCGCCGTGACATGGCCACTGCGCGCCAACGCCACCGCGGCGTCGGCTGACGCATGGCTGTACTCGGTGCCGACGATCTCAATGCCAGCCAGATCGATCGAATGCTCGCTTGCCAGCGCCCGGATACGCTGTTCGGGGCCGACCAGCACCGGCACGATCAGCCGTTCATAGCTTGCCTCGATCGTTGCATCCAGCGACTCCGCGCTGCACGGATGGACGACGGCCATGCGTGCGGGCGGCAATCGCTTGCATGCCGCGAGCAGCCGGCTATAGCAGCCGTGTCCTCGGGGATGCATTGACGCGTCGGTCACGGATAGCTCGTCACGACGGGGAGGCGGCGTGTCGTTCATGCCTCACAGATTCGCATGGATTCAATACACCTCGACGACAAGACACCGGCGCCCATGGTCATTTCTTCGCGTTGTAGCCACTGCACCAGCCTTTCGCGGAAACTGCCTTGCCCGGGAACAACTGGCAGGCCGCCCACGACGTCTTGTCCGTGCCACCAAAGAATTGACAGTTTGAGCACAACAGTCCGGCTTTGTGCGTTGGATACTTTGCGTCATCGACTTTGCTTGCGTCCTCCCTGTAACCCAGGGCAGAGGCAGTCGGATCGGTTTCAGGCACATGCGGCAATTCGTCGGCGCGTGCGTGACGCGGCAGCGCCGTCACCAACATGCCGAGTCCAGCAGCGGCACCGGTCAATTTGAGGAACTGCCGGCGTGGATTGGTCTCGTTCATAACTGATCTCCTGGGATTTGTGCAATCTGATCAACCGCCATGTCGCGCAAGCGCATTCGTACTTCTATGCTCAGTCTAGCCGGCAGCAAAGAACCCGAATCTGACCTGGATCAATTTGTGGCAGGTGCGCGAAATCGCCTGACGCCCAACTACTTGAAGTCAAATTGACTTCGATCAATTGTGGCGCAAAGCAACTTGGCAACACTCCCCACGCTTGGCAGCCAAGGGAGCGCGCATGGAAATCTCATCAACCTACAATGACAAGGTGGTACGGCAATTTACGATTGCCACCATCGTCTGGGGCATCGTCGGCATGGCCGTCGGGGCGTTCCTCGCCGCCGAGCTGGCATGGCCCTGGCTTGATTTCGATATCCCCTATCTCAGCTACGGTCGTCTGCGTCCGCTGCATACCAATGCAGTGATCTTCGCGTTCGGGGGATGCGCGTTGATGGCTACGGCGTTCTATGTCGTGCAGCGCACCTGCCAGGTACGGTTGTTCAGTGACAAGCTGGCCGCTTTCGTGTTCTGGGGCTGGCAGTTGGTGATCGTCGCGGTCGCCATCACCCTGCCGTTGGGGATCACGCAAGCCAAGGAATATGCCGAACCGGAATGGCCGATCGACATCCTGATCGCGATCGTCTGGGTTGCATTCGGCGTCGTGTTCTTCGGCACCATTGTCAAGCGGCGAGTGAAGCATATCTACGTTGCGAATTGGTTCTACGGCGCGATGATCATCACCGTTGCGGTCTTGCACATCGTCAACAATCTGGCAATTCCCGTGTCGCTGTGGAAGTCCTATCCGATCTACTCTGGCGCCGTCGATGCAATGGTCCAATGGTGGTATGGCCACAACGCCGTCGGTTTCTTCCTGACCGCCGGCTTCCTCGGCATGATGTATTACTACGTGCCCAAGCAGGCACAGCGCCCGATCTACTCCTACCGTCTTTCCGTCGTCCATTTCTGGGCTTTGATCTCGGTCTACATGTGGGCCGGCCCCCATCACCTGCACTACACGGCGCTGCCCGACTGGGCGCAGTCGCTGGGGATGGTGTTTTCGTTGATTCTGCTGGCCCCGTCGTGGGGCGGCATGATCAACGGAATGATGACCCTGTCGGGAGCCTGGTACAAATTGCGCACCGATCCGATCTTGAAGTTCATGATAGTCGCACTTGCGTTCTACGGCATGGCCACCTTCGAGGGGCCGATGATGTCGATCAAGACCGTGAATGCGCTGTCGCACTATACGGACTGGACCATCGGTCACGTGCATGCTGGAGCGCTGGGGTGGGTTGCCTTCATCACGTTCGGATCGTTTTACTGCATGATCCCGCGCCTGCTGGGTCTCGAACGCATGTATTCGACCAAGCTCATCGATCTGCACTTCTGGGTCGCAACGATCGGCGTAGTTGTATACATCACATCGATGTGGATTGCTGGCGTGATGCAGGGTCTGATGTGGCGTGCGATCAATCCGGACGGCACGCTTACCTATACGTTTATCGAATCGCTTGCCCAGACCTATCCGTTCTACGTGACCCGATTGCTGGGAGGGCTCCTGGTTCTCAGCGGTTCGCTGATCATGGCCTACAACGTTTGGAAGACCTGGGCGTCCGCGAGCACCCGGATCGCTGTTCCGATTCCCACCGTCGTGGCCGCTTAGGGAGAAGCACATGAATCATGCTCTGATCGAGAAAAACATCGGCCTGATGTCCGTGCTGATCGCCATCGTCATCAGCATCGGAGGCTTGGTGGAGATCGTGCCGCTGATGTTCCAGGCACAGGTGATCCAGCCGGTGCCGGGGCTCAAGCCCTATCCACCGCTGCAGCTTGCCGGACGCGACATCTATATTCGCGAGGGTTGTTACAACTGCCATTCGCAGATGATTCGTTCGCTGGCTTCCGAGGTGCAGCGCTACGGTCCGTACTCCGTAGCCGGCGAATCGGTGTACGACCGACCGTTTCAGTGGGGCAGCAAGCGCACCGGTCCGGATCTTGCGCGCGTGGGCGGACGCTACAGTGACGACTGGCATCGCGTGCATCTGACCAATCCGCGCAATGTTGTGCCGGAATCCAACATGCCCGCCTTCCCTTGGCTCATCCAGCCCAAGATATCCGCCACTGAAGTCGCGGCGCACATGCGCGGCCTGGCGCGGCTTGGCGATCCGTACACCGACGCAGACTTCGCCTCCATCCCCGCGGCTGTCGAGGGCAAGACCGAAATGGATGCGCTGATCGCCTACCTGCAGGCTCTCGGCAAATTCGGACCGAAGGAGACACAGCCATGATCATGGGAATCATCACCGCATTGCTGATCGTGTTGTTTCTGGGCATCGTCGCCTGGGCGTATAGCGCCAGGCGTTCAACCGACTTTGAAGCCGCGGCAAGCTTGCCATTGACCGATGATCAACCGGGGCCAGCCCGATGAGTACCTTCTGGAGCGTTTTCATCACCACGCTCACGATCTTGAGTATCGTCGCGATCGTATGGCTGCTGATCGTTACGGCACGTACCAAGGCGAGCGAAATCCAGGAAAACACCACAGGCCACACCTGGGACGAGGATTTGACCGAATACAACAATCCGCTACCGCGTTGGTGGCTCGGTCTGTTCCTGCTCACGGTGTTGTTTGCCGCTGGCTATCTGGTGTTTTACCCCGGCCTCGGTTCCAACACGGGCACTCTCGGCTGGAGTTCCGGCAAGGAGGTGTCTGCCGATCTTGCCGAGAACAATCGCAAGCTCGACGCGGTATTTTCGCGCTTTCGTGATCGACCGCTTGAGGACCTTGTAAGCGATCCGCAGGCGCTGACCCTTGGACACAACGTATTCGTCAACAATTGCGCCGCATGTCACGGCTCCGATGCGCGTGGCGCGAAGGGCTATCCCAACCTCACCGATGAGGACTGGCTGTACGGTGGCCAGCCCGACACCGTACTCACGACGATTCTCAAAGGTCGCCAGGGAGTAATGCCACCACTCGGTGCGGCACTCGGCGACCAGGGTGTCGACGAAGTTGCAAACTATGTCTTGAGCCTCTCCGGGCAGAAAGTAGACCCCGCGCTCGCGCAAGCCGGCAAGGCGCGTTTCATGACGATCTGCATCGCGTGTCATGGCCCTGAAGGCAAAGGCAACCCCATCATGGGGGCGCCGAATCTGACCGACAACATCTGGCTCTATGGAGGCAGCCTGGACGATGTCAAAGCGTCCATCAAGAACGGCCGCAGTGGACAGATGCCCGCTTGGGAGCCGGTCATCGGCAAGGACCGTGTGCGTCTTGTCGCCGCATGGGTACTGGCACAGTCGCGACACGCCGACGAGACCGAGCACAAGCCGTGACGGGGACCGCGTACCAACCGGTCAACGATCACGCCGATCGACAGTCCGCAGGGCGGTGGAGCGCACGAATCGGACCGGTCCTGTGGCCGTCCTTCTTTTCCGCTGGGGTGGCCACGATGGTGTTCTTCGCGATTATCGACCCCATCGATCTTGCCGATATCGCATGGCCACATGTTCGGGTGACTCGCGAACTCGGCTACACGATCGGTTTCTTCATGTTCTGGAGTTGCACGTTGGGTGCGAGCTTGTTCACCGCACTGCTTCTGCGGCCATCGCACGCACGCATCGAATACGTTGACGGGACAATGTCGGCGCGAGAGCAGCCGTGAAGCCGATCGATGCGACCCTTGTGCCTTCCGCCGGCGACTCACTGTATGCGGCTGAGAAGAAAGTTTATCCGCGCGAAATCAGCGGCCGTTTCGCGCGCATGCGCCTGCTTGTAGTGTTTGTGTTGCTCGGCATTTTTTACGCATTCCCCTGGCTCAGCTGGGACGGCCATCAGGCCGTGCTATTCGACCTGCCGGCACGGAAATTCTATATTTTCGGACTGACGTTCTGGCCGCAGGATTTCTTCTGGCTCACGTGGCTGCTGATCATTGCGGCCTTGAGCCTGTTTTTTTTCACGGCACTCGCCGGGCGTCTATGGTGCGGCTACGCCTGCCCGCAAACGGTATGGACCGAGGTGTTTCTTTGGCTTGAACGCGCCTGCGAAGGCACCCGTAACCAGCGCATGAAACTCGATGCGAAACCGTGGACGCGTGAAAAACTGCTACGCAAGGGCGCCAAACAATCGCTTTGGGTACTTTTTTCTTTGTGGACAGGATTCACCTTTGTCGGCTTCTTCACTCCAGTCATCGAATTGGGACACGAAGTGGTCGGTGTGTCGCTCAGTGGCTGGGAGATGTTCTGGATCGTGTTCTACGGTTTCGCGACTTACGGCAACGCCGGCTACCTGCGCGAACAGGTGTGCAAGTACATGTGCCCGTACGCGCGTTTTCAAAGTGCGATGTTCGACGATGACACGCTGATCATTTCCTACGACGCACCGCGCGGCGAACCGCGCGGTGCGCGCAAGAAAAGCGCTGATCGGCGCTCGCTCGGCTTGGGCGATTGCATTTCATGCGAGGCCTGCGTGCAAGTCTGTCCGACTGGCATCGACATTCGCGACGGCCTGCAAATTGAATGCATCGCATGTGCCGCATGCATCGACGCCTGCGACGGCGTCATGGACAAAATGCAGTACCCGCGAGGGCTGATCCGGTACACCACGGAAAGCATGCTGGGCGGCAAACCACGGCGCGTGCTTCGGACTCGCACGGTCATCTATGGCGGACTCTTGTTCCTCCTGGTGGCGACGTTCGGCTGGGGCGTGCTGCACCGTCCTGCGCTCATCGTCGAAGTACTGCGCGATCGCAACGCGTTGTATCGCGAGGCTGCCGATGGCGCAATCGAGAACAGCTATACGGTCAAGCTGGTCAACAAGACACCGGCATCCCAGCAGCTACATCTGAGTGTCGCTGCCGCGACCCAGGTGCTCATCGTCGGCCAAAGTGACGTCATGGTTCGTGCTGGCGAAGTGGCGAGCGTGCCGCTGACCCTGCGTGCGCCCCGCGGGGCGCTTCAGGGGATGAGTTCGATCACTCTCAATGCGAATGGTGGCGACGCCACGATCGCTGCCAAACAAACCGCTCAGTTTTTTGCACCGGAGGTCAAATGAACGCTCGTCTGAACGCTTGGTATCGGGTACCCGAAATGTGGCTTGTCCTCGCGTTGCTCGGCGGCATGGTGATCGGGTCGCTGGCGCTCGTGGTGACGGCCTATCGCCACACCGACGAACTGCCGACGACGCCCCAAGCCATTGCCAGCCCTTTGCCGCCAAGCGCGCCGACGCGTCCGGCGGATGAGGCAACGCCGTAAACCCAGGCATGCCCATGTCGAGCGCATCCTGCTTCCATTGCGGCGAGCCAATCCCGGCGGGCGCAAGCCTGTGCGCGCGGATTGGGGAATACCAGCATGCGGTGTGCTGTATCGGCTGTCGGGCTGCCGTCGAATGGATCGCAACGCTTGGTCTGCAGGATTACTATCGTTTGCGCGGTACACCGGCCGACCGCGCCGTGCCAGTCGATGACTACTCGGCCTGGGATCGTGTGCAAGTCCAACGATTGCACGTACGCCGGCATGACGATGGCGGCGCCGAGACTTGCGTTCTGGTCGAAGGATTGCGGTGCGCCGCATGCAGCTGGTTGATAGAACGCGCGCTGCGCGATGTCCCCGGCGTCCGCGATGTCGACGTCAATCCGGCAGCCAAACGCCTGCGGGTCGTATGGGCACCCGATACGATTGCACTGAGCGAAATTCTGACCCGGCTCGCGCGCCTGGGCTACGAGCCTCACCCGATAGGTGCCGAAGCGCTGGATGCACTCGCCCAACGCGAAGAACGGGCAGCGCTCAAGCGTCTGGTCGTCGCAGGTCTGGGAACGATGCAGGCCATGATGTATGCGGTAGCCTTGTATGCAGGGGCGTTCGAAGGGATGAATCCGGCGACCCGCGATTTCTTTCGCTGGATAGGCTTGCTGGTCACAACGCCGGTCATGATCTACGCCGCGCCGGTGTTCTTCGTCGGCGCCTGGCGCGAATGGCGCGCGCGGCAATTCGGCATGGATACGCCGGTCGCACTTGCGCTCGGTCTGGTCTATGTCGCCAGCGTGTTCGAAACGCTGCGTGGCGGTTCACAGGTGTACTTCGACTCCGCAAGCATGTTCGTGTTTCTGCTGCTGAGCGGTCGTTACGTGGAAATGCATGCGCGCCATCGCGCTGCCGATGTCGTGGATGCATTGGCCCGCCTGCAACCGGCCCTGGCGCAGCGGCGCGACTCCAGCGGAGCGCTCGAAACAGTCGGTGTACACGAATTGGAAACGGGCGACACCGTGGTCATCGCAGACGGCGCCGCGATTCCGGCTGACGGTTCGTTGCTCAGCCCAAGCTGCCTGGTTGACGAATCGTTGCTGACCGGCGAATCCATATCGCGCGAACGGCGGCGCAGCGAGCTCTTGATCGCGGGCAGCATCGCGCGCAGCGGGCCGATTCAATTGCGGGTCGTCCATATTGGCGCGGAGACAATACTGTCGTCGATCGTGCGCCTGGCGGCACGTGCACAGCAGCAGCGCCCGCACTGGGCCCGGCTCGGCGATCGCTTCGCAGCGCGTTTCGTTGTTGGCATCCTCGTCTTGGCCTTGGCAACCGCCGGCGCGTGGTTACTGATTGACCCGTCGCGCGCTTTCGCCGCGACCCTGGCGGTGCTGGTCGTTTCGTGCCCCTGCGCCTTCGCGTTGTCAGCACCGACCGCGCTCACCCGCGCGATGGCGGTTCTTGCGCGCCAAGGTGTGCTCGTACTCAAACCGGACGCGCTGGAAAAACTCGTGCGCGTGAATCACTTCGTGTTCGACAAGACAGGCACGTTGACCTACAACCGGGTCGAATTGGCCGAAATCACTGCGCTATCGGACCGATGCGCAGATGCGTGCCTGGATCTTGCTGCCCAGTTGGAACAATCCAACACGCACCCGATTGCCCTGGCCATCCGCGCCGCCACCGTAACCGCACACGACGCGCAAGCGACATCGTTGCGCAACATTCCCGGGGAAGGCGTTGAGGGTGAAATCGATGGGCGTACCTACCGCCTCGGGCGCTCAAGTTTCGCCACCACAATGACACAAGCGCCGCCCGCCGTTGCCGACGATGATGTCGTGCTTGCGGATAGCAGCGCTGTGCTGGCGCGCTTCGCATTTCGGGAAACATTGCGCGACGACGCCGTGGCAACGCTTGCTGCGTTGCGAGCCGATGGCACCGCGCTGGAAATATTGAGCGGCGATAGCCTGTCGCGCGTGGCGAGCCTTGCCATGCGCCTGGACATTGCTGACTTCCATGCGCGCATGGGGCCGGGAGAAAAACTCGAGCGCCTGAAGTCTTTGCGCGGCGCAGGCGCCGTCATCGCCATGGTCGGCGACGGTATCAACGATGCACCGGTATTGGCAGGTGCCGACGTTGCCATCGCGCTGGGCGGCGGCGCGCAGCTTGCCCAGTCCAGTGCCGACATCGTGCTGGCCGGTGATCGTCTCGGCGCGCTGATCGATGCGCGTACTCTTGCGCAGAGAACACTGCGAATTCTGCGGCAAAATATTTACTGGGCTGCGGCGTATAATTTTACATTAGTTCCGCTCGCAGCCATCGGCTGGATTTCACCATGGCTTGCCGCAATCGGCATGTCGACAAGCTCCGTGTTCGTCATACTCAATGCATTGCGCATTGCCATCCCGCACAATCCACCTCGCGTTGCGGACTTCACAGTGGACATGTCGACAACAACGAAACCGGTGCCTGCATGAATATCATCCTGGTGCTGATTCCTCTAAGCCTCCTGCTGCTCGCCGCCGGAGTATGGGCGTTCTTCTGGGGCGTCAATCACGCCCAGTTCGACGACCTCGAAACACCCGCGCTGATGCCGCTAAGCGATGATCCGCACCCTATAAGAGAGAGCGATGTACAAGAGAACGACGACTCCGGGGAATCTTCGTGAGCGGCGGACTGAGTCTGGCAGGTGCACTTCTGCTCGGCCTGCTTGCCAGCGGTCATTGTCTGCTGATGTGTGGCGGCATTGCCGGTGCGCTGGCGCTCGCAACCCCACTGAATGCAAACGGTCGACCGCGCCTGGATCTGCTGCTCGGCTATCAATTCGGGCGGATTGCCAGCTATATGCTCGCGGGGCTCAGTCTGACCGGTGTCGGCGCCGCGCTGGTTCAGTTCGTGGATCAGGATCACGTGCGACTGGCGCTGCGCTGGATGAGCGCCGCTTTGTTTGCCTTGATCGGACTGAGCCTGCTTGGCCGCGGCCGTGGGTTCGATTTCGGCTTGGGCAGGCACATATGGAACCGGCTTGCGCCGATCGGCCGGCGCTTGCTGCCAGTTCGGAATCTTCCACAGGCGTTGGCATTCGGCGCGGTATGGGGTTGGATGCCGTGTGGACTCGTCTATTCGGTGCTGTTCATCGCATGGCTGAGCATGGATCCGCTGCGCAGCGCAGCGATCATGTTGATGTTCGGTCTGGGCACGTTGCCTGCGGTGCTTGCCGGCACGTACGGCGCGGGAAAAAGTATCGGATTCATCGGTCGCTCCGGCATGCGCTCGTCCGTCGCGATCGCACTCTTATTGTTTGCCGTACTCACTGCCGGCGGCCCATGGCTCGCAGCTCACAGCGGTCTGCACCCGCATTGGCTGCAATTCGATTGCGTCTCGCCGTGATCGGATACTGCACGGCGCGCCATTGGGCAAGTACGCCAATTGTCAATTCGCCGAGGACACGAGTATTTGACTTGCGCAACGCTGCCCGCGCGCGGACAAATTCGCGGGTCAATACGCAATGGCCTGTTCATGCGCGGTGAGGTCAATCGATGCCTGGAGCGTTTGATCGTCGGCGGTGCGCAGCATGTCTTGCATGGGACCTCGCATCCATCTCCCGAAGCCTGGGCTGACCCTTACTGCGGAGATCGGCACAGCCAGCGAGTCCTTCTGCTTGATGCGCGCTGTACATCGATCTTCCATGCGAAATCCCGTGATGGCACGTGACTTGGGAAACACATAAGGACCGCGATGATTGGCACGACCGCAGTGGCAACATTGTCCCTTTGCGAATTCGCAGACAAATGACAGGACGTAGCCTTAACTCAACAGTAGAACATTGCCGCTGTCATCGCACGTGCCGCGATTGCGTTTACTTCGTCACAATTCGTGCGGAGGTGAGCGATGATGAAGAATAAGTCAATTACGCCAGGATTCCTGCTCCTGGCATTCCTTTTGTATCTCGCTGCGTCGACGTGCGCCGGCGTGCAAGGTACGGACGACGGCAGCGGCGCAGCCTCGGGTTCACGCGAAACGTCGGTTTCGGCGACTAGCGTGACGTTGTCCGAACGCATAGCTGCCGCGCAGGCGGCGGCAGCGACCAGTTCCAGTTGCCAGGCCATCAGCATCGGAACTGATGGTGACAACGGATTCTATTGGGAGATTGGCGATGAAAACGGCATCGTTGTTGATCCGCAAAGCGGTTTGTCTGCTTCGGGCAGCGTGAACCCTCCCGGCGACGGTTCGACAAACTATACGCGAACGACTTCCATGCCGATCGCCTCCGCATCCAAGTGGATCTACGGCTCCTACGTCGCCGAAACGCAAGCTGTCTTCCAAAATGGCGCATGGCGCATACCTGACGCAGACGTGCCCTTTCTCAACTTTACGAGCGGCTACGACAACATGAATGACGCGTGCAGCGCGACCGCAACGGGCCTGAGCGATCCGACCGTCGGCGACTGTCTGAATCAACCCGGCACGCTCAAAGGCACGACGAACGGAACGCGCATCACGTCGGACGGCGGCCACTTCTTCTACAACTCGGGACACATGGAAGTGTTCCAAGGCGGTGGCGACGCGTCGATCGCCAACGTCATGAACGGCGCGAACGACGATGACGCGACGCTGGCGAGTAAGGTCGCCGCGGCATTCGGCGCACGCGCCGTGCAGGTGAACCTAACCTATTTCACGCCAATACTGGCCGGTGGCGTCGTCACGACGCCGGCGGACTACGCCGCCTTCCTGCAAGGCATGGTTCGATCCGACAATCCCTTGATCATGTCGTTCCTGCTCAACCCGGCAGCGTTGGATCCAGCAGCGGTCTGCACGAATCCATTTGATCCAGCGTGCCCAACCGCCATCTATTCGCCGGCCGAGGGCGTGGAGAGTTGGCATTATGCCATCGCCCACTGGATCGAAGACGATCCGTACAACGGCGATGGATCGTACAGCAGTCCGGGCGCGTACGGCTTCTATCCCTGGGTCGATGCAACCAAGCAGTATTACGGGATCGTTGCGCGCGCAAATCTGATAAATGTTGCGACGTCGATTCGCGCATCGACCTATTACAAGTCCGTCGCCTGCGGTCAGATCATCCGCTCCGCATTCTTTGGCGATGAGATTTTTTCAAATGGTTTCGAGCTTTGATCTCAGAGTTAGCGCTGCTCCCGACTTGATCAAGCAATTCGGTTCGCGAGTGAGATGCCTAGCCAACGCAGCAGCGAAAAATTGTCCTCGACCTCTGCTGGGGAGGTGTCAGGGTGATGCGGCGATTCCGGTCCGATGCTTCGTCGAATACCACGCGCCCCGTGTTCAATTGCACGGCGGCGCTCCAAGTCGAAGATGGATAAACAGATCCACCGCCCAATCGATCAGAAGCCGCCAGCGTACCGAAGTGCGCTGGAACTACGCGTCACTCGTGCTTGATTGGACCCGGCATGCCCATTTTTTCTCGCTTCGAGCAATCGCGCGCGTTGTTGGAGCAGCATGGAATGCCCCGTGGCACTACTTTTGGCAACTTGATCGGCAATTGATGGTCTAAGCGACTACGCGAAACCTTTTTCGTGCGCCCGCATATCAATGTGCATGTCAATCGGCACATTGTGCGGCAACGTACAGAACATGCCGTCGCGAAGGGCACATGATCGGGTCATCTGCGCGGTTGCAGGTAGCACGACCTCATCGTCTATAGAGATTAAGAGTGCCACAGGTCGCGTCGTATGGCGCCGCCGCACCAGGCTGGGTGATGCAAATGAAAATTCTGACTTGGCGATGAAGCAAATTCCCATTCTTTGGAATCGAAGTAAGTATCGCAATAACGGAGATTCAAATGAACCATTACTATTGGAACGATTGGTATCTAGGCTGGGGATGGTTTCTCTGGTTTGGTGTGTTTTTCTTGATTTTTTCGGCTTTCGGCAACTGGGGATATACCTATCGCGCTCATCAGAAATATGAATCGCAGCCGCAGAAGGGAGCGCTCGACATTCTCAACGAGAGGTATGCCCGAGGAGAAATCAACCGGGAAGAGCTTGGCCAGATGAAAACTGAAATTGCCAAGAAATAGGGCGGCAAGGCTTCCGGATTCACCATGCCGCCAGCTCGCCAGAACGTTCTCGCTGTTGATTTGCACTGAATAGTGAGCCGGGATTTTCACTGAAAAGTGAGCCACCCTTTTTATGCAGTATGCCCTAGGTTTTGGTGGTCTTGCGGATCTTCTCCTTTCGATTCTGCGTTGAGCTGGACTTGAAGCGATAGCTG
>JARLJU010000172.1 GCA_031291055.1 Rudaea sp. | reverse complement strand
GGTCGTGGATTCGCCACCCATGAACAGCGAGATGCCGACGATGCCATCGTGTCCGACCACCGCGATCTCGGCCGAGGCACCATCTTCCATCACATACAGCAACGACACGATCGACGTCGTCGGAAAATAGACATGCGTCAAGGTACGGCCTGACTCGTAGAGCACCTTGCCAAGCGGCATGTCGGCGAGTTCCAGGTGCGGCAGCCAACGTGCGCGCGCGGCGTCCGGGAGTGCTGCAAGCAAGCGGTTCTGGCGCGGGTCTGCGGCTAACGGCATCGGCATCTCGAACAATATTCAGTTTGGAGTCTATCACCGGCATGACGGTTTCGCGGGGCTGCGGAAAGTTTTCATGGCCTCGCTAAGTGCGACAGCGCACAGACGTGGCATCTCGGCGCGGGCAGTGTAGGTACAGGCCAATTGCTGCCCATGGAACTGAGATTTATGCGCAAGCCAAGGACAGCACGCAATACCTGAAACATCCCCGGCAAGGACAAAAACGGGCACTGGAAACATTGAATTGAAATATCAAGGAGAGAGCAGCATGTTGCACGCATCCATAAAATGCATTTCCCTGCTCGCGGCAACCTGCGCCATTGGTCTTGCCGGCAGTCAGGTCCGCGCCGCTGAAGCCAACCTCGACTGCAAGCTGCACTTTTCCCTCACCGGCTGGTCGATCCTGTACAAACATGCCGAAGGCAGCGGCATGGTGACCTGTGCCGACGGGCGCACGATGCGCGTTGCCATTTCCTCGAAGGGCGGCGGACTGACGGTAGGCAAGTCGCACATCGACAACGGTACGGGCAGCTTCACCAACGTCCACAACATTGAAGAAGTCCTGGGTTCCTACGCGCAAGGCGAGGCGCATATGGGCGTCGTCAAATCCGGTACTGCCCAGGTGTTGACGAAGGGGACGGTTTCGCTGGCCTTGGCCGGCGCCGGAGAAGGGGTGGATCTGGGCATCGATGTCGGCGAGTTCACTTTGACGCGGGTGCGACACTGACGAATTTCACCGGCACGCGGGAAAGTGCTGCAGGTCTTTCGCAGAGTGAGGGGCATGCGAGCCGCGCAAATGCGCAGCCGCGAATCGACGCTTACGCGCGTGCGTGCGCGTCGATCAGGCTGCGCGCCGCCTTGACGATCGCCGCGACGGGACCCGTATTGCACGGAAAGGTCAGGCGCGTGTAATAGCCGCCTTCCATCAACAGCATCAAGGCATCGCCGAGCGCGTCGGCTTCGCGCGCGCCCATTTCGCGCGCAAGCTTGCGCAGGCGCCGGCGGATTTCGGCCTTGTAGGCGTGCACGATGTCGCCCAGCATGTCGTTGTCGTCGGGAATCTCGACCGAGGCATTGCCCAGCGCGCAACCGCGGCTGGTCTTGCAGCCCGTGTCGGCCTTGGACTTCATCCGGGCCAGGTCCAGATAGGAATCGAACAAGGCCTCGACCTGGCGGCGTGCGTCGCCCGCATAAGGTGCGATCGTCTCGTCCCACCACATCCAGTATTCGCGCACCTTGTCCTTGAGGTATTCGGCGACGAGCTCTTCCTTCGACGCAAAGCTCCGGTAGAAGCTCATCTTGTTGGTGCCCGCCTCGTTCGCAATGGCATCGACACCGACCGCACGGATGCCGTGGCGGTAGAACAGATCGCAGGCCGTGTCGAAGATGCGGTCGCGCACACGGGGTTTCTCCGACGCCGGCGCAGTCGCGGGCACAGCCTTGACGCTCATTTCACCCTCCTATTGACATGTAAGTTACCAGTCAGTAACGTATGCAATGTGACTTACCGGTAACGCACAGTAGACAGTGTCGCGGAGCGCAAGTTCCAAGTCAAGGCGCTGCGCAGCATGTCCCGCCGGCCGCAACCGAAGGAGATACACCATGTTTCCGTCCAGAATTCTCGTCCTCGCGGCGGTCTCTGCCGCCGCGATTGTCGCCGGCTGCAGCAGTTCCTCCAGGGCCGGCAATCCTGCGCACGCGGCTGCCGCGCCCGCCGTCACTGTTGCCGAGGTCGTCAATCGGCCGCTGCGCGACTGGGAAGAATTCAGCGGCCGCCTGGAAGCGGTCAGCAGCGTGCAGATCCGTCCGCGCGTCAACGGCTTCATCGATTCCACGCAATTCAGCGAAGGTTCGCGCGTGCACAAGGGCCAGCTGCTGTTCCGCATCGACCCGCGTCCGTTTCAGGCCGAGGTGGACCGCCTCGCGGCACAGTTGAAGCGTGCGCGGTCGCAGTCCGAACTGGCTGCAATCAATCACGATCGCGGCAAGCAGCTGATCGCCAGGCACGTGATCTCACAGCAGGATTTCGATCAGCTTGCCACCGCCGCCGCGAGCAGCAACGATGACATCAGCGCCGCTGCGGCCGCACTCGAGGCGGCACGCCTGAATCTGGAATTCACTGAGGTCCGCGCGCCGATCGACGGCCGCGTCTCGCGCGCCTTGATCACGCCGGGGAATCTCGTCACCGGCGACAGCATACTGACCACGCTCGTGTCCGATGATCCGATCTACGCCTATTTCGACGCCGATGAACAAACCTATCTGCGTTTCGACCACGCCGCGGGTGCCGGCAACGACAACCCGGTTTACATGGGCCTGGTCGACGAACAGGACTTTCCGCATGCCGGACGGCTGGATTTCGTCGACAACCAAGTCGATCCGCGCAGTGGCACGATCCGCGGCCGCGCCGTGTTCGACAACAAGGATGGCCGCTTCACTCCGGGGCTGTTCGCCCGCATCAAACTGGTCAGCGGGCAAAGCCGCGACACGATCCTGATCGACGAGCGCGCGGTCGGCACCGATCTCGGCAAGAAATTCGTGCTCGCGCTGAAAGCCGACAATACGCTCGACTATCGCCCGGTGACACTGGGCGCGGCAATCGACGGGCTGCGCGTGGTCAAGGGTGGCCTCGCCGCCAACGATGTGATTGTCATCAACGGCCTGCAGCATGTGCATCCGGGCATGGCCGTGGTACCGACGCGTGCGGCAATGGATTCCGGACACGCCGGTGTCGTCCAGATCGCACCCGCGGTTGCGCCGACCTTCCTCGCCGGCGGCGCTGCCGGCGCGATGCATCGCTGAGCGCGAAGTCGGGAAGACCCGACGACCGCGGTTTCCCCGTTCCCGCATGCAGCGGGGGCAGACTCACCAGGCCACAGCCATGAACTTCTCGCAATTCTTCATCACCCGTCCGGTGTTTGCAGGCGTGCTGTCCGCGCTGATCCTGCTTGCCGGACTGATCTCGTTGCCGAGTCTGCCGGTCTCCGAATATCCGCAGGTCGTGCCGCCGACGGTCGTCGTTCGCGCGACCTATCCCGGCGCCAACCCGCAGGTGATTGCCGACACGGTCGCCGGACCGCTCGAACAGGCGATCAACGGCGTCGAGGACATGCTTTACCAGTTTTCGCAGGCCACCAGCGATGGCGTGATGACGCTGACGATCACGTTCAAGCTGGGCACCGATGTCGACAAGGCGCAGGTACTGGTGCAGAACCGCGTGGCGCAGGCGACGCCGAAATTGCCGGCCGATGTGCAGCGCCTTGGCATCACCACGGCGAAAGCCTCTCCGGATATCACGATGGCGGTATTCGTCACCTCGCCGGATGGCCGCTACGACCAGACCTATCTCTCCAATTTCGCCACGCTGCACATCAAGGATGAGCTGGCGCGCATCGATGGCGTCGGCGACGTGCAGCAGTTCGGCGGCGGCAACTATTCGATGCGCGTTTGGCTGGACCCGCAGAAAGTCGCCGCACGCGGACTGACGGCCGGCGATGTCGTCCAGGCGATCCGCGAACAGAACGTGCAAGTCGCGGCCGGTCAACTCGGCGGACCTTCCGGCGCAGGCGTTGTGCCGCAGGCAGCGAATTTCCAGCTTGCAATCAACACCAAGGGCCGCCTTGTCGACGCAAGCGATTTCGCCAACATCATCATAAGGACCGGCGATGCCGGGCAGATCACGCGCTTGTCCGACGTTGCCCGCATCGAGCTGGGTTCGGACAACTACGCGCTGCGTGCGCTGCTGAACAATCGTACCGCGGTGGCGATCCCGATCTTCCAGCGCCCCGGCAGCAACGCCATCGCGATCTCCGACGCGGTGCGCGCCCGGATGGCCGAACTCAAGAAGAGTTTTCCCGAAGGCATCGACTACGACGTCGCCTACGATCCGACCGTGTTCGTGCGCGGATCCATCGAGGCGGTGCTGCATACGCTGCTTGAAGCCATCGCCCTGGTCGTCATCGTCGTCATCGTGTTTCTGCAGACCTGGCGCGCATCGATCATTCCGCTGATCGCGGTGCCGGTATCGCTGATCGGCACGCTCGGTGTCATGCACCTGTTCGGCTTCGGCCTGAATACACTGTCGCTGTTCGGCCTCGTACTGGCGATCGGCATCGTCGTCGACGATGCGATCGTCGTTGTCGAGAATGTGGAGCGCAATATCAGCGACGGCCTGTCGCCGCTGGCGGCGACGTCGCAGGCCATGCGCGAAGTCACCGGTCCGATCGTGGCCACGGCCCTGGTGCTGTGTGCCGTGTTCGTGCCTACCGCTTTCATCAGCGGCCTGTCGGGCGAGTTCTACAAACAGTTCGCATTGACGATTGCGATCAGCACGGTGATTTCGGCGTTCAATTCGCTGACCCTGTCGCCCGCATTGTCGGCCTTGTTGCTCAAGGCGCACGGCACGCCGCCGGACCGCTTCGCGCGCTTGCTCAACGGTGCGCTCGGCTGGTTTTTCCGCCCGTTCAACCGTTTCTTCGCGCGCGCATCGGCAGGTTACGTACGTACGGTTGGACGCGTGTTGCGCACCGGCACGGTCGTGTTGTTCGTCTATGCCGGCCTGATCGTGTTGACCGGTTTCGGTTTCGCCCAGGCCCCGACCGGATTCGTGCCTGCGCAGGACAAGCAATATCTCGTCGGCTTTGCGCAGCTGCCCGATGCGGCGACGCTCGATCGTACCCAGGATGTGATCAAGCGCATGAGCGCGATTGCGTTGAATACGCCCGGCGTCGAATCGGTACCGGCCTTCCCCGGTCTGTCGATCAATGGGTTCACCAATGCAACGAACTCGGGCATCGCGTTCACTCCGTTGAAACCGTTTGAAGAACGCCGCGCGGCTACGCAATCGGCGGGTGCCATTGCCGGTGCGCTGAATGCGCAATTTGCCGCGATCCAGGATGCCTACATCGCGATTTTCCCGCCGCCGCCGGTGCAGGGCCTCGGCACGATCGGCGGCTTCAAGCTGCAGATCGAGGATCGCGCCAATGTCGGCGCCGATGAGCTGTACCAGCAGGTGCAGAACCTGATCGCGAAGGCGCGCCTGCGGCCGGAGCTGGCCGGCGTGTTCTCCGGCTTCCAGGTCAACGTGCCGCAGATCGAAGTCGATGTCGATCGCGAAAAGGCAAAATCCGCGGGCGTTGCCCTGCAGGATCTGTACGACACGATGCAGGTTTATCTCGGCGCACTCTACGTCAACGACTTCAACCTGTTCGGCCGCACTTACCAGGTGAATGCGCAGGCCGATGGAAACTTCCGCGCGAACGTGCAGGACATCGGCCGCCTGAAAACGCGCAACCAGCGCGGCGACATGATTCCGCTGGCAAGCTTCGTCACCGTGCGCGAAATTTCCGGGCCGGATCGTGTCACGCACTACAACGGTTACCTGGCCGCCGACATCAACGGTGGGCCGGCGCCCGGCTACAGCACCGGCCAGGCGCAGGCGGCCCTTGAGGAAGTGCTGCATCAGGAACTGCCGAACGGTGTCGGCTACGAATGGACCGAGCTGACCTATCAGCAGATCCTTGCCGGCAACACGATGGTCTATATTTTCCCGCTGGTCGTTCTGCTCGTGTTTCTCGTGCTCGCGGCGCAATACGAAAGTCTTTCGCTGCCGCTGGTCGTGATCCTGATCGTGCCGATGTGCCTGCTCTGCGCGATTCTCGGCGTACTGGTTTCCGGCGGCGACAACAACATCTTTACCCAGATCGGCTTGATCGTGCTGGTAGGCCTGGCGTGCAAGAACGCGATCCTGATCGTCGAGTTCGCACGCGATCGCGAAGCGCACGGCGAAAGCACCTGGCAGGCCGTGATCGACGCCTGTCGTCTGCGCCTGCGCCCGATCCTGATGACCTCGCTTGCCTTCGTCATGGGAGTGGTGCCGCTGGTCGTTTCGACCGGCGCCGGCGCGGAGATGCGTCACGCGATGGGTGTGGCCGTGTTCTCGGGCATGCTCGGCGTCACCTTTTTCGGTCTGCTGCTTACACCGGTGTTCTACCTGCTGGTCCGCGGGCGCCGCAACCTGCGCGTCGCAGGTCCTGCGGCTCCTGCCGGCCCGGCACCGGCGTCGGCGTTGCCCGCGGCGCATTGATTCAGCGCAAATTCTGGTTCCCAGCTCCTTGACTTCCTGTTTTTTCTGCACAACAACAACGGAGATCCGTCATGGCAAAGAAAATCGCTTTGGTCACCGGCGCAACCCGCGGCATAGGCCTTGAGACCGTGCGCCAGCTGGCGCAGCAGGACGTTCGCGTCATTCTCGCCGCACGCGATGGCAAGAAAGGCGCCGAAGTCGCACTCAAACTCAAAGGCGAAGGTCTGGACGTGGAAGCGCTGCCGCTGGATGTCACCGATGCGGCCAGCATCGCTGCCGCAGTGCATGAGGTCGAGCGCAAGCACGGCCATCTCGACATCCTCATCAACAACGCCGGAGTCATGACCGATGACGGAAAGAAGAAACCCTCCGAACAATCGCTCGCCGTCTGGCGCCAGACCTTCGATACCAATGTGTTCGGCCTGATTGCCGTAACCCAGGCTTTTCTGCCGCTGCTGCACAAATCGTCTGCCGGCCGCATCGTCAACGTCTCCAGCCTGCTCGGCTCCGTGGGCTTGCACGCCGACCCCAAATCGCCGATCTACGACTACAAGGTACCGGCGTACAACGTTTCCAAGAGCGCCGTAAACGCCTGGACGGTGCAGTTGGCCTATGAATTGCGCGACACGCCGATCAAGGTCAACGCGATCCATCCCGGCCACGTCAAGACCGACATGGGCGGCGAACAGGCGCCGATGGAGATCGCCGATGGTGCCAAGACCAGCGTTGCCTTGGCGCTGATCGGCAAGGATGGGCCGAACGGATCGTTCTCACACCTGGGTCAGACTCTGCCCTGGTGACCAACGCATCAGTGATGCGGTCATGCGCATCGTCGTCCCGATTGTCGTTCCCTTTGAGGATGGCCCGTGGCGCCCGTGACAGGTAGTCGCCAAGAGCCGGCAAGTGATCGGTTTTTTCCTGCACATAACCCTCGGGCCCTGGAATATCCGTGGCTGGCCGAGAACGTTCCCGCTGACCTGCGTGGCCTGCGGTTGCTGGATGTGGGCGCCGGCGTGAATCCGCTGCCCTTCGTGTTTGCGGATCGGGGTGCGGTCGTCGTCACGCTGGACAACCACCCGGCCACACGTGATCCAGACCATCGCGAACATTGGAACGAATGGGGATCCCTCGACTATTCGCGGCTCGACCCGCGGATATCCTCGTTGCGAGTAGCCTATGAGCAGTCGGTCATTGCGCAGCCGTTCGACTGCATCTACAGCGTCAGCGTGATCGAGCATCTTCCGTGGCGAATCCGCCGACAATGGCTCGGCAAATTCGCGCAGCAGCTCAAATCCCGTGGCGTGCTTCTGCTGACCGTAGACTTGGTGCCGGATACGGACCTGTTGTGGAACATGTCCGAGGGAAACGTGGTCGAGGACGCGGCCGTGCACGGCGAATTTTCGACGCTCATCGACGAACTTGGGCAAACCGGTTTCGCCGTCGCCGATACCCGGGTCGAACGGCGTATTCCGGCCACCAGAGTGGATGTCGGTTTCATCAAGGCGATGCGGCGGTGAATCGCCACAGGCGTGAATCCGGTCAACTGATGCGGCCGCCGATCCAGCTTTCCGCGACCGCAAGATCGTCATCCAGCGCAACCATGTCCGCCACATAGCCGCAGCCAATGCGCCCATGGCTGTGATCGAGGCCGAGAAATGCTGCGGGATAGGCTGACGCCATGCGCAAGGCTTCCACAAGTGGAATATGCAGCATGGCGACCGCATTGCGGACTGCACTGGCCATGTCGAGCGCGGAGCCGGCCAGGATTCCCAGGGCATTCGTGCAAAAGCCGTCACGGCAGGTGATGGTTTCGCCGTTGAGCTGAAAATCGTCGCGTTCCCCGCCGACCGGCGGCATGGCATCGGTGACCAGGAAAATCTTGCCGCGCGGTTTGGCCGCCAGTGCAACGCGCAGCGTGGCCGGATGTACATGATGGCCGTCGACAATGATGCCGCACCAGCTCGCGGCGTCTTCGAGCGCCGCGCCGACCACGCCCGGCTCGCGACTGCCCAGCGGCGACATCGCATTGTATAAATGGGTAAAGCCGCGCATACCGGCGTCCAGTGCGCAACGCGTCTGCGCATACGTGGCGGCGGTGTGGCCGCCCGCAAGCACGACACCGCGTGCCGCAAGCGCGCGCAGGGATTCCGGAGACACTTGTTCCGGCGCCAGGGTGAGCAGGGTCTTGCCTGCGCCCAGCGAGGCAACCAGATCGATGTCCGCGGCGTCCGGCGCACGGAATTTTGCCGCATTGTGGATGCCCTTGCGTTGCGGCGACAGAAACGGGCCTTCCAGGTGAATGCCGAGGATGCCGGGCACGCCCTGTTCGATGGCGGCTGCGACCGCGCGAATGGCCGCGTGCATTACCTTCGCGTCGTCGCTGATCAGGGTCGGCAGCAACCCGGTAGTGCCGAAGCGACGGTGGGCTGCGGCGATGCGACGCAACGTTTCGACCGTCGGCGCGTCGTTGAACAGCACGCCGCCGCCGCCGTTGACTTGGCAATCGATGAAGCCCGGGACGAGCATGCGGCCGCGCAGGTCGTATCCACGCGCGGCGCGTACACGTGCATCGGTGCACGCGACCACCTCGACAATGTGTGATCCGTCGACCAATACGGCAAGTTCATCGACGAATCCGCGATCGGTCAGCACGCGGCCGTTGACCAGCGCCGTCGTCATCACACCGTCTCGGTGATCTTGAGCAAATGCGGAGGAACATCGGGATTGCGCCCGCGCTTGATCGAAAGCGCGTTGGCGGCACGGTAGAAACTCTGGATCGCCAGCAGCGGCGTGCAGGCGGGATGCGATGTTTCGACGATCGGCAGCGGGTCGGCGTCCGCGCCGGGTGCCGCCACCCAGACGCGGGCGCCGCGACGACGGAATTCCCGGGCCAGCTCGAGCGTGCCATCCCAGGTGTCGTCCCGCTGGGCAAAAAACAATACGGGGAAATCCTTGCCCACGATCGCCATGGGACCGTGTCGGACTTCCGCCGAGCTGAACGCCTCGGCATGCAGGCCGCAGGTTTCCTTGAATTTGAGTGCCGCTTCCAGCGCCGCGCCAAAACCAAAACCCCGTCCGATCACGAACAGGTTGCGCGCATCGGCCAGACCGTCGACGAGCGGCGTCCAGTCCAATGGCCAGCCCGCGCGCAGTGCGGCGGGAACGGCGAACAGGGCGTCGAGCAGGACGGCATCCTCGCGCCAGCGCGCAGCAATGTGTAGAATTGCAGAAAGCGAACAAATATAACTCTTCGTCGCCGCCACGCTGATTTCCGGCCCGGCATGCAGCGGTATCACGCCGTCCGCGATTTGCGCCAGCGGTGAATCGGCATCGTTCACCAGCGCGATCACGCACGCCCCCGCTGCTTTTGCCGATTGCGCGTGACGCACCAGGTCCGGACTCTTTCCCGATTGCGAAATCGCCAGATACAGGGCGCCATCCAGATTCTGGCGCGCGGCATAGATCGACGTCACCGACGGCGACGCCGAGGCCGTGAACAGGCCGACCTGCGTCTCGAATACGTATTTGGCGAATGTCGCGGCGTGGTCGGAACTGCCGCGGGCGCTGGTGACGATGAAGCGCGGCGGGTTTTGCCGCAGCGTCGCTGCCAGCCGAGTGATTGCGGCGTCGTTCGCCGCCAGCTGGCGAGCGACGGCGGCCGATGCCTCGTGCGCTTCGTGGAACATGTGCGTCGCATCGACGGCGATTTCGGTACGGGCTATGGCGTCGGTCATGGCTTCAATCGGCTTGCAATTCAGCGACGAAATCGTAGGCATCGCCGCGATACAGCGACGAGGTGAATTCAACCACGCGGCCGTCTTCGAGGAAGGCGCGGCGCTCGATCGCGAGCGCGGGACTGCCGATCGGCAAATGCAGCAGCCTGGCTTGCGCCGCATCGAGCGCGACGGCACGCAGACGTTGCAGTGCCCGCGTCGGCCGGCAGCCCAGGCGTTCCAGCGTGGCGTACAACGACAGCTTCACGGCACCAGGATCGCGCAGGATCGACTGCGGCACGACCGTATCTTCCA
This sequence comes from Rudaea sp., assembly GCA_031291055.1. GTDB lineage: Bacteria > Pseudomonadota > Gammaproteobacteria > Xanthomonadales > Rhodanobacteraceae > Rudaea. Next base: position 22,813 of record JARLJU010000172.1, on the reverse strand, counting down.
GCGCCAGCGCCTTGTCGCCGGCAAAACGCAGGCGACGCAGGCGCACCACGCGCGCGCCGGGCGACAGGTGCAGGGCCAGCGCCTCTTCGGGCGACACTTCGCCGACGCTGCGTTCGAGAAATTTGACCCTCGGCTTGAGCCCGCGCGCGCGCAGATCGTCGGTGAACCCGGTCAGCTTGGAGAACGATTTGACGATGCGGTCGGCGACGAACGTACCCGCGCCGTGCCGCTGCGTGAGCAAACCGTCATCGGCAAGGCCGGAGATGGCCTTGCGCACGGTGACGCGCGACAGCGAAAGCAGGGTCGCCATCTCGCGTTCGCTGGGCAGGGCGTGGCCGGGTTCCAGGCTGCCGTTCTCGATCATTTTCTGCAGCGAACGGCGCAGGCGCAGGTAGGCGAGCGAGCGTGCGCCGCCCTTGTCGCTGCCGAGCCGGCGAAATTCGGTGACCAGGTTGGCTTGCATGCAGAAAAGATACCAGTGAAATACCAGTTGTGCAAGATCGGGAACATGAATACGCCAAAAAAATAGGAAAAGCGCCCGCTATTGCCAAATTCTGGTATTGAAGTGGTATCATAAGTATCCATCTGCCAGTGGATGGGCAATTCGTCGAGGTGCGCGGTGAGCGGACAATTCCAGCCCGTCGAGGTATTCGATCTGGTGATCTTTGGCGGCACCGGCGATCTGGCCCTGCGCAAGCTGCTGCCTGCGCTGTTTCATCGTTTTGCCGATGGCCAGATCAGCGCCGGCAGCCGTGTCATCGGCATCGCCCGCGATCGACTCGACGAAAGCGAGTACCGGGCGCGGATACGCGCAGCGCTGGAACGCACGCTCGCGGCCGAAGCGCATTCGGCGACGATGCTGGAGCAGTTCCTGCAGCTGATTTCCTACCGCGCGCTCGACGCGACGCAGGACCATGGCTGGAGCGAACTCGCCACGATGTTGAACGTCGCAGACGGGCGCGTACGCGTGTTTTACCTGGCCACCGCCGCCAACGTGTTTGTCGCGATCTGTGAGCGCTTGCGCGAGCTTGGCCTGACCCAGGGCAAGGTGCGCGTGGTGATCGAGAAGCCGATCGGTCACGACCTGCGCAGCGCCGCCGCAATCAACGATGCCGTGGGGCGCGCGTTTGCCGAACGCCAGACGTTCCGCATTGATCACTATCTGGGCAAGGAGACAGTACAGAACCTGATCGCATTGCGCTTCGGCAACGCCTTGTTCGAGCCGTTGTGGAGTGCGGAACATATCGACCATGTGCAAATCACCGTTGCCGAGAACATCGGCGTCGAAAGTCGCGCTGCCTACTACGCCGGCGCCGGCGCGTTGCGCGACATGGTGCAGAATCATCTGCTGCAATTGCTGTGCATGGTGGCAATGGAGCCTCCGGCATCGCTGGAGCCGGATGCCGTGCGCGACGAAAAACTCAAGGTCCTGCGCGCGCTGCGCCGGATCGATGCCGGCAACGCCGACCAGCTGACCGTGCGCGGGCAATACCGCGCCGGTGCGTCGGCGGCGGGTCCCGTGCCGGGCTACCTCGAGGAGTCCGGGCGCGACGACGTGCGCACGGACACCTTCGTCGCGATCAAGGCCGAAGTCGCCAACTGGCGCTGGGCCGGCGTGCCGTTCTACCTGCGTACCGGCAAGCGCCTGGCTGCGCGCGTGTCGGAAATCGTGATTGCCTTCCGCGCCATCCCGCACTCGATATTTGCGCCTGCCGCGGGCCCGATCGCGCCGAACAAGCTGGTGCTGCGCCTGCAGCCGGACGAAGGCGTGAAACTGTGGCTGATGATCAAGTCCCCTGGTCCGGGGGGGTTGCGCCTGCGCCGCGTTCCGCTGGACATGAGTTTTGCCGAGGCCTTCGGCGTGCGCAATGCCGATGCCTACGAACGGCTGCTCATGGATGTGGTGCGTGGCAATCCGACGCTGTTCATGCGCCGCGATGAAGTCGAAGCCGCATGGCAGTGGATCGATCCGATCCTGAACGCATGGGCGGCAAGCGATGACTTGCCCAAGCCCTACACCGCGGGCACCTGGGGTCCGAGTGCCGCGGTTGCGCTGATCGAACGCGACGGGCGCACCTGGCATGAGGACGCAGACTGATGCCGATCGCGATCGACGAGCGCATCTTCGCCGACGCCGACGCGCTGGCCGTGGCGCTGGCGCGCGAAGTCGCGAATGATCTGCGCGCCGGCATCGCCACGCGTGGCGGAGCCATCGTGGCACTCTCCGGCGGCACCACGCCGCGACGGTTTCTCGAATGCCTGTCACGCGAAGCGCTCGACTGGACGCGCACGACGGTCACGTTGGCAGACGAGCGTTGGGTGCCACCGCAAGATCCGCGCTCGAACGAGCGCCTGCTGCGCGAAACCCTGTTGCGGGGCGCGGCCGCCGCTGCGCGTTTCGTGCCTCTGTATGCCGACGCCGTCACGCCGGAACAGGCCTATGCCGCAATTGCCGCAAATGTCGCAAAATTGCCCTTGCCCTTCGATGCGGTCGTGCTCGGCATGGGCACCGATGGTCACTGCGCATCGCTGTTTCCGGGTGGCGACCATCTTGACGCGGCACTGCAGCCGCACTCAAGCATCCGCGTCATGACGATGCGTGCCGCCGGAGCCGACGAGCCGCGCATGACGCTCACGCTGGCCGCGCTGGTGGACACGCATGCGCTGTATCTGCAGATCGAGGGCACGACCAAGCGCGATGTCTTTGTCCGCATTCAGGGCGGTGATGTGACGCCGGCGCCGATTCGCACGGTATTGCAGCACTCGCCGGTGACGCCGGTGTCGTTCTGGTGTCCATAGAAGCCGAGCACGCGAGGAGAACCGCATGGACCTGAATCCTGCCATTGCCGAAGTCACGGCGCGCATCGTTGAGCGCAGCCGCCCATCGCGCGCACGCTATCTGGCCAAAGTCGACGCGGCACGCGGCAACGGTGCGCACCGCCGGCATCTGTCCTGCGGCAACCTGGCGCACGGTTTTGCGGCTTGCGGCAGCGCGGACAAGGCAGCGCTGCGCGCCGGCGTCGCGCCGAATCTGGGGGTTGTCACCGCATACAACGACATGCTCTCCGCGCATCAGCCCTACGAGCGTTTTCCGCCGCTGATCCGCGAGGCAGCGCGCCAGGCCGGCGCGACGGCGCAGGTCGCCGGGGGCGTCGCCGCCATGTGCGATGGTGTTACCCAAGGCCGCGCGGGCATGCAGCTATCGCTGTTTTCGCGCGATGTGATCGCCTTGTCCGCAGCGGTGGCGTTGTCACACGACATGTTCGATGCCGCGCTGTTCCTCGGTATCTGCGACAAGATCGTGCCGGGGCTGCTGATCGCCGCACTGACATTCGGCCATTTGCCGGCCGTGTTTGTGCCGGCCGGACCGATGCCCAGTGGCATCAGCAACGAAGAAAAATCCAGAATTAGACAATTATACACTGAGGGCAAGGCCAGCCGCGCCGAATTGCTCGATGCCGAGGCAGCTTCCTATCACGCGCCCGGCACATGCACGTTCTACGGCACCGCCAATTCCAACCAGATGCTGATGGAGATCATGGGTCTGCACATGCCGGGCTCGAGTTTCGTCAATCCGGATACGCCCCTGCGCGATGCGCTGACTGCCGACGCAGCGCGGCATGCGGCGGCGATCACCGCGCTTGGCGACGACTATCGGCCGGTCGCGCGCATCATTGACGAGCGCGCGATCGTCAACGGCGTGATCGGTCTACATGCGACCGGCGGCTCGACGAATCATCTGCTGCATCTGGTCGCCATCGCGCGCGCCGCCGGGATCGATCTGCGCTGGGACGATTTCGCCGCGTTGTCGGCGGTCGTGCCACTGCTTGCTCGCGTCTATCCGAATGGCAGCGCCGACGTGAACCACTTTCATGCAGCCGGGGGCATGGGTTTTCTGATTGCAACCTTGCTCGATGCAGGCCTGCTGCATGGCGATGTCAACACGATCTGCGGCAAGGGTCTGGATGCCTATCGCATCGAAGCGCGACTCGGAGCCGATGGCTGTATCGAACGCGAGCCCGCTCCGGAACAGAGCCGCGACGTTTCCGTGCTGCGTCCGGTGGCGCAACCGTTTCGTGCAGACGGTGGCCTGCGCGTGCTCGATGGCAATCTGGGCCGCGCCACAATCAAGGTCTCCGCGGTACCGGAAGACCGCATGATCATCGAAGCGCCGGCGCTCGTGTTCGATGACCAGGACCAGGTGCAGAAAGCGTTCGAGCGTGGCGAGCTCGACCGGGATTTCGTCGCGGTCGTGCGTTTTCAGGGGCCGCGCGCCAACGGCATGCCTGAGTTGCACAAGCTGACGCCGGCGCTCGCGGTGCTGCAGAATCGGGGCCACCGTGTCGCCTTGGTGACCGACGGGCGCATGTCCGGTGCTTCCGGCCGCGTGCCGGCCGCGATCCACGTCACGCCGGAAGCCGCCGCCGGCGGCGCGATTGCAAAAATCCACAATGGCGACATCGTGCGCGTTGATGCGATAAACGGCGTGCTGCAGCTTGAAGTGGAAGATGCGGTCCTGCAGGCGCGGACATCCGCCAGCGCGGACCTGGGCGCCAGCCATGTCGGCCTCGGCCGCGAGCTGTTCGCGCGCTTGCGTGAAGTGGTGAGCAACGCCGATGCCGGCGCCAGCATTTTCGGAGATTCCGCATGAGCGCCGCCATGCAGAAGCGACAGGATGCACTGGAATCGATGATGCGCGCCGCTCCGGTCGTCGCCGTCGTCGTGATCGGGAAACTGGGCGACGCCATTCCGCTGGCACGCGCACTGGTCGCCGGCGGCATCCATGCGATCGAGATCACGCTGCGCACGCCCGTCGCGCTCGATGCCATTCGCGCGGTCGCTGCCGAAGTGGACGGCGCCATCGCCGGCGCCGGCACCGTGCTTACCGCGGCTGACTTGCATGCGGCCGAGGATGCCGGCGCCAGATTCGGCGTCTCGCCGGGCACATCGCCGGCGTTGCTCGCGGCGCTGGAAAAATCGACATTGCCGTTCCTGCCCGGGTCCGCAACGGCGAGCGAGGCGCTGGCTTTGTTCGAGCGCGGCTATCGGCTGCAGAAATTCTTTCCGGCCGAGCCGGCTGGCGGCGTGGAATATCTGCGCGCAGTGCATGGACCTCTGCCAGGCATCGGCTTCTGTCCAACCGGCGGTATTCGCGCCGCGACTGCGGCTAACTATCTGGCGCTGCCGAATGTGGTCTGCGTCGGCGGCTCATGGCTGAGTCCTGCCGATCTTGTGCGCGCGGAGGACTGGAAGGCGATCACGGCATCGGCGCGTGCGGCGGCGTTGCTGCGCGGGCGCTGATCGGCATCGGGCGGGGCCGACGTCAGGTGGACGGCGGACGTGCGCGTGCGGTCGAATCGCGGATCACCAGTTGCGGGCTGAAACCCTTGTTCTGCAGCGGCGCCGCGCCATCGGCGTCGGCGGCGTGTTCGAGTGCGGCGAGCAGGAGCAGGGTTGCGTGACGGGCGATTTCCTCGGTCGCCTGCTTGGCCGTGGTCAAAGCCGGCCACGACTGCTTGGAGAAAGGGCTGTCCTCGAAACCGGCGATTGACAGGTCGTAGGGCACGTCCATGCCACCCGCCTTGGCGGCCGCGAGCACGCCGGCGGCGATCTCGTCGTTGGAACCGAAGATTGCGGTCGGCCGATCCTTCAGTGCAAACAATTTACGCGCGCCGCGGAAGCCATCGTCGAACGAATAGTCGCCCGGAACAATCAGCTTCTTGTCCGCGGCAATGCCGTAGTCCTTGAGCGCGCTTTCATAGCCCTTGAAGCGTTCCGGGCTGGATCGATGTGATTCGCCACCCCACAGAAAACCGATGCGATTGTGGCCGAGCTGGATCAGATGCTCGGTAATGTCGTAGGCGGCATCGCGGTCGTCCACAAATACACACGGGAAACCGTCGTGCGGGTCGGCTGCGGCGGAAATGATGCGCACGAACTTGATATTGTTCGCGGCGAGAAATTCGATCAGTTCCCTGCGTTCGGACATCGGCGGCGCCAGCACCAATCCGGCCAGGCGCGCATGCCGCACCAGGTCGAACAATTCCTCGGCCAGCCGCGGCGACGACGAATTGCAGGGATGGATCTGCAGGCCGAACCCGGTTTCACGGCACACCGAGAGCACCCCGCTCTGCACGCTGATGACGTAATAGGGATTCGGGTTGTCGTAGACCAGTCCCAGGGCGTACGACTTTGCACTGCGCAAGCTTCGCGCGGACAGGTCGGGCTGGTAATTCAGTTCGTCGATTGCACGCAGCACCTTGTTGCGGGTGCGGTCGAGCACGGACGGCTCATTGTTGATGACGCGCGAAACGGTCTTCAGCGACACCCGCGAGCGCTTGGCGACATCTCTGATCGTGGGCTTGCGCATTCCCGGCGGTTGCTTCGTCGTCTGTTCGGTCTGGTCCGATTCTGCTTGGAATCGCCCATCCGCGCCAGTCGTCTTCGCCATCGCCGGCTAGTTTGCCGGAGCCGGTGCAGCGGGCGAGCGCGTCACGCCCACGCAATGGCCGCGAACCGCGTAGTAAAAGATATACACATAGCAGGGCACCATGACCGCGCAGAACACGGCCTGGAAATTGTCGGCGTTCTTCAGGTGCGCAAAGATCTGCGGGATGATGGCGCCGCCGGCGATGCCCATGATCAGGAATGCCGAGCCCAGCTCCGTGTAGCGGCCCAGGCCGCGTATTGCCAGCGGAAAGATCGCCGGCCACATCATCGCGTTGGCAAAACCCAGGGCGGCGACGAAGCCGACCGAAACATAGCCATGCGTGAACAGGGCCGCGAGGCTGAAGACGACGCCCAGCACTGCCGAGACACCGAGATAACGCTCCTGAGAAATGAGTCGCGGGATCGCCACCAGGCCGACCAGGTAACCCAGCAGCATCGCCCCGAGCGTGAATGCCGTGAAGAACTTGGTTTCGTCCAGTGGCAACCGGAAACCCTGTCCATAGGTACCGATGGCATCGCCGGCCATGACCTCGACGCCGACATAAAGGAACAGACACAGCACCCCAAGCCACAGGTGCGGAAAGTGGAAAATGCCGCCTTTCTTGCCGGAACCACCGGTGCTTTCGGCATTGACCTCGTCGGCCTTGACCTCGGGCAGGGTCGAGCGCAACACCCAAACGGCCAGCAAGGCGAGCAGGATCGCCATGATCAGGTAAGGCGCATGGATCTTGGCCGCGAACTCGTTCAGCAGCGCCTGTTTGGTGGCCGCGTCGGCGCTGGCGACCCTGTCGGCGAAATCGCCGATGCCGTGCAAAACCAGCGCGCCGAGCAGGAGCGGCGCGAGGATGCCTGCAGTCTTGTTGCAGATGCCCATTACCGCGATGCGTTGCGCCGCACTTTCGATTGGCCCGAGGATGCTGATGTAGGGGTTGACCGCGGTCTGCAGCAGGGACAGGCCCGCGCCGATCACGAACAATCCTGTCAGCGCGCCGGGGTACATGCGCATCGTCGCGAATTGCCCGAAGGCGAGCGCGCCGATGGCCATGACGAACAGGCCCAGGGCCATGCCCTTCTTCATGCCGGTGCGACGCAGGAGCCACGATGCCGGCAAGGCAAGGAAGAAATACGACAGATAGAACGCCATCGGCACTAGGAACGCGTTGATGTCGTCCAGGTCGAAGGCCAGCTTGACGTAGGTGATCAGTGGCCCGTTGAGCCAGGTGACAAAGCCGAAGATGAAGAACAGCACACCCACGGTGACGATGGAGGCCAGATTGCTCGATCGCGGCAACGCCGCTGCATTTGCGTTGTTCATCATCAATGGGCCCCGGAAGCGATGCAGGTCAGTCAAGTTGTGGATATTGTCCACATTAAAACTAGTATATTTTTGCGCAGATGCCGTAGCTGCGCCGGGCGCAGCATGACCGTACACGACATTTCTGCGTAACGTTGTCATATCTTGCCTACAAACTGTCCCGATTGCACGCCTGCACGCCAGCGCCGTGCGCGCGTTGCCGAGTCCTTTCCGATGCTGCTCCGCAGCAATCGTCGTGCCAATACAACTCATGCAGAGCGCAGAATCGCTGGGTTGCGCGGGTTCCCACGCGGTCACGTTCGTGCGGCATCGCGGCGGCGGCATGACGCGCCACGCATGCACTTGACAACGTTGTCATCAAATATCAGACTCGCGGCGCGTTGGCAGGCGGATATGCGCCGGGGAGCCGACGACCAAGGGAGACGGCGTGACTCGAAGTGCCGGTCAACAGGTTGCCCACGCCGCACGCAGCGCGGACGGCCTGCTGCTTGCGGCCGACGTCGGTGGCACCTATGCCCGCGTCGGTCTGGTACAGACAGGTACCGGTGCGCCGGTCGTGTCGAGCTATCGCAAGTACCGCTGTGCGGATCACCCGAATCTGGCCGCGATCCTTAAGGATTTTCTCGCCTCCGAGCCGTCGACGCCGGTCGTGCGCGGCGCCATCGCCTGCGCCGGATACGCGCTCGACGACGCCATCATCAACAACAACCTTCCGTGGCGCGTATCGCTGACGGAAATCCGCCGCGCACTCGGACTGGACGATCTGCTGCTGGTGAACGACTTCACCGCGATCGCCTACGCAGCCGGTTACGTCGGCGCGCAGGAAGTCACCAGTGTCGCCGCGGCATCCAGGCCGCTGGATGGCCCCGTGCTGGTGGTCGGGCCCGGAACGGGCCTCGGCGCCGCCGTGCGCATTCCCGGCACGCCACCCACGATTCTTTCCACCGAGGCCGGCCAGGCTGCACTGACCCCGTCGACGGAAATGGAAATCGAAATCCTGCGCCGCCTGTTGCGCAATGCGAGCCACGTGCCGGTTGAACAAGTGTTGTCCGGCCCGGGCTTGGCCAACCTGCACGCCGTGATCGGCGCCTTGCGCGGCGCCGCGCCGGCGGCACTTTCGCCGAGTCAGATCACTCAGGCCGCGATCGTGGACAAGGAACCGATTGCGCTGGAATCGCTGCGCGTGTTTTGCGGCTGGCTGGGCAGCGTCGTCGGCAATCTCGTGCTGCTGTATGGCGCGCAGGGCGGCGTGTACCTGGCCGGCGGAATCCTTCCGCAGATCCGCGAATTCCTGCTGCAAAGCGATTTTGTCGCGCGCTTCCGCGACAAGGGTCCGATGCGCGCGCTGCTGGAACGGGTGCCGGTGAATCTGATCGAACACGGCCAACTCGGCGTGCTCGGTGCGGCGGGCTGGTATCTGGATCAACAACGTGTGACCTGACGATGCGCCCAGGAAAGACGAGCAAAGAAAACAAAAGCGAAAGACAGACTGGAAAGACCCAAGCGTGATAGGCAACCACAAGAGTCCGGCAGTGCGAATACGACAAAGGTGTTCCCGCTACCACAACACACACATGTCCCGGAGGGGAGAACCATGAACTACCGCAAGAAAATCCTGACTGCGAGCATCACGGCCTGCCTGAGCGTTGTCGGCGCGGCGCATGCCCAGGATGCCGCCACACAGACCAAGGCACCGCAGAACTCGGTGCAGACCCCGGATGGAGCATCCGCCACGGCCGCGCAGACCGCGCCGGCACCTGCCAATGCGCAGGGCGGCAGCACCGCGAGCCCGGAGGAGCTCGATACGATCGTGGTCCTTGGCATCCGCGAAAGCCTGAAGAAATCGCTGGAGAAGAAGAAGGACTCCAACGATACGATCGAGGCGATTACCGCCGAAGATATCGGCAAGTTCCCCGCCACCAACATCGCGGAGGCGCTTGCGCAGGTCCCCGGCGTGACCCTGGATCGTGTGCTCGGCTCGGAGCAGCGTGTCAGTATCGACGGCACCGATCCAAGCCTGAACCTGAGCTTCCTCGACGGCCATCCGGTGGCGCAGGCGATCTGGCTGTACGGCGATTCGCCCAATCGCGGTTTCAACTTCTCCCTGCTCGCGCCCGAGGCGCTCGGCTCGCTGGAAATCTTCAAGACGCCGGAAGCGAGTCTGCCTGAGGGCAGCCTGGGCGGCACGATCATGATGCACACGGTGCAGCCGCTCGATGTGGCGTCGAATACGCTCAGCGGTTCGGTCGGTTACAACTACAACACGATGGTTGACGACGGCAAACCGGACGCATCGCTTTTCTACAGCTGGAAAAACGACGATCACACCTTCGGCATCGACATCGCCCTGCAGCACTATGAGCAAATAACCGACCGGCAAGGCGAGGAGATTTTCGGCTACAACCCGGTTTCGTTCTATGCAGCGTCCAATCCGGCGATTGCCGCCGAAGTTGCCGCCGGCACGGTCAAGAGCACCGACCTGGTGCCGAACGAACTCAACTTCGCCAACTTCCAGCAGACCGAGAAGCGCGACAGCGGCTTCAGCAACATCCAGTGGAAGCCGAACGATCAGCTCGAATTCAATCTCGGCCTGATGGACATGCGCGACAACCTCAACAACTACAACCAGTCGATGTATCCGTTCTGGGCGTGGACCAACAGCACCGTCGCCGGCGTGCAGAGCTTCACTCCGGGTCCGGGCGGCGTCGTCAGCGGCGGCACCAATTGCGATCCGCACACGACAACCACGTGTCCCGGCGTTGCCGCGACCGTTTTCGACAACAACGCGCGCACGGCGACGATCGAGACCCGCGGTGCGGATTTCAAGGGCGTCTACAAAGGCGACGGATGGAAGCTGAGCCTGCAGACGGGCGTCAGCACGTCGCACGACGACATCACCCAGGCCTTCATCGAGCCGGTGTATTTCGGCGGCTACAGCTGGGACATCAACCACGGCGTCACTTACGCCAACCCGTCCGCCGCACAAAACCCGTCGAACTGGTCCGGCTACTATTTCAACGGCAACTACGCCAGCATTCCGTACAACGCGAAGGACAACTACACGCAGTTCGACTTCTCCAAGGACCTCGGCGGCTTCTTCAATGAGCTGAAGGTAGGCGTGCGTTTCGCCAAGCACAATGAAAGCCAGCCACAATACGATGTGTGGACAGGCGGCGTGCAGGGCGGCAGCCTGACGCAGGTCGGCGCGGGCCCCTTGACTGATCTGAGCGGGCTGTCGGATCTGGGCTTCGGGCCGGGTTCCACGATGCATGTGCAGCCAATCAATGGGCAGACGGTAATCAACTGGGTGCTCGGCAGTCCGAACCTGATCAGTCCGCAGACGCTGTACGCGCCTTATCTGTATGAGGACAGCTTCTGGGTGGCGCAAAGCAGCGACGCGGCGTATGCGCAGCTGGACTTCGGCAACGACGACTTGCGCGGCAACTTCGGCGTGCGTTTCGTGCATACGGGGATCGATGAAACCGGCTTCATCATCGACAACACCAACATTACCCAAAGCACGTTGGAGACGATCAGCAACAACCACAACAATGTGCTGCCGTCGTTCAATATCGCCTACAACCTATCGCCGGACGTGATCCTGCGCGCGGCCGCTTCCGAAGTGATCGCATGGGCGCCGTACAATCAGGAAACCCCCTACGTCGTCACCAATGACTCGGTGCTCACCGGCAGCGGCGGCAACCCGTTCCTCGATCCGTACAAGTCCAACAACTTCAATCTCGGCGCCGAGTGGTATTTCGCGCCGGAGTCGGTGCTGGCGGCTTCGTTCTTCTACAAGGACATCAAGAACTACATCGTCCAGGGAACGAGCACCGAGCGGCTGTACAACTCGCTGGTCGTGACCAACCCGACGGTCTATGCCGGATTGAGTAGCGGCGATTGCGACTCTTCGGGCTTCTGCAACTACAGCATCACGAGTCCGGTAAACGGCGGCAAGGCCACGGCGAAGGGCGTCACCCTGAGCTATCAGCAGCCATGGGCCGACACCGGTTTCGGCGTGCGCGCCAACTACACCTACTCCGATGCCAGCACCAAGAGCGGCGGCGACTTGCCGTACAACTCGAAGAACGCGTTCAACCTGACGCCCTACTACGACAAGGGCCAATGGTCGAGCAGCATCTCGTACGGCTACCGCAGCAGCTATCTGGCCGGCGGCTACGTGGCAGGCGCGCCATCGGAAACGATCAATGGTTACAAGGAGCTCGATGCCAACGTCGCATGGCGCTTCACTGACCATCTCTCGATCAGCTTCGATGGACTGAATCTGCTCAATTCCACCTATCTGGGCTATCTGGGTACGAAGTACGAGCCGGTGGCGATGTACAAGTCCGGCCGCGAGTACCTGGCGACCCTGCATTTCAAGTTCTAAAGCGTCTCGTTTCACGGTTCTCCAACCGATTGCGGGCCCGGAGCAGTCCTGGCCCGCCTTTTTTTGAGAGACTTGCAGCCGCGCGATGTCGCGTGACGGATCGACGAACCGCGATGTCAACAACCAGCCTTCCGTGCAATTTCTGTCGCGCCGCCATGCGGATCGCGATGCTCGTACTCGTGCTGATCCTGGTTGCATGCCAGTCGGCACCGCAACAGCACAAGCCGCCGCCGCCGTCGCTGATTCCGCTCCCGGCAAGCGTCGATTTGTCGCCGGGATATTTCACCCTTCATCAGGGCGCAGCGCTGAACATCCGGTCGGGCAATCCGGCGGCGCTTGGCGTCGCGCGTTATTTCGCCGATCTGCTCGCGCGCACGCGCGACATTCATCTGGACGTGCGCCCGTTCGACGCCGCTGAAAACGACGACGGCATCATTTTCGTGCTCGATCCGCAGTTTCTGGTTCGCGACGACAGCAGCGACGAGGGTTACGAATTGACCGTAGCCTCACACGGCATTCGCCTGATCGCGCGCACACCGCACGGCCTGTTCAATGGCAGCGTCACCCTGTGGCAATGGCTGACCCAGGACACGGCACACAAGGTGTCGTTCGACGTGCCGTGTGTCCACATCGAGGATCACCCCAGATTTGCCTGGCGCGGACTGATGCTCGATTCAGCACGTCGTTACCAGTCGCCTGAGTTCATCAAGCAGCTGCTGGACGAGATGGCACGGCACAAGCTCGATGTTTTCCATTGGCACCTGACCGACGATCAGGGCTGGCGCATCGAAATCAAGCAATACCCGAAGCTGACCGACATCGGCGCCTGGCGGATTCCCGCTTCGGTGTATGGCGCGCCATCGCGCTACGGCGGTTTCTATACGCAGGAACAGATCCGCGACATCGTGCGCTTCGCCGCCGAGCGCTATATCACGATCGTGCCGGAAATCGAGATGCCGGGGCATGCGCAGGCGGCGATTGCGGCCTATCCCGAACTGGGCGTGACCGGTGTGCGACCACCGGTATCGCCGGACTGGGGCGTGCACACGTATTTATACAATGTCGACGATTCCACTTTTTCCTTCCTGGAAAACGTGCTCACCGAGGTCATGGACCTGTTTCCGGGAAACTATGTCCACATCGGCGGTGACGAGGCGGCGAAGGACCAGTGGCAGGCCTCGGCGCACATACAGCAGCGCATGCGCGAACTCGGCGTGGCCGACGAAACCGCGCTGCAAAGCTGGTTCATTGCCCGCATCGAACGTTTCCTCGATGACCATGGCCGCAAGCTGATCGGCTGGGACGAAATCCTGCAGGGCGGACTGCCGCCGCGTGCGACCGTGATGTCGTGGCAGGGCACAAAGGGCGGCATCGAGGCAGCGCGACAGGGACACGATGTGGTGATGGCGCCGTCGCCGCTGATGTATTTCGATCACGTGCAGAGTCAGCGGCACGACGAACCGCCGGGTCGTCCGGATGTCGTCTCCCTCGACGACGTGTATGCCTACGAGCCGACGCCGCAAGAATTGGATTCGACGCAAGCACGCCACGTGCTCGGTGCGCAGGCGAATCTGTGGTCGGAATACATGGACACGACACAGCGTGTCGAGCACGCGGCGTTCCCGCGCGCTGACGCGCTGGCGGAAGTGCTGTGGTCGCCACCATCGCGGCGTAACTGGGCCGGGTTTCTGTCGCGCCTGCCGGCGCAACTGGATCGCTATCGCGCACTGGGCATCGATTTTGCCGACAGCGCTTTCGCCGCCGATATCACTGCGAAGGCCGGTCGCCAGGCCCGTGGCGCGGAAGTGGAGATATCCAACCAGACGCACTTCGGTGACATCCACTATTCGCTGGATCGCACGCCGCCCAGCGCCGCTTCGGCGGCATACCGTGCGCCGGTTTCGCTTGCGCTGCCGGCCTGGATCAGTGCCGTTGCCTTCGCGCAGGGCCGCGCCCTCGCGGCGCCGGAAGCACGCGTGCTCGATGCAGGTTCACTCGCGCGCCTGAACAGCGACGCGCTATTGCCGTGCAAGCCCGGTCTGGGCTTGCCCCTGCGGCTGCCAGGACCGGTTCGCGGCGGTGGCGAGGCCGTGTATCGCGTCGACATCTTCGATCCTTGTTGGATTTATCCGCATGCCGATCTGGACAATATGCGTCGTCTCGAAGTCATCGCCGCGGCGCTGCCGTACAATTTCCAATTGTGGAAAGATGCCGACAAGGTCGTCTTGCGGCCAGGCGCGGCGCCTGCCGGTGAGTTGCAGGTGCGAAAGGATACCTGCGACGGCGACGTGCTGGACACGATCGCGCTGCCCGCGGCGACAACGAGACAGGACACGGCGCAACTGCAAGCGACGCTGCCGCACGGCGGCGGTGTGCATGACCTGTGCCTGTTCTTCACCCGCGCCCGGATCGACCCGATGTGGGCGATCGACACGGTGCAACTGCTGCCCTGACCGTCCCGATCAGACAGCGGCGCCGAAGCGCAGCACGAACGCGCGTTCGCCGTTGTCGCCGAAGCCTTCGTCAAGCTTCCAGCCCCAGCGTTGGCAGACGCGCCGGATCATGCCCAGGCCGAGTACCCGATCCGGGCCGCCATCGGCCTTCACCTGCGCAATCGCCGTTGCAGCGGTGGGTGAACGATCATGCGCGATAAGCAACGACTGCGCCGACAACTGCACGCGCAAGACGCCGCCATCGGCAAACTGGGTCACCACACGCAACAGGTTGCCGATGACGACCTTGAGCACGCTTTGCGGCGCCGGCACGGCGATGTCGGACAGGCCGGTGCGGTCCACGACCAGATGCTTCTCGCGCAGAGCGTCGGCGCGTTCGCCGAGCAGGTTCGTGACCAGCGCGTCCAGATCCGCGGTGACGCCATCGCCATCGCGCTCATCGCTGCGCGCCAGCAGCAACAGCGCGTCGAGCAGGTCGCGCAGCTCGTCGCTGCCGCGTTGCATGCGCTTGAGCCGAAGCTCGGTCGCGTTGTTGCAATTGCCGTTATCCAGCATCACTTCGATCGCGCCGCGGATCACCGCCAACGGTGTGCGCAGCTCATGGCTCGCATCGGCAGTAAATGCGCGCTCGCGGCGCACGTATTCGAACAGTTTCTCCTGGTAGCGGTCGAACGCCTGCGCGAGCGCGCCTACTTCGTCCGCGGCGAAATCCGGCGCGAGCTTGGCGACGCCGCGCTGTGACGGCTCCAGCACTTCAACCTGCTGCGCCAGGCGGCGCACGGGTGCGATCGCGCGCCCGGCCCAGAGCCAGCCCAACCAGGCGGACAAGACGGTGCCGAAAACGACCAGGGCAATAAGATCGCGCGTCAGGCGGCGCTCGCGCACGCTTTCCAGACCGATGTCGAGCACGACGTACAATTTCTCGTTGTTGACATTGTATACAGCGATGTGGCGCTCGCCCTGCGCATCGGTGATCTCATGGACGCCGGGGTCCAGCGGCTCCAGCTCCGGCGGCGGCGCATCGCGGCCGCTCGCATTCTGGTTGAACACATAGAAATGGCGCGTGCGCGGATGCGGCGTGCGGCCGTCGTCGGCAAAGCGCTCGCTCAGGTAGTCACCCTCGACGCGCAGCATCTCGTCGATCAGGCGGTGCACGTAGGAGTCGGAAAAATGCACCGCCACCAGCGCAACGCAGGTGCTGACGACCAGGCCGAGCACGGCGAACGTCAGCCCGACGCGGGCGCGCAGGCTCAGTCTGGCTAACATCGGCATACGCCCGCTTGTGCCGGCGCAGGCATGTGCCGCCGAAATGGGCACGAGACAGGATGTGCAGTCTTGCAGCTCATTGATCGCGATCTTCTGCAATGCGATAGCCGAAGCCATGAACGGTATGCAGCAACTTGTCTTCGAAGGGACGATCGATGATGGAACGCAACATCGACAGGTGCGTGTGCAGGGTGGCGATGTCGCCGCCGGTTTCGCCCCACAGCGCATGCGCCAGCTCCGCATGCCGGACCAGATGCGGCATGCGGCGCATCAGAGCTTCCAGCAGCGCGAAACCCGCACGGGTCACGGTCAATGTCTGTCCACCTCGCTGCACGCTGAGATTGACCGGATCGAGCGTGAGGTCGGCCACGCGCAGCACTTCGCCCTGCTGCAGGCGCCCGCGCCGGTACAGGGCATGGATGCGCGCTTCCAGTTCCTTCATCGCGAAAGGCTTGACCACGTAGTCATCCGCGCCGCGGTCAAAGCCGGCGAGTTTGTCGTCGAGGGTGTCGCGTGCGGTCAGCATCAGCACCGGAGTATCGCGATGGGCGTCGCGCAGCATGCGGCACAGTTCGAGCCCATCGAGTTTCGGCAGGCCCAGATCCAGCACGATCACATCGTAGCTGCCGTCCATCGCCATGCGCAGGCCATTGACGCCGTCCGCGGCATGGTCCATCACGAAGCCATGGTGTTCCAGGTAATCCCAGATATTGGCGGCGATGTCGCGCTGGTCTTCGATCAGGAGAATGCGCAGCATGGCGTTTGTCACGAAGTTGAAAAGGCCGGCAACCTGCACCGGCGCCCGCACAGCCTGTGCCCGATCGCCTTAAATATATCTGAAGATGTGTACGGATTCGCCGCTCAGCCGGCCTCCGCGTCGGCAACCGGGGCAGCCGCGGCCGGAATCGGAACCGGCGGCGGCGCAGCGGTGGCCAGCATGTGCGCGCTGCGCCAGTTGCCGTAGCGGTAGTACGCGATCGACAGCGACATCGACACCAGCGAACCGAGCGGGAAACTCCACCAGATCGCATCGGCCTGCCACCGGCTGACCAGGGCGTAGGCAAATGGAATGCGCACCAGCCACAACGCGACGAACAGGATGATCAATGGCGGGATCACCGCACCGGTCGAGCGCACGACGCCGGCGAGCACGAAAGAGACGCCGAAGAACATGAACGACCAGACCACGATTGCATTGATGTGCTGGGCGATCACGATGGCGTCGCTGTCGGTAGGCAGGAACAGGCCGAGCGCGCCGCGGTTGAACAGATAGATGGTGAGCACCAGCACGCCGGTCAGCAGGAAGTTGAAGGCGACGCCGGTCATCGCGACGCGATGCACGCGATCCCATTTGCCGGCGCCGACGTTCTGCGCCGCCATCGACGATACCGCCATGCCGACGGCGAAACCGGGCATTTGTATATAGTTCCACAACTGGAAACAGGCGCCGTAGGCCGCCGTCGTGTGGGCTCCGAAGCTGTTGACCAGGGAGATCATGGCGATCATCGACAGTGACATCACGATCATCTGCAGGCCCATCGGGATGCCCTTGGTGAACAGCGAGCGCAGGATCACGGGATCGATGCGCAGGTAATGCGCCTCGCCGCGCTGCAGGCGCAGGAAGTGCTTGCTGTGATACAGGTACGCAATCAGCGCTGCCAGGGTGATGATCTGCGCGATCAATGTTGCCACCGCCGAGCCGGCGATGCCCATGCGTGGTACCGGGCCGAGTCCGAAGATAAAAAGCGGATTGAGCGTGATGTCTAGGACGACGCACAGCAGCAGGAACAGGAACGGCGTGCGTGCGTCGCCGGCACCGCGCAGAGTCATGCTGACGAAGGCCAGCAGATACATGAACGGGATGCCGAGAAAGATCACGCGCAGATAGGCGACAGCGAGTGGCAGCGCATCCGCCGGCATGTGCATCCATGCCATCAGCCGATCGGAAAAAACGAAGCCGAGCACGGCGAGCAGGAGCGACATGACGAGGAAAAACGTCAGGCTGGTGCCGACCGTGCGCTTGGCTTGATCCAGATTCTTCGCACCGATGCTTTGGCCGACGAGAATGTTCGCCGCCATACCGACGCCGAACATCGTGCCGATCAGGAAGAACAGGATCGTGTTCGCGTTCGATGTTGCCGCGAGCGCGGCTTCGCCCAGACCGTGACCGACCCAGATCGCATTGACCGAACCGTTGAGCGACTGCAGTACGTTGCCGGCAAGAATCGGCAGCGAGAACAGCGCAAGGGTCTTGCCTATCGCGCCTTCGGTGAGCGCGTGGCTCGGGCGTTGCATTGAGGACATGGCGATGTACCGGGGGAGAATGGCGGCTATGCTGACGCAGTATCCCGGCTTGCGGTAGTGACGGTTGTCAGTCATCCAGTGACTGCAGACGGGCGCCGAAGATGGCAGCAGGACAATCGCGGCAGACTTCTCCATTGTACAAGGATCGCTTTAGAATTGATCGCGACATCGCAATAATGAAGAGCCGGCTTGCCGCAACGGCTGCCGGCCCGATAACTACAATCCTGGGGGCTGTGAGTATGCTGCTCCGAAATTCGGTTGGCGGGTGCGCGACTTTACAGTCACGTTTCCACCAGTGACGTACGACACCACGACTTCTTCGGCTTCTTACTTAAGCAATGCCCCGACGATCGTCGGCGCCAACTTCGGCTTGGATGTATCGGCACGCCAGATCCGGATGCCGGCGGTGGCCGCATTGAGCGATGCGGGCGGCACGCTGGCGATCAACCTTGCCTCAGGCTCGGCGGCTGAGTGCTACAACGGCGGTCCGTTCAGGACGTACATGGCCGGCAACCCGGTCGGCACGGCGGCGCCGGTGATCACGAGTGCATCGAGCGCGACCTATCTGGCCGGCGCGAGCGTGAATTTCACGGTTTCCGCCACCGCTGCGCCGGCGTTGCCCGCGCTATCCGTTTCCGGCACCTTGCCGTCCGGGGTCACCTTTACCGACAACGGCGACGGCACCGGCACCTTTGCCGGCACTGCGACAACGGCAGGCGTGTTCGCGTTGACGATCACGGTTGCAAACGACGTCAGTCCGGACGCGATGCAGGATTCACCCTGACGATACGGGCGCTGCCCGTAGTTGCTCCGACGCCGGCATTGAATGGCTTTGGACTGTTGCTTTGCGCCTTGCTGCTGCTCGCTGCGGCGGTGGGTCCGCTGTCGCGGCACGTGCGCGAGCAGCGCAGATAATCCGTGCGTTTGCCGGTCGTCGTGCGCGGATTTGCAGCGCACGACGACCCGACGTGGGTCGCACCCGCTGCCCCGCATCGGCGCCCCTGCATCTAGCGGTTCTTTGCGTGCTCCGCGAGCATCGTCGAGAACATCTGCGCAAACGTATGCACATCCCCGGGCCAGCGCGCGGAAAGATAATTGCCGTCACGCACGATGAAGGCCGGCCGGCTGTCGTCCGGCGTGTCGCGGAACAGGCCGCTGGCCTTGCGCAGGTGAAAGGGAGCCTGCGCCGGAACGTCGAGAAAATCCTCGGGTCTGGCCAGGCAGCGCGTGACCTCGGCCTGCACGCTGCGGTAACCGCACGGCTCACCCGGCTGCTCGCGGTAGGTGCGGTAGTAATCGCGATCCCACCAGCGTCCGGCATACCGCGACAGGCGCCAGGCCGAGCGTTCCAGTGACCAGGTCAACGCCGTGGTCTTCCTGCCGCACAGGACCGATTTTCCGTTGCGCGGCGAAATGCTGCGGGCGGCGAGGACGACGCCGTGGCAGACCGCGGCCACGGGTTTTCCGGCGTCGAAGAATCCCGCGACGACCTGCTGCAGCATCGCGCTTTCCAGGTACTCGCGCATGCCTTGCGCGTGTCCGCCGGGCAGCAGCAGGGCATCGAAGTCCTCGCCGCGAAGCTGCGCGTGGGACAGTGGTCCTAAAAAAGCTGCATTGTGTAAAAGTGCGGAATAGGCGGCGCGACCGTGGCGATCGGCGCGCAGCGCCAGGCCGACAAGCTTTAGCCGCTTCAGGCCGGGTACCCGGCTCCAGTAGTCCAGGCCGATGCCGTCCAGCATCACTGGATCGGCGTGTGCGACCGCTCCATCGGGAGTGGCAAAGACCACGTCATGCCCGGCCTGCGCAAGGATCTGCCAGCTCACCGCGGCTTCGGTCGGGTCGAAGTCGCATCGCGGCAGTGGGATCAGCACCCTCACTGCGCTGGCGCGGGCTTGCGATAACGCATCAGTGCATACACCGGCAATCCGGCAAGCAGCAGGCCCGCACCCCAGATCAGCGCTTCGCCGCCGGTGCCGACCAGAGCCCAGCCGCTGAAGATCAAGGCGAGCAGCGCGACGGGTTTGCGCCAGGCCCCGTGGGATGCATGCTTCTCCAGGCGCCACAGAGCCGCCGCGCTGAACAGATACGGCAATAGCGACGCGGCCGTTGCAAGCAGAATCGAGGCCGTGAACACGCTGACCAGCGAGCCATTGAAATTGGCGCCGACCAGAACAGTCGCAAGGATGCTGCCGATCACCAGGCCGGTTTGCGGCGTGCCGCGCTCATCGACTTTCGCGAATTGTGCCGGAAACAGGCCATCGCGCGCGGCCGCGAACGGAATCTGGCCCTGGACGAGAATCCAGCCATTGAGCGCCCCTAGGCACGACACGGCCATCCCCGCAGCCACCAGGGTCGCACCGCCGTTGCCCCACAGTCGGCGCGCGGCGTCGGCAAACGGCGCCGATGAATCCTTGAGCATGTCCACCGGGACCAGGCCCTGCACCACGGTGCAGGCAGCGACGGAGACGACCGCCGCGACAGCGACGCCGATCAGGGTCGCGCGCGGAATCGTGCGTTCGGCATCGGCGACGTGTTCGGCGGGAATCGTTGCGCATTCAAAACCCAGCAGAGCAAACAATGTGAGTGCCGCGGTTGTCGTGGCGACATCGAGTGTGCCCAGGCCGCTGGGATTGAATGGTTGGAAGTTATGCATTTCCATGCTTCCCGCGCCGATAACGATGATCGCGAGCAAGGGCAACAGTTTGAGGACAGTGGTCACCAGTTGCGCGATTCCGGCCGTTCGCACTCCGGCCAGATTGCTGGCCGTGCACAGCCACAGCACAATCAGGGCGCATGCGGCCGATCGCGCAGGTGTCGTCAGGATTGCGGGCAGCAGGGCGGTCATGCTGCCGGCGAAGGCGATGGCAATGGCCGCGACCCCGCACCAGACCGATATCCAGTAGCTCCAGGCCATCATGAAGCCGACGAAATCGCCAAACGCGAGTCGCGCGTAAGCGTAAGGCCCGCCACAGACGGGATAGCGGCGACCGAGGTCGGCAAACACGAGTGCGAGCAGCAGTGCGCCGATCACGCTCAGTCCCCAGCCGAGCAGGCTGGCAGCGCCGAACGGCGCCAGCGACGCCGGCAGCAGAAACACGCCGGAACCGATCATGTTGCCGACCACGAGTGCAGTAGCGCTCCACAAGCCCAGTGCTCTCGACCGGCTGGCGTTCACGCGTGCACCGATGGGTACGAGCGCTGCACTGCAAGCCTGGATCGA
Organism: Rudaea sp.; assembly: GCA_031291055.1. Classification (GTDB taxonomy): domain Bacteria; phylum Pseudomonadota; class Gammaproteobacteria; order Xanthomonadales; family Rhodanobacteraceae; genus Rudaea. The sequence goes on along the minus strand of JARLJU010000172.1, from coordinate 1,415 downwards.
TCGAGTCGAAACGGCATCGGTTATCCCCGGAAACGGACGGCGCAGGCTTGAGTATCCGCCGATTGCGGGTCCGCGGGAAGCCGCTTTGCGGCCGGCTGGCCCGGCAAAGCGGACGCACCATCGAAACAGCGTCCGGGCTAGTGCCGCTCGCCTTTCGGACGTGGTCGTGGCGGTGCTTTCTGACGCACGACTGTCGTGTGTACCGCCACCGGGTGCACCACGCGCGGTGTTGCCGCCGCGAGGCGCGCCTGGTTGGCCAGCCGCTCGTTGGCCCTGGCCAGACTGGCGGCCAGCCGCGGATGCAGCGGCTGCGCGTTCGCATTCAACGCCAGCGGTTGCGATGCGGCATTTGGTGCATTGTGCACAAAGTTTGCAGGCGCCGTGAAAGTGGCCGCGGGCGCTGCGCCAACCGACTGACGCACCGGCAGCGATGTGGCTGCAACGCTCGGGAGCGGACGGCCGGCGAAGGCTACGGTTGGCGTTGCCGTCACGGGCATGGCCACCATTGACGACGCATGCAACCAGGCGAAGCCCGGCTGCAGCACCGGTCCGACGTAGGTGGGGGCGACGATTCGCGAAGCCCAGTAGCCGACGCCGATGCCAAAGCCGAACCCAATGCGCCACGGTGCCGCGGCAAAGTAGGCGGTCGGCGCCACCGGCACCAGCGAAGACGGGTATGCATACGGACCGTAGTACGCGGGAGCGTAGCCCGGAACCGGAAACGCGGCTGGCCGATATGCGGCGCCGGCGTCAGACGCATCGGCGCTCAGGGCCGAGTCGGGAACATCATCCAGCCACATGGCATCAAGCAGGGCCGGATCTGCAGCGTCGGCGGGGGCATCGTCTGGATTCACACTGCGTGTTGGGGCGGCGGCCGTCGTCGCGCCACCGGCGTTCGTCAGGCCATCGCCCGTGCGTGTGGCCGAAACGCTCGGAGTGGCTGGAACGATCGCAGGTGCTGGTGCGACCGCCGTGCCGAGCAATGGCACCGCGAACGGCAGGTCGGCGCGGAATGCCCATGCACTCGCTGCCGCGGCCAGACCAAGAGCGGCGCCGGCAGCCCAGTAACGCTTCGAGCGGCCGGCCGTGGACAGTGGCGATGCACGCTTGAGCATTGGCTGCGATGCAGCGATCGCGGTTGCGCTTGCCGTCCGTGCAGCCGATGTGGTTGCGGTCGCGTTGTCCGGATTTGTGGACATTGCTGCAATCGGCATATTTATACCCGTTCGCCGCAGCGGTTCGAGCACGACCGGTAGCGTCTGCAGGGCAATGGCCCCACCCTTGGCAACGAGGGGATGTTTGGCCAGGTCCGCTTCCAGTTCCTGGCAGCTCTGATAACGTTCGGCCGGATCCTTGGCGATCATCTTGCCCAGGATGCGCGACAGTTCCGGATCGACTTCGGCATTGAGCTTGCG
>JARLJU010000171.1 GCA_031291055.1 Rudaea sp. | reverse complement strand
GGCAGCAAGCTGATCGCGATCACGGACAGCGCGGTCTCGCCGATCGCGTTGAACGCCGACAAGGTGCTGATCTTTTCGCACGAGAGCCCGTCGTTCTTTCCTTCGCTGGTGGCGGCCACGGCGATTTCTGAATCGCTGGTCGCGCATCTGCTCGCGCTGGAAGGCTCGGGAGCGGTCGAGCAACTTGCCATCGCCGAGCAATCGCTGCATGAAAAGGGCGCGTACGTGCCTTGATGCTTGTCCTCTGAGGCAGGCTGCGGCTTGCCACGGAGCATGGCCGCTCCGTTTGGTTCATCATCGCACCGTTTGACAACAAATGTTGTTTGAAAGTATAAATGCGTACCGATTGTTGAATAGGTACGAACCGTGGTGTCCAGGCAGGATTTAAGTCTCTTTCAGGTGGGCGGTGAGCCGTATGACATCGGTTACCGGCTAGGCGAACTCGCCAGAGCGGTGTTCGCCGACTATATGGAACAGAGCAGTGCGTGGCGGGCGGTTCGGCGCTGGCGCGGCGATCCGTTCGTCCAGCAGTTGCGTGAGGCGGCCCAGGCGCATTGTCCTGCGCTGCTGGTCGACCTGGACGGTATGGCGGCAGGACTGGATTGGTCCGCGGAAGATATATTTTTGTGGAACTGCCGCGGCGAGTTGATTCACAACGCGCCGGACGGTTGCACCACCCTGGCCGCCGTCGCAGGCAATGCGCGTTTCATTGCACACAATGAAGACGGTGATCCCTTTCTGCGCGAGCGCTGCGCTCTGGTCGAGGTTCAACCTGCCGGCAAGCCCGGTTTCATCAGTTTCTATTACCCTGGATCGTTGCCGGGGCACACCTTCGCGGCCAACCGCGCCGGTCTCGTGCAGGCCATCAACAATCTGCGCATTCGCATGCCGGCAGCCGGCGTGCCACGCATGATTCTCTCTCGCGCGGTGCTGGATGCCGCCTCGCTCGACGAGGCGCTGAGCATCCTGCGGGACATACCGGCGGCGAGCGGCTTTCATCACACGCTTGGTTGTGCCGGGGATGGGCGTCTCCTGAGCGTCGAAGCCAGCGCACGGCGATGTTCCGTGCAAACGGTGTCCACGATCGCCGGCCATGCGAACCATCTGATTCATCCCGGTTGCGAAGCTGAGGCGCAAATCGTCACCGATTCTTCGCGTGACCGGCAGGCGCGCGTCGAACACTTGCTGACCACGATCGCCAGTCCAGCCACCCCTGCCGCATTGCTCGATGTGTTGCAAGATCGCGCGCCTTCAGGCCTGCCGATCTACCGCGACGACCCGCTCGATCCCGACGACGAAAACACGCTCGCCACGGCGCTATTCGACATCGGCAGCGACGGGGTCTCGATGGCAGTTTATCGACAGGGACAATGCGCGTTCGACACCGTCATCGCATGCAAGCCGTCCGCGCCGTGCGGCGCCTGATTGGCAGTCGCCATAGAAAGGAAAGTGAAAACCATGTCCACCGTATTCCATCGCTCGCCGAAGCAGTCACTGCCGGTGGCTGTCGCCGGTGACGGCATCGAAATCATCGATTCCACCGGCAAGCGCTATATCGACGCGTCGGGCGGCGCAGCCGTCTCGTGCCTCGGCCACAGCAATCAGCGCGTGATCGACGCAATCAAGCGGCAGGCGCAGCAATTGCCGTATGCGCACACGTCGTTCTTCACGACCCAGGTCGCCGAGGAGCTCGCCGATCGTCTGGTGGCGAGCGCGCCGCAAGGGCTCGAACACGTGTACTTCGTGTCGGGCGGCTCGGAAGCGATCGAGGCGGCGATGAAGCTGGCGCGGCAGTATTTCGTCGAGAAGGGCGAGTTGCAGCGCCGTCATTTCATCGCGCGTCGCCAGAGCTATCACGGCAACACGCTGGGCGCGCTGGCGATTGGCGGCAATGCGTGGCG
>JARLJU010000170.1 GCA_031291055.1 Rudaea sp. | reverse complement strand
TCACGCACATGTGGGTCGCGGCGATCGAAACCGGCATGTTCGTGATCGCCGGCATTTCCGCGTGGAACCTGTTCAAACGCCGCAATCCGGAATTCTTCGCGCGCTCATTCAAGATCGCGCTGCTGGTGCTCGTATTCGCCGCGCCGATCCAGATCTGGCTTGGCGATTCGAGCGGCGGCAGCGTATTCAAAACGCAGCCGGCAAAGGGCGCGGCGATCGAAGGCAACTGGATCACCAACAAGCCCGGCACCGGTGCGTCATGGTCGCTGCTCGCGTGGCCTAACCAGAAGGCGCAGCGCAACGACTGGTCGATTGAAGTGCCGGGCATGCTGAGCATTCTCAGCACCCATACCCTGCATGGCCAGGTCAAAGGCCTCACCGATTTCCCGCCGGCCGACCAGCCGCCGATGATTCCGCTGCTGTATTACGCGTTCCGTGTAATGGCCGGCATCGGCTTCGCGTTCATGGCGCTGGCGTTCTGGACGGCATACGTGCTGCGCAAGACGCGCGGCGACCTCGAGCGCCTGCTCGCTCAACGCAAGCTGCTGCTCGCATGGGTCCTGTGCATTCCCCTGCCCTATGCGGCGGTCGAGGCCGGCTGGATCGTGCGCGAGGTAGGCCGCCAGCCTTGGGTCGTGTACGGGCTGCTACGCACGAAAGACGCTGTGTCGAGTGTGGCGCCGACTTCGGTGACCCTGAGCATGGTGATGTTCTTTGCCTTCTACGTCGTGCTGCTGCTCACCTTCTTCGTGCTCGCGCGCAACTGGCTGCGCACCGGTCCCGATCTCGCGTTGATCCCGCCCGCACCAGTCAAAGCCGAAGCAGTGGCGGCCGTCACCGGGTACTAACCCATTCCCGTTACGAGGACATCTCATGGACAACGCTATTCACACGACGCTCGCTTTCACCTGGTTCGGCCTGATCGGCCTGATGCTGGCGTTCTACGTGGTCACCGACGGCTTCGACCTCGGCATCGGCATACTCAGCCTGCTACGCACTCGCCGCGACGATCACGACGTGATGGTGCAGAGCATCGGCCACGTCTGGGACGCCAACGAAACGTGGCTCGTCGTGCTCGGCGGCGCGCTTTTCGGGGCGTTCCCCGAAGCCTATGCGCGGCTTTTGCAGGATCTGTACCTGCCGGTGATGGCGCTCATCGCAGGTCTGATCATGCGCGGCTCCGCCATCGAATTCCGCCATAGCGCGACGCACGGTCCACTGTGGGACAAGGTGTTCGGCATCGGCAGTCTCATCGCCGCGATCGCCCAGGGCGTGGTGCTCGGCAAGGTCATCATGGGACTCCTGCCGGGCGAACTGAGCGGCATGTTCGTCACCGTTTCGGCGGTCGGCGTGGTGGCCGGCTATTCATTGCTCGGCGCGACCTACCTCGTCAACAAGACCGTGGGCGCGCTCGAACAATGGGCGCGCCGTCTCGCCCTGCTGAGCGCCTTCGTCACGGTCGCCGCGGCCGCGCTGCTGACCGCCGCGACCTGGTTCATCAGCGAGGTCGGCCATGACCGCTGGACCCAGCGCGGCGTGTTTCATCTGCTGATCGGGCTCGGCGCGGTCGCGGCCTTCGCATTCGCCTACGTTGTAGGCTCGCTGTATCTGGGAAGATCGCGCGCGCCATTTCGCGCGTCGGTCGCCCTGTTCGGCGTGTCGTTCATCGGCCTCGCGGTCAGTCTCTTTCCCGACTTCATTCCGGGCAAGCTCGGCATTGTCGAAGCGGCATCCGACTCTTCGACACTCGTGTTCATGCTGATCGGGATCGGGCTCATCTTTCCGGTGATGATCGGCTACAACCTCTACCAGTACTACATCTTCCGCGGCAAGGTCATGGCCGGTTCACACGCGGCTGAGCGGCCATCGCACTAAGCGTCAGAGTCCAGCCCGGTGGCGGATACCAGCGCTTGCACAGCCTCAGATCAAGTCGGCGCCGGAACAGCCTGAAGCTGTAGCGCTCAGAGTGCGACGGCGTTGTCGAGCACGGTGCGCAGAATCATCGCACCGGAGTTGAGCGGCACGGGACGGCAGGGACGGGGCTTGTAGATCGCGTCGCCCGGCTGGATCGCTTGTCCGCTCATGGCGCAAACGCCGAACACGCGCGCGCGGCTTGCGTGCCAGACCTGATCACCATAGGAACAGCGGGTCGGGTCGCGCCATATGACCGTCGCGGTCGACTTCGACGGCCGGTCGATCACATGCACCTGGGTTTCAAAGCGTTTTCCCATGACCGGCAGGTCGCAATTCTTGCGGCCGTTCAGGGAGACCACCGCGACCAATTCGTTGACGCCGGCGTCGGTGTCGCCGGACAGGACGGACAGCAAACCGAGGGTTCGCATCCAGGGATCGGTGAAATTCGCATTCGCCAGCATGATTGCACTCCTGTTTCGGATAATCCAGTTGATCATCGAGGCGGCGCCAGAGAGGGTGTTCATCCAACAGAGCGATCGACATTCGCTTTCCTCCTCCAGCAAAATGGGGTCTCCCCTACCAGCCGTTTGAACACCGTCGTAAAGTGAGCCTGCGATCGGAAGCCGCAGCTCAGCGCGACGTCAAGCACGTTGTGTCTCGACTGGACCAGAAGATGTTGTGCGTGTTCGATCCGGCGTCGCAACAGGTATTCGTGCGGACGCATGCCGGTCGCGCGACGGAACTGCAAAGCGAAATGCATGCGGGTCAACCCCACGCTGCCGGCGATGTCCGCCAGCCCGATCGACTCGGACAGGTGCGCGTCGACGTATTCAATCGCACGGCTGAGCCGCCATGAAGGCAAGGCACTCCCTCCGCGGGTCTGCCGTTCGGCAACCGTGAAGTGACGTGCGATCACGCGCGATACGATGGCGAGACTGACGCTGTCGGTAAAGACCTTCCCGAGCGCGGCGTCGTCAGACTGCGACACGGCAAGCGCCTGACCGAGACGTTCGAGCGCAGGGTCGCGCACGAGCTTCGGATCGTCGATACGGATCTCGCCGGCATGCGAGTAGCCGAACACGTCTTCAAAGCATTCGCCGAGCACCTGCTGGGAGACGAATAGATGCAATACGTCGCCCGGCGACTCGAACACGGCGCTGCACGGCACCTCCGGTGCGGTAATTTGCACCGCGCCCGCCGTCACCCGCCCACGCACGAGCGTCCTGCCGGCGTGCACGAATGTCAGCGACGTGCACTTCAGGTTCATGGCAATGCAATGGCGCGCAGCGCTACCCGGATTGACGACCTCCAGCGGCTGGGCATCGGTACGGGTCCAGCGCGACACGAGAATATCGCTTCGTTGGCGTGCGTTCGCGTGATCGTCGCCGGGGGCACGCCATTGATGCTCCATGGCGATCGGGCTGCTCCGACTCCTCTGGACGACGTGCGCAGCGGGCAAAGTCAACGAGCTGATCATGATCTGGTCATCCGATTGAGTAGTGAGACGGTGTCCGGTTGATCCGGCACCGTGATGACTCCAAGGTATCGCACCGCAAATACGCCAACTAGCCCTACATACGGTTGCCCGCAATGACCAATGGTTGGGTCAACTCATATCCAGGTTTAGTCATACCCCCACTGATGCGGACAACACGGCGCTCCGCCAGGCCGCCGCGAGCGCCAGAGCATGGGGATTAAGACGGGATAGAAACGGTTTTCTTGCCAGAAACGGTGAGCGACCTATACACAGGTATGAGATCGATGCCGGCCATGAGCGCGTGAACCACGCGCCAACAACGGACCGTCCGGCGCGATGCTCAGGTCCGCGCGTTGCGCGCCGCCGTCATGCCTTGCGGCGCCTTGATACCGAGCGCCTCCGCCTTCAGCACGAAGTCAGCGAGCGAACGTGCGCCCATCTTGCGCATCGCCTGACCGCGATGAATCTTGACGGTGATCTCGCTCAGATTCAATTCGCCCGCGATCTGCTTGTTCATCAGCCCGGCCGCGACAAAGGCCATGACTTCGCGCTCGCGCGCAGTCAACGACGCGTAGCAACTCCGCAGATCCGCGACGGACCGGCAGGCCGCGCGCCGCGCCTCGTCGCTCGCCAACGCGTTCGCGACAGCGTCCAGCATGTCCTGGTCACGAAACGGCTTGGCAAGAAAATCCTGCGCGCCGGCCTTCATGGCTTTGACGGTCATCGCGATATCGCCGTGCGCGGTCATGAAGACGATCGGCAAACCGAGTTGACTGGCCGCGATCTGCTCCTGCACCGCGAGTCCGCTTTGACCTTTGAGACGAACGTCGAGGATCAGACAGCTCGGCACGTCCGGCATGTCGTAGGCGAGGAATTCCTGTGCGGAGCCGAAGGTTTCGACGCCGAGCCCGACCGAACGCAACAGCGTGCTGACGGCCTCGCGCATCGACTCGTCGTCGTCCACGACATAGACCATGGTGCGGCCCGCGTTGCCGCCGGCATTGCTATGCACACCACTGCTCATGAGATATCCCTTCATCAACAGGCAGGATGAATTGCAGCACCGCGCCACCCGCAGCCGGCGATTCGGCCCAGATGCGGCCGCCGTGTGCCTCGACGATCGAACGGCAGATCGACAACCCCATCCCCATGCCCTCGGCCTTGGTTGTAAAAAACGTATTGAACAAACAGCCGCTGTTTTCCTCACTGATCCCCGTGCCCGAATCCTGCACGATCACCTGCGCATGCGTGTCGTCGAACCGGCGCGTGGCGATCCGGAGCTTGCGCGGCCCGCTCACGTCGGCCATCGCCTGGACGCTGTTCATGATCAGATTGATCAGTACCTGCTGCAGTTGCACACGATCGCAGCACGCCGTGGGCGGAGGCACCGCGAGGTCGACGGTCAGCTCGACACGGTGGCGCTCGAGTTCGAGGCGCATCAGTTCGATCGATTCGCCGACGATCCCGTTCAGATCCACCGCAACCGGCAAACGGTCGCGTTTTTTGGCCATCGAGCGGATCCGCTGGATGACCTCGTCCGCGCGCTTCGCGTCGCGGATCATCTGCGCGACAGATTGCGCCGCTTCGTCGATCTCCGGTGTGGGACGGTTCAGCCAGCGCAATGCGGCACCGCCGCACGTCACGATCGCCGCGATCGGCTGCGTCACCTCGTGCGCAACCGAAGCAGCCAGCTCGCCGAGCGTGGTGATGCGCGTGACGTGAGCGAGTTCCGCGGTGGAGCGCGCGAGCGCTTCCTGAGCGAGCTTGAGCAGTTCGACCTGCTCGTGCAACAGCGTCGTCGCGGCCAGGTTTCTCAATGTCAGGATCGACGTCGTGGCGATCGCCAGCAGGCTCACCGAGCACCGCGCAATCGCGCCGCCGGAATAAGCGCCATCGTGCGACATCAGGAAGCCGAGCAGCGTCAGCGCCACACAGCCCCACGCGGCGGCGAGCGTGGCCGGGCGGTTGCCGGCCGACGCGACCAGCAGCACCACCACCACGTAGAACACGCCTACCGCGATATCAAGGGGAGTTAGCGCATCGATCCCGAACACGGCGAGCGCGATCACGGCGGCGAGCGTCGACACGACGCGGACGTCGGGACGCGCCGTGGGGGAAGCGCGCCGGCAATTTCTCATGGCGGGCGGATCAACAGGCCGCCAGCCGGCAATGGGCCAGAACGGAACAGACAGGCGTAGACATAAGCGTTCGAAGCGGCGTTCGTTGACGAATACCGGAAGCCTGTCCATCTGGATGACAGCCAGGATGGCTGTCAGGGCGCATGACACTCAGACCTACCGGTGACCGATAGCTTTTAAGCTGAATGTGATCATGCGCGAGCGCGCGTCAAACGCGTTACTTATTTTTCCTTAATCGTTCCAAATTCGCCGCTGCGCGGCACCGCCCCCGGCCGCCGCGCAAGCGCGTCCGTCAGTGCTTACCGTAGTCCTGGCGTGCCACCGGAACGGTGCGGACCTTCGTATACTGAAAAGCCGGAATCGACTTGACCGCGTCGCGCGTGGCGCCCGCCCAAACGAGCTTGCCGTTCACAAAGTCCAGTTGCGACATCGGAATCGCGACGTCGTGCTGCGACACCCCGAGAAACTGATGAGCCGCCACGATCGCGAACGAGGCGGCGTTATCCGGCGCGATGATGATGTCGTGGAGCACCCCGACTTTCTCGCCACTGTCGTTATAGATGCTCTTGCCCAGCAAACTCTTCGTGGCACTCCAGCCTTCGACGATCAGCTGCGACTCCTCCACGCTGACGCCGATGGTCTGCGTGCCTGCGACCTGTGCGCTTGCCGACTGGCACACCGCACCAAACGCCGACGCGGCCAGAAATACAAGTGCCCACTTTGCCTTCATGATTATTTTCTCCGGGAAATACGTTGGTTTCAAAACGATAAATCGCAACCGGATGGCGGCGCTTGCGGTGCCGCGTGCCGGTGTCGCGCTGACCCTTACTTTGAACCGGTTGAGCTCGCGATGTTTTCGAATTCGCACGGTTTCGGCGTTTACATACTCAAATGTGGCGCCTTGCCTGCCGCCGCCAGATCAATCGCCGCGCCGAGGCCGCAGCGTCACCGTGCAGGTCATGCCCATCGCGAGCTTGACCCCGGCGGGAATCTGATCCAGATGAATCCGCACCGGCACACGCTGCGCGAGCCGCACCCACGTGAAGATCGGGTTGACGTCCGCCAGCAGATCCCCGTTGCTGGTTGGGTTATCCCGATCGGCGATACCGCTCGCCAGGCTGTCGACATGCCCCTGGATGTCCTTGCCGCCCGACATCAGCCGCACGACCGCCTGATCGCCGACATGCACGTGCGGCAGCTTCGTCTCTTCGAAATAGCCATAGACCCAGAACGAATGAGAGTCGATCAGCGCCATACGCGCGACGCCGGCGGTCGCGAAATCGCCGGGATACAGGTTCAGGTTGGTGATGTAGCCATCCGACGGCGCGTGCACTTCGCTGCGAGTCAGGTTGAGCAGCGCGGTCTGCCGCTCGACCACGGCGGCTTTGTACAGGGCTTCCGCCGCGCTATAGGCGGCGACGTCGGCGGAATAGGAGGAAGCGGACTGCCTCGCGAGCGACGCCGAATCTTGCCGGCTCTCGTCCGAGATCACATCGCCCGCGAGATTGGCCCGGCGCGCCGCCTGCGCGCGCTTCATCGCGAAGCTGGTTTCGCTGGCGGTCATCTGGGCTTTGGCCTGGGCCATCTGTGCCTGGGCCCGTTGAAGATCCGCGTCGGCTTGCGCGACGGCATAGTGGAAGCGAGCCGGATCGAGCACGAACAAAACGTCGCCCTGGCGTACTAACTGGTTGTCCTTCACGCGCACTTCGCTGACCAGCCCCGACACATCGGTTGCGACCTGCACGACCTTGGCGCGCACCCGGCCGTCCCGGGTCCACGGCGAAAACATATAGTCCAGCCACAGCATGCGAACCAGCACGATCGCCACCACGAGAAGAGTCAGCGTGAAACCTGCGCGCAGGATGGATTGCGTTTTCATCTTCGTTACCGGGCGTGAGCTGTCAGCGAATTCATGGGGACCTGGGGTATTCAATGTTCATTGCCACAGCAGCAGCGACGCGCCGCTGAACATCGCGGCGAACAGCGCGACCCGGAATAGGCCGGGATGCCACGTATAGGCATAGAAACCGAGCCTGGCCAGCACCAGATCGAGGACGATAAACAGCAGCACACACCCCGCGAGAACCGGCAGCAGGCCAGGTACGAGCAAGGAAAACAGATCAATTTCGCCCGGCATCGTCCGCTCCTTGCAACACTTGGCCGGGCGGCGCCGATGCGAAGCCGCCACCCAGCTCCTTCATCAGGAGCGCCCATGAATCGAGGCGTTTGGCCTGGATCTGCGCGAGGCTCTCCTCCTGCTGCAATTGTTCGTTCTGCGCCGCCAGCACATTCAGGAATTCGGTAATGCCGCTGCGGTAGCCCGTATCGGCGAGCCGGAAGGATGCGCGCGCCGAATCGAGCGTGGCTTCAACCGACGCCTGCTGCTGCTCGAGCGAGCGCAGCGACACGACTTGCATCGCCACCGCCTGCATCGCATTCACCACACTCTGGTTGTACGCATCGACGGCGGCGTCGCGGGACGAGACGGCCACGCCGTAGTTGCCGCGCCGGCGTCCACCGTCGAAGATCGGCAGCGAAATCGCAGCGCCCACGCCGTGACCCATGCCGTCGCTGTTCACGAAGTTGAAGAAGCCGCCGAACGTCGCTGCGGAGCCCAGCGACGCGGTCGCCAGCAGGTTGATGTCCGGATAAAAATCCGCGTGCGCGGCGTCGATGCCCTTATCCGCCGCGAGCACGCGCCAGCGCTCGGCCACCACATCCGGCCGGTGGCCGATCAGTTCGGCCGGCAGCGAGGCCGGCAACGCCACCGGCACGTTCAGCGCCAGGCTCGGACGGCGCAGCGAGTCGCCATAGCCCGGCCCCTGTCCGGCCAGACCGGCGATGCTCAGCCGCGTCAACGCGAGTTGCTGCTCCGCCTGCTGCGCCCTCGTTGTGCTCATCGCGAACTGGGTCGACGCCTGACTGACTTCGAGTCGGCTGCCGACACCCGCGCGCCAGCGGCGCGTCGCGATGTCCAGCGTGCGCTGCTGTTCGTTCTGCACGGCATGGTAGACATCGAGCAAGGCGTACTGCAGTTCCAGTTGCACGTAACTGCGCACCACGGCGGTCTGCAGTTCGATTTCCGCGAAGCGCGCGTCCGCGGCGACTGCGTGCACAGTGTCGAGCGCGCCTTCGCGGATCGCGCGCGACTTGCCCCACAGATCCAGGTCATAGGACAGGTCGGCCTCGATGCTGTTGCTCCACACCGTCGTGCCGCCGGGCGGCGCCGGCGTCGTGTAGCGGGCGTACCGTCTGCGCTCGAACGTGCCACCCGCATCGAGTTGCGGCAACGCGTTGGCGCCGGCGATCTGCGCCTGGAATCTCGCCTCGTCGATACGCGTTTCCACGGCGCGCAGGCCGGGGTTGCCGGCGGTGGCGTCCTGAACCAGCCTGTCCAGTTGCGGGTCGCGCCACTGCCGCCACCAGTCATCGACCGGCCATTTAGCATCTTGCTGGGTCGCGCGCAAGGCAGCGCCGGGGTCCAGCGTTGCCGGGTCGATCATCGACGCTTGCGTATGGATGCCGCCGCTGTTGATACATCCGCCCAACAGCCACGCACAGGCGAGTGCGGCGGCGGCCGATCGACGCGTGGCGGACACGCCCAGGCAGTGCGCTTTCATGCCCGCTGCCCCGCTGTTTGCCAGAGGGGCAAGGTGTCGTCCAGCAGCGCGAGTTCGGTGAAATGCAGCAGCGCCCGCATCCGGCAGTGCGTGAGCATCGCCGCATCGACCGCACTATGCTGCGCAAACGGCAGCGTATCCAGCGCCCGCCGCGTCGCGACCAGCGCGGCGTCGGCGGCCTGCGGCGTGACAGCGGCAAACACGTCGGCGAGCGCCGCCAGCCAGGCGGTCTGCACGTCGAGCCAGCCAGCCGGCAGTCTCTCTCCGAGCTGTTCGGTGTCCAGCCGCATCTGGATCATCGCGCGGCCGATCTCCAGCGCCGCGAACGCCCAACCAATCAGGTGATTGCGGTCCACTCGCGGATCGGCCGGCGCCGACGCGATCTGGATAATGAAATCACGCAGACTCAATTCGAACGTGTAGAGCAGATCGTCGAGCGCGTCGTCCCGCGCACTCTCCGATACCAGTGCGCGAATCTGTTTCAGGTATTGAGCCGAGATCCAGTCGCCCGCGCGCGGTACGATGATCGAAAACGCGGCGGCCGCCACCGCGATGCCGACCAGCAAGGCAAAGCCGGTGTCGAGGTAAGCGCTCGGGTTGTAGACGGTCGGATTCGATATGCCGACGATGAAGCAGAAATAGATGTTGAAACCAAGCCCGAGGATCGACGTTTTCGCGAACGTATTCACGTAGCTGCCGATCATCACGAAGATCGCAATCGATGCGGCGAGCAAGACAAAGCCATCGACGCGCGGCAGCAGAAAAAAGTTGAACGCGAACCCGGCAAGCCAGCCGGCGAGGCAACCACAGAATATCTGCCAGCTCGTACCGACAGGGTTGGGCACGAGCGCAAACAGCGCGCTCGTAATCGCCACCGCGACGATCGCGCTCGATCCGCCCACCCATCCCGACGCGAGCCATGCCGAGCCGACCAGCATCACCGCCACGGCCGCACGCGTGCCGGCGATGAGCGCGGCCGTACGGTTGGCCGTCGCACGGGTTCTACCGATGCGGCCTATGGCATGGATCACCGACTGCGACCACGGCAGCCGATCGACCGCGCGTGCATCGACATAGTTTCTGCAATACAAGCGAAGATCGGCAATCGAAAAGAACAGCGCAGCGCCGGTGGTCGCCACGAACTGCCGCTGATGCAGCGACAGATCCGCGAGTGAATGGATCAGCCGGCCCAGTTGCGCGGGCAGCGCCTGCTCGAAGGCATCGAGACGGCTCGATAGTGTCTCGACCTGGTCGAGCGTGATCAGCTCGAGCTGCGCCTCGGCCGGCACGATCGCAAGCAGCGCGTCGATCAGTTCATCGACAGCCGCGATCGCACGCGGATCGGCCTCCACGGCGACGCGCGCCTTCAATTGATGCAATGCATGAATCCACGCGACCGTGTCGAGGAAACTCCTGTCGAGATCGAAAAAGACATGGCTGTGCAAGCGTATCGACGGGTCCTCGAATACCGCCCCGCTACGCAAACTTTCTACCCCGGCGCGCTCGCGAATCAGGTCGAGAAAGGTGTCGAAACCGACAACAGTCGTCGCGCGCCCAAGCATCTCATGCACTGCGTTCAACAGGTTCGTGAAGTTTCTGCGACTCGACGCGTAGAGCGCCGGCGTGACAGGCTGCGGCAACACCACCGCGCTGACAAGACTTGCACACACCACGCCGATCACCACTTCACTCACGGTAAACACGACGTTATCGAAAACGCCATAGGGATTGGACCAGGCCGGCATCGCCGTGATGGCCGTGCCGTAACCCGTCAGGACGAAGCCGTAGGATTGAAAATTGCGGTAGTACGATGCGCCGAATACACACGCACCGATCCACGCAGCCAGCGCGACAAAGAACAGCAGCGGCTGCTGCGGAAACAACGCGATGATCAACAGGCCGGCAAGACTGCCGCACACCATGCCAAGGCCGCGATAGAAACCGCGCGCGATCACCATGCCGCTTTGCTGGTGCATCATGACGATGACGACCGAGACCATGGCCGTGGCCGGCGTGCGAAGCTCCAGCCGCATGCACAGCCCCATCGCGAGGCTCACCGCGGCAGCCACCTTCGCGATGTGCACGAAGCGCGGGCCGTCGTCCTTCCAATACGTCTTCAGCTCGTCCAGCCATCGCGACGAGGCTGGGCTGTCCGTCAGCAAAGTCATAAGCCACTCGTCAGTTCTGCGTGCGGCCGGCGCAACTGGGTCTGTGCCAGCTCAACGATCTCGTCGCCTCTTTCTTTGACGATCGTCCGCGTTCAATCCGCCTAAGCTATTGGAGTGCCGCAAAAATGTCCTGAAGCGGACCTTAAAACACCTGAAGGTCGCATGTTGACAGGCCCGCGGAGAGGCGCGCCTCGGGGATGAGCCGGGCACGGATGGGTGCCGCCTAGCCGCGTTCCCCGATCGTTGCGCTCGGCGGTGCGTTGGAAGAATCCGCCACGGCAGGTGGGGCGGCCGGACCCTTGGCGCTGGCGGCGGCCTGCTCGCCGGCCGCCGCCGTGATCTGCAGCAAATGGGTAGCGGCTTTGAAATCGTCCCAGTCGAGGCCCTCGGTCAGTCTCGAGCAGGCCGACTTGAGGAGCTGGGCGGCCTGGGCGCTTCGGCCTTGCGCGTGCCAAAGCCGGCCGAGGCTGGTTGCGGTCCGCAATTGCAGCGAGCGGCAGCCTTGCATCAGCGATTCCTCCAGCGCCGCGACCAGGCACGCTTCCGCATCCCTTGCCACCACGATGGACGGGGACGCGCCCGTCTGCCCCATCAGCAGCAGTTCGCCGTGGATGCGCCTGAGTTCGCTGGCATACCAATGGTCGCCCGTTTCGTCACACTGAAGCAGCGCGTGCACGACGGCGGCAATGCCTTCGTCCCGCTGCCCGGAGCGGCCTAGCGCGTAGCTGTACTGCCCGGTGAGCATGGCGCGCGGCGCACCGAACTCGAGCGACTCCAGATCGTCCAGCGCCGCGCGGAAAGCCTGCAAACGCTCGGGTGACACGTCGTCCATCGAGCGCAGGTACTCATCGAAACAGCGACAGCACGCTTGCGCCACGCTCAAACCCGCGCGCGCCGACACCTCCTTGAGCAACGCGATCGCGTAGGCTGCCCGGTCCCGCTTGCCCGACAACAGCGCTAGCGGAACGAGCGCCTCGAGCAGCACATAACTCATGACCATCGCCTGCGGCTGATCGCAAGCAGCGACCACGCTATCCTCGGCAAGCCGCAGCGCCTGATCGCGGAAGCCTTGCAGCCACAGCACGCGCGCGAGCGTCGCGCAGCCGACGATCCGTTGATCGACGGACTGGCCCAGCGGCAGGTGCTGATACAGGCCGTCGCTTTGCCGCAGGAATTGTTCGAGCGACGCCCGGGCCTGCCGTTGATCGCCTGCGTAATGCGACGCGATGCCGAGCAGCCTGCAGCCGAGCACCGCACAGCCCCTGTCGCCCACCTCGGAAGCGAGCAACGCGAAGCGCCCGGCGAACGCCAGCGCATTGCGCGCCGCACCGGACGATTGACTCGCGTTCCACATGCCCCACAATGCGCGGGCTTCAAACGCAGGGTCCCCAAGCGCAATCGCCGAGGCGAGAACCTCGGACCAGATGCCGAAGGTTTCCTGGTTCGGTCCGTTGACGTAGACGAGGGCCGCCCCAAGCGCCGCCTTCAGTTGCATGCGCACACGGAGGTGGTGGGTCGAGCGCGAGCCATGGTGGGTCGCGGCGACGCTATCGAGGGCCCGCCGCGCCCATACGCAGCACTCGTCGACCAGCGAAAGTTCATACAGCAGGAACACGACTTTCACGGCCAGCGCTTCGCCCAGTGCTTCGTCGCCCTTCGGCGACAGGGTCCAACCCAGCGCCATGCGCAAGTCGTCGAGCAGCGCGCGCATCTCATGCTGCCAGCCGTCGGCGAAGGCGCGCGCGGAGTCCGCGCGGCTCAGCGCTTCGCGCTCCAGCAGCGCAACGAAGTAACGCGCGTGATGGAACATGACGACGCGTTGCTCGCCGTTGTCCTCGAGCTTCTGCATCGCGTACGCACGCGTGGTTTCCAGCAGGCGAAAACTCGTCCCGCCGCACTCCATACCCCTCACCAGCAACGATTTTTCAACCAGCCCCGACACCGCCGCGATCACCTCGAGTTCCCGCAATGCACCGTCGCTCACGACGGCGATCGCCGCGTCTATCGTGAAGCTGCTCGCGAAGATACCCAGCCGGCGCAACGTCGTGCGCTCGGCATCGTCGAGCAAGGCGTGGCTCCAGTCGAGCGTCGCCTTCAAGGTCTGGTGGCGCGGCAACGCAGTGCGATTGCCGCCGGTCAGCATGTTGAAACGGTCATCGAGATGGCTTGCCAGTGTCGCGATACCGAGTATCGCCGCGCGCGCGGCTGCCAGTTCGATGGCCAACGGTATGCCGTCGAGCCGGCGGCATACGATGCCGGTCAGTTGAATGCTTCTTTCGTCCAGCGAGAAGCGCGCATCGATCGCGCGGGCGCGTGACAGGAATAACTCGACCGCGCTGCATTGCAGGACCTGCTGACTTGGCTCGTCCTGGGCGGGCACCTCCAGCGAAGCGACCCAATACAGGTGTTCGTCCACGACGCGCAGCGCCTCCCGGCTGGTTGCGAGCACACGCACCGCGGGCCCCGCGCTCAGGAGCGCCTCGGCAAGCTCGGCGGCGTGGCCGAGCACATGCTCGCAGTTGTCGAGCACGAACAACGCGCTGCGCACGCGGAATTCCTTGCTGATGCGCGCGAGCGTGAGCGGCCCGCTCGCCGGATTCACGCCGATGCTGGTCGCGAACGCCGCGAGGACGCTGCCCGCATCGGAGGCCGAGGCGAGCGCGACCAAATAGACGCCGTCTGGAAAGCGCCCCAGCGAACTGCGCGCGACTTCCACGGCGAGACGGGTCTTGCCGATGCCGCCCGAGCCGACGAGCGTCACGTGGCGGGCCGACGCGAGCGCCAGCGAAACATCGTCCAGCGCCTGGTCCCGGCCGATCAGCGCCGACAAATTGACAGGCAGGTTGTGAGGGACGTGCGCGACTTCCACGACGTCGTCGAGCTTGCCGCCATCTTCAGCGTTGCCGGAGGCCGCCGGCGACGAAGCCCGCGGAACCAGCCGGTAGCCTCGTCCGGACACGGTCTGTATCAGTCCACGACTTTCACCCAGCATCTTCCGCAGCGCGGACATATGAACCTGAAGATTGTTCTCTTCAACGATCGCGTTCGGCCAGACCTGTTTGAGCATCTCGTTCTTCGACACCAGCCCGCCGTTCGCGGCGATCAGCACGGCCAGCATGTCGAACGCGCGGCTGCCGAGGCGCACAGGTTGCCCGTCGAGAATCACTTCCCGACGCTCAAGGTCTACCTGAAGCGGGCCAATGTGGATCATTACCTGAGCATCCCAAACACAGCGGACAAAGGAACAACTGGGGGAGGACCGAGGGGAGAACTGAGGCAAGAACACTCAGCGGCGGATCCCCCGGAGTCTAGAACAGCGACGGATTCGCATGCGCGGAAAAATCTGAACGTACAGTTCAAAAATTTTGTACTAAGCGCATCCGCCCTGAGCGCGCGCGACATCGCCATCGGACGTTGCACGCGCGTCCG
>JARLJU010000169.1 GCA_031291055.1 Rudaea sp. | reverse complement strand
TCACCGATCAGCGTGTCAATCGCCTGCACATCGTAGGCGCCAATCGCCGTGCGGATGTGCTCGGCGGCCTCGACCTGCCGCTGGCTGCGGGCGCTCAAAAAATCGAGCACCGTGTAGCCTTGCGCCGAGTTGCGGAAATAATTCCCCACAATCGGTTGCAGCACATGATCCACCAGGTTCTGCATCGAGCCCACGCGGCTGATCACCTTCGGCGCGTCGAGCGCGCCGAGGTGGATGATCTGCGCCACGTCCAGGTTGAACGCGAATCCGTCCTTCGAGCGCACCGTGATGGACGAGAGTTTCTCGTCAAAATGATGCGCCTCGGACCGGCTGGCCCAGTTCAACACGATGTTCGTGGTGGGCACCAGTTCCACCTTCATTACCCGCGTGTTGATTGGGTGTTTGCCCGGATACAATGGCGTCACCCAGACGCCCTTGTGGCCGACATTTACCAAATCGCCATGCTTGAACTCGATGCCGCTGACGTCCACGTGGGCCGCGCCCACGAACGAGATGACGACACCGATGTAGCCGATGGGAATCTGCACCATCGGCACCTGCTCCACCTGTACAAACCATGGATTCAGGTTCCACGTGCCGGACAACAAGACCTGTTCCTGCAACCCGCGCCGCCCGCCGCCGTCCAGAAACGCCTGCACGCTCTGGAAGTTGTCGTGCGCCGCGATGGTCGTGCCGGCGATTTCACCCGCATCGATCGACTGTCCGTCGAGCGTAGTGACGATCCCTACCATGTCATTGTTCACGCGCGTCAGTTCCAATTGCCCGGCGCTCATGCCGTGCAGTTCCGCTGTCGCCGACGTGATGACCGTGAACTGCGCCGTGTTGAGGCGATACGTGCCCGCCGTGAGAATTCCGAGCTGGCGGCCTTTCTCGCCGCCATTGGCCAGGAATTTCCGCGCGTTCTGGAAGTTATCGCACTCGACCACTTTGCCCAGAATGCGTCCTGCGGGAATCGCGTCGCCATCGGCGGCCAGCACCAGGGCGATTTCGCCTTGCGGCACCACCGTGACCGGCACCTTCAGGATGCGGTATTGCCACGGCCAGTAGCCGAAATGCAGTCCCGGG
>JARLJU010000017.1 GCA_031291055.1 Rudaea sp. | reverse complement strand
CGACCTGCTGCGAAACGTGCAGCTCGCCTCGGTGATGCTCGACTGCGATGCACGGATCACGTTCTGCAACGAGTACCTGCTGCACCTGACCGGTTGGCGCCTTGAACAAGTGGTCGGGCGTAATTGGTTCGAACTGTTCATACCTGCGCAAGCTGGCGACGCGAAGGATTCCTTTGCGCGGCTCCTCGCCAACGTTCCGGATGCGTGGTTGCGCGAAAACGAAATACTTACGCGTTCGGGCGGACGCCGCCTAATGCGCTGGAACAATTCGGTACTGCGGTCCGGTGCCGGCGATGTGATCGGATCGGCAAGCATCGGCGAGGACATTACCGAGCAGAAGCAGGCTGAAGGCAGGATCAAGCAGCTCAATCGCGTATACGCGGTCCTGAGCGGGATCAACACGCTGATCGTTCGCGTCAGTGACCGCGATGAACTTTTCAGGGAAGCATGCCGGATCGCCATCGACGCAGGCGGTTTCCGCGTGGCGCTCATCAGCATCACGGACCGGAGTGCGAAGAAGATTGTGCCGGTCGCCTCCGCGGCCAGGGATGAAAACCTCCTGACTGAAATCAAGGGCATCCTGGCGTCGGCGGAGGATTCGCCAAACACGATGATCGCGCGGGCCGTCGGCGAGAAAAAGGCCATCGTCTCCAATGATTCCCAACGCGACCCCAGAGTCATGTCCGGCCGTCAATATGCGGAATCCGGCATCTGCTCGATGGCGGTCTTGCCGCTGATGGTTTCGGGCGACGCCGTAGGCACGCTCGCACTTTACGCTGCCGAGACTGGATTCTTTGGTGAGGAAGAAATGCGCCTGTTGACGGAATTGACTGGCGACATCGCGTTCGCGATCGATCACATCGACAAGCAGGACCGGCTGAATTACCTGGCCTACTACGATTCCGTCACGGAGCTGCCGAACCGCACACTGTTCCACGAAACCCTGAAGAAAACACTCGCGCAGGCTGCACACGGCTGGCTGGTTGCGGTGATGTGCATCGATGTGGATTTCTTCAAGAACGTCAATGACACGCTGGGCCATGCGATCGGCGATGAACTGCTGCGTCAGTTCGGCGGACGTCTGGTCAAATCCACGCGCAAGCGCGATACGATCGGGCGCTTGGGTGGCGACGAGTTTGCGTTGATTCTCCTGTTGCAGGATGCGCAGGAAGCCGTCGTTCTCGTCAACAAGATCCGCGATGCGCTGCGCGAGCCATTCAACCTCAGCGACAACCATGTGACGGTCACTGCCAGTATCGGCATCACCCTGCACCCCGACGATGCATCCGATCCCGAAACCCTGGTGAAGTACGCGGACACGGCAATGTATCGCGCCAAACAGGCCGGGCGCGACACCTTCCGGTTTTTCACGGCGCAAATGAATTCCGAAGTGATGGCGCGCCTGGACCTGGAAGCCGCTTTGCGCAACGCCGTTGCGAATGACGAATTCGTCCTCTACTACCAGCCCAAGGTGGAACTAAAGACCGGACGCATTGCCGGGCTCGAAGCATTGCTGCGCTGGGAGCGACCGGGGCATGGCCTGGTATCGCCGCAAGCCTTCATCCCAGCACTCGAATCGACCGGGCTCATCCTTCAGGTTGGCAGCTGGGTCATCGCCGCCGCGTGCAGGCAGATTGGCCTGTGGACGCGCTCGTCGATCGGTCCGGTCCAAGTCTCGGTGAACGTTTCGGGGCGCCAGTTCAGCGAAGGCGATCTGCACAGCGATGTGGTCAAGGCCCTCGGCGACAACGAAATCAGCGGCGAGCTACTGGAACTTGAGCTGACCGAAAGCTCGCTGATGGCCAATATAGGCAACACGATCGCCAGCCTGCAGAGCCTGAAGAAACGCGGCGTGCAGGTTTCCATCGATGATTTTGGTACCGGCTATTCCAGTCTTGCCTACCTGCGCCGCTTTCCCATCGACAAGTTGAAAATCGATATCGCCTTCGTTCGCGACGTCACCAGCACGCCCGACGACGCGTCCATCGTGCAGGCCATCATCCGCATGGCACACAGCCTGAAACTCCTGGTGATTGCAGAGGGTGTCGAAACGCCGGGGCAACTGGCGTACCTGCGCAGCCAGGGCTGCGATGAAATCCAGGGCTACTACTTCAGTCCGCCGCTGCCCGCAATGGACGTGGAAAAAATGCTGCGCGAACAAAAACGCCTGCCAGCACGGGACGACGAGGAACGCGAACCGGTCAAGACCCTGCTGCTGGTAGACGATGAAGCTCGCGTACTGGCATCCTTGCAGCGCGCGCTGCGCCGCGAGGGCTACCATATCCTGGTGGCGCAGTCTGCGGCCGAGGGCTTTGAACTGCTGGCGCAGCACCCGGTGCATGTCATCCTGTGCGATCAGCGCATGCCGAACATGAGCGGCACTGTTTTTCTCGACCGGGTCAAGGATTTGTATCCGGGTACGCTGCGGATCGTGCTGTCCGGCTATACCGATCTCGAATCGATCATTGACGCTATCAACCGCGGCGCGATCTATCGCTTCTATACCAAGCCATGGAACAACAAGGCGCTGCGCGACAATATACGCGAGGCCTTTCGTCATCATCAGTTGCTGCAGGCCGGTTCCGACAAACTCGACGCCGCGATCTCGCCAAATCGCAGTAGTCCACCGCTACAGACCGGCACGGTCGACCAGGCGTCGTGATCGTCTGCTGCTGATCCCTACGCGTGACGTTTTCCACACGCGACGGCCGCCGCAGCCGAAATCTCAGGCAGCCACAGCCTCGCGTTCACCGACCTGCAGACGCGGCCCGTGCAGGAGTGCCTGCCTTACGCCGTCGATCATCAGATCGACCTCGGTCGCCGTGATCAGGAAATGCGGAGTGAAGCGCAGCGAATTGATGCCGCCATGGATCACGCCGATGCCGCGTTCGCGCAGCCATTCCTCGGTGCTGCCGGCGCCATAGCACTTGAATTGCGGCGCCAGTTCGCAGGAAAACAGCAGGCCGGTGCCCTGCACCTTCGTGATCAGGCCCGGCAGTTCACTCTTCAGCTTGTTCAACTTGTCGAGGAACTCCTTGCCGCGCACGCGGATGTTGGCGCGCACTGCCGGCGTGAGTATTTCCAGCGCGGCAACGGCGACATCCATGGAACGCGGATTGGTCGTCATCGTGTTGCCGTAGATTCCCTTTTTATACAATGCAGCAGTTTTCGCGGTGACCGCGAGCACCGACAGCGGATACTGTCCGGCGTTGAGCGCCTTGGAATAGGTTTCCATGTCCGGCGGATCGAGTTTCTCGAAGCCCGGGTAGTCGACGATCGAGAGCACGCCGTGCGCACGCAGTCCGGCCTGGATCGAATCGACCAGGAACAGCGAGTCGTGCGCGCGCGTGAGTTCGCGTGCCGCGGCGTAGAACTCCGGCGTCGCGGCGCGGCCGGGATCGCCTTCGCCCATTACCGGCTCGAGGAACATGGCTTCGATGAACCAGCCATTCCTTTCGGCGTCAGCAAAGGTCTGGCGCAGCTGATCCACGTTGTAGGGCTCCACGGTCAGCAGGCTGTGTTCGTCGCGGAAACTGGCCAGATTCTGCGCGTAGGCCTTGCGCGAGGAATCCGAATAGATGGCCGGCCGTTCGGTGCGGCCATGGAATGCGCCCTTCATGGCGAGGCGCTTGATCGTGCGTCCGGCGTGACGCGCGCCGGGTTCGGTCTGCAGCTTGGCGTTCACGTCGGCGATGCGGCAGGCGAGCGACACCGCTTCCGACCCGGAATTCAGGCACAGGAACCGGGTGAAAGGGCACTCGCCGCGACTTTGTCCGACTTCGCGCTTGAGCGCGCGCGCAAAGCGCAGGTGACTCACGCTCGGGGTCATCACGTTCGCCATCACGTGCGGACGCGCCAGGGCCTGGATCACCGCCTTCGGCGCATGGCCGAAGCCGAGCATGCCGTAGCCGCCGGAATCGTGCACGACGGCACCCTTGAGCGTGACCACCCATGGCCCGCGGCCGGCCAGGGCGACATAGGGATTCACCGCGTCTTCGGCGTAGAAGTTGATGAAATCCGCCTGCACGCGCGCCAGTTGCTCGTTCTCGTCGAGCTTGAGCAGATCGGGGAATTCCGTACACAGTTGCGCGAACAGGGCACGCGCTTCATCCACGGCTTCGCCCAGTTCCGGATATTGCGAGGCGAGGCGCTCAATGACCGCATCCGGCAGTCCGGCGGTACGGATGGTGCCGCCGTATCGGCGCATTTCGTCGAGCTTGGCGATGAGCGACATGAAATTCTCCACAAATGCAAAAGACGCGCCGCATTGCAGCACGTGACCAGAAAGACGTAACCGACATACATTTTAGCATGCCAAGGCGGTACGCCGCAGGGGCCGCCTCCGAGCCAGGTCAATGGAACCAATTGTGTCGCGAACCCGCCGGCTGACACATGTCATGCACAAGTCGTGATTGGCACGACTGCGCACCTGCGCCGCGCCGGACTAGGCTAGCCACACTGCTGCACAGGAGCCGCACATGAACGAATCGCAAGTGGTCGCGCGACTGGACACGGCGAGCAAGCGCTACGGTGGCGTGCTCGCGCTGGACCGGGTGGATCTGGTTGTCCGTCGTGGTGAAGTGCTGGCCATGCTCGGGCCGAACGGCGCCGGCAAGACTACGGCGATCTCGCTGTTGCTCGGCCTGCTCAAGACCGATACAGGACGCGCCACCTTGTTCGATGCGGCACCCCAGGCCCTGGCATCGCGCCGCCGCATCGGCGCGATGCTGCAGACCGCCGGCGTGCCGGAAACGCTCCATGTCGGCGAACTGGTCGAGTTGTTCCGCAGCTACTATCCACGCCCGCGCACGGTCGCTGACATCGTCGAGCTGGCCGGCATCGGCGATCTGCTCAAGCGCCGCTACGGCAAGCTTTCCGGCGGCCAGCAGCGGCGTGCCCAGTTCGCGCTGGCGCTGGCCGGCAATCCGGAAATCCTCTTTCTCGATGAACCGACGACCGGCCTGGACATCGACGCCCGCGAGACATTGTGGAAAACGATACGCACCCTGCTGGGTGAAGGCTGTGCGGTGGTGCTGACGACGCACTATCTGGAGGAAGCCGAGGCCCTGGCAACGCGCGTCGCCGTGCTCGCACGCGGCCGCATCGTCGCCGCCGGCAGCGTGCAGGAGATTCGCGCGCGCGTCGCGCAACGGCAGATCCGCTGTGTTTCCGCCCTGGTCGCCGGCGAGATCGCGCAATGGCCGCAGGTTCGCAGTGCCACGCGCAATGGTGAACGCATCGAAATCGTGACCGATGCTGCCGAAGCGGTCGTCCGTCAGTTGCTGGCCACCGACGCTGCGTTGACCGAACTGGAGGTCAGGCGCGCCGGTCTGGCCGAGGCCTTTGTCGAAATCACCCGGGAGGCCGCATGAGCGCCCTGGCCGATCGTCCAACCGTCCACACTATAGGCAGCCCATGGCCGGCCTACGCCCTGGAGGCCAGATACGAATTTCTGCGCGTGCTGCGCACGCCCGCCTTTGCAGTGCCGACCCTGCTCTTTCCGCCGATGTTCTATCTGCTGTTCGGCCTGCTGCTCAATCGCGGCAGTACCGATGCCGCGCGCTACCTGTTTGCGACTTACAGCGTGTTCGGCGTGATGGCGCCGGGCCTGTTCGGTTTCGGCGTCGGCGTGGCAATCGAGCGCGAACGCGGCTGGCTGGCGCTCAAGCGCGTCGCACCGATGCCGCCGGGCGCATATCTTCTGTCGAAGATGGTCATGGCTATGCTGTTCGCCGCCATCATTTATCTGGTACTTGCCGCGATGGCTTTCGGCCTGGCCGGGATTCGCCTTGGGCCGAGTCAGTGGCTGGAACTTGGCCTCGTGGCCGTGCTCGGAGTGACGCCTTTCTGCGCGCTTGGCCTGCTGATCGGCAGCCGCGTCAATGCCTCGGCAGCGCCGGCAATCGTCAACTTCATCTATCTGCCGATGGCATTCCTGTCCGGGCTGTGGATGCCATTGAGCATGCTGCCGGCTTTCATCAGCCAGATCGCGCCTGTGTGGCCGGCCTATCACCTGGCCCAGTTGGCACTCGGCGTCATCGGCAGTGCGTCCACCGGCACTGTTGCCGGTCATGTCGCTGCCGTGGTCGGTTTCACCGCGATCTGTTTTGCGGTCGCGCGGCGCTGGCTGGCGCGCGTTGTTTGAGCATTGTGGAGGAGTATACGATGAACAAAGGCATGCGGCATCTATACCTGCGCTCTGTTTTCTTGGCACTCCTGGCGGTCCTGGTTGCGCTTACCCTGGCGACCGCTTCGGCGTAGTCTAACCGTCATTGCATGCGAGGAGCGCACCGTGCTCGCCGACTTTTTCGTACCCAGTCCAAACTCCATTGTCTGTGGACGCCGGGCCGGCATCGGCCACGCCAGCAGCGCTCACTGGTTTCCGTGGATCATGCTCGTCTGGACGTTCTGGATATTCGCAACGCCCATCTTCCAGCTGGGCGACAGTTTCCCGCATTGGCTCTGGCCGACGGTCGGCAGCTTCATTGTCTTCCTCTACCTGTTCTATCGTTGCTACTACCGCGATCGCAAGCAGGCGATATGGTGGGCTTTGGGTATCGCCGCGCTGGGCTTCGCCGTCACACCGTACAATCCGGGCGCGCAGGGATATCTGATCTACGCCTGCGCCTTTCTGCCGTTCGGCAGCCAGCCGCGCGAAACCGTGCGCAACATGGCCCTGGTGATGTTCGTCTACGCGCTCGAATGGCATTGGCTAGGCTTCGACTGGGCTTATCTGATCAGCGCGGTCCTGATTGGCTTTGCAGTCGGTTTCATGAACATCAACTTCATGCTCAAGCAGCAGCGCGATGCCGAGCTGAGCCTGAGCCATGATGAAGTACGCCGTCTCGCCGCGCTGGCCGAGCGCGAGCGCATCGGCCGCGACCTGCATGATCTTCTTGGCCACACTTTGTCGCTGATCACGCTGAAGTCGGAGCTAGCGAACCGCTTGTTCGATCGCGACCCGGCCGCAGCGCGGCGCGAGATCATCGAGGTTGAACGCGTGGCGCGCGATGCCCTGGCGCAGGTGCGCCGCGCCGTAACCGGCATCCGCGCTGCCGGATTCGCGGCCGAACTTGCCTCGGCGAAATTGTTGCTCGAATCAAACGGCACAGCGCTCGACTACACCATGGCCGACGTTGCGCTCTCGGCGGAAATCGAAACCGCGCTGGCAATGGCGGTGCGCGAGGCAGTGACGAATATCCAGCGTCACGCCCAGGCGACGCGTGCCAACGTCACGCTGGAAGCGGCACACGGCGTGCTGCTTCTGCGAGTGGAGGATAACGGCCGCGGCGGTGCCATTGTTCCCGGCAATGGCTTGAGCGGCATGCGCGAGCGCCTGCGCGGCATCGGTGCCGAATTGCAGGTCGATTCCCAGCGCGGCCGCGGCACCTGCTTGCGCGCAAGTCTGCCCTTGCCGGCGTCCGCTGCCGCTGTTTCCGCACCGGCGCCGGTCGTGCTGGGTCATGCCTGAGCCTGCCTGGCGCCGATTGAGTCGCGGAGCGCGGCTTGTTAACGTGCGTGAATGAAACACAAGCCCGTTCCTTCGCAACCGTGATCCGGGTCCTGCTCGCCGAAGACCAGGCGATGGTGCGCGGTGCGCTCTCCGCGCTGCTGAAGCTCGAATCCGACATCGATGTGGTCGGCTGCGCTGCCGATGGGGAGGAAGCGTGGAAGCTGATTCAACGCGGGATAACTGCCGGCAGCGGACCCGACGTCGTCGTCACCGACATCGAGATGCCGCGCCTGACCGGTCTGGAACTGGCGCAGCGCATTCGCGACAACAAGCTTGAGTGCAAGGTCGTGATCCTCACCACATTCGCGCGTCCCGGATTCCTGCGCCGCGCGCTGGATGCCGGCGTCGGTGGCTATCTGCTGAAAGACGCTCCGGCCGAACAACTCGCCGAGGCGCTGCGCAAGGTGCATCGCGGTGGCCGTGCGATCGATCCGCAGCTCGCGCTCGAAGCCTGGTCCGGCGACGATCCGCTCAACGACCGCGAGCGCCAGGTGCTGCGCCTGGCCGGCGAGGGCCTGTCTGCAGGCGACATCGCCGAGCAACTGCATCTGTCACAGGGCACCGTGCGAAATTATCTGTCCGAGGCCATCGGCAAGCTGGGCGTCGGCAATCGCATCGAGGCCTACCGGCTGGCGCGACAGAAGGGCTGGCTTTAATTCAATGCGCTTGCGCGACGCCGCGATGGCATCGCGCGCATTGAACTACCGGTAACGCAGAATGCCGGATGGAAGACGGACCATGCATGGTCCAAGCGATCGCCGGCCTCTGCGCTTACAATTGCGCCGTGAAAAAATCCGATTTCCACTACGACCTACCGCCCGAGCTGATCGCTCAGGCGCCGCTGCCCGAGCGGTCGGCGAGCCGCCTGCTGGTGGTCGATGCACCGTCGCGACTGCTGGCCGACCGGAAGTTCGTCGATCTCCTCGATTACCTGCGCGCCGACGATCTGCTCGTGTTCAACGACACCCGCGTGTTGCCGGCGCGGTTGTACGGGCGCAAGGAAACCGGCGGCGCCGTCGAGATCCTGATCGAGCGCGTTACTGGCAGCCACGACGCCCTGGCGCAGTTGGGTGTCAGCAAGAAACCCAGGGTCGGCGCCCGCATCGCGCTGGACGGCGGCGGCGCGGTAAGCGTGACCGGCCGCGAAGGGGAATTTTATACCTTGCATTTCGATGGTCCGGAGACGTTGGAAAAGCTGTTGCTGCGGCTTGGACGCATGCCGCTGCCGCCGTACATATCGCGCGCGGCCGAGGCCGCCGATGCCGAACGCTACCAGACGGTCTATGCGCGCATTCCCGGTGCCGTTGCAGCGCCGACGGCCGGCCTGCATTTCGATGCGTCGATGCTCGACGCATTGCGCGACAAGGGCGTCGATTTCGGCTACGTCACCCTGCACGTCGGCGCCGGCACATTTCAGCCGGTGCGCAGCGAGCGTCTTGAAGATCACGCGATGCACAGGGAATGGCTCAATGTCGGCGCTGCACTGGTGGAACAGATCCGTCGCGCGCGGTCGCGCGGCGGTCGCGTGATTGCGGTCGGCACGACCGTCGTGCGTGCGCTGGAATCGGCACTGCGCGACGGCCAGGTGCAACCGTTCGCCGGCGAGACGCAGATTTTCATTTTCCCGGGGTTCCACATTTCCAGCGTGGATGCGCTGGTCACCAACTTCCATTTGCCGGAATCGACCTTGCTGATGCTGGTTTCCGCGTTTGCAGGCCGCGAGCTGATGCTTGACGCCTATCGTCACGCGGTCGCGCAACGCTATCGCTTCTTTTCGTACGGAGACGCGATGCTGATTCTGCCGAGCTCGGGCTTGACCACTCTCCCGCCGTGAGAAGGGCAGCGGTGGGGGTCGCCAGTGGAGAACCGTTACACTCGGATCGCACCCTCATCCGGCCCTCCCGGCCAGCTTCTCCCGATGGGAGGAGAGAAACGCTTGGCGGCCAATTCATCTGATTGTTGAATGACAACAATGCAATTCGAACTTCTCGCCACCGACGGGGCCGCTCGCCGCGGCCGCATGACCTTCCCACGCGGCAGCATCGAAACGCCTGCGTTCATGCCGGTGGGCACCTATGGCTCGGTCAAGGCGATGACGCCGCGATCGATCGCGGAGACCGGCGCGGAAATCATACTGGGCAACACGTTTCACTTGTATCTGCGCCCCGGCATGGACGTCGTCGGGGAGTTCGACGGCCTGCATCGCTTCATCGGCTGGGACAAGCCCATCCTCACTGATTCGGGCGGTTTTCAGGTGTTTTCGCTGGCCGAGCGGCGCAAGATCACGGAGGAGGGCGTCAGTTTTGCCTCGCCGGTCGATGGCTCGCGCGTGTTCCTCTCGCCGGAAGAATCCATGCGCATCCAGCGCGTCCTCGATTCGGATGTCGCCATGATCTTCGACGAGTGCACGCCCTATCCGGCGACGGAAAAGCAGGCGCGCGATTCGATGCAGCTCAGTCTGCGCTGGGCCGCCCGCTCGCGCCGCGCGTTCGATGATTTGTCCAACCCGAACGCATTGTTCGGCATCGTCCAGGGCGGCACTTTTGCACAATTGCGCGAAGTTTCTGCGCAAACCCTGATCGATATCGGGTTCGACGGTTACGCGGTCGGCGGTCTGGCGGTCGGCGAGCCCGAAGCCGAGCGCAACCGCATACTGGAAGAAACCGTGCCCTTGCTGCCGCCGGAACGGCCACGCTATCTGATGGGCGTGGGCCGGCCGGAGGACATCGTCGAAGCCGTCGTGCGCGGCATCGACATGTTCGACTGCGTCATGCCCACGCGCAACGCGCGCAATGCGCACATCTTCACCCGCTACGGCGTGCTGCGCATCCGCAACGCGCGTTATGAACGCGATGTGCGGCCGATCGATGAAGCTTGCGCCTGCTATACCTGCCACAGCGGATTCTCGCGGGCGTACCTGCGTCATCTGGACAAGTGCGGCGAAATGCTCGGACCGATGCTGGCAACGATCCACAACCTGCACTATTACCAGGATCTGATGCGCGGCCTGCGCGAGGCGATTGCGGCGCGACGGCTCGGGGATTTTGTTGCGGAGTTTTATGACATGCGTCGGGCGACGACGATTTAGGCCGTCGCTCTTGTTGCTTCCTTTTGGCCAATGCCAAAAAGAAGTCGCTCGGCCGAGGGACGAGCGAAAGCTTTGGCTCTAGAAGGTCAAGAACCAGGCTCAAAATGGATTCCAGGCTTCGCTGGAATGACGAGCAGGTGCGAAGGGACCGGATTTAAGCTTCCGCCCGAATGACTAAGCGCCCAAGGATGCACATCCGCCCATCCCATGCCATAATCCGCGGTCTTTTGGCATGCCCGCCCGTCGTGTGGCGAGGCAAACTTTCGTGAGATCACTATGGATTTCCTGATTTCCAACGCTTACGCCCAGGCTGGCGGCGCGCCTGCGGCGCAAGGCATCGGCGGCCTGCTCGGCTCGCCGATCATCTTCATCGTCATCATGGTTGCGATGATGTTTTTCATGTTCCGCTCGCAGTCCAAACGGCAGAAAGAGCTGCGCAACATGATTGCCGCGCTGGCCAAGGGCGATGAAGTAGTGACCGGCGGCGGCATGGCCGGGCGTGTCGATGATATCGGCGACACGTTCATGACCCTTGAAATCGCGCCGAACGTCAAAATCAAGGTGCAGAAAAGCGCGGTCTCGCTGGTACTGCCCAAGGGCACGCTGAAGTCGGTGTGATGTTTTGCGGTCGTCCGTGATCGCGAAAATCAGGAAGCGGCCATCCGTGGCCGCACTTTTCAAAAGTGGTGGGTATGAACGAATTCTCGAAGTGGAAATATATACTCGTCGGCGTGGTGCTGCTGCTCGGAGTCATCTATGCCCTGCCGATCGTGTTCCAGCCGCAGGCAGCGGTGCAGATTTCCGCGAATCGCGGCGCGACCGTCGATGATGCGCTGAAGGAAAAAGTGCTGGGCATCCTGCAGACGAAGAAATTCGACTTCAAGGATGTCGAGCTCAACGGCGACCGCCTGCTGGTCCGCTTTCCCAACACGGATGTGCAGCTTGCCGCGTCGGGCGAACTCAAGACCCAACTGGGCGACAAGTACGTGGTCGCGCTGAATCTGGCATCCACGGTACCGGCCTGGCTGCGCGCAATCGGGGCCAACCGCATGCCGCTGGGTCTGGATTTGCAGGGTGGCGTGCACTTCCTGATGGAAATCGATCAGAAGGCCGCGACCGCCAAGATGCAGCAGCGTTACGTCGACGACATCCGCACCGCGTTGCGCAACGCCAAGATCCGCTACGACTCCGTCAACGCCGGCGCGCAGGGCATTGTCGTCGTGCTGCATTCGGACGAGGATCGCAAGCAGGCCGGCAACGTCATCGCCAAGGAAGTCAATCAGCCGGAGAAGCTCGGCGCGCAGCCGCCGCTGGAACTCGCTGATGGCGACACCACAGCCGACAGCTTCGCCCTGATCGCGAAAATCCGCGAATCGACCTTGCAGGCGCAGGCCAACCAGGTCGTTGTCAGCAACCTGACCACGCTGCGCAACCGCGTCAACCAGCTTGGCGTATCTGAGCCGATCATCCAGCAGCAGGGCAGCAACCGCATCGTCGTGGAACTGGCCGGCGTGCAGGATACGGCCGAGGCCAAGAAGATTCTCGGCGCCACCGCGACGCTGGAATACCACGCCGTCGACGAGAGCACCAATCCGATCGAAGCCGAAAAAACCGGCAACGTACCGCCGGAATCGCGCCTGTATCACACCCAGCGGCTGGGCCCGGACGGCAAGCCGATGCCGATCGTGCTGAAGAAACGGGCGATTGTCGGTGGCGACGAATTGATCGATGCCACGGCCACACCCGACCAGCAGACCGGCACGCCATCGGTATCGGTGCGCCTGAATGCGCTGGGCGGCAAGAAGATGCTTGATTTCACCAGCCAGAACGTCGGCCATCGCATGGCCGTGGTCTACATCGAGCGCACGCCGGAGACCAAGATCGTCGACGGCAAGGAAGTGCGCACCGCCAAGGTTACCGAAGAAGTGATCAACGACGCGACCGTGCAGGGCGTGTTCTCCAATCGCTTCAACACCACTGGCATGGAAAGCATGAAGGCCGCGAGCGAACTGGCCCTGTTGCTGCGCGCCGGCTCCCTTGCAGCGCCGATGGACATCGTCGAGGAACGCGTCATCGGCCCGAGCCTGGGTCAGGACAATATCGCCAAGGGCGTCAAGGCGGTGATTCTTGGTCTGCTCGCCGTGCTGCTTTGCGCGGCGCTGTACTACCACGTGTTCGGCCTGATCGCCGATATCGCCCTGATCCTGAATCTGGTCATGCTGCTCGCGGTGCTGTCATTGTTCCAGGCCACGCTGACGATGCCCGGCATCGCCGGTATCGTGCTTACGCTGGGCATGGCGATCGACGCCAACGTGCTGATCTGCGAACGCATCCGTGAGGAGTTGCGCAATGGCTCGACCCCCCTGGCCTCGATCCGCGCAGGCTATGAAAAGGCCTGGGCGACGATTCTCGATGCCAACGTCACCCATCTGCTCGCCGCATTCGGATTGTTCGCGTTCGGATCGGGCCCGATCAAGGGCTTCGCCGTGACGCTGGCGATCGGCATTCTCACCTCGATGTTCACCTCGGTAACGGTTACCCATGCCCTGGTGAATCTGGTCTACAGCGGCCGCAAGCTCAAGGGCCTGGCGGTCGGCGGCGGCTACGCCCGCGGAGCGAACTGACAATGGAAATCTTCAATCCACACAGCAATATCGACTTCCTGCGTCTGCGCAAGGTCAGCATTGCCATCTCGGCGCTGTTGATCATCCTGTCGATCGGCGCCATTCTCACTCGCGGCCTGAACTATGGCCTGGATTTCACCGGCGGTGTACTGGTCGAGGTGCAATACCAGGAACCGATCGACATCAGCGACGTGCGCGCCGCGCTCGATACGGCCGGCTTCGATCATGCGGTCGTCCAGAGCATCGGCGGTGCACGTGAAGTCTCGATCCGGCTGCAATCCAGCAACGACAAGGCTGCGACCGGCGACGCGACGAAGAAGCAGGATCAGGTTGCCGACGACGTGCTCAAGGCCTTGCAGGCCAAGCGTGCGGACGCGACCAAGACGCGTACCGATTTCGTCGGCCCGCAGGTCGGCGACGAACTGAAGAGCGACGGCGTGACCGCGGTGATCTTCGTCATCATCGGCATCATGATCTACATCGGTATCCGTTTCGAATGGCGCTTCGCCGTCGCCGCGATCGCCAGCGAGATCCACGATACGTTGATCACGGTCGGCTTCTACGCCGTCACCCAGCACGAGTTCGACATCACGGTGCTGGCGTCGGTGCTCGCGGTGGTCGGCTACTCGATCAACGACAAGGTCGTCGTGTTCGACCGTGTCCGCGAACTGTTCCGCTCCACGCGCAAGGGCGAGCCCGTCGAAATCCTGAACAAGGCGATCAATTCCACCTTGTCGCGTACGATCATCACCGCCCTGTTCACCGCGATCACGATGATTGCGCTGTATTTCTTCGGCGGCCCGGTCGTGCACGGGTTTGCCCTGACCATGCTCATCGGTATCGTCGTCGGCACGCTGTCGTCTATCTTCTTCGCCAGCCCCATCCTGCTCTGGCTCGGCGTGTCGAAGAAGGATCTGATGCCGGTGACGCGCGACAATTCGGAGTTGGCGCGCCGGCCATAGTTCTTGCCCCCTTTTCCCGCATGCGGGAAAAGGGGCAGTGCGCTTCAGCCGGCGAGTAAAGCCGGCCCCGCCGAAGCCGCAATCGCCCTGACCATCGCGCCCGTCAGCAGATGATTCCCCGCGATCAGGTTGCCGCTTGCGGGAATCCCGTCGCGTCCGGCGAAGTCGCAATAGTGGCCACCCGCCTCGCGCACGATGACGCAGCCGGCGGTCATGTCCCAGGGTTTCAGGCCGATTTCGAAATAGCCGTCCAGACGTCCCGCTGCGACGTAAGCCAGATCCAGTGCCGCCGAGCCCGTGCGGCGGATGTCTTCGGCCTCCTGCAACAGGGCCCGGGTCATGCCGAGTTGCGCATCCAGGTGTTCGCGCTGGCGATAGGGGAAGCCGGTGCCGAGCAGGGCGCCGGACAGGCCTTCGCGCTTGGTGACGCGCATGCGCCGGTCGTTGAGGAAGGCGCCGTCACCCTTGCTGGCGGTGAACAGTTCGTCACGCAGCGGGTCGTAGATGACGCCGTGCACCGGATCGCCGTGATCGACGAAGCCGATGGAAACGCTGAAATGTGGAAAACCGCGCAGGTAATTGTGCGTGCCGTCCAGCGGATCGACGACCCAGACCTTGCTCGACTTGCCGATCTGCCCGGATTCTTCGCCGAGGATGGCATGGTCGGGAAACGCGCGGCGCAATTCCTTGACGATCTCGGCTTCCGCCAGGCGGTCGACCTCGGTGACGAAGTCCATCCGCGACTTTTCCTCTACCGTCAGGCTGTCAACGCGGTTCATGTAGCGCTGGATGATGTTGCCAGCGGCGCGTGCGGCACGTACCGCGACATTGACGGCGGGTCTGGGCATGGTGATTTCCGGATCGGTCAAGGTGAAAAAGAACGGTGCGCGTGCATGCCGCGCGGGCGAGAGGGTAGCATTTTTGGCCTTGGCTTGCAGGCCGCGCGCGGATTGGAAGCCGTTCATGGACAGCTATCGAACATGGACGGCTGTGCCGGGTACCGTTCACCGCTCGATACCTGAGGGCGAATGGAGATCGGGGTCGCGAGCCGCAGCACAGGATTTCGTCTCTACAATCGCCGATGGAATATGCAAAACTGCGGCGCGATTCTGCCCTCTCTGATAGCTGAATATTCCTCGTTATGGCCGACTCCATCCGCTTCATTCTCGTGCGTACCTCGCACCCCGGCAATATCGGTGCGGCAGCGCGCGCGATCCGCACGATGGGATTTTCACGCCTGGGCCTGGTCGCCCCGCACCGGTTTCCGCACGCAGACGCCACGGCCACGGCCGCGGGCGCGGATGATGTACTCGACGGCATCGCCATTACGCCGACTCTCGTCGAGGCAGTCGCCGACTGCACCCTGGTGCTGGGTTGTACTGCGCGCCGCCGCGGAGTTCAGCTGGAGGAGTTGTCGCCGCGCCAGGGCGCGTTACGCGCACTCGCCGCGAGTGTCGATGGCCAGGCGGCGATCGTGTTCGGCAACGAGCGCACGGGGCTGGAAAACGACGAATTGATGTCGTGCCATGCGGCCGTGCATATTCCCAGCGTCGCCGACTTTTCCTCGCTGAATCTTGCCCAGGCAGTGCAGGTGCTCGCCTACGAATTGCGCCTGGCGATCATGGAGCAGGCGCCACCGCTGGCGACTGCAGCGAAGATCGAATTGCCGGCGACAATCGAGCAGCTCGAATACTTCTTCACCCATCTGGAACAGATGCTGGAAAACATAGATTTCCACAAAGGCAGATCGCCGCGCACGATCATGCAGCGGCTGCGCCGCCTGTTTCTGCGTGCGAACCTGGAGGAGCGCGAAGTGCGCATCCTGCGCGGCATCTTCGACGATGCGCAGCGCATGGCCAGATTGGCAAGGCCCGCGAACGGACGAGCGGAAATCGAGGGTGGCGGGAAAGCGTGAATCCGCCACGCTCCGATTCCCTAGCCGCCATCTCCGCGTCCCGGCTCGCGCGCAACAAGTATCTTGTCTATGCGCGCGCCATCCAGATCGACCACTTCGAATCGCAGGCCGCGCCAGTCGAAGTGCTCGCCGGTCTGGGGAATGCGTCCGAAGTGGGCGACCACCATGCCGGCGGCGGTATGGAAATCGTGATCGTCTTCGTGCGCCAGTTCGGTGACGCCGAGCAGTTCGCGCAGGTCGTCCGTGCCCAGCGCGCCGTCGATCAGCCAGCTGCCATCATCACGTCGAACGACCGGCGAATTTCCCGCCGACTGTACCGGCGCCGCGCTCTTGCCGACCACGGCGCTGAGCAGATCGTTGAGTGTGACCAGGCCTTCGATGTCACCGTATTCGTCAACGACCAGGGCCAGGCGGGTTTCGGCGTCGCGGAATTCCTCGAGCAGGTCCAGGGCGCGCGCAGTACCCGGCACGTAGAGCGGCTTGGCGAGTTTCGCGAATAGATCCACATGTGCGCTACCCAGCATTTCCGGCAGACGCTTGAGCGTGAGCACGCCGAGCACGTTCTTGTCGCTGTCGCGGTAGACGGGATAGCGCGAGTAGGAATTCTCGCGCATCACCTGGAGGTTCTCATCAAGCGGCGCAGCCGCATCCAGCCATGCAATGCGCGGGCGTGGCGTCATCATGCTGTCGACCGTGCGATCGCCCAGGCGCAGGACACGATTGACCATGTTGCGTTCGTCCGGATCGATCACGCCCTGCTCGGCGCTTTCGGACACGAGCAGGCGGATTTCCTCTTCGCTGACCTGTTGATCGCTGGCGCGGTCCATGCGCATCAGATGCAGCACCCAGCGGGTGATGGCGATGAGCACGAATGCGAACGGCGTGGCCAGCGACGTCATCACGCGCATCGGCACGGCCACGGCCACGGCGAAGCGTTCAGGACTGACGAGGGCGATACGTTTGGGCAGCAACTCGCCGAGCAGCATGTTGACGAAGGTAATGGCAGCGACGCTGACGACAACGCCGAGGGGCGACGCATATTCGGCCAGCCATGGCCGGTTGAGCGCAGCAAGCATTGCGCCGAGCTGTTCGCCGATGCGCGCGCCGAGCGCCGCACCGGTGCCGATGCCGATCAGGGTGATGAAGACCTGGACCGTCGACAGGAAGTGTTCCGGCGTCTGCGCCAGTTTCAAGGCTACCTGCGCGCGTTTGCTCGTGCGCGCCATGTATTTCAGGCGGCTCTTGCGCGACGTCATCAGCGCCATTTCGCTGAGTGCGAAAAACCCGTTCAGCAGGGCGAGCAAAACGACAAGAACGGCCTCGATGATCATGCCGCGAGTTTAGCAGGCGCGCGTCCGTCACGATGCGAGCTGGTGATCGTCAGCTTCCTTCCACCTGATCGAAGCTTGACTTGTCGCCCTTCGGCCGCGGTGCCGTAAGGGCCTCGCCGGTGACGAGGTAGTACACCGATTCGGCGATATTGGTGGCGTGATCGCCGATGCGCTCGATGTTCTTGGCAATGAACAGCAGGTGCGCGCCGACCGGAACGCGCTGCGGCTCGGCCTTCATGAAATCGATCAGGCGCCGGTAGATGCCGGTGTAGATGTCGTCGAGCTGTTCGTCCTGCGCCCACACCGCCAGGGCTTTTTCCGAATCGCGCTCGCGGAAGGCGGTAACGACATCGGCAAGCAGTTTCAGCGCCAGATTGCCGAGTTCGGCTATTTCGTTGATCCACTCGTCGGGCGAATGCTTGTTCAGCGCGATCGCGCGTTTGGCGATATTCGCGGCGAAGTCGCAGATGCGCTCGAACTCGATGCCGATGCGCAACGCGGAGAGCACCTGGCGCAGATCGCGTGCGATCGGCTGGCGCAACGCCAATACCCGCACTGCGCCGGCGTCGAGTTCCCGTTCGAGTTCATCGACCTCGAAATCTCCCTTGACCACGTGCGCGGCGACCGTGGTGTCGCGCAACAGCAGCGAGTCGATTGCACCGGCGAGCTGGGTCTGCGACAGCTCGCCCATGCGTCCGATCGCGCGGTTGAGCGAAGCGAGTTCGTCGTCGAAGCTTTTTACGATATGGTCGGCCATGGCTGTCTGATCTGCGTAGTGGTTTGTGTCGGGGATGAAGGGGTCGAGGACTGGGGACTGAAAAAGTACTGGCCCACGCTATTGAATCGCAGCCCTCGGCACTCAGCCTTTGTTCCTCAACCGTATCTTCCCGTGATGTAATCTTCCGTCATCTGCTGCTTCGGATTCTCGAAGATTGCCGTGGTCGCTCCGAATTCGATCAACTCGCCCAGGTACATGAAGGCGGTATAGTCGGAAATGCGCGATGCCTGCTGCATATTGTGGGTGACGATCGCGATCGTGTATTCGTCCTTGAGCTCCTCGATCAGTTGTTCGATCTTGCCGGTCGCGATCGGGTCCAGCGCTGAGGTCGGTTCGTCGAACAGGATCACTTCGGGCTTGAGCGCCACCGCTCGCGCGATGCACAGGCGCTGCTGCTGGCCGCCGGACAGGCCCAGTGCGCTTTGCTTGAGCTTGTCCTTGACCTCATTCCACAGTGCCGCCTGCCCCAACGCATGCTCCACGCGCGCGTCCATTTCGCTGCGCGACAGTTTTTCGTAGTGCTTGATGCCGTAGGCAATGTTGTCGTAGATCGACATCGGAAACGGCACCGGTTTCTGGAACACCATGCCGACCTTGCTGCGCAGTCGATTCAGCGGATAACGCGGATCGAGCACGTTCTCGCCATCGAGCAGCACTTCTCCTTCGGCACGAAGCTTCGGATAGATCGAGTATATCCGGTTGAAAATGCGCAAAAGCGTGGATTTTCCACAACCGGACGGCCCGATGATGGCGGTCACCTTGCGCTCCGCAACATCGATGTTGACGTTCTTGAGCGCGCGATAGTCGGCGTAGTAGAAGTCCAGGTTGCGCGCGTGCAGCTTGGCCGGTTGCACCGGCGCGGATATGGGCGTCGGTGCAGCAATGGATTGCTGCGCGGCTTGGGACTCAGTCATTGGCGACTCGCTTGCGCAGCAGGACGGCGCGTGAAAAGAGCGACAGCAAGAGCACGAATACGGTAACCATGAACGCGCCCGCCCAGGCCAGCGCGTGCCACGAATCGTAGGGACTCATCGCGTACTGGAAAATCACGACCGGCACGCTGGCCAGCGGCTGCGAAAGATCAGCGCTCCAGTACTGGTTGTTCAGCGCAGTGAAGAGCAGGGGTGCGGTCTCGCCGCTGATGCGCGCGAGTGCGAGCAGAATGCCGGTAACGATGCCAGGCAATGCCGCGCGATAGAGCACCTGCATCGT
The DNA here is from genome assembly GCA_031291055.1 of Rudaea sp. Classification (GTDB taxonomy): domain Bacteria; phylum Pseudomonadota; class Gammaproteobacteria; order Xanthomonadales; family Rhodanobacteraceae; genus Rudaea. Next base: position 245,082 of record JARLJU010000017.1, on the reverse strand, counting down.
CATCTTCCACTGTGGCACGCCCAGCGACAGCGCCGCTTCGCGCATCGCGCTCGGGACCAGTTGCAGCATCTCGTCGGTGGTACGCACGACGACGGGAATGACGATCAGTGCCAGAGCCAGGGCCCCGGCGAGACCGGAAAAATGCCCCATCGTGCGCACCACGATCGTGTAGATGAAAAGTCCGAGCACAATGGATGGTGCGGACAGCAGGATGTCGTTGACAAAGCGGATGGTCTCGCCGATAGCGCGCTTGCGCGCGTATTCGGCCAGGTAGGTACCGGCGGCGATGCCGATCGGCGCGCCAATCAGGATTGCCATGCCCGACATCGCGAGACTGCCGAAGAAGGCGTTGAGCAGGCCGCCATCGGATCCCGGAGGCGGTGTCATCTGGGTGAACAGCGACGGCTTGATCGCGGCCAGGCCGTTGATCAAGGCGGTCCACAGAATCCATATTAGCCAGAACAAGCCAAACGCCGTGGCGATCAACGACAGCATCAGCGCGATCGCATTCCTTACACGGCGGCGGAAGTACAATTTTTCCATCGTCGCAGCCATGTCAGTTGCCCTCCTTCCTGGCCAGACGCATCAGCATCCACTTGGCGATGGCCAGCACGATGAAGGTAACCACGAACAGCAGGAAGCCCAGGGCGATAAGCGACGAACGATAAATTTCCGAATCGGCTTCGGTGAATTCGTTGGCCAGGGTCGCGGCGATCGAGTTGCCCGGCATCAGCAGCGATGCCGTGAGCTGGTGCGCATTGCCGAGCACGAAGGTCACCGCCATCGTTTCGCCCAGCGCGCGGCCCAGACCCAGGAACACGCCGCCGATGACTGCCGTGCGCGTGTATGGCAATACCACGTCCCAGGCTACTTCCCAGGTGGTGGAGCCGAGCGCGTAGGCCGATTCCTTCAGGCGCGATGGCACGGTCAGGAACACATCGCGCATCACGGAGGAGACGAACGGAATCACCATAATCGCCAGCACGATGCCCGCGGTGAGCATGCCGATGCCCAGCGGCGGTCCGCGGAACAGAGGTCCGAGCAGCGGCCACTGCCCCAGATGTGCGTTCAGGAACGGAATCACGTTGGCGGCCATGAACGGCACGAACACGAACAGCCCCCACATGCCGTAGATGATGCTGGGAATGCCGGCGAGCAATTCAATCGCAGCGGCCACCGGACCGCGCATCCAGTTAGGCGCAACCTCGGTCAGGAACAGGGCGATGCCGAAACTGACCGGTACGGCGATCAGCATCGCGATCAGTGCCGTAACCAGGGTGCCGTAGATCGGCACCAAGGCGCCGAATTTGTGCTGGACTGCGTCCCAGTCGGCGCTGATGAGGAAGTGCCAGCCGAACGTGGCAAACGCCTCGCGGCCGCCCCACAGCATCGACAAGGCGACAGCGACGAGCACGATCAGCACCAGCCATCCGGCAGCGGCGAACAGGCCCTTGAACAGGCGGTCGATCAGCGCATCGCGCCTGCCCACCGCGGCCAGATCGACCGGCTGCTGGCGTATCTGCCTGGCAGTGGACGCTGTGCTGCCAATAGGAGTGGCCGGACTTGCGGAATTCATTGGTGGTCTTGCGTCTCAAAAGACGCGCGCATCACGAAGGATGCGCGCGTGGAAATGCCAACCGAGGAGAGGATCGGTAAGCGACGTGAAACTTCAGCTCTTGAAATCGGACTTCCAGTACGCTTCGATCTGCTTGACCAGCGAATCCGGAAGCGAGACGTAGTCCAGCGATTCGGCATCCTGCTGGCCGTGCTCGAACGACCAGCGGAAGAACTCGAACGCGGTCTTGCTGTGTTCGGCATTCTTGGTCTGCTTGTACATGATCGCCCAGGTCGTGGCAGTGATCGGCCAGGCCTTGTCGCCGGGCGCGTCGGTCATGACCAGGTTGAAATCCTTGGCGCTGGCCCAGTCGGCCGTTGCGGCCGCGGCCTGGAAAGCGGCCTTGTCGGGCGAGATCCACTTGCCGGCGTGATTCTGCATCTGCGCGTAGGTCAGCTTGTTCTGCAGCGCGTAGGCGTATTCGACGTAGCCGATCGAATCCTTGATCTGCCTGACATAGGCGGCCACGCCCTCATTGCCCTTGCCACCCACGCCGGTCGGCCATGCCACCGTCGTGCCTTCGCCGACTTTCTCCTTCCATTCAGGGCTGACCTTGGCAAGGTAGTTGGTCACGTTGAACGAGGTGCCCGAGCCATCGGAGCGGTGCACGACCGTGATCAGCGTGTCCGGCAGCTTGGCACCCGGGTTGAGATCGGCGATCGCCTTGTCGTTCCACTTGAGCACCTTGCCGAGAAAGATATCGGCGAGCACGGGCCCCGTGAGTTTCAGGCCGCCCGGCGACACGCCTTCGATATTGACCACCGGTACGATGCCGCCGATCACGACCGGAAACTGGCCGAGGCCGGCTTCGCTGAGGTCCTTGGCGTCCAGCGGTTTGTCGGACGCGCCGAAATCCACGGTTGCCGCCTTGATCTGGGCAATGCCGCCACCGGAACCGATCGACTGGTAGTTGATCTTGTCATTGGTCTTGGCGGTGAATGCGGCCGACCACTTGGCCAGCACCGGGTAGACGAAGGACGAGCCGGCGCCGGTAATGTCGGTGGCCTGAACGCTGCCTGCGGCGGCAAACAAGGCGACGGCGACAGCCGCAGCTTTCAGTGTCTGGCGAAAATCGATGAACATGGTGGAACTCTCCAGTGGATGAAGTGAGCGCGGAGGCTGCGGTCGCTGCGTTCGGTCCCCAAACCGCGCCGACAGTCCTCATCCGAGTCCGCGCAGCCTACGCGGTGAATTTGAAAGTTTTATGACAAGGGAGGCGAAGGCGGACGGCGCGGGACTGGGGGCGGGACGGCAAATGCGGCAGGGGAGGCGATGGATGCGGCCGGTTTCCCAATCGGCTCAAGCCGCTGTTCAGTCTCCGGCCACTCCGCCCCAGCCCTACTTTTTGTGTCACAAAACGGTAAACTTCGCCGGCCCGACGCGGGCGAATGGTCCGCGACGTGGCGATCCCACAGGCAAGGCGGGTGATATGTTTTCTCTGCAGACGATTTTCGGCAAAGGCGACAAGTTCTACGGCTTGCTGGAAGCCAGCGCAGACGCCGCGCGCCAGAGTACGCGAGCACTGATCGCGATGCTCAACCAGAAATCCTCGGCCCCCTCGCTCGAGGAATTCCGCCTGGCACGGCGGCGCGAAAAGGAGGTGATGGCGCAGATCAGCCAGGCCCTGGTCAATACTTTCGTCACCGCGCTGGACCGGGAAGACATCGAGGCGCTGTCTGCGGCCTTGTACAAGATTCCAAAAACCGTCGAGAAATTCGCCGAGCGCTACGCGCTGTTCGCCGAGCAGTTGATGGACATCGACTATGCCTCGCGCGCGGCCTTGCTGGAAAAGGCCGCGGGAGTCATCGTGGAAATGGTGGCGCAGCTGCGACGCGGCATGAAACTGGAGGAAATGAAGGCACTCAATGACCGCATGCAGGCGATCGAAAGCGAAGCCGACCGGCTTATCCTGGGCCTTTACCAGGACCTGTTCGCCAACTCCAGTGATGCGTCACGGCTGATCCTGCGCAAGGACCTGTTCGAACTGCTGGAAAAAGCCATCGACCGCTGCCGCGATGCCGGCAACGTGATTTTTGCGATTGTCCTGAAGAATTCCTGAGCGCCGGAAATGGGGAATCGGCCGGTGCGAATCGATGACGTCGATGCCGCATTCGGCCGTGTTTTCCCGTCGCCGCTGCTCCGTTCACGACTCCCGATTTCCGCAGGAAGAAGAATGTGACCCTGACCCTGGTTCTCGTCGTCCTGCTGGTAGCACTCGTCTTCGAGTACATCAACGGATTCCACGACACCGCCAATTCCATAGCCACCGTTGTCGCGACCAAGGTGCTGAGCCCCGGTCAGGCGGTGCTGCTGGCAGCCATCACCAACATGATCGGTGCAATGTGGGGCACTGCGGTCGCGAAGACGATCTCTTCCGGCCTGATCGATGCCGGGGTGGTGGCGATGACGCCGGAACTGCTCATCTGCGCCCTGCTCGGTGCGACGATCTGGGATCTGATCACCTGGTGGTGGGGGTTGCCTTCCAGTTCATCGCATGCGCTCATCGGCGGCCTGTGCGGCGCGGCGCTCGCCGCCGCCGCCGGCAACTGGCACGCGATCATCTGGTCGGTGCCGGCCGAACACTGGTGGCTGGGTCAGGGCATGCTCAACAAGGTCATCCTGCCGATGGTGGTTTCCCCGGCCGCCGGCTTCATCCTCGGCTTCGTCATCATGGGCGCATTGTTCGCCCTGCTTTCCTTCCTCGGCGGACTCGGCGGCCGCATCCAGCACGGATCGCGTCCGCATGTGGTAAATGCAATTTTTGCAAAAGTACAGATTGTATCATCGGGCTTCATGGGCCTTTCGCACGGATTGAACGACGCGCAGAAGACCATGGGCATCATCGCGCTGGCGCTGGCGGCGGCGACGTCGGCGGGCTCGCTCGAGCATCTGCCGTGGTGGCTGTCGTTCCTGCGCGTGGAGACCGATCCGAACGGCAAGTTCGGGATTGCCATCTGGATCAAGGCAACCTGCGCCGTGGTCATGGCCGCGGGCACGATGGCCGGCGGCTGGCGCATCATCCGCACGCTCGGCCACAAGATGGTGAAGTTGCATCCGATCAACGGCGTTGCCGCCGACACAGCAGCGTCCACGGTCATCATCACTGCCTCGATGCTCGGCATCCCGGTATCGACCACGCATAACGTATCCGCGGCGATCATGGGCGTGGGCTTTGCAAAGCGCGCGAATGCCATCCGCTGGACCGTGGTCGAGCGCATGGTCTGGGCCTGGATTCTGACGATACCCATCGCTGGCGCGCTGGCGTATCTGCTCGTGCGCGGCATCAGGATGCTGGGGTGGGGCGGGTAGGTTGAATTCTTCCCGCGCCTGCGCAGAGGCGCCAGCTTGGCGGAAGCTAGTGCAACGCTCGCCTAGACGAATTTGATCCACTGGCGAACGATGGCCGCGAATGCGGCTTGTTTCGCCTTGATGTCCTTCACGTCGCGAAACTTCACTGTTGCCCGATCCTTGCCCAGCCATTCGAGCAATGCCTGCGGATCGGCGATCGCGCCAGCGGATATCGAAACGTCCCGTGCTTTCGCGCCCACATGCAGGATCACCTGCAGGCCGTCCTTCGCGCCGAGATGGAATGTGGCGAAGTATTCCGAAGTGCGGAAACTCGGCGCATTCCACTTGATGCCTTCGGCGATGGCAGGCTCGGCAGCGAGGATGATCTTGCGCAGCGCCAGAATCGCAGGCTTGAGTGGATGATCCAGTCGTGCGAGGAATGTCTCGACGCTTGCGGAAGCGGCGGCGGCGCTTCCGGCTGATTTCGTCCTGGACGCGTTTCCGGCCAATGCCTTCTCTCCCGTCAATCCGCGCGATCGGGCAACCTGGATTGCCCGCCCCAATCCCGATAGTTGAATACCTGACCATTGCGGCGTACGTCGGCGATCGCGGCCAGATCAAGGTCGGCGTACACCCATTGCCCCGCATTGAGCGTGCCGCTGGCAAGCACGCCGTCGTCGGGGAAACCGCGATCGATCGGCGTATACACCGCAGCGGCGCCGATATTGACATCGACGGCCGGCGACCATGGCGCGCTGCCGACCGTGGACGAGTGAACGACGTAGCACTGGTTCTCCAGCGCGCGGGCCTGCGAGCCGACGCGGACGCGCCAGTAGCCGGCCAGGGTGTCGGTGCAGCTCGGCACCAGCACGATATCGGCGCCGGCTTCGACCTGACGCCGCGCGATCAATGGGAACTCGCTGTCGTAGCAGATCGCAATGCCGATCCTGCCGAATTCCGTCGCGAATGTGCGGATCTCGGTTCCGGCTTCGATCAGCCACTGCTCGTTCTCGAAGCGCGTCATCTGCAGCTTTTCCTGGAACTCGCTGCGTCCATCCGGATGAAACAGGTAGGAGCGATTGTGGAACGTACCGTCGCCTACGCGCACCGGGAAGCTGCCCGCGCAGATGCTTGCCTTGTTCTTGCGCGCCTGGTCGGCGAAGAGCTGCAGAAAACCAGGCAGCAAATCCTGCAGGGCATGCAGTTGCGCCGACAACGACCCATAGACCTCGGGTGCAAACAGCGAGGCCAGTTCCATGCTGAAGTATTCGGGAAACAGCAGCATCCCAGCGCCGGCGTTCGCCGCCTCGCCGATCCAGCAGTCGATCTTGGCTGCGTAATGCGCCCAGTCGCGCAAGAATTCGATCGGGTACTGGGCGGCGGCGACGCGCAAGCGGCTGGTCACCGGACTGGCTCCGGCTCCAGAGTCTTCATCCAGAACCGCATGGTCTTTGCCGTCGCCTGCGGCTGGCCGATGTCCTTCCAGGCATATTGCGTCGTCAGGCTCGGATGCTCGGCGTAGCCAAAGCGCTGCCACACGCGATCCAGCGGTACATGATCCCGTGGCCGCAACGAATGCGACGGTTCGCGCTGCACGCGGCAGAAGGTGCACAGGTCGAATCCGCCCAATGCGCGCGCGTGCCGTTCGCGTGCCTGGAAAAGGTGCCTGTATACGCCGCGGCCGCGATAGTCCGGCCGCAGCGCCGATTCTCCGCAGTAGAAGATTCTGCGCAGGTCATAGCCGTGATCCAGGAACGGCCGCTGGAATTCCTCGGTTTCATCCTGCATCGGCACACCGGTGGAAGCGCCGATGAGGCGATTTCCGTCAAGCACCAGCACCGCCAGGCTGCGTGCCGAATTGATGTACGTTTGCAGATAGACCCGCTCGTACGCTTCGTCGCCGTCGTAAAGATAGGGAAACTCGCGGAACACTTCGATGCGCAGCCGCGCCAGTTTCGGCACATGCGGCGCGAGCGCTGCTCCGGACAGGCATTTGAAGGTCAGGCCGTCTGCGCTCATAGGCTGGGTCGGCGTGCGCCCGGCTTCAGCCGGCACTGACCTGGGCGATCCAGTCCGGCAGATTGTAATAGTTGGTGATGCGTGCAATGCGGCCGTCGCGGATGTCGAAGAATGCGCCCGCGGACAGGCGGTATTTCTGGCCGCGGGCCGGCGGCAGTCCTTCATCGGTGCGCAGGTATTGCCCATGCACGACAAACTCGGCCGAGGCGCGTGAACCGTCGGCATTGGCAAGTATGGAAATGTCGCTGAGGCGTTCGCGGTAGGCGCCGTTCATTTTCTGCATGAACGCGTGAAATGCGGCCTTGCCGGTTTCACGCGCGCCCTGGTTGATATCGTGGATCACATCGTCGGTGAGCAGATCCGCAAAGGTCTGCATATCGCCGGCGTTGAAAGCGGCGTAGTAGCTCTGCACAAGCTGTATGGCTTGCTGCTGACTCATCAGAATGCGTCGCCGCCCGCGGAGACCGCTTTTTCCAGCCGGTCGCCCAGGGGGCCGATTTCATCGATCAGGCGATTGAGCTCGTCGGCAGTCAACACGTCGTATGGACGGTTCTCGCACAGGTGCAGGTAAGGTGAGCCATCAAGATCGCTGACGGCCAGGTAGCCGACGCGCTGTTCCCAGTTGAAGCGCAGGCAACGCTTGGCATCCATGCCGGTGAGCGGCCCGATCGGCGTGGAGATGCGCAGGTACTTGCGCCCGTCCTCCCCTTCCAGTTCGGCCAGATGCAGACCCTGATGGCGGGCACCGCCTTCCGTGGCCATGTCGAAGCTGATCAGGTACGGATCGTTGATGCGCAGGTTGTAGCGTGCATTGATATGCGAGCGGACTTCTTCGAAAGATTGCACGGTGGTCTCCGGATCGGCTGGCGCCTATGCTAACGTGCCGCGGCGCCGAAGTCAGTCCGGATGTAAGCAAAGCAATGATGTAAGCAAGCAATGGTGAAATCAGCCAAGCCATCCAGGCCGTCCGAGCACGCCGCGATCCTGCGCACGATTGCCGCGATTCCCCGCGGTCGCGTGGCCAGTTATGGCGAGATCGCTGCGCGCGCCGGCCTGCCACGGCGCGCGCGCCTGGTCGGGCGCGTGCTGCGGGAGTCCAGCCCTGCTGCCAACCTGCCCTGGCAGCGCGTGCTGCGTTCGGACGGGCGCATTGCCTTTCCGGCCGGCAGCCGTGGCCATCGCGAGCAGCGCCAGCGCCTGTTGAGCGAAGGCGTGACGGTGGTAAAAGGCCGCGTCGACCTGAAACGCTTCGGCTGGCAACGCGATCTGGATGCCGAGCTCTGGGCGCCGCGTCAGGCGCAACGCCGGAACCAGCCGGCAATACTCAGGCGTTCGCGGCTGGCCGGCAGCACTTCGTGATCGAACTCGACGCTCAGGAACAGCAACAGCGTGCCGCTCTCCGGATAAATATCTACATGTGGATTTCTCTCGGCGACGCCCAGATAGAGGCGCAATGCACCGCCCTCGTCGTCGCACCAATGTGCATTCAGATACAGAACGCTGGACAGAATGCGCGCGTCGTCGTCGCGGAACCGGTCGCGATGGCGTGCATAGCGTGTCCCGGCAGGGTAAAGCGCGTACTGTGCTTCGAGATCGTCCAGACCCAGCAGCAGGGTACGATTCAGATGGATGCGCAAGGCTTGCATGCGCGTCCAATACGTCGATTGCGCCGGCGCAAGCGCGGATGGATCGAACCAGCGCGTGTGATCGCCGCGGATGTGCGCCTGTTCGCTGCGGGCATCGCCTCGCCCGACCGCGGCTGGCCTGAGTTCCCCGGCGTCATGCAGCGCCCGGCATTCGGCCGCCAGCAGAGCGCTGTCGGTGGCGTCGAAGAAATCATGAACCACGGCGTAACCCGAACGTTCCAGTTCGGTCTCGATATATTTCAACGAGTCGGTCTTGAATGGATCGGCGGCTGCCAGCATGATGATGCGAGCCTAGCCTATTTCCACGGACACCATCTTCGATGCCGCAACTTCCATTGGTCACCCGACTGCTGCTGATCGCCAACGTTCTGGTCTACGGCCTGCAGAAATTGTCCGGCGATGTGCTGCTGGCGCATTTCGCCCTGTGGCCGCTGGGGTCGCACCAGCCCGTGCAGATGGGCGACGGCAGTGTTGCAGTGATCGGCTTCGAGCCCTGGCAGCTCATCAGCTATGGATTTCTCCACGGCGGCGTGCCGCATATCGCGTTCAACATGCTGGCGCTGTGGATGTTCGGCGGTCCGGTCGAGAACGCGCTGGGTGCGCGGCGGTATACTTTCTACTATTTCGCCTGCGTGCTCGGCGCGGCGGTTGCGCAGCTAGCGACGATCGCCATGTTCCAGCCTGGAGATTTCTACCCCACGCTTGGCGCTTCCGGTGGCGTGTTCGGCCTGCTGCTCGCGTTCGCGATCCTGTACCCGCAGGCGAAAGTGTTCCTGTTCTTCGTTCCGGTGCCGGTGCCTGCACGCATTGCCGTGGTTGGCTACATGATTCTGGAACTGTTCCTCGGCGTGACCGGAAGCCAGGCGGGCGTTGCCCATTTCGCGCATCTGGGCGGCGCGATCGTCGGTTTCGCGCTGATCCAGTATTGGCGCAGCGGCCGCTTGCGCCCGCGCTGAGAACCGGCAACTATTGCCGGTAGACCATGCCGTTCTTCATCACGAAATCGATTCGCTGCAGCGCGCTGATGTCGTGCAGCGGATTGCCCGGTACCGCGACGATGTCGGCGTAGTAGTTTTCCGCAAGTCGCCCGATGTCCTTGTCCCAGCCGAGCAAGGTCGCGCCGTGCAGCGTGCCGGCCTGGATCGCGGCCAGCGGCGTCATGCCGTTTTGCACCAGCAACGCAAACTCGCGTGCCTGCGTGCCGTGCGGGAACGGCCCGACATCGGAGCCCACGGCGATTGGCACATGTGCCGCCAGTTGCAGCTTGAACTGGCCGATGTGGTAAGCCTGGATCGCGCGATACCGCGCCGCGGCTTCGGGCGTCGCGGCGTGCGCTGCAAAATATTCCAGCACGGTGAATGTCGGCACAGCAAAAATGCCGTGCTCGCGCATCACAGCCATCGTCCCGGCATTCAGCTGATAGGCGTGGTCGATCGAAGCCACGCCGGCGCGCGCCGCCATGCCGGTGCCGGGCTCGGCCGTCGCGTGCACGGCGATGCGGCGACCGCTGCGTGCCGCTTCCTGCACCGCGGCTCGAAGTTCGTCTTCGCTGAATTGATAGGGCGAGGAAAAATCGTCGCCGGCGATGCGGTCCTTGCCGGTCTCGTAGATCTTGGCGAAATCGGCACCTTGCTTGACCTGGCTGCGGATCACAGCGACCAGGTCCGCACTGCTGTTGGCATAGGTCGCATTCGACAGCGCATGCTGGTCGGGATTGAAGCCGATGGCGTCCTCGTGGCCGCCAAGAATGTCGATGGCATTGCCGCAGATGCGCAGGCGCGGGCCGGAAATCCAGCCGTGGTTGATGGCGTCGCGCACGGCGGTGTCGGCCGATCCCGCGCCTTCGGTGCCCATGTCGCGCTCGGCAGTGAAGCCGGCCATAAGGTCGTCGCGCGCCGCGAGCGTTGCGCGGATCGTGCGCTCGGGTACGGATTCGTTGAAGGTTTGCGAGTCTTCCGCGCCCGGGTGCAGGAACAGATGCACGTGCGCGTCGATCAATCCCGGCAGCAGGGTGCGATCGCCGAGATCGATGATCCTGGCAGCGACGGGATGATCGACCTGGACGCCGACGGCCACGATCCGCTCGCCGCGCACGAGTACTTCGCCCGGACTGAGTATCTTGCCGGTATCCACGTCGAGCAGCCGGGCCGCATGCAGCACGACGGCGCCGGCGTTGTCCGCTTCGGCCGAAGCGGCAGCAGAGGCGAAGAGGGCGACAAGCAGCGGCAAGGCAAACAAACCGCGCCTGACCAACGTCGCTATCGATGGTCTTTCATCTGCATGCATGCGTATCGGTTCCCCTCCGGCGAAAAAATGGCGTGATCAGCGCAGGCCGAGAAAATCGGCGCTGCATATGAAGCGCAACGAATCCAGCCGCAGCAGCGAACGCGGCAATGCCACGCGCAGCGCGGCAAGTTCGGCGTCGATTGCATCCAGTTCGATGGCGCTGACGCCGGGATTGACGCGGCGCAGGGCGGCCAAGCGCGCATGTTCGCTGCCAAGCTCGTGCTCTGCAGCAGCGAGCGCAGCGGCAGTTTCCACGCCGGCGCGCTCCCGCGCGATTTCCTCGCAGCGCTTGAGCATTGGCGGCACCAGTGCGGTCAGGTACTTGCGGTAGCGTGTCGCATCGGTCGCCCGTTCGCTGGCGCGCGCCAGCGAGGTTGCGCGTGGACGCCAGTCCGGACGCGAGCCCAGTTTCGTGTCCACAATGCAGCACAGTGGCAGCGGCGGCAGGAAGCGGTCGGCGTGCAGGGCCGGCGCGGCAACGCACTCGAGCACGAACACCGCCTGCAGCAGCACGGTTTTCGGCGCCAGTGCGTCATCGACAAGGAAGGCAGCGTTGCCGGCCTCCGAGCTGAGCAGCAGATCGATGCCGCCGGCGACCATGGGATGATCCGGCCGCAGCAGCGGCAGCTCTTCGCGCGTCAGTGCAACGGCGCGATCGAACGTAACCCGCTGCGGACCATCCTTGAGCCCGGGAAAACCGTCCATGCTCAGATATTCCGGGTCGAGCACGAAGGTCCGTTCGCCATGTTCGTCATTGTGTACGCCGAACTGTTCAAACAGGCGCAGCACGAAATCGTCGCTGCCGAGATCTTCGTCGCTTTGCGCAAGCGCGTGGCGCAGGGTTTCGTTTTTTGCTTCGCGCCGATTCGCCAGCTCCAGCAGACGGTCGCGACCGTTGCGGATGCGCGCGGACAATTCCGCGTGCAGGGCGCGCGTTTCCGCAATCAGCACGTCGATTTCCGCGTCGGGTTCGTCGGCGCCGTGCGCGTGTTCGATCGCCAGTTCCACCAGGCGCGCGCCGAAACGCCGGAACAGCTCGCGACCGTCGGCGGGGCTGGTCTGGAATGCATCGAGTCCCTGCGCGTACCAGCGTGCCAGCACCAGTTGCGCGCTGCCCGTGAACGCGGCGAAATGCACGTGGATATCGTGGCGCTGGCCGATGCGGTCTAGGCGGCCGATGCGTTGTTCGAGCAGGTCCGGATCCAGTGGCAGGTCCCAGAGAATGACATGATGCGCAAACTGGAAGTTGCGGCCCTCCGAGCCGACCTCGGCGCACAGCAGCAGGCGCGCGCCGTCCGGCTCGGCAAAATGCGCGGCATTGCGGTCGCGCTGGACCACGCTCATCGCCTCGTGGAAGCGCGCGAGCTTCACGCCGCTGCGCAGGCGCAACGCTTCTTCAAGCGCGAGCACCTTGGCGCGGCTGCGGCAGACGAGGAAGAACTTGTCCTGCGGCGATTGTTCCAGCAGGCCGAGCAGCCAGGGCAGGCGCGGGTCGTCCGCGTAGTCCAGCTCCAGCGGTGCCGGCGGTTGCTGCACGTCGGAAAGGAATTCGGCAAGCAGATGCTGGCGGCGATCATCGTTGAGCAATTCGCCGTCGAGCTCGACAAAAGCCTGGATGCGTCGCGGAAAGCCGCCAACCACGGCGCGGCGGTTGCGGAACAGGCTGCGCCCGGTGCCGTGGCGATCGATCAGGGCATCGAGCACGCTGGCGGTGGCAGCGGCATCGGCCGGGTCGAGATTGTCGGCAGCCGCGCGCAGGGCCGGGTCGTCGTACAGGCGCGACGCCAGTTCCCGGCGCTCGTCCGTGGACAGACTTTGTGCACTTTGCAATTTTTCCACGATGCCCGACAGCCGCGCATAACCCTCCGCTTCCTGCTGATATTGCGCCAGATCGCGGTAACGCGCCGGATCCAGCAGGCGCAGGCGCGCGAAATGACCGCTGCGGCCGAGCTGTTCCGGCGTCGCGGTGAGCAGGATCAGGCCCGGCGTCGCTGCTGCCAGACGCTCGATCAGCGCATAGTCGGGGCTCGTCGCCTCCGGGCTCCAGGCCAGGTGGTGCGCCTCGTCGACGACGAGCAAGTCCCAGCCGGCGCCCAGCGCCTGCTCTGCGCGCTTTTCCGAATCGCGCAGGAAGGCCAGGTCGACGATGACCAGTTGCTCGTCGCTGAACGGGTTGCGTCCGTCGCCGGCCTGCTCGATCGCCTCGCAGCGTTCCTCGTCGAAAATCGAAAACTGCAGGTTGAAGCGACGCAGCAGCTCGACATACCACTGATACAGCAGCGCTTCGGGCAGCAGGATCAGCACGCGTGCGGCGCGACCCGTCGCAAGCAGGCGCGCGAGAATCAGGGCCGCCTCGATCGTCTTGCCCAGGCCTACTTCGTCGGCCAGCAGGGCGCGCGGCGGACGCCGCGACGCGGCGATCTCGGCCACGCGCAACTGATGCGGAATCAGGTCCACCCGTGCCGACAACATGCCCCAGGCCGGTGAACGCCTTGCATGCGCTCTGCGGGTCAACGCTTCAAGACGGAAATCGAATTGTTCATTGCCGTCCACGCGTCCGGCAATCAGCCGCGCATCGGCGCTGGACACGTTCTGGACGTCGTCCAGCTCGCTTTCGCTCAGGCTGTTGCCGCCGCCGAAATAGCGCAGCACGCCATCATGGGACTCGACGCGTTCGACCGCGAAGCTGCGCCCGCTACCGCCGATGCGGTCGCCGGGGCGAAATTCGGCTCGGGTGAGCGGTGCGGACTGGATCGCGTAGTGGCGCATCACGCCGGACCCGGCAAACAGCACCTGCACCGCGCGGCCTTCGATGCGCAGCACGGTGCCGAGGCCCAGTTCGGGTTCGGCGGCGGAGATCCAGCGTTGTCCGGGTGAGAATGCCATCGGCCAATTGTAAGCCCCTGGCGCGGCATCTGCTGCAATTCAGGTACCGCATGTGAAGACGCCGCGAATCCGCGGCGTCTTTTATACAAGTGGAAAAAAGCCTGTGTCTACCAGATCTTCACCTGCACATCGGCGCCGCGCACCATTGGATCGCCGGCCTTGCACTGGAAGGCGGTGGCAAAAGCCGGCATGTTCGATGGCGCCGCGATGGCGCGGAACGGCGCCGGCGCGTGCACGTCCGTATTCAGGCGCAGCTTGAGTTCCTCCGGCTTGAACTGGCGCGCCCAGATGCGGCCGAAGTTGAGGAAGAAACGCTGGTCCTCGGTGTAGCCGTCGATCTTCCTGCCGGCTTCGCCCGGATTCTTCGCCAGGGCCTTCTGCAGCGCGTCGTAGGCGACATTCAGGCCGCCGAGGTCGGCAATGTTCTCGCCCAGGGTCTGCTTGCCGTGGACATGCAGATCATCGATGGCGACATAGGCGTCGAATTGCTTGACCAGTTTGCCGGTGCGCGCTTCGAACTGGGTCTTGTCGTCGGCCGACCACCAGTTTTTCAGGTTGCCCTGCGCATCGAACTGCGCACCCTCGTCGTCGTAGCCGTGCGTCATCTCATGACCGATCACCGCGCCGATGCCGCCATAGTTGAGCGCATCGTCGGCCTTGGCGTCGAAGAACGGCGGCTGCAGGATTGCCGCCGGAAACACGATTTCATTCTGCAGCGGGTTGTAATAGGCGTTGACCGTCTGCGGTGTCATGCCCCATTCGGCGCGGTCCACCGGCTTGCCGATCTTGCCCATGCGCCAGGCGTGGTTGAACTTGAGCGTGGCGCGCAGGTTGTCGACGTAGCTGCTGCTGCGGGCGATGCTCAGGCCGCTCCAGTCGCGCCACTTGTCCGGATAGCCGATCTTGGGCATGAACGTATCCCATTTCTCGATCGCCTTGGCCTTGGTGTCGGCGCCCATCCAGTCGACATTCTGGATGCGGGCCTTGAGCGCGGCGCGCAGATTGTCGACGAGTTCCTGCGCACGTGCCTTGGACTCGGGCGGGAAATTCTGCGCGACATACATCTGGCCGAGAGCCATGCCGAGCTGGCGATCGACGGTGGTGAGCACGCGCTTCCAGCGCGGCTTCTGTTCCTTTTGCCCGTGCAGGGTCTGGCCGTTGAAGGCGAAATCCTCGTCGACAAAGGGCTTGCTCAGGTAAGGCGACGCCTGGGTGACCAGGTGGTAGCGGAAATACGCGCGCCACTGATCGGCGGGCACTTCGCCGATCAGCTTGTCCATTGCGGCGAAGAATTTCGGTTGCGACAGCGAGAAGCCCTTCTCGCCGCTGACGCCTTGCGCGGCAAAGTATTTTTCCCAGGCAAAATGCGGCGTGACGGCGTCGGCGTCAGCGAAGGCGACGAAATGGTACTGGTTGGCCGGATCGCGCAGTTCAACGATCGGCAAGGATGCGTCGGCGAGTTTCGTTTCGAGGTCCATCACCGCCCTGGCCTGCTTTGCCGCGTCTTCCGCCTTGATGCCGACCAGTTCCAGCGAGCGCTGGACATGCAGCACATAGGCGTCGCGGATCTTCTTCGACGCGTCGTCAGGCTTGAAGTAGTAATCGCGTTCGGGCAGGCCGAGGCCACCCTGGAACGCATAGGCGATCGTCTGGCGCGAGTTGTGGAAGTCGGCCTCTGCGCCGAAGCCGAACAGGAAGGGCATGCCCTGTGCCGCGTAGTCGCGGACGAAATCGGCAATTTCGTCGGGCGTGTTCAGACCATCAATGCGCTTCAGGTCATCCTTGATCGGAGCGTAGCCGGCTTTTTCCACCGCAGCCTCGTCCATGCCCGCCGCGTAGAAATCACCGACCTTCTGTTCGATCGAGCCGGGGGCATTTTTTGCCTTGGCCGCATTCTCGGCAATCTGGTGCTGGGCGGCGAGGGAGCGTTCGTCGAGCATCTCGAACGCGCCCCACGAAGTACGATCACCCGGAATCGGATGTGCCTTGAGCCAGTTCGTGTTGACGAACTCGAACAGGTTCGTGCAGGGCGCGGAATTCCTGTCGAATTCGGCCGGGTTCAGGCTCGAATTCATGTCTGCCGGCGCGGCCAGTGCGGTGCCGGCAAGGGCGAAACCGACGGCCAGGGCCAGCGGTCTGAGGATGCCAATCGTCATATCGAATCTCCAGAATATGAGGTGTGTATAAAACAATACATTGTGTACCGCTACCAGATATCCACTATTTTCGCCGGTGGCTGGACCATCGGATCGCCGGCCTTGCAGTTGAATGCATGCGCAAACGCAGGAATGTCGCTCAACGGGCCATTGGTGCGGAATTTTGCCGGTGCGTGCTCGTTGGATTGCACCTGCAGGCGCAGTTGCTCAGGCCGCTGCGCGGTACGCCAGGTTTGCGCATATGAGAGGAAGAAGCGCTGATCGGGCGTCAAACCTTCGATTTTCGTGTCGCCCTTGCCTTGTGCCGTGAGCTTGAATGCGTCATAGGCCACCAGCAAGCCGCCGAAATCGGCGATGTTCTCGCCCAGGGTCAGCTTGCCGTTGATGTGCAGGTCGTCGACCGGCACGTAGCTATTGAACTGCTCGACCAGTTTCGCCGTACGCGCCTCGAATTCGGTGCGATCGCGCTTGCTCCACCAGTCGGCGAGGTTGCCCCTGGCGTCGAACTGGCTGCCCTCGTCGTCGAAACCGTGAGTCATCTCGTGTCCGATCACCGAGCCGATGCCGCCATAATTGAGCGCATCGTCGGCCTTCGCATCGAAGTACGGCGGCAGCAGTTGCGCGGCGGGGAACACGACTTCGTTGCCCATCGGGTTGTAGTAGGCGTTGACCGTCTGCGGCGTCATGTCCCACTCGCTGCGATCCACGGGACGGTCGAGCTTGGCGATCTGGCGCTGCGCATCGAATGCGGCAGCGGCACGCATGTTGTCCAGATACGAGACGCGGGCAATCTTCAGCGTCGAATAGTCGCGCCATTTGTCCGGATAACCGATCTTGGCCACGAGCGTATCGAGCTTGGCATAGGCCGACTGTTTGGTTTCCGCGCTCATCCAGTCCAGGCGCGCGATGCGGGCGCGCAGCGCGATCTTCAGGTTGTTCACCAGCTCCAGTGCGCGCTGCTTGGCTTCCGGCGGAAACACCTGGGCAACGTAGGCCTGCCCGAGCAGTTCGCCCAGCGCGGCATCGGCGCTGCCGATCGCGCGCTTCCAGCGCGGCTTGATTTCCTTGGCGCCGCGCAGCGTGCGCGCGTGGAAATCGAAGTCGGCATCGACCAGGGCCTTGTTCAGGTACGGCGCCTGCGCATCGATCAGACGCCAGCGCAGATACGCCTGCCAGTGGGCGAGCGGCACTTCGGCCAGGGCACGGTCCGCGGCGACAAAGAACGTCGGATGCGCCAGCGAGAAGGATTGCACGTCGTCGCGGCCGGCATGGTGGAAAAATCCGCTCCAGGAAAAATGCGGTGTCGCCGCATCAGCGTCTGCGACCGTATAGATGTGATACGAATTGGCCGGATCGCGCAGCGCAACACGATCCAGAGAGGCCTGGGCCAGGCGCGTCTCCAGCGCCAGCACCCACGTGGCTTCGTCCCCGGCGTTGCGGTCGCCGATCAGGCCGAGCATGCGCGCGATATGTGCCTGGTATTTCGTGCGCAGGTCCATGGATTTCGCATCGTCGCGCGTGTAGTAGTCGCGATCCGGCAGACCCAGACCGCCCTGGCCGGCGTAGGCGATGTCCTTGTTCGAGTCCTTCAAATCAGGCTGCGCCTCGAAATCGAACAGCACCTGATTGCCGAGGCGTTGCCAGTCGCGCACGAGGGTGGCGACATCAGCGGGCGACTTGAGTGCGGCGATCGCGGCCAGATCGTCCTTGAGCGGAGCCGTACCGGCTTTCTCGATCCCGACCTCGTCCATCGCGGCGGCGTAGAAGTCGCCGATCTTCTGCGAGGTTTCGCCGAGTGCGCCCGGATGCGCCGCCGCATTTTCCAGAATGTTCCTTAGTATACCCAGATTGCGTTCGTTGATTTCGTCGTCCAGGCTCCAGCGGCTGTAGGCCGGAGGAATGGGATTGGATTTCAGCCAGCCGCCATCGGCGTACTGGAAGAAGTCACGACAGGCGCCCGCGGACGGATCCATGTTCTTCGCATCCAGGCCGTGATCATTGGTGTGCGCCGCCACGGCGACTGCGGCACAAGCCAGACTCAGCGCGGTGCCGCGCAGGATGCGATGGATCATGTGGATCTCCTGGAATTATCACGCCAGCATAGGTGCGGCAGGGGCCGCCCTACAGTGTCGAAGGTCATTGCGCCCGCGCGGCCGCCAGCGCAGCGGCGTCGAGCTTCAGGACGGGGTAGACGCCGACATTCTGCTGCGTATACCAGGGCGAAAGCCGGTAGAAGAACTCCAGGCGTGCCTCGGGATTGCGGGCGAATGCGGGATCGTTCTTGAGCCGCGCCTCGAATCGTGCCTTGAGCGCCGGATCGGCAGCCAGCATGTCGCGCGCCAGTTTTTCCAGTACGCGCGCGTCGCCGCTTTCCTTCTGCTCGAAGATCGCGTTGACGAATCCCCAGCGCACCAGCGAATCCGGCGCATCCGGTTCGAGCAGGTTCACGGCGACGTTGGCGGCGCGCTGGTCCATCGGCACCAGCACCGCGCCCGGCGCAAGCTTGAGATTTGCCACATTTTCCACTTTTGCATCAAATTCCCTAAGCATCAGCCGGCCCTCGAACGGGGCGTCCGCCCACTTCGGATCCGACAGGCGATAGCGCTCAGCGTCGAGCGCAACCGCGCGTGCGAGCGGCTCAAGGTGCACTCCGTGCTGGCGCAGCTTTTCCACCAGTTGCGGCCAGCCGGCGGGAATCACGTAGGCTGCCGGCAGATGCACGGTTTCGCCGGCGACCAGATCGCGCCAGAAAGGAATCTGGAACGTCTTCGGTTTCGAGGGATCATATTGTGTCCACACGTCACCGGAAATATCGCTGTGTGTCTGCGTGAATTGCACGCCCTTCAGCGTGAACGACGCGGCTGCCTCACTGGTCTTGAACGCGATCGGAAGGGTGACCCCGGCCTGCGCGGCGCGCGCGACCGTATTGCGGTCGGCACTGGTCACTGCCTGGCGCAGCTCGGCCGGATGGGCGTCGAGATAGGCCAGAATCAGCGCGATGAGGTCATAGGTTGCATGCACGCGCGCCGCATAGGGTTTGAGCATATGCGTCTCGACCAGCAGTGCCGCGCGGTTCTGCAAGGCGACATAGCCGGTCGAGAAGCGCGGCCCCGAGCCGAAATTGCCGATGCCCTTGGTGATGTCGCGGTGATCCTTCAGATCCAGATACGGTGACAGGTGATGGTCGTGGCTTTCCATCTGTGGAAAAACCGAATTCTTCAACGCCGTGTCCTGCCAGGACTTGACGGCCGGATCCAGGCTGCCCCAGTCCTCGGTGTACCAGGTCAGGTCGTACTGGTAGTCGGCGCCGTCGGTCGTATGCACATCGACGAACAGATCCGGCAGCCAGGCGTTGAACAACTTGAGCCAGTCGTGCATCTCCGGCGCGTCGGCCTTCATGTAATCGCGGTTTAGATTCAGGTTCTGCGCGGTCGCGCGGAAGCCCATTTCCTCCGGGCCGACCTGGTTGATGCGGTTCCAGGGCGAGGAATTCTCGTGGCCATCGACGTTGAAGATGGGCAGGTAGAGCAGGATTGTGTGCTCGAGCAGGTGCGGGAATTTTCCGCCCAGCCGCGAACTCCGGCCCCCGGGGTTCGCATCATCAAGCGCGAGATCGCGCAGCAGCATCAGGCCCGCGTCCTTGCCTTCGATTTCGCCGGCGTGGATGCCGGCCTGCACCAGCAGGATCTGCTTGCCTGACTTGTGTGCCGCTTCCGGCGTGAAGTCGCCGCCACTGGCGGCGACGACAAGCATCAGGTCGCGGCCTTCCGGCGACACGCCGAAACGGGTAAGCCGGATGGTCTTCGGTGCCGCGGCGGCAAGGCGTTCGAGCCAGGCATGGGTCTGCGCGTAGTCCGGCGTGGTCTTGAATTGTGCGGCTTCGGCAGGTGTGGTCCAGTCGGCGGCGTGGCTCATCGCGGTCCCGCAAAGGAAAAGGAGGGTGGCAAGGCGCAATCTGTTCATCGGGGTCAAGGCAATAGCGGTCGATCTGCCGGATGCGCGCCGTCCGGCAGCGTGTCCGGCCCGACCGCGCCGCCGGAAAGGATGAAGGCCATGGCCTGGTCCATGCTCCAGTCGGTCGCGATGAGTTTTTCCACCGGCACGATTTCCAGGTAGCCGCCGGTCGGATTGGGTGTGGTCGGCACATACACCGCGGCCAGTTCGCGCCCGGCACTGTCGGCGAACACGCGTGTGACGAAACCGATGCTTTTCAGTTCAGGCGACGGAAAATCGATCAGCACCACACGCTGCGTGCCGGCGGGCTTGGTCGAAAGCATGGACATGAGCTTCTTCGCGCCGCCGTAGATCGAATGCACCAGTGGTATCCGCGCAATGAGGCCGTCGAACGCGGCGATCAGGCGTTCGCCGAATACGCGGCTGCTGGCCAGGCCGAGCAGATACAACGCGAGCAGGGTGCCGACGAAGGCGACGATGGACTTGAGCCAGTCCTGGCCCAGCCAGGCCGCGCTGTTGGGCGACAATGTGGACAATGTAGCAAACAGCGCCGCCACGACCGGTTCGCCCACGTGCGAAAGCATGGAGAAGATGAACTTGAAGACGACCCAGGTGAGCCACAGAGGCACGAAGGTGAGCAAGCCGGTGATCATGTAACGCTGAACGTGCAACGGGCGCATGGCTTTCACTTCGGCGGAGTTGTGCCATGATAGCGTGCAGCGATGGCGACGCGTAGCCGCCGGGGGAACGACGCCGATGCACTCCGAAAATTCCACGCCCGTCCCCGAAGCATCCCTGCAGGCGCAGGCGGTTCAGGAAGCGGCCAATACCGCACCGGCCCGCGGCAAACCCGTGGTCGTCGCGCTGATCGGCCTGCCGGGCGCCGGCAAGAGCGTGGTGGCGCGCGCGATCGAGGATCAGCTCGGACTGCGCCGCGTGTGCCGCGATGCGATCCGCCACGCGATGTTTCCGAAATGCTCGTACAGCTTTGCGGAAAAACGCTCGGCGTTCCGCAGCATGCTGCTGGCACTGGAAATCAATTGCATGCTCGGGGAATCCAGCGTGATCGATGGCGTCACGTTCTCGCGCCGGCGCGATCTGGCGCGCGTGGACAGCGTGATCGGCCGCTACGGGTTTACTCCCATCTCGATCTACCTGGACTGCCCGCCCGAAGTTGCCCGCGAACGCATCGCCAGCGACGTCGCCAACGACCGGCACCTGGCGCGCGACCGCAATCCGGACGTGGTCAGTGAGGTGCTGGTGCGCTTCGATCCGCCGCCGCCAACGGCGCTGGCGATCAATGCCGATCAGCCCGCCACCGAAGTATGCCGGCTGGCCATCGAGACGATCGCGGCGATTCGCGCCGGGTGATGCCCCGTTTTCACGTTGCCGATCCGGGACGCCGCTTGCGCCGCACATAAAGCTGCTTGCGCACCTTCGCGACGAGTTCACCCGCGGCGGTTTTCACCTCGGTCTCGAACCAGCGCAGAACCTTGTCGCCGTTCGCGGTCGCCGTGCGCAATGCGTCGAGCACCGTGTCGTCGAGACGGAATTCCGCGAAGACGTCCTCACGCCCGGGGGCGACGAAATCAATCGCGCCGGCCTTGTCCCAGACCACATAGTCGCTGCCAAGCGCCTCCATCGTCATGATCATCCAGAACGGATCGGTCATGGAAAAAAGATTGCCGCCGAAGTGGGTGCCGACATAGTTGCGGTTGTACCAGCGCAACTTCAGGCGCACGCGCGCGTAGTGCCAGTCGTCGGCGAGGGCTTCGACGCGGATGCCGCAGAACAGGAAAGGCGGCCAGAGGTTGAAGAAGCGGCGCAGTGTCGAGGGTTTCATCGGCGGTCTGTCTTCCCCAGGCATCGCTGCGTTATTCGGCGAGGTTGTTGCACCATGCTCCGGAAACAGTGCCGGCACGGTTCGAGATGGCACTGATCCTCGGTACCGATGAAGGCTTGAGCTGCCGGGTCGACAGGTTCAGGCGTTCGACCAGAGCGGTATTCTCGTTTTCCACGCCGCCGCCGCATCGCCGGTCGTGGTTGCGCTTGCGTTTCCTCAGCACTTCAAGGGCGGCGTGGTTGCGCCGGACTTTGGCGTGCCTTGCGGCCAGTGTTCGATGAAACGGAACGTCGCGGAGGCGTGGATTGCGATCACTGCGTCGCGCCCGTTTTTGCGACAGCGGCTTCGACCTTCGCATCCTGCGCCGGTGCCGGCGGTGTGAATCCGACCTCCTTCAGCGCCTTGTCCGGCAGGGCATAGGAATTGCCGAGCAATTCGCCTTCGTGGATGATTTCCGGGAAAAGCACGCCGTGCACGGCCTGCACCGCGAAGATTTCCTGCACGCCGCCGGTGAACTTGAGAAAGGCGATGGTCTTTCCGGTATGGATGTGCACGGCCCACACGCCGCTGAGACGATCGGCATTGTCGTCGGTGATCGGGATGTCGGTGAACGGCGTCGTCCCGCGCAACTGCGACAGGCCGATGAACGCGACCGGACCGATGAAGTCGATGCCGCGACAGAATCCCGGCACCCGCGCCACATCGGTGCGTTCACCGGTTTTCAAATCGACGGTGCACAGCGCGCCGCGACCGGATTCCAGCACCCACAGGCGATTGTCGTACCAGCGCGGCGAATGCGGCATGGAAAGACCACGCGTGATCACGCGATTGGTCGTCACGTCGACGATCACGCCGCCATCGCGCTTGTTCGCGCGCCAGCCTTCGCGTGTATTCGTCTCGCCCAGTGCGGTGACGTAGCGCGGAATGCCGTTGCGCATCGCCAGGCCGTTGAGGTGGCAGCGATCCTCGGGCGCGTAGTGACTCACGAACTTCGGTCGCCAGCGTGGTACGAAACTCGATTTCGTATCGAGCGTGCACAGGCATGAGAACAAGGTATTGACGAACCAGACCGCACCGTCCGCATCCCACGCCATCTCGTGGATGTCGATATGGCCGGTGATGTGGCCGCGTCGGGCCATGTACACCGCGTCGTGCACCGGTGGGTCGTGCAGGCGCCTGGCCACGTCCGGCATGTTGCGGAACTCGACGATTTCGATCAGCGCGCCCAGTATCAGACGCTGGCGGTCCGCGGCCATGCCCATCGGCCGGTTGAACGTGCGGAAGTGGGTATTGATCGAAGCGCCGTCCGGCCGCAGGATCACAAGCTTGCCGGCCTGATACGTGCTGACGATCAGGCAGCCGCCAAGTTCGCGCAGGAGGTCCGGAAAATTCGAGGTGTGCACACTGCCGAGCACTTGCTCGATGGTCTGCGTCGCTGGAGATTCTTCCGTCGGTTCGGTTCCGGGAGTCACTTCGGTCGTGGACGTGCTCATGATGGCGGCATTGTCACCCATCGCACTCGCGCATGGAAACGCCTGATGGCGATTTGCGATATCTTAGGCTTGGCTGGCTCCGGGCACGGCGATGGCGACAGGCAAACCCACAATCGATCACGGCAAGCTCGATCGCGTCGTTGCCGACGCGCGGCGTGCCTCGGATCAGCGCGAGCAGGGCTACCGCGAACGCGCGCTGAAAATGTACCCCTGGATCTGTGGACGCTGTGCGCGTGAATTCACCCGCGCAAATCTGTCCGAGCTGACCGTGCATCATCGCAATCACGATCACGACTACAACCCGCCCGATGGCAGCAACTGGGAATTGTTGTGCGTGTACTGCCACGACAACGAGCATTCGCGCTACATCGACCACGTCGCCGATCACATCGGCAGCGGCGCGTCGACGATACCGGATCCTGCGGCTGCCGCGACCGGCAACCCGTTTGCCGGGCTGAAGGAAATGCTCAAACGCAAGTCCAGCGGCTAGAACCACCGGCAGCTAGAACAGCAGCGACGCCATCCTGCGCCGGTAAGTGCCGACCAGATCGTCGTCGTCGAGGATGCTGAACGCAGCGATCAGGCGTTTCTTGGCCTGGCCCTCGTTCCAGTCGCGCCGTGTCTGCAGGATATGCAGGAATTCCTCCAGTCCCGCCGCCGCATCGCCCTCGATCAGAAGGCGTACTCCGAGCAGATCGCGCGCGGCGTGGTCGTCGGGATTCTGCGCCAGGCGCGTGCGCAGCGTGGCGATATCTGGCGCATCCTTGAGCGCACTGGCGAATTCCAGCTGGTTGCGCAGATGCCTGGCCTTGGCGTCTTCGGCCAGATTTGCCGGCAAGGCCTCGAGTTCGGTCTGCGCGGCGTCGACCAGTCCGGCACGCATGTAGGCCAGCGCGAGGTCGAGTTTGAGTTCGGATTTGTCGGGCGCAGCGGCGATCGCCTGCTGCAGCCGGGCGATGGCCTGCTCCGGTGTTTCGGCATTGGCGGCTTCAGTTTGGGGCGGTGTATCGTTTTCTGCAATTGCCGCATTCGCCACAATGTGGCGTTGCAGGAATTCGCGGATCGCCGCTTCCGGCAGCGCGCCCATGAAGCCGTCGATCATCTGTCCGTCCTTGACCAGCACCACGGTCGGCAGGCTGCGGATGCCGAAGACCGCGGCGAGCTGCATCTGTGCTTCGGTATCGACCTTCGCCAGCTTCAGCGCACCGTTGTAGCTATCGACGACTTTTTCCAGGATCGGACCGAGCGTCTTGCATGGCCCGCACCACGCGGCCCAGAAATCGACCAGCACCGGCGTTGTCAGCGAAGCCTGGATGACGTCGGTTTCGAACGTGGCTTCGGTGGCGTCGAATACATGGCTTGATGCGGACACGATGGAATCCTTCGTTGGCAAGGGGTTTGAAGATCGGGGCGGCCCGCAGCATATCAAGCGTCGGCATGCCGGGAATTCCGGCGTACTGCCCTGTGCTGCGGCTTGTCAATGCGAAGCGGCGAACCTACAGTCACGACAGCGCAGCGTCCGGACCTGCTGCACAGCCTGTGCGGCGACGATGACGAGCTGAAAAAAATCGTCGTATCGATGCTTGAATCCGAAGACTCCCCGCAGTGCTTCGAACAGGCCGGCGCGACCGCGCGCGCGGGCGGAATCCGGGCTGCGGGCGCATGATCAGCAGGCACGCGATCAGATCGACGCAGCCTTCGTCGGCACGCGTGTCGGCCCGTGGCGGATCGAGCGCAAGCTGGGCAGCGGCGGCATGGGCGTGGTCTGGCTGGCGCAACGTGCCGATGGCTAGGTCGAGCAACGAGTCGCGCTCAAGCTGATCAAGCGCGGCATGGATTCGGAAGCCGCGCTGGCGAGGTTCTTGCGCGAACGGCAGATTCTGGCGCGGCTCGAGCATCCGCATATCGCGCATCTTATCGGATGAAATGCCTGCGCATTGCCAGAATGCACCGCAGCGAACGACTGGCCGCTTTGCCCTTACCGTCAGCATGCAAGCAGCGGCACGTCATTCATACACTTCCGCGAAACCCGGCGCAAATTACAACGCTTTGCGTCGCCAGCGGAAAAATGTTGAATTACTGCGGTCGAAATAGCGTTTGCGCTAAGCTGCCCCCACAGGGCAAGACCAACGTGGCATCGACAAAACGATGACAGCACCCGATACCATTCCGGCCGAAGCCCCGCAGGCGCTCTTTGCCCTGGTCTACCAGCAGCTGCGCCGCATTGCGCGCAATCAGCGGCGCGCGGCGGGCAGTCCGGCGACGCTGGATACCACGGCCCTCGTGCACGAGGTGTATCTGAAGCTGCATGCAGCGCCGGAAGCGGCAGAAATCGACCGCGTGCATTTTCTTTCGCTTGCCGCGCGCGCGATGCGGCAGATTCTGGTCGACCATGCACGTTCCCGCTCGCGGCTCAAGCGCGGCGGCGCCTTCACGATCACCGGCTTGCGTGACGAGATCGGCGTGGCCGCGGATATGGTCGATCTGGTCGCGCTGGACGACGCGCTCACGAGGCTGGCGGAAGTTGATCCGCGCGCCGGCCAGCTGGTCGAGTGGCGCATCTTCGGCGGCCTGGAAATCGCCGATATAGCGCGCATGCAGGACCTGACCGAGCGGACCGTGTTCCGCGACTGGCGCCGCGCGCGGGCGTTTCTCGTGCACCAGCTCGGGCTGGAAGAAACGCAGGCCTGAGCATGGACACGCAACGCTGGCAGCGCATTGCCGCCATCTTCGATGAAGCTGTCGAAGCGCCCTTGCACGCACGTGCAGTGCTGCTTGAGAAGCTTTGTGATGGCGATGCCGAAATCCGGCGCGAAGTCGAAACCTTGCTTGCGGCGGATGCGTCTGCCGCGACGTTCGACAGCGGCGTGGATTCGGCGCGCAACCTTGCCGCTGCCGAGTGGGTGCAGGGTGCGGACGACGAATCCGTGCAGGCCGGCGAACGCGTCGGCCCCTGGCAGGTGCTGCGTGAGCTGGGTCGCGGCGGCATGGGCGTGGTCTGGCTGGTCGAGCGCGCAGATGGCCAGTTCGAGCAGCGCGCCGCGCTGAAGCTGATCAAGCGCGGCATGGACAGCGAGGCAGTGATCGCGCGCTTCCTGCGCGAGCGCCAGATCCTGGCACGGCTGGAACATCCGCACATCGCGCGTCTGCTCGATGGCGGCATTGCCGCGGACGGGCGCCCGTATTTCGCCATGGAATACATCGACGGCCAGCCGCTGCTGCGCTACTGCGCCGACAGGAACATGAAACTGGAAGACAGGGTAAGTATATTTCTGGATATATGTACCGCCGTGCAGTTTGCCCACGGCCAGCTTGTCGTGCACCGCGATATCAAGCCCTCGAATGTGCTGGTCGCTGCCGACGGCAGCGTCAAACTGCTCGATTTCGGTATCGCCAAGCTGCTGGCCGCGGACGATGCCAACGCCGCGGCGGCAACGGCAATCGGCCACGATCGGCCGTTGACCCTGGCGTATGCCGCGCCGGAACAGGTGCGTGGCGAGCCGGTTACGGTCGCAACCGACATCTACGGTCTGGGCGTCCTGCTGTACGAATTGCTGACCGCACGGCGGCCGTTCGATTTCAGCGATGCGCCGACTCCGGACGAAGTCAGCCGCGCGTTCGATGCCGCCAGTCCGGCCGCGCCAAGCAAACGGGTGCGTGCCGACGCGCCGTTTGCGCCGCGGCGCCTGCGCGGCGACCTCGACACGATCGTGCTCAAGGCCTTGCAGCGCGAACCGCAGCGGCGTTATGCGACGGTGGATGCCTTTGCCGGCGACTTGCGCCGCTACCTTTCCGGCCAGCCGATCACCGCGCGGCGCGACACCGCCGGCTACCGCATCGGCAAGTTTGTCGGACGTCACAGGATTGGCGTTGCCGGAGCTGCGCTCAGCGCCGTCGTGCTGATTGCGGCGCTCGGCGTTGCGGTATGGCAGGCGCGCGCCAAGGCGCTCGAGGCGAAATCGGCACAGGAGGTCACGCGCTTTCTGGTGGGATTGTTCGCCGGATCGGATCCGACCCATTCCGGCGGCGCCGTCATCAGCGCGCAGGATTTGCTCGATCAGGGCGTCAGACGGTTGCAGTCGCAGCTGCACGATGAACCTGCGGTACGCGCGCGCCTGCTCAACACGGTGGCAACGACCTATGCGGCATTGGGTCTGTACGATCGCGCCCAGCCGCTGGCCGAGCAGGCGTTGCTCCTGCGCAGACAGATTCTTGCGGCGGACGATGTGGAGCTTGCGGAAAGTCTGGACGAATTGGGACAGATCCTTACGCAGAAGGCCGACTACGCCGGCGCCGAACCGATGTTGCGCCAGGCATTGTCGCTGCGTCGCGCCCGGCTCGGCGATGCCGACGCGGCCACTATAGACAGCCTGGGCAATCTCGGCGCGCTCGAGCAGAATCGCGGTGACTTCAAGGCGGCAGACGCGATGTTCGCTGCAGCCTTGCTGGCGGCACAACGCCGCTACGGCGAAGATGCGGTTGAAACCGCGCGTCGCCTGGATGACTACGCGACGAACCTCGACAATATGGGCAAAAAGCCCGAGGCGCTGGCTGCGTACCAGCGCGCGCTGGCAATCCGCGAAAGCAACCTCGGTGCAAACGACGCCGACGTGGCCACGTCATTGCACAACATCGGCACGTATTACGATGAGGCCGGCGAAAACGGCGAAGCGATAAAATTTCTTGAACGTGCGCTCGCGATCCGGCGGCAGGTGTTCGGTGCGGAGCATCCCCTGGTCGGATTCACCGAGCTGGCACTGGCAGGAGTCTATGGAACGCAAAGTCGTTTTGAAGACTCCGAGAAGCTCGCCACGGATGCGCTGTCGATCTTTCGTCGCACACTGGCCGCGGATCATCCCAAGATCAGCGAAAGCCTGAACATGCTCGCGATCCTGCATTCGATGCACCGCGATTTCGCCGGCGCCCTGCCGTTTGCACGCGAGGCGTTCAATCGCTTCTCGCAGACGCTGGGTGCGGATCATCCCAACACGCTCACGGCGGAGAACAACCTGTCCTTCATCCTGCTGCATTCTGCGCAATCCAGCGAAGCCGAAAAACTGCAACGCGACGTCCTTGCGCGAACCCATGAGGACAACGGTCAGGGAACCCTTGCGGTGGACTGCGACAATCTCGCTTCGACGCTGGAACAGGAAGGCAAGATCGACGAAGCGCTGATGTACGCGCGTCGCGCGCTGGAACTGCAGAAAAAAACCGAGGGCGCCAACTCCATCAACGTCGCTCTAACGCTGCGTCTGCTGGCACTGGCCGAGGAATTCCACGGTGATGCGCACGCTGCGGAAGCCGATTTCCGCGCGGCACTGCGCATGGGCGAGCAGCTCGCAGCCGAGCACGAATTCACGGCTTACCGGTGGCAGATCCCCCTTGCCGATATTCTGGTCGGCGCGAAGCGTTGCGCGGAAGCACAGCCGCTGATCGACCAGGCTATGGCAGAACTCGGTGCAGCAGGGACATCCGCCGATCAGTATTGGCAGTTGGAGGCCCGGTTGCTGCTTGGCGATTGCCTCGTCGCGGACCATCGCAGCGAAGAAGGCGTTGCGATGAAAAACGCTGCGCGCGATCACTTGCGCAGGCTGCCTGCGATCGAGATTGACCTGTATCCGACCGCGCGCAGATTATTGGAACCGGCCGCGCGTTCGAAATGATGTCGTTGCTGAATGCCATGAGCGCCATCGTGCGGAACATTGAATCGAGGGAATGTGCATGAAGGTCTGGGTGGCGGTCTTGTTTGCACAGCTTGCGTGGACGCAGCCTCTCGTCGCTGCCGAGCCGATATCGGCCGACGCCGGGCGCCTGGTCGTGGTGCTGGACTCCATGCATGTCGAGCAGCATTGGCCGGCGGGAAAACACGTCAACTGGGAAACCGGCGTACCCGATGGCAAGCCTGAGCGGACCGAGGGCAGGCACACGCATTGCAGCGCTTTCGTCGCCAGCGTGGCCAAGCTTCTGCATGTATACATCTTGCGGCCGCCCGACCATGGCCAGATCCTGCTCGCCAATGCGCAATACGACTGGCTGGGTGCAGAAGGCATGGCGCATGGCTGGAGCAGCCTGCCGGACGGCGAACAGGCTCAGCTCCATGCCAATCGCGGCGACCTGGTCGTGGCTGCGTATCGCAATCATCACGACGACAAGCCGGGGCATATCGCCATCGTGCGCCCGAGCACGAAAAGTCGGCACGCGCTTGCCGATGAAGGCCCGCAGATCATTCAGGCCGGCAGCGTCAACTACACCAGCACATCGCTCGAGCAAGGCTTTGCCGGGCACCCGGCGGCATGGTCGGGGCATCAGGTGCGCTACTACGCGCACGCGATCGATTGGCAGCATGCCGAAGGCGCGCGCTGACGGATGCAGAGCCATATTTGCCGCCCCGCGGAATTCGCTCGACGAACGCACAGGCCAGTCGCTGCCCGACATCCGCCTGCCTTAGCGCGCGGCGCAACTAGCCGGCGCCAAGCGTGGTTCGCATCGCGGAATTGCGCGGGTCAGTCGAAGTCATTGGCGAAAATCTCGTCGCCGAGATCGGCAAGGTGCAGGTAAATCGCCGAAACGGAGACCAGGTTGGCGATCACAATCGTGCCGTTCGCCTGGCGGTAGCTCGGAAAATTGTTGAAGTCGAAATCGACGTTGCCGGCGGTGTAGTCGGTGCTTCCCTGAATAAGTATGAGCAGGTAGGAGTCTCCGACTGTCAGTGGCAGGCCGGCGCTGAGGAAGCTGAAGTGCAGATGCGGACAGAAACCGCTCTGCAACGGCGAGTTCAGAGACAGGTAGTCACCACGGGTTGCGCTGCCGACATTGCCGATGCGGGTTTCGACGGTCGGGCTCGATGCGCAGAGCAATCGGCCGGCAGTGAGTGTCGTGTTCGGCGGCGACGCGCTCGGGTTGTATACATCTCCCGGGATGATGCTCGAACCGGCCTGTGCGGCCAAGGTGCCGGCAAGCGTGCCGGCACCGGCCAGGGTTGCGCCGGTTTCGACGATGACTTCCGGGCTGGCCAGGTTGCCGTCGACTTCGAGCAGCCCCTGCTGCACCGTGGTGTCGCCGGTGTAGGTGTCGTTTCCGGTCAGTTGCAGAAAGCCGGTTCCCACTTTGGTCAGCGCGCCGCCGCTGCCGCCGTTGGAGCCGCCATCGGCGATCGACCCGTCTATCGTCTGCGTGTAGTTGAGGCTGCCGATCGAAAGCGTCTGGCCGCCGAGGAAGATTTTCGCGCCGGCGATGCCGTCGGCGATCGATCCCAGCGTCGATGGTGCGGTCATGTACGAATAATCCACGGTCGCGCCGTTGTAGATCACCGCGTTTGCGGCCGTGCTCGAGTCCGCGAAATAGATCGTAGCGCCAGCGTTGTTGGTGATTTGTGCCGTGCCGGCCGAACTGGCGCCGGTGAAGTAGACAGCGCCGTTGTTGACGATCTTGCTGTTGGCGTCGTCGCCGCTCTGGTCCAACCACAGCATGCCACCCGTGTCGATGGTGAAAGTGTTGCTCGTCGTGGTCGAGAGGTTGAGGATGCCGTCGTGCAGATGCAGCAGCGTGCTGAGCGGGATTTGAAAGCCGCATGCCGGACCGTAGCCGAAGGAAACGGCTTCAAGCTCGACGCTCTGTGAAAAAGTTACCGCTGTGCACGCGGCGGTGTTGAAGTCCGCGATGTCTTCCGGATTGCCGCCAGGCACGCCGTTCGGATTCCAGTTGCCGGCGGTATTCCAGTTGCTGGACGTAGCGCCGGTCCAGACATACGTGTTCTGCGCAGCCGCCGGTGACGGAATCA
Source organism: Rudaea sp. (assembly GCA_031291055.1). Lineage (GTDB taxonomy): Bacteria > Pseudomonadota > Gammaproteobacteria > Xanthomonadales > Rhodanobacteraceae > Rudaea. The sequence continues at coordinate 214,116 of JARLJU010000017.1, read as the reverse complement.
GCAGCGCGCCACAGATTGCAAAGAGACAGCATGGAATTTGAAGCCGAAAACGCATGATCCACCTCGGTGCGGACACTATTCATGGCGGTAGCATGAGGGGTTACGTCAATCGGTACAGCTCGCTGACATTCCATGTTGCCGGGAGACCCGGTGCGCCGGCCCGCGAGCAAAATCCATTTCCACTGCTCGGCGCGGCATCGAACCGGGTGCGCGCAGGCCAGCGGCCAAGATCAGCGCGACCGGCGCCAAGAACAGGCCGGGAAACCCTGCGATTTTGTATCCGGAGCCATATCCCGGGTTATCGTTTTGTTGCTGGGCATCTCAATATACGATCACGGTAAATGGCTCATCGACATAGTTGCCGGATGCCGGGGCATACATCTGGATTGTCGCAAACGATGTCGTAGCGCCGAATCCCGTGCAACCCTCTGCGGTCGTGCACGTACCTGTGGTTACGCCACCGTTGGAAACATTGGCCGTGACAAATCGGTCATCGACTTCAAAGCCGAAGTCGACCTGGACGAAGCCGGTTGCTGGTTCATGCAACACCATTCCGCATGGCGGGATGGTGGAAGACAATGCATCGATCTGCGAGTTGAAGCAGCGAGTAATGGCGTACGCCGCACCGTTGAAGCCGACGTGCGCCATTGCTTTGGCCCACCCGCCCTGGCTGCGCGCCTGCTGCGCTGAACCGTCTGTTTCCATCCCGTAGCCGGTGTTGCTGTGACCGAACACCCCGTTGCCGCTGCTGCTGAAGCCGGCCACGCCGCTGCCGCTGCCGCTGATGCCGAAGGTGCCGTTGTTGCTGCCGTCGCCGAACCCGGCCACGCCGCTCGTGTTGCCGTTCGGATTGCTGGTATGGCCGTGCACCGCGTCGTAGCCGGCACTTTCGCCCCACACACCGGCGCCCGAGTTACTGGCGCCGAACGCGCCGGTACTGCTGGAGCTGTTGCCGTGCACACCGTCGCCGGCAACACTGGTACCCCAGACGCCGTAGTAACCGTTGCTGTCGCCCCAGACGCCAGCCGCACCGGATTGGCCGCTGGTGCCTGCCGTCGTTCCGTACACGCCGCTGCCGGCGCTGCTTATGCCGGCCACGCCATCGCCGCTTGTCGACCCGCCCTCGACTCCGTGTCCGCTTGCGCTGGCGCCGAACACGCCTTTGCCGCCTCCGGTGTTGTTGCCGTACACGCCGGAGCTGCCAGCGCTGCTGGTAATACCGTTGAGACCATCGCCGGTATTGATGACGGCGAATCCGGGACTGCCGCTGCTGATGGTCTGTGTATACGGCAATGCGATCGCCGGGCCGGCAGGACCTGGCGGACCCATTGCGCCCGCAGGGCCTGTCGGACCTTGCGCGCCGGTGGCGCCCGTCGGTCCCGGATTGCCGCTGAGCGCAAACAGCGCATACGGCGCAGCCGTGAGTATCTGACGCGGACTCAATGTTGTATAAGCGCCGGTCGTTCCGCCCGGACGTACGCGCACTTCCACCCATAGCGCCTGGCCGTTGAACGGAATATCGGTGAAATCGACCGCGGCATTCACCAGGCCCTCGCTGACCGCGACGCCGGAAACATCCACCGTGTCGGCGGCGGTGCCGCCGGTCGCAACCGTATACAAAGCGAACTCCAGATCGAAGTTGCCGTTCGCGGGCGATCCGCCGTTGCTCAACTGGCCTTGGTAGGTGAAGGCCGTGCCCAACGCTGTGGCCGAGGCGATGCCGGCGATCAATGCCGATGCTACAAATACACAAATAAACTTGTACATGGCGTAGCCTCCCTCAGTGATACTCGAAACTGTTGTGGAAAATATCATCGTCCGGGCCCCATAAGCCGTCGTAAATGCGATAGCCGGAAGAGGACAAGGTGCTGGTTGTGGCCTGACCGAAGCTGCCGCGCAACTGGAATGCACCGCCGCCGAGCGTGCCGCCGCCGGCGGTGATGACGACCGAGTCCATGCCATACGGGCCGCCGCTGGATTGCGCGAGGGCCGGATCGACTACTTGCGCGCTGGCCAGTACCGTCAGTCCTGCGAACAACGCCGATGCCAGGCTGCGTTTCATGCGTCCTCCTAGCGGCCGACCGCCGCCGTTGTTGCCTGTGCCATTTCAGGTTGCGTCGTTTGGCGCGGGTCGCGGACATCCAGACTTACTCGAAGCCATTGGCAAATATACGGTCGTTGGAATAAACCGGACTGTCCACCAACCCGGGCGAACCGTTGCCGGCGCCTGCGGAAGTGAAGCCGGTTGCCTGCAGATAAAACGGAGCGCCGTTGAAACTGTAGGCAACGGTTTCCTGCCAGCCGGAGGCGATGCGCGTCATTGCGCCCATTGCGCTGAAAATCACACCGTCGGTGGAATGCAGCAACGTCGGCGGCTGTGCCAGTTCAGGTCCATCGCCACTGCGAGTCCAGGTGACGATCGTGTTGCTGCCGGAAGCCTGCCCGGTGAACGTGCTGACTACGGCATCGCCGGTGGCGACGCGGGCGACGTATTGGCGCGCCTGGCTGTTCGCCAGGGTGAAGTTGCCAATGGCGATTATCCCGCCGTCGGTCTGCGCGGCGATGCCGTAGATGAAGCCGTCGGGGTTGCCTGCATCGAAGCTGAAATTCAGATCGGCAAATGTTGTATCGAGTGAGCCGTTCGCATTCAACCGTGCCAGTGCGTGGTGTGCATCGACGCCGACCTGATCGAAAGTCCCGCCGATGACGATCTTGCCATTGGGCTGCAGGAACATGCTGTTGATCTCCCCATCCGTCACTGCCGGCGTGTAGCTGGCATCGACTACGCCCGTTGCGGAATATTTGCGTATTTCTCCCGTGCCCGGATCGTCTACGAAGATCGATCCATCCGGAGCCACGGCAATTGCGGCGACTTGCGGTTCGTTGCCGACCGGGAACGTCGGATCGAACACACCGCTGCTGGAAAATCGCGCAAAGTAGAACTGCGACGTCGTGCCCACGTGGGTAAAGGCGCCGCCGACCAGGACGTGGCCGTCGGCCTGCAAGGCGATGCAACGCACCGGCGAAAAGCCCAGGGTCGGATCGAATTGGGGATCGGCGAAACTGGTATCCAGCGTGCCATTGACGTTGAAGCGGGCCGCGCCCCGGCGCGACACGCTCGTCGTTGCCAGGGTGAAATCGCCGGCCACGAGGATCCTGCCGTCGGCCGCCTGTACCGCGATCGCCCAGACTGTATCGTTGAGACCGGGGTCGGCGAACGTGGTGTCGATCGAACCGTCGGCATTCAGGCGCGCGAGGTAGTGGCGCGCTGTCGTTCCGAGTGCGTCGAAATTTCCGCCGATGACGATCTTCCCGTCGGCCTGCACGGCAACCGTCTTGATTTCGCCATCGACCTCGGGATCCTGGAACGATGCATCCAGCGAGCCGTCACTGTTGAGTCTGGCGATGCGTTCGCGCGGATTGACGCCGACATCGAGAAAACTACCCGCAAGCACGATTTTGCCGTTGGCCTGCACGGCCAGCGTCGTCGGCGGCACGTTCGGCAGTGGATTGAAGGCGTCGATGCTTTGCGCGCCAGCACAGGACGCCCCCAGCACCGCGATTGCCGCCAGCGCCCGGCAGCTGCCAGGCAAAGATCGAAAAGACGCACGACCGTCAAGTGCAGACCGCATGGCTCACCTCGGCATCGCCATCGAAATGACGGCGCTATGTCGTGAGTTACGTCATCCGGTGCCGGCTACTGACACGGTTTCATTCCGCAGCGAAAATGCTGTTGCAGAGTGCGCCGAGTTTCAGCGTCACCGGATCGCCCGCTGCCTTGGCCATGCCGGGACCGGTGATTTCGCAAAGCAGATCGCCCTTGCGTGCAACGACGCGATTGAGTTCCAGGCTGCGCACGGCCTCATCGCCAACTCCGGCCAGCGGCTCGCTTTTCTCATAGTCGTTCATCTTCCCCGAGGTGTAGGCGCCGACCGCGGCTTTGCCGTGCCCGGGCCGCACGCTGATCGTCACAGACGAGAAGCCTGCGGCGAGGAATTCGCAACTTTGCGGGTCGCCGGGAATATTCTTGGTTCCGGTAATCGGCGCAGCGAGGATGCCGGCAACAGCCTGCGCGGTAACCAGTTTGCGGTCGCAGGCGCTGCCTGGCTGCACAACCGGTTTGGTGGCGGCAGCTTGAGCGGCCGTCGCGTCGGCGGCATTCGGTGCGGATTTGGAACAGGCGCAAAGCACGCCCAACGTGCTGGCCAGAGCAATTGCCTTCAGTTTCGCCTTGGTCATTACAAATCCCCGGAAGACGCCTCGTCTTCCGGGGTTACGTCATGTGGCGTGAGTCACTGACATTGTTGCGATGGGGGCGCGAGCCGCGGGGATCAGTAACCCTGCAATTCCTCGCCGCGGGCGGTCGTGGCCGGCGCGTCGATTTGCGCCAGCGGCGTCTGCTCCTTGCCGTCCGCTTTGAATACCTGGCCTTCCTTCATCACGAAACCCACTTTCTGCATCAGGCTGATGTCGTCGAGCGGATTGCCGGGAACGGCGATGACGTCGGCGAACTTGCCGGCGGCGATGCTGCCGATGTCCTTGTCGTGTTTCAGCAGTTGGGCCGCGTGCGTGGTCGCGGCCTGGATCGTGAACATCGGCGGCATGCCGGCTTCGACCATGTACTGGAATTCCTTCGCGTTCTGACCGTGCGGATACACGGCCGCGTCGGTGCCGAACGCGATCTTCACGCCGGCCTTGTAGGCCCTGCCGGCAGTGGCCTGGATGATCGGGCCGACCATTCTCGCCTTTGCCGCGACCTGCGCCGGGTAGTAGCCGGGAATCTCGGCCTTTTCCTGGACGAACTTGCCGGCGATGATCGTCGGCACATACCAGGTGCCGTGCTCCTTCATCAGCTTCATGTCATCGTCGTTCATGAAGGTGCCGTGCTCGATCGAATCCACGCCGCCGATCACCGCACGGCGGATCGCCTCGGCGCCATGCGCATGTGCAGCGACGGTGAAGCCGTAGTCGTGGGCTGCGGCGACGACAGCCTGGATTTCCGCAATCGTCAATTGCGCGTTGTCGACGCTCGAGCTTTCATCCAGTACGCCGCCGGACGGCATGATCTTGATCAGGTCGGCGCCATTCTTGTAATGCTCGCGGATCGCCTTCCATGCGTCCTCGGGCGAGTTGATCATGCCGTCCTTTGCGCCGGCGTCACCGGCCAGATCCTGCCGGTAACCATTGGTAGGATCGGCGTGACCCCCAGTCGACCCGATCGCGGTGCCGGCAGTGAAGATGCGCGGGCCCGGCACCACGCCGGCGTTGATTGCATTGCGCAGCGCCACCGAGTTGTAGTCGGAATCGCCGACATTGCGCACCGTGGTGAAGCCGGCGTCGAGCGTGCGCCGCGCATAGACCGTGCTGCGGATCGCGTAATCGGCGGCATTCCAGCGAAACTGGTCGTTGTAGGCCGTTGGGCTCGTCTGGTCGGTAAGGTGTGTATGGCTGTCGATCAAGCCGGGCAGGCAAGTGACGTCCTTCAGTTCGATGTCCTGCGCGCCCTCCACCTTGGCGTGCCCGGAGCGAACTTCGCGAATGCGTTTGCCGTCGATCACGATCGTGGATTCGCCGAGGAGTTTGCCGGCATCGGTGTCGATCAGGCGCGGGCAATGCAGCGCGATCGGCACGGCGTTCGGCGCGGCGGGCTCGGCGGCGTGGCCGGGAAACGTTGAAATTGTTGCAATCGTTGCGGCAGTGGCTGCGGCGATCGTGACGGAACGCGTGAGCATCGAACGCATTGGTGAGTACTCCCCGGATGTGGAGCAAGCATGGTACGCCGTGGAAACAGGTTCACCTATGCCATAAGCTGGGTTACGCGTCGAACCGGCGTTCCGGCTTACTTCAGCAATGACCCGGCAGTGTGGTGACCGGCCGATCGACGAGGGCGCCGTTTTGGCAACGACCAACCAGGCCGTCATGGTCTGCGATCACTGCGACTCGGTATACCGCAAGCCGGCGTTCCGGAGCGGCATGCTCGCGCGTTGCACACGTTGCGGCGGCGTGCTGGAACGCATGCAGCGCCTTGACGTGAACGGCATGCTGGCGTTGACCGTCGCCGGACTGATCGCGTTCGTTCTCGCCAACGTATATCCGATCGTCCGCATCGAGGTTCGTGGCGCGCACGGCGGGAGTACCCTGTGGGGCGCGATCATCGCAAGCTGGCAGGACGGCATCGCGCCCATTGCCGTGCTCACGGCGCTCACGCTGTTTTTCTTCCCGTTGGTCGAATTGCTCGCGGCAGCGTATGTGCTGTGGCCGCTTGCGCGGAAGCGGCGACCGCCCGGCTTCGGCGCCGCCATGCGCATTCTGCGTTTCGCCCGCGACTGGAGCATGCCAGAAGTGTTCCTGCTCGGAATCTTCGTCGCGATGGTGAAGCTTGCCAGCATGGCGCGGATCACGCCCGGCATGGGGCTGTGGTCGTTCGCCGCGCTGACTGGCCTGATCACCCTGGTGGCCTCGTTCGATCATTCGCACCTGTGGGATATCGCCACGGAAAATCAAGACATGAGGGCAAATCAGGCATGACTGGCATTGTGCGCGCCCGCGATTTGCATCTTGTCGCCTGCACCGCCTGCGGCTTGCTTTGCCGCGGCGCGCACGACAGGGCAGCGCACGGCTGCCCGCGTTGCGGGGCACGCCTGCATGTGCGCAAACCCGACAGCATCGGCCGGACCTGGGCGCTGCTGATTGCCTCGGTGATCCTGTACGTCCCGGCCAATGTGCTGCCGGTCATGCACACCGGGGCCCTGTTCGCGGGCCGGGAGACGCATACCATCCTGGGTGGAATAGTGGAATTGTGGAATACCGGATCGTGGGATCTGGCCCTGATCGTATTCGTGGCCAGCGTGGTGGTGCCGATCCTGAAGATGATCGGACTGTCGCTGCTCGCCCTGAGCGCGCGGCAGAAAACGCCGTGGCGCCCACGCCAATGCGCTACTCTGTACCGCATGATCGAAGCCGTCGGGCACTGGTCGATGCTCGATGTTTTTGTCGTCGCGTTGCTCGTGGCCCTGGTCGATTTCGGCAACCTGGCAGAGGTGCTTCCCGGCCCCGGCATCGTTGCATTCGGCGCGGTAGTAGTGTTGACCATGCTGGCCTCGGCCAGCTTCGATCCACGCCTGATCTGGGATGCCCAAGAACGCCATGGCTGATATGCTTCCCGAGAATGACGGGTCGGCCGATCCGCTGCATGACCTGCCGCAACCGACCTTCGTGCAGCGCGGGCGTTTTGCGCCTTCGCTGATATGGCTGGTGCCCTTGGTGGCGGCCATTGTCGGCGCCGGGGTGCTGGTCAGCAGCTATCGCTCCGTCGGGCAAAAAATAAAGATCACGTTCCAGAGCGCCGAAGGCATCGACGCGGGCAAGACCGAAGTACGTTACAAGGAGGTAGTGATCGGTCGCGTCGGTGGCGTGGCACTCAGCGAAGACAATTCACGCGTGATCGTGAATGTCGAGCTGGATCGGCATTCGCATGGGTTCGCCGTGCGCGACGCCCGCTACTGGGTAGTGCGACCACGGGTCGGGTTTGGCGGCGTCTCCGGCCTGGGCACGCTGTTTTCCGGTGCCTATATCGGCGCCGATGCCGGCACTTCGAAGGAAGAGCAAACGCAATTCAGCGGCCTGGAAACGCCACCGCCCGTGCTGCACGGCAACCAGGGACGCAGCTTCACGCTGCGCAGCGACGACCTGGGCTCGCTCGACATAGGTTCGCCGGTGTACTACCGGCGCGAGCGCGTCGGCCGCATCACCGGCTACAAGCTCAACGACGATGGGAATGCCGTGACCATGCAGTTGTTCATCGACGCGCCGTTTGACCGCTACGTCACCGATTCGGCCCACTTCTGGAATGCCAGTGGCATCGACCTGGCGCTCAATGCGTCCGGACTCAAACTCAACACCGAATCGCTCGCCACCGTCATCGCCGGAGGCGTGGCGTTTCAATCGACCAATACCGCCGATACGCGGGAGGTCGCCGAAAACTCGACATTCAATCTTTATCGCGACATGGGCGATGCGCTCAAGCCGCCCGATGGTCCGGCAGTCGATATCCGCATGCGTTTCGACGAGACCTTGCGCGGCCTCACTGTCGGCGCCCCAATCGATTTCCGTGGCATCGTGATCGGCGCCGTCACTTCCATCGAGCTGGACTACGAAGCCGGCACGCAGACATTTCCGGCCAATGTGACGGCGACGATCTATCCCAAGCGCCTGGGTCGCATCAACGAGCGCTTCACCCAGGCAGGGGAGAACAAGGTCGACATCGGGGCCGTGTTCCAGTCGCTGGTCGATCACGGTTTCCGTGCGCAGGCCAAGCTCGGCAATCTGATCACCCAGCAGCTTTACATCGCGCTGGCGCTGGTGCCTCACGCCAAACCGGTCAAGTTCGATCCGGCGGCCAAGCCACTGGAAATTCCGACGGCACCAGGCAGCCTGGAAGAAATCCAGCAGCAGGTCACCGATATCCTGGCCAAGCTCGACAAAGTGCCCTTGGACGAAATCGGCATCAATCTGCGCGACACCTTGCACGGCACCAATGCGCTGATGCGCCAGCTCGACACCGAACTCGCACCGGAAGCAAAGCAGATGCTGGCTGCCGCGCAGCGCGCTTTGGATACGGCCAACCACACCCTGGCTTCGGACTCGCCGCTCGGGCACGGCATGACCGGCACGCTGGAGGAATTGCGCCGCGCCGCGCAGTCGCTGCACAGCCTTGCCGATTACCTGCAACGCCATCCGGAAGCGTTGCTGCGCGGCAAAGCCGCCGATGCGCCTGCTTCGGGAGACCACTGATGCTGCGCCCGCTATTGCGCCTGTTGACGCCTGCAATCGCCGTGCTCCTTGCCTCCTGTGCATCGGCGCCCACGCATTTTTATACTTTGTTGCCACCGGTGCAGGTGCAGGCGCCAGCGGTGCCGCCGGCGGGTTTTGCGATCGATTTCGAGCCTGTCGTCGTGCCGGCGGAAGTAGATCAGGCGTCCTGGCTTATTCGCACCGGACCAGGACAGGTGGCGCTCCTGGACAACGAGCGCTGGGCGGTGCCGCTCGCCGACGAGCTGCGCGCAGTGCTGGCTGATGAACTCACCCAGCGGCTCGGCGCACGCGAGGCGGACGATGGGACCGACCACGCCGGGGTGCCGGTATATCGCATCCGGATGCAAGTGCGGAGGTTCGAATCGGTGCCTGGGAAATACGCCTTGATCGAAGCGGACTGGACCGTTGCGGGCGCTCAAGGCGACCGTGTCCTGAGCTGCGGCAGCCGCGTGTCGCGGACGGTCGAACCGGGTTATCCGGCCCTTGCACTCGGCCACCAGCGTGCGCTGGAGGCAATTGCCGAAAGCATGGCCTTTGCTGTACGCGGTGTGGCGGCCGGAAATCCGGCGTGTCCGCCAGCGCAAGCGGAATAACACCGCCGGTAAGCAGCGCGAATCCGACATCCGTTCTTTTCTCTTTTGCTGCGCTGCGTTACGCTGGCGGGATGACAAGCCAGACCGCGATGCCCAGCTCAGATCAAGCAATCTCCGATGCCGCGGTTCCCGGAGCCTATGACGCGCAGGCTGTCGAAGCCGCCGCGCAGAAATCCTGGAACGACACGCGCGCGTTCGAGGTTGTCGAGGACGCTTCGAAGCCGAAATTTTTCTGCCTGTCGATGCTGCCGTACCCTTCCGGTGCGCTGCACATGGGCCATGTGCGCAACTACACGATCGGCGACGTGATCAGCCGCTACCAGCGCATGCTGGGCAAGAACGTGCTGCAGCCAATGGCCTGGGACGCGTTCGGCCTGCCGGCGGAGAACGCGGCAATCAAGAATAATACGGCACCGGCAAAATGGACCTACGCCAATATCGAGCACATGCGCGCGCAGTTCAAGTCGCTTGGGTATGCGATCGACTGGTCGCGGGAATTCGCCACGTGCAGGCCCGACTACTATGTGCACGAGCAACGCATGTTCGTGCGTCTGTATAGAAAGGGATTGGTATACCGAAAGAATTCCGTGGTCAACTGGGACCCCGTCGACCAGACCGTGCTTGCCAACGAACAGGTGATCGATGGTCGCGGCTGGCGCTCCGGTGCGGTGGTGGAGAAGCGCGAGATCCCGCAATGGTTCCTCAAGATCACTGCCTACGCCGAGGAATTGCTCCACGGCCTGGACAAGCTGCCAGGCTGGCCGGATTCGGTCAAGACCATGCAACGCAACTGGATCGGACGTTCCGAAGGTCTGGAAATCCAGTTCGCGGTCGAAGGCCAGGCGCAGCCGCTGACCGTGTTCACGACCCGGCCGGACACCTTGATGGGAGTGACGTTTCTTTCCATTGCCGCCGAACATCCGCTGGCCCGGCTGGCGGCGTCCGCAAATCCACAAATCGGCGAGTTCATCGAGGAATGCCGGCATGGCGGCACGGCCGAAGCCGATGTCGAAACGCAGGAAAAGAAAGGCGTCGAAACCGGTTTTCATGCCGTGCATCCGATCAGCGGCGAAAGACTGCCGGTGTGGATCGCGAATTTCGTCCTGATGAGCTATGGCACCGGCGCCGTCATGGCGGTGCCCGGGCACGATCAGCGCGACTGGGAATTCGCGACGAAGTACGATCTGCTGATCAAGATGGTGATCGTCAGCGACGCAGTGCGCGACGCCATCAGGGAAATAGGCCGTGACGTCGCCAGCAATGCCGATCCGATGACGGCGGCACTGGGAGAAAGCCGGCCTCTGGATGTGTATGAAGTGCCTGCGGCGCTCGATGTGCTGGCCGAGTTCGAGCGCGCGATCATCGAAGACGGCGCGTTTACCGATTACGGCGTCCTGGTCAATTCGGGTGAATACGATGGCCTGGATTATCGCGGCGCGTTCGAAGCGCTGGCCGTACGCCTCGAGCGCGAAGGCCGCGGCGCGCGTCGGGTCAATTACCGTCTGCGCGACTGGGGCGTATCGCGTCAGCGCTATTGGGGCTGCCCGATTCCGATCATCTACTGCGCCGGGTGCGGTGCCGTGCCGGTGCCGGAGGACCAATTGCCGGTCGTGCTCCCCGAGGACGTGAAGTTCATGGGCGTGCAGTCGCCGATCAAGGCCGATCCGGCGTGGCGGCAGTGCACCTGCCCGCAATGCCGCGGCCCCGCCGAACGCGAGACCGATACCTTCGATACCTTCATGGAGTCGAGTTGGTACTACGCCCGCTACACCAGTCCCGGCGCGAAGGACATGATCGATGCGCGCGCAAACTACTGGCTGCCCGTGGATCAGTATATCGGCGGTATAGAACACGCCATTTTACACTTGTTGTATTTTCGCTTTTACCACAAGCTGCTGCGCGACGAAGGCCTGGTGAAATCCGACGAGCCAGCCACCAATCTGCTGTGCCAGGGCATGGTGGTCGCCGAGACCTACTATCGCGAAAATGCGGAAGGCCACCGCGACTGGATCAATCCGGAAGACGTCGAGGTGCAGCGCGACGAGCGTGCACGCATCGTCGGCGCGGTGTTCAAGTCCGATGGTCTGCCCGTGCAGATCGGCGGCATCGAGAAGATGGCGAAGTCGAAGAACAACGGCGTCGATCCGCAGACGATGGTCGCAAAGTTTGGCGCCGACACCGTGCGTCTGTTCTCGATGTTCGCTGCGCCGCCGGAACATTCGCTGGAATGGCGCGAGGCCGGCGTGGAAGGCATGGCACGCTTCCTGCGCCGGCTGTGGCGCGACGTGCACGCGCACACCGCCCAGCCGGATCATCCGCATGTCGACCCCGCCGCGCTGGACACGGCGCAGAAATCGCTGCGCCGGCAGACCCACGAGGCAATCGCGAAAGTCTCCGATGATTTCGGCCGCCGCTATTCCTTCAACACAGCGATTGCCGCGCTGATGGAACTGCTGAATGCTGCGGGCAAATTCGATGACATGTCCGATCAGGGCCGTGCCGTACGCCACGAGGTGTTCGAGACGATTGTGCTGCTGCTCAATCCGATTACGCCGCACATCTGCCACGCGCTCTGGCATGACCTGGGGCATCCTGATCCGATCATTGCGCAGTCCTGGCCCAAGGCCGATCCGGCGGCGCTGACCAGGGACGCCGTCACCCTGGCCGTGCAGGTCAACGGGAAACTGCGCGGCCAGATACAAGTTGCGGCGGGGGCATCGCGTGAACAAGTGGAAAAAGCCGCATTGGCCGATCCGGCCGTAATGAAGTCCCTGGGGGGGAATGCCGTGAAGAAGATCGTTGTGGTGCCCGGAAAAATCGTCAATATCGTCATCGCATCGGCGTGATCCGACATGCCGATCCTGTACTGTCATCACGAATCCGGCCACTGCTACAAGGTGGCCCTGGCACTTACCTTGATGGGCGTCGATTTTGAACAGCGGCCTGTCGATCTGAACCGCTTGCGCGAATTGCGCAGCGAGGATTTCCGCAACGCCTCGCTGTTCGGCGAAGTACCGGTGCTGGTCTTCGACGACGGCCTGGCGGTGTGCCAGTCAAATGCGATTCTCGACACGCTGGCGCGGCGCTACGGTCGGTTCGACGGTCGCACCGAGGCCGAAAAGGTTCGCGTGCGCGAATGGCTGTCGTGGGAGGGCAACCGCCTTGCGATGAGCCTGCCGCACCTGCGGTTCTCGCGCAGTTTCACCGCGGCCAATCCTGCCGTGGAGGCCTGGTTTGCCGAGCGCACGCAGGTCGACCTGGATACGTTGCAGAACCACCTGTACTGTACGGATTTTCTCGTCTCCAGCGGCCCCACGATCGCCGACATCTCGGCTTGCGGCTACATGTTCTGGGCGGATCAGGCGCGCATCAACCTGGATAGCTGGCCTGCCGTGCAGGCATGGCTTGGACGCATCCGTGCGCTGCCCGGCTGGCGCGCGCCGTATGATCTGATGCGCGCCCGACATCCCATTCTCACCGGAACCAGAACATGAAAATTTTCCGCTATGCCCCGATGCTTGCCGCGATCTGTGTGTTGCCGGCCTGCGGTTTTCACATGCGCGGCGAGGTGCAGTTGCCGCCAGGCATGCAGCGCGTGCATGTGCAGATCGCCGACCCGTACAGCCCGCTCGTCCATGATCTGCAGGCCGCCCTCGTGCGGTCCGGGGCAAAAGTGGAAAATGCAGCAGGCGACGGCATCGCGGAGATCGACATTCCGGCCATCTCGCTCGCGCCGATCGTGCGTTCGGTGGGTTCCAACGCCTACGTCAATGAATTCTCCATGGTCTATCACGTCGAAATGCAGATTACCGATGCCAATGGCAAGACGCTGATGCCGAGGGAAGTGATCGAACATTCGCGCGAGTTCACGTTCGATCAAACCCAGGCGATCGGTACCAGCGCCGAGCAGGACGAGATCAAGAAGGAAATGGAGCGCGACATGGTGCAGGCGCTGCTGCGCAAGATCGAAGCAGCGGAGCGCAAGCGCGGGGCGTAGCCGCCAACCGGAATGCCGACCAGCCTCGCCCAATTGCGCAAACACCTGACCGGTCCGGATCTGAAGCCGGTCTATCTTCTTGCCGGCGAGGAACACCTGCTGCTGCTCGAGGCGGCCGACGCGCTGCGGGCGCGGACGCGGGAGCTTGGTTACGCCGAGCGCGAAGTCCTCGATGTCGACCAGCACTTCGACTGGAATGCGCTGGCGATGGCTGCCGCATCGATGTCGTTGTTTGCCACACGCCGCACGATCGATCTGCGCCTTCCCGGCGGCAAGCCGGGTAAGGAAGGCGCGGCGGTCCTGATCGAATACTGTGCGCAGCCACCGGCGGACACGATTCTGCTGATCACGTGCACCCAGTGGAGCAAGGCACACGAAACTGCGTGGGTCGCCGCGGTGGAAAAGGTCGGATCGTTCACCCCGGTATGGCCGCTCAAGCCGGACGAGTTGCTGCGCTGGATCGGCGAACGCATGGCCAGCCGCGGCCTGAAACCGGATGGCGCCGCAGTCGAGGCCCTGGCTGAGCGCGTCGAGGGCAATTCGCTTGCCGCGGCCCAGGAAATCGACAAGCTCGCGTTGCTGCACGGCGCCGCGCCGCTCGATGCGCAAACGCTGGAAGATCTCGTCGCCGACAGTGCGCGCTTCGACGTGTTCAAGCTCGCCGATGCGATGCTGGCTGGCGACGCGGCGCGCGCGTTGCGCATTCTCGGCGGCTTGCGCGCCGAAGGGGAACAGGTTCCCGCCCTGATGGGCTGGATCCTGAATCAGTTGCAGACCCTCGCACGGCTGGCAGGGGCGGGCACGAACATCGCTACAGCGTTTCGCACCGAGCGCATCTGGCCGGCACGCGAAGGCGTCTATCGCAGAACCCTGGCGCGGGCGGATCGCGCGCATTGGGAAGCCTGTCTCGTACAGGCGGCACGTATCGACCGCATCAGCAAGGGGCGTGGCGACGGTGATGCCTGGCGCGAGCTTGAGCGGTTGATTGCCGCAGTAACGACGCCGCGGGTACTGGCGCTGAGGGCCGAGGGCTGAGAGAACATGTTGCCGGGATGGTGTATTTTTTTTTGCATGGTCCGCGTCGCACAGCCGACGGCTCATGGCAAGCTGCGACAAGGCAGCCGTGTCTCGGCCCTCAGTCCTGACCCATGAAGCCCATCGCCATCCTCGGCGGCACCTTCGATCCGGTACATCTGGGTCATCTGCGCGTTGCCTGGGAGGCGGCCGAGGCACTCGGGGCGCAGGTACATCTGATGCCGGCAAACATGCCACCGCATCGCGCTGCGCCGGTGGCGGACGCGCGACAGCGTGTGCGCCTGCTTGAAGCCGCGCTGGTCGGGCAGGATCGTCTGGTCCTGGATACGCGCGAGTTGCGCCGCGATGGGCCCTCCTACACGGTGGATACGCTGCGTGAATTGCGCGCCGAAACATCTGTCTTGCAGCCCCTGGTCCTGCTGCTAGGTACGGATGCTTTCGCTGGACTGACGACGTGGCACGAATGGCGGATGTTGTTTGATCTTGCCCATATCATGGTACTGACCCGACCGGGGCATGTCGCAGCGTTGCCGCGGGAACTGGCGGCCGAGATCACCCCGCGACGCGCTACCGCTGCACAGGAATTACGCGAATCTGCCGCCGGCAAGGTACTGGATCTGCCGGTAACGCCACTGGAAATTTCCGCCAGCTCGGTGCGTACGCTGCTGGCGAACGGCCGCGAGCCGCGCTGGCTGCTGCCGGATGCCTTGTCCGCACATGCCGAATTGCTCGCGCCGTATCGTCAGCGACAACCGTAGCCGTTCGCCCTGAGCTATCGAAGGGTGAACGCTTTCGCGGCGCTGTCCGTGGTTCGATAGCTCAGCGCGAACGGCTGAGGATATGGATCAAGGCAACCATCCGTTTACTTCGCTCGCTCGCCTGAATCGCGTCGCTTCGGCTTTTCGAAACCTCCAGCCTTTGACGACGACGGCTTCGGCGCAAACGGCTTGCGCGGCTTGTCGACCCTGCGCTTCTTGAATTCTATCTTTTCATGGTCGGTTTTCTTGAAATCGGGTTTGTCGGTGCCACGCGTGATGCGCAATTGCTGATTGGATACCCAGACTTTTTTCAGGTGCTGGAAGATCTCCGACGGCATGCCTTCGGGCAGGTCGATCAGGCTGTGATCGTCGCGGATATCAATTTTGCCGATGTGCTTGCTGTCGATGCCGGCTTCGTTGGCGATGGCGCCGACGATATTGCCCGGTTGTACACCGTGAGTCTTGCCGACCTCGATGCGATAGGTCTCGAATCCCTTTTCAGTCGCTCGCGAACGTTCGTCACGCCGCGGGCGCGCGGCTTTCCCGTCATCGCGCCGTCCTTCGTCGTGGTGCGGGCGCGGTGGGAGCGTTTGCGGACGCGCAACGCGCTCCTTCGACGCAGGCTCGGTGTGGTCGCGCGATGCAAGTCGAGCCGCGTGCAATTCGGCGGCGACAGGCGGGGGGACCTTGCGTGCAGCATGTTCGGCGCGCGCGGGTTTCTCGAACGCTCTCGCCTCGCGCGCTTGCCCGGATGGACGCACGCCATGTCCGTACGCGTTGTCCGTCGTCCGCTCGAACCGCGCCTGAGGTTTCAGCAGCAAAGGTTCCTTGCCCTGCACGAGGCGCGCGAGCGCGGCCGCGATCTCCACGGCGGGGACATTGCTTTCCTGCTCGTATTGTTCGATCAACTGGCGGAACGGACCGAGGTCTCCGGTCGCGAGCGTATCGGCGATGCGGCGCTTGAATTTGGTGATGCGCTGGTCGTTGACGGCCTCGACGCTGGGCAACTGCATCTCGGTGATCGGTTGCCGCGTGGCGCGTTCGATTGCCTGCAACATGCGTTTTTCGCGCGGCGCCACGAACAGGATCGCTTCGCCGCTGCGGCCCGCGCGGCCGGTGCGGCCGATGCGATGCACGTAGGCTTCGGTGTCGGTCGGGATATCGAAGTTCAGCACATGGCTGATGCGGTCGACGTCGAGCCCGCGCGCGGCCACGTCGGTGGCGACGAGGATGTCGAGCAGGCCATCTTTCAATTGCTGGATCGTGCGTTCGCGCTGCGCCTGCACCATGTCGCCGTTGATCGCCGCCGCCGCAAAACCGCGCGCCTGCAGTTTTTGCGCGATTTCCTCGGTGGCCTGCTTGGTGCGCATGAACACGAGCATGGCCTCGAACGGCTCGGCCTCGAGAATGCGCGTCAACGCATCCAGTTTCTGCATGCCGCTGACGTACCAATAGCGCTGGCGGATGTTCGTCGCCGTGGTGGTCTTGCTCTTGATCGCGATTTCTACCGGCTCGCGCAGGTAGGTCTGCGCGATGCGCCGGATCTGCGCCGGCATCGTCGCGGAAAACAGCGCCACCTGGCGTTTCGGCGGGGTTTCCTTCAGCACCAGCTCGACATCGTCGATGAAACCCATGCGCAGCATTTCATCCGCTTCGTCGAGCACCAGGGTGGTCAGCTGCGACAGGTCGAGCGAGCCGCGGTTCAAGTGATCGATGACGCGCCCGGGCGTGCCGACGACGACATGCACGCCGCGCTTGAGGCCGCCGAGCTGCGGGCCGTAGCTCTGTCCACCGTAGATCGGCAATACATGGAAACCGGGCATTTTCACCGCGTAACGCTGGAACGCCTCGGCGACCTGGATCGCCAGCTCCCGCGTTGGCGCCAGCACCAGCGCCTGGGGCCTGGTTCTCGACAGGTCCAGCCGCGACAGGATCGGCAGTGCGAACGCCGCGGTCTTGCCGGTGCCGGTCTGGGCCTGGCCGATGACATCGCGGCCCGCGAGCAGCGGCGGGATCGTCGCGGCCTGGATGGGCGACGGCGTCTCGTAGCCGACTTCGGCCAGCGTCTCCAGCAGGGCCTCGGTCAGACCGAGTTTTCGGAAGGGGATGGATTCGGGGATGGCGTCGGCGTTGGGCATGCGCGGATGGCGGCCGTGCCGCAACGTAGTGAGGCCGCCTAGTCTAACGCTTCGCGGGCCGATCCACCGTTCGGCGTCCGCCTCGCGCTGCTGACACTGGTACGTCTTGAAAATCGGCTTATACTGAAATCCGCCCGCGTCGGGTCGCCCGCGCGAGGCCCGTTCACGACGAGGATCCCGTCACTTTGGCTACCGCAGCGAAAACCAGCGCAAAACCCAAATCCCGCCCCAAATCTCCTTCGGACAAGCCCGCCAAGGCCAGGCCGGCGAAATCCGCACCAGCAAAGGCCGGCCCGGCCCGGTCCGCAAAAGCCGCGCCGGATTCGGTCGACTACCTGCTCAAGCAGGTGCTCATGGC
Source organism: Rudaea sp. (assembly GCA_031291055.1). Classification (GTDB taxonomy): domain Bacteria; phylum Pseudomonadota; class Gammaproteobacteria; order Xanthomonadales; family Rhodanobacteraceae; genus Rudaea. The sequence continues at coordinate 196,423 of JARLJU010000017.1, read as the reverse complement.
GCTCGACGAGCTCAAGGCCAAGGATGTCCATGAAATCGATGTGCGCGGCAAGACCAGCATCGCCGATATCCTGATCATTGCCAGTGGCACGTCGACGCGCCACGTCAAATCCCTTGCCGACGAAGTGGTCAAGTTCGCCAAGAAGGCGGGCATGCTGCCGCTTGGCGTGGAAGGCCAGCGCGAAGCCGAATGGGTGCTCGTCGACCTCGGCGACATCATCGTTCACGTCATGCTGCCGCGCATCCGCGAGTTCTATGGTCTGGAACGCCTGTGGACCGTGGGCGACGACCTGCCCTTGGCCGCCAACGCGGAGTGACGCGGATGGTTGCTGGTTGTCGGGCGTTGGTTGTCGGCAAGAGCAACAGCGCGCCGGTCTGACCGACAACCGAGAGCCGACACCCCCTTTCAATGCATGCCCGTCTGATTGCCGTTGGCGACCGCATGCCCGCCTGGGTAACCGCGGGCTGTGATGAATATGCGAAACGCCTGCAGCACGAGCTGCCGCTGGAACTTGTGGAGATTTCCACAAAGGGACGCGGCCAGCGCGAACCTGCGCGGGCCATCGCCGATGAAGGACTCGCGATGCTTGCGGCAATTCCCAAAGGCGCCCATGTCGTTGCGCTCGACGGACGCGGCAAGCCCTGGAGCAGCGAAGAGCTGGCGCAGCAGCTGCAGCGCTGGCGCATGCAGGGCACAGATCTGGCATTTCTGGTCGGCGGCCCGGACGGACTGGCGCCGGCGGTGCTGGAACGCGCACACCAGCGCTGGTCGCTCGGCCCGCTGACCCTGCCGCATCCGCTCGTGCGCGTTGTGTTGGCCGAGCAGCTCTACCGTGCGGTCAGCCTGCTCGGCAATCATCCGTATCATCGCGGCTGAGCCATTGCAGACGAGTCGGCAAGTGCGAGTCGCCTAGCACACCGGCCGATGCTTGCATGCTATCGTCGCGATGAATTTCCGGACGTGCTGAATGCTTTACCTAGCCTCGCGATCACCACGTCGGCACCAACTGCTCGAACAGGTCGGCCTGCAATTCGGCACGGTCGATGTCGACGTCCCCGAAGTGCGCGTGCTGGGCGAATCGCCCGAGGACTACGTCAGTCGCGTCGCGCGCGAGAAAGCCCGCGCGGGCTTGTTGAAACTTTCCGGCGTGGCCGGTGCCGTCGTGCTCGGTGCCGATACCGAAGTGGTGCTCGATGACGAAGTCTTCGGCAAACCTGCCGATGGCGCGCACATGGCGCAGATGCTGCGGCGTCTGTCCGCGCGTACGCATCGCGTGCTCTCGGCCGTCTGGTGCGTGAGCGGCGGACGCGAGGAACGGGTCCTGAGCCTGACCGAGGTGACCTTCGCCACCTTGTCCGAAGCGGATATCGCTGCGTACGCGGCGAGCGGCGAAGGCCTGGGCAAGGCAGGCGGTTACGGTATCCAGGGACGCGCGGCGGCCTTCGTCGCGCATCTGGCCGGCAGCTATTCCGGGGTCATGGGCTTGCCGCTGTTCGAGACCCTGCGCCTGCTCAAGGGCTTTGGCGTTGGGTGCTGAGCTTCGCGGCATCCGCCGCGGGGAAAGTACACGGCAGACAGATTCGCGATCTTGCCGGCCGGTTGATCGGGTTTCCACGATGCTTTCCATCGACAGCACGGCCGCGGCCAGCTATAAACAGCTTAAGAACAACCATATAAGTATTTGCCGTGACCGAAGAAATCCTGATCAATGTGACCCCGCGTGAAACCCGCGTGGCGGTCGTCGAAAACGGCATGCTGCAGGAAGTGCATGTCGAGCGCGCCCTGCGTCGCGGTTATGTGGGCAATGTCTACAAGGGCCGCGTCAGCCGGGTGATGCCGGGCATGCAGGCGGCGTTTGTCGAGGTGGGACTGGAACGCGCCGCTTTCCTGCACGCGTCCGACATCGTGCGTGCGATCCCGGCGCTGGCCAGCGAGGGTGCCGAAAACGGTGTGGCAACGGCGCAGCCGATCGGCGAAATGGTGCATGAGGGCCAGGAGATCATCGTCCAGGTGGTCAAGGACCCTATCGGCAGCAAGGGCGCGCGCCTGACTACCCACCTGTCGCTGCCGTCGCGCTATCTGGTGCTGCTGCCGTACGCGAAGGTGATCGGTGTGTCCGTGCGCATCGAGGACGAGGCCGAACGCACGCGCCTGAAGGACATCCTGCAGTCGCTCGCGGCCGAAGCCACTCTTGGCTACATCGTCCGCACCAATGCCGAGGGGCAGACCCAGGAAGCGCTGGCCGAGGATGTCGCCTACCTGGGAAAGCTATGGCAGTCGCTGCAGGACAACATCGCCAGCGTCAGGGTCGGTGAGCGCGTCTATGAGGATCTGTCGCTGCCCCTGCGCGCGTTGCGCGACCTGATGCGGCGCGACGTGGAAAAGGTCCGCGTGGATTCGCACGAGTGTCACGAGCGCACGCTGAACTTTGCCCGGCAGTTCATGCCGGATCTGGCCGATCGCATCGAGCACTATCCCGGCGAGCGGCCGATCTTCGACCTGTACGGCGTCGAAGACGAGATTCAGCGTGCGCTCAAGAAGCAGGTGCCGCTGAAGTCGGGGGGCTACCTGGTGATCGACCAGACCGAAGCCATGACCACGATCGATGTCAACACCGGCGCGTTTCTGGGTCATCGGAACCTGGAGGAAACGGTCTACAAGACCAATCTGGAAGCGGCCCAGTCAGCCGCGCGTCAACTGCGCCTGCGTAACCTTGGCGGCATCATCATCATCGATTTCATCGACATGACCGACGACGAACACAAGCGCCAGGTCCTGCGCCTGCTGGAACGATCGCTCGCCAGCGACCACGCCAAGACCACGGTGTACGAAATGTCGCATCTGGGACTGGTGGAAATGACGCGCAAGCGCACGGTCGAAAGCCTTGAGCGCCAGTTGTGCGAACCGTGCCCTGCCTGCGAGGGGCGCGGCAGCATGAAGACCGCCGAGACCGTCACCTACGAAATCTTCCGCGAGATCACCCGCTCGGTGCGCCAGTTCGAAGCCGAGAAACTGCTCGTACTTGCCAGCCCCAAGGTCGTTACGCGCATTCTCGACGAGGAATCCGCCGCGGTCGCCGAGCTTGAGGAATTCATCGGCAAGACCATACGTTTTCAAGCCGAGGAGCACTACGCGCAGGAGCAGTACGATGTCGTGCTGCTTTGAGGCCGAAAAGCGCGCGGCACTTGCTCTGCGGCACTCGACCCTCGGGTCCCGGCTTCGCGCACCGTGATGCCATCGCGCCGGCGCTTTCATCGCGCGCGCCTGTTCGTGCAGGCGCTGTTCGCACTTGTCGTCATCGTATTTGCCCTGATCGTCGGCATCGCCCGGCTGGCGTTGCCGTGGGTTGCCAGCCATCCGCAGCAGGTCGGCGAATTCGTCAGTGAGCGGCTGAAGCGGACGGTCACGCTCGAGCGCGTCGACGGTCTTTGGGAGCAGAACGGGCCGTTGCTCGTGCTGCACGATATCCATATCGCTGCGGCGACGCCGGACCGGCCGGCAATCGTGATCCCCCAGGCCGAGCTGAAGATCAATTTCTTCTCATGGCTGCATCGCAATCAGACCTGGAACGAATTCCGCCTGATCGGACTGCACCTGGGTCTCGTCCGCGACGTGGCCGGCAACTGGCAACTGCACGGCCTGGATGCAGTCGGCGATGACGGCAAGAGCAGCCAGGGCAACGAGAGCAATGCGTTGTTCGATCTTGGCGCACTGGTCGTACGCGATCTGCACCTGACCATCGACGATGCGATGGCCGATCGCAAGATCGCGCTCGTCGCCGACGAAGTGCGTCTGATCAACAGCGGCGCACACCATCGCGTGCTCGCGCGCGTGCGTTGCCTGCAGACCCAATCGCCGCCGCTGGACGTTGTCCTTGACTACAACAGCGACGACCGCAGCGGTGAAGCCTATCTTGGCGGCGCGCAACTGGATCTGGCCACGATCCTGCACGGCTATCCGCTGGCCGGGGTGATGCTCGAACGCGGCAATGGCCGTACCCAGCTCTGGTCGTGGTGGCGGGCTGGGCGTCTGATGCAGGCACGTGCCGAGGCCGATCTGACCGGAGTCGTGCTGACAACCCAGGCACCGATCACTCTGGACGACAGGCGTCAGATCGCTCCGCATGTGGGGTTTGATCGCCTCGCCTTTGGCGCGCGCTGGCAGCGTACCGAAACCGGCTGGAATGCCGATGTCACCGATCTGGCGCTTACCCGGCAAGGCGACGCTGCACCGCCTGCGGATATACATGTGGAAAGTTACCACGCCGTTGCCGACGCGGAATCTTCGGGCTATGCATTGCACGTGTACAACGTGGATCTGGCCGCACCGGCGAGCGTGGCGATGCTCAGCGACGCACTGGCGCAGTCCTGGCGACGCTGGCTGTATGCCGCCGACCCGGTCGGCACGTTGCGCGCGGCAACGCTGCGCGTGGACAGCGCACAGGATTTCGACATTGCGATGAGTTTCAACGCCGTCGCCTGGCATGCCGTGGACAGGCTGCCGGGAGTCAGTGGCCTGAGTGGAACTCTGCGCGGTGATCGCGATGCGTTCAGTCTCACCCTGCCGGCGGATTCGGCTTTCGGCATAGACGCGCCGCAGGTGTTCCGCCAGCCGCTGGAGTTTTCCGAATTCGCCGGTGACATTGCCGTCTATCGCGCCGATGTGGGTTGGCGTGCCGAGACCGGCGCCCTCGCGTTCGAGGGCGCAGGCTATGGCGGCGAACTGGGCGGCGCCATTGAACTGCATGACGATGGCTCGCCGCCGCTGCTGGATGTCTATGCAGCGTTGACGCACGCCCAAGTGGCGGCCTCGCATCTGTTCTGGCCGATCAACGCCATGTCGGCACACGGCGTGAGCGTTCTGGACCGTGCGCTGGAGTCCGGACACGTCACCTCGGCTCGCGCGGTCTTTCGCGGCGACCTGGCCGACTGGCCGTTTCGCAATTTCGCCGGTCGTTTCGAGGCACGCGCTGACACCGATGACGTGCGCCTGGTCTATCTGCCCGACTGGCCGGCGGCCGAGCACGCGCGCGGCGTTGCCGATTTCCTCAACAACAGCCTGCATGTGGATGTCACCGCAGCGCAGGCACAAGGGGTCAAGGTGAGCACGGCCACTCTGGATATCCCGGATCTGGGCGAAGTGGTGCTGGATCTGAGCGTCACCGGCGGCGGCGCCGGCAAGGACCTGCTCGGCTTTCTCAAGGCCACGCCGATCGGCCTGCGTTACGGCGCACCGCTCCTCGGCGTCGATGTCGGCGGCCAGGGCAAGCTTGATTTCAAATTGCACCTGCCGGTCAAATATCCGGATCAGCTCGAGCTTGCCGGCAGCGCTGTCCTTGCCGACGCCGACCTGGCCGACGCCAAGTACAATCTGCACCTGAACAAGGCGAGCGGAAAACTGCGTTTCACCCAGCGTGGCTTTGCCGCCGACGACCTCGCGGTGACGATGAATGGCAAGCCGGCCGATTTCAGTCTCGCAGTCGGCGGCTTGACCGCCGATCCGCGCCATGCGGTGGAAGCGAACCTGCAGGCCACGATGCCGGCGCGCGATGTGCTGGCCTATGCACCGGTGCTCGAATCGTATTCCGATCGGCTTTCGGGCAGTGCGCTCTGGAATGCCGGCTTCAGCGCCGACAGCGATGCCGAGGTGGCGACGGCGCAACGGCTTACACTGACGTCCGATCTGCGTGGGGTAAAACTGGACTTGCCCGCGCCGTTGCGGAAAGCCGCCGATACCGCGTTGCCGCTGACCTTGACGCTGGGCCTGCCATTTGCCGGCGGCACGATCGATTTGCGCCTCGCGGATCTGGTGCATATGCAGGGCCGTCTGGCGTCGCCGTCGAAACCTTTCGCGGCGCGTGTGGATTTCGGCAGCGACAGCGGAGCGCCATTGCCGACGGCGGGATTTGCCATCGGCGGCACGGTTTCGCGCCTGGATCTTTCCGGTTGGCTGGATTTCGCCACCAGCGGCAGCGGCGGCAGCGGAGATCTGCTCGCCGGCATCGACCTGAATGCGCAGTCGCTGAATGCCTACGATCGTGATTTCGGTGCAAACCGCTTCAAGCTCACCCACGCCAGCGATGGACTGGATCTGGGTTTCAACGGCGCCAATCTCGACGGCAGTCTGCACGTGCCGACCACGGATCTGCGCAAGCGCGGCATCACGGCGCAGTTCACGCGTCTGTACTGGCCGGATGCCGCCGAAAGCGAATCCAGTGCCATGGCCGGAGAAAACCCTGCGGCGGTGCCATCGCTGCACATCCACATCGGCGACTTCAAGCTGGGCCAGGCGAATTTCGGTGATACCACGCTGGAAAGCTATCCGATTGCCGAGGGCACGCATTTCGAGCAGGTCAGTACACATTCCAACAATGTGGAAATGCGCGCCCATGGCGACTGGACCGGCCGGCCCGGCAGCGACATCTCGAAATTCTCGATCGACTTCAGTGCGCACAACCTCGGCCACATGCTCGACGCTTTCGGCTACGCCGGCGTCGTCGATGGCGGGGAAACCGTTGCACACGTCGAAGGCAGCTGGGCCGGCTCACCGTCCACCTTCGCGCTGGCGCGGCTGGACGGCACTCTCAAGGCTTCCGTGCAGCAGGGCCGCATTCCCGAAGCCAATCCGGGAGCCGGCCGCATCTTCGGCCTGTTCAATCTCGGTGCGATTCCGCGCCGCCTCAGCCTGGATTTTGGCGATCTGTTCAAATCAGGCTTCAGTTTCGATTCGATCAATGCCTTGTTCACGCTCAGGAATGGCGACGCATATACCAGCGATCTGCAAGTCAAAGGTCCGACGGCGGATATCGTCGTCAGCGGGCGCATCGGGCTCAAGGCCAAGGATTACGACCAGATCATGGATGTCACCCCGCATGTCGGCGGCACGCTCGCGGTCGGTGGCGCGCTGGTCGGCGGCCCGGTCGGCGCCGCTGCCGGAGCCCTGCTGCAGGGCATCTTCAAGAACCAGATCAACCATGCCACGCGCATACGCTACAGCGTCACCGGCGGCTGGGAGAAACCGGTGATCACGGAATTGTCGAAGGAACCGGTGAAACCGGCGAAAAGCAACGGCGCCGAGGGCAAGGCCGGCGCGAACGCCGGCTTGCGCGGCAAGGGCTTGTGACCTAGCATCCCCGCCCTCATTTCAACGGTCATCCACGGCCGCAGTGTCCTTTCCCATGACCTTACTTGCTCTGGCTGAACGCCAGCTGCTGCAACCCGGCGGCCTTTCCAGCGGCGATCTGGACCGCGTGTTTTCCCAGCTGATGGGCCCGTCGATCGACGCGGCCGACCTGTATTTCCAGCATTCGCGCAGCGAGTCGTGGATGCTCGAGGACGGCATCGTCAAGGAAGGCAATCACTCGATCGAGCAGGGTGTCGGCGTGCGCGCGATGAGTGGCGAAAAGACCGGCTTCGCCTATTCCGACGAAATCGTGCTGCCGCAATTGCTGACCGCGGCGCGTTCGGCGCGCGCGATCGCGCAATCGGGCGCGGATCGCAACAGTCACGCGCTGGCCGCGCGCGACATCACCTCGCTGTATCCGCCGCTGGATCCGGTGGAATCTCTGCTAACCGGCGAAAAAATTACACTTTTGCGCGAAGTGGACAAATTCTGCCGCGGCCTGGATGCATGCGTCAGCCAGGTCATCGTCAGCGTTTCCGGCGTGCTCGACACGGTGATGATTGCCGCGGCCGACGGCACGCTTGCGGCCGACGTGCGTCCGCTGGTGCGCCTGAATGTGCAGGTGATCGCCGAACGCAACGGTCGCCGCGAACAGGGTTCGGCCGGCGGCGGCGGCCGCTATGGTTACCGCGAACTGCTCGCGAACGGCCGCGCCCACGCGCTGGCGCGCGAGGCGGTACGCCAGGCGCTGGTGAATCTGGATTCGGTACCGGCACCTGCTGGCACGATGACCGTTGTGCTCGGCCCCGGCTGGCCCGGCGTATTGCTGCACGAGGCGATCGGCCACGGCTTCGAGGGCGATTTCAACCGCAAGGGTACGTCAGCCTTCGCTGGTCGCATGGGCGAGAAGATTGCGTCGCCGCTGTGCACCGTGGTTGACGACGGCACGCTGCCCGGCCGGCGCGGTTCGCTGAGTATTGACGACGAAGGCGTGCCGAGCGAACGCACGGTGCTGATCGAGAATGGCGTTCTGAAAGGTTTCATGCAGGACAAGCTCAACGCGCGCCTGATGGGCATGCGCTCGACCGGCAATGGCCGGCGTGAGTCGTTCGCGCATCTGCCGATGCCGCGCATGACCAATACCTACATGCTGCCGGGCCAGAGCGATCCGGGCGAGATCATTGCTTCGGTCGAGCGTGGTCTGTATGCGGTGAATTTCGGCGGCGGCCAGGTCGACATCACCAACGGCAAGTTCGTGTTTTCGGCGAGCGAGGCGTATCTGATCGAGAACGGCAAGGTCACGCGGCCGGTGAAAGGCGCAACACTGATCGGCTCGGGTCCCGAAGTGCTGACGCGCGTATCGATGGTCGGCAACGATCTGCAACTGGATGAAGGCGTCGGCGTCTGCGGCAAGGAAGGCCAAAGCGTGCCGGTGGGCGTCGGTCAGCCGACCTTGCGCATCGACGCGATGACCGTGGGCGGGACAGCGGCGTGACCGGGCCTGTCATTCCATGCCGGAATGACGAAGTCAGTTTTCGGCAGCGTCAAACAATTCACGCAGCACGCGAAACAGTTCGCGAAAAGCATGCGGCGCCTTGTTGGCAGAGCGCTCCGCCCGGGCCTGCCGGGAAAGCTGACGTAAATGCTGGCGATCGCATTGTGGAAAATGCTGCAGGAATTCGTTCAGTGCATCATCGCCTTCGGCGATCAGGCGTTCGCGCCAGGCTTCGATGCGGTGCAGATTCGCGCTTTCGCGCCGCGAGTGATCGCGATCATGCTCCAGCGCGGCACGGATCGGTTCAAGTTCATCCTCGCGCCTGCGCAGATGTTTGGCCAGAAACTGGGTCTGGCGTTTGCGCGCGATTTGCTGGGTGACGGCGCGGGCGCGCACTACTTCGTCGCGCAGGTCGTCGGACAGCGGCACGCGCGCAAGCTGCGCGTCTGACAGCCCGACGAGCGCGTGGGCGAGCTTGAGCACGTCGAGGGCTTCGCGGCGCCTCTGGCTGCGACTGACTTCGTCGGTTTCGGCATCGGTGGTGTGATCGGGCATCGGATCAATCGGTATTGGCTTGGATGGAAGCATACGCAGTGAATCAATCAATCGCAAAGCAAGATCCGGATTCCGCCGACGACAGCCAGATCCAGCTCGACCAGCTGGCGACCCTCGCTGAAGACGTGATCCGCCGCTGCCGTGCTGCAGGGGCGAGCGAGGCCGAAGTCGGCGCCAGCATCGATCTGGGCCTCAACGTCAACGTGCGCATGGGCGAAGTGGAAACCATCGAGCACACGCGCGACCGTTCGTTTGGGGTGACCGTGTACTTCGGCAAACGCAAAGGGTCTGCCAGCACCGCCGATCTGCAGCCGGATTCGATCGGGAAAACGATCGAGCAGGCCTGCGCGATTGCGCGCTACACCGAAGAAGATCCCTATACGGGGCTGGCCGACCCCGATCGTCTGGCGCGCCAGTTCCCCGATCTTGATCTGTGGCATCCGTGGAAGATTGCACCGGAAGAGGCAATCCGCCTCGGCGTAGAAATCGAAGACGCAGGGCGCGTCGAGGGCATTTCCAATTCCGAAGGTGCGTCGGTGCAAACCGGCGAATCACTGTCGGTCTATGCGACGTCGCAGGGTTTCGTCGGCAAGGAACGGGGCACCCGGCATATGCTGTCCTGTGCGCTGATTGCCGAAGACGATGCCGGAATGCAGCGCGACTACTGGTACGAATCCGTGCGCGCGGCCAGCGATTTTCCAGACGCCGCGTCGATCGGTCGCAAGGCTGCCGGACGCACGTTGGCCCGGCTTGGCGCGCGCCAGCTCGGCACGCGCGAATGTCCGGTGTTGTTCGTTCCGGAGGTCGCGCGCGGTTTGATCGGCCACCTGGTTTCCGCGGTCAGCGGCGGTGCCCTGTATCGCAAGTCAAGTTTTCTGCTGGATCACATGGGAAAAAAGATACTTCCTGACTTTGTGGAAATTGTCGAACGCCCCCTGCTGCCGCGCGGGCAGGCTTCGGGCGCATTCGATTCCGAAGGCGTGGCGACCATGGACAGCGATCTGGTCCGCGGCGGCGTCCTGCAGCGCTATGTTCTCGGCAGCTACTCGGCGCGCAAGCTGGGCATGCAGAGCACGGGCAATGCGGGTGGCATTCACAACCTTGTAGTAAGGACCGGCACGGACGATTTCGCCGCGATGCTGGGCAAGCTCGGTACTGGCCTGGTCGTTACCGAGGTGATGGGACAGGGCGTGTCGATTGTGACCGGAGACTATTCGCGCGGCGCATCGGGTTTCTGGGTCGAGAATGGCCAGATCGCCTATCCGGTCGAGGAAATCACGATCGCCGCGAATCTGCGCGACATGTTCACCGGCATCGCCGCCATCGGCGCCGATGTCGATCCGCGCTCGCATATCCTGACCGGCTCGATTCTCGTGGACAGGATGATGCTGGCGGGAAGTTGATTGATTGGAACGGAGCGGAGGGCTCAGGGCCAAGGGCACAAGCCTCGCTTTCAATCCCAGGCTCTAGCTCCAAAGTCATCTTGACGCGCATATCCGCGCCGGATAGTGTCACCAGGCCAAACACATCAACGGAGACTTGCCATGAGTGTTCCGCCGAACGACGTCTCTGCACCGCCGCCGCCACTCGCCGGCTCGCCTGGCGCCGAGGAAAAGCAATGGGCGATGTTCGCGCATCTCTCGGCCTTGCTTGGGGGCATATTCACGGGATTCTGGTTTGGTTTTGGTTGCTTCATCGGACCGCTGATCATATGGCTGGTGAAGAAGGACACGATGCCGTTCGTCAGCGATCAGGCCAAGGAGGCCCTGAATTTCAATATCACCCTCGCCATTGTCGGCGTAGCCATGCTGATCCTGACGGTCATCACACTCGGCATCGGATTGCTGATCGTCATTCCGTTGGGTGCGATTGTCGGCATCGGTTGGCTGATTCTCACGATCGTCGCGGCAATCAAGGCCAATGAAGGTGTCGCTTATCGTTACCCGATAAGCCTGCGCTTGATCAAATAGCCATGGTCACGTGATCCGTGTGGCAGCTTCCGTGGCGTGCCCAGGCAGCGCAAAGCTGTTGATGGAAGCGACAAACGTATCGGGATTGATCGGTTTCTCGATGTAACCGTGGCATCCGGCGGCGATCGCTTTTTCGCGATCCCCGGTCATCGCAAATGAAGTGACCGCGACTATCGGGATATCGCGCAGGGCGTCGATGCGCCGCAGCGCTCGAGCCACCGCATATCCATCCATCGCCGGCAACTGGATATCGAGCACGATGACGCAGGGCAGGTGCTTGCGCGCGGCGTCGATGCCGCTTGCGCCATCATGGGCGGCAACCACGGTATAGCCCTGCTGCTGCAGCAGGAAGGTGGCCAGATAGCGGTTTTGCTCGTTGTCCTCGATCAACAGAACGGGTCTGGCCATCGGGGTCACATCCTCGGGTCAAGTGGCAGATTCAGGGTGAATACGCTACCGGCACCCCACACACTCGCGGCTTGTACGTCGCCACCCAGCAAGGCAGCAAGTCTTTGGCAAATCGCCAGTCCGAGGCCGGTACCTTCGTGTTGGCGCATGAGGCTGGAATCGAGTTGCCGAAACGGCTGGAACAGTTTTGCCAGATCTTCGGGCCTGATCCCGATGCCGGTGTCGGCAACCTTGATGCAAATCCGCGCCGGCGCAGCACCGGCGGAATCGGAAACGAGTTCGACCGTGAGCGTGACGCGTCCGCGCTCGCTGAACTTGACGGCGTTGTTGAGCAGGTTGAGCAGGATCTGTTCGATGCGCCTACGATCGCTTGTCAGCGACGCGATTTCCTTCGGCATCGACGTATCGAGCGCCAGTTTCTTGCGCTCGGCCAGCGGTCGTACCAGAGCGGCGACACGTTCGACCGATGCGCGCAGGTCGAAGGGCTCGAAATTGACCTTCATCTGTCCTGCTTCGATCTTGGAGATATCCAGCACATCGTTGATCAGTTCCAGCAGGTGCTGGGCGCTGCCCTTGACCATGCCGAGTTGCTTGGTTTGTTCCGCATTGACCGGACCGGCCAGACCCTGGTGCAGGATGCCGGTGAATCCGATGATGGAGTTCAGCGGCGTGCGCAGCTCATGCGACATCGTTGCGAGGAAGCTCGACTTGAGCTGGTCAGCGGATTCGGCCCGCACGAGTGCTGCCCGCAATTCCTCGGTGCGTTCGGCCACGTTGAGTTCGAGCTTTTCGTTCAACTCGTGCAAGGCCTTCTCGGCCAGCTTGCGCTCGGAGATGTCGATCGACAGGACAAAAATCCCTTCGGGAACTGGCTGGCTTCTCACATCGAACCACGCGGTCGTCCCATCCGGATATGCAAACTCGGTTTCCTCATGCTGGGCGATCCGCTCCTGCATGCAGCGCCTGAGTAAGTTGAATACTTGCGTCTGCTCGATGCCGGGCCACACGGACATCATTGTCTTGCCCATCAGCTCGTGGTTGGGTCGGCGGTTATGGATGGCGGCTGCATCGTTGAGGTACAGATAGCGCCAATCGAAGCCGATCAACTGACAACCCTCCAGAATGCCGTCGAGCGTGGTGCGATAGCGTTCTTCGCTGGCAAGCAACTCCGCCTCCGCCTGTTTGCGTTCGGTGATGTCGACTCCCACGCCCAACAGGCAGACTGCGCCGTTGAACACGACGCGCCGGCCGGAAAGCAAGTAGGGTGTGGCAGTGCCGTCCCTGGCAACGAATGCCGCCTCGACCGTCGCTTCCCCGTTGGCGAAGACGTCGGCGATCCGCCGCTCGACGTGCTGCACATCGGCCCCTGCGAAAAAGTCCAGGGGATGCATGCGCGCGACTTGTTCCGCGGAATAGCCCGATACCCGCAGGAAATTCTCGTTCCAGCGCAGGAAGCGCCGCTGTTCGTCGTACATGTACAGGATGCCGGGCATGGCGTCGATCGCCAGGTCGGAGAACAGCCGTTCGCGCAGCGCCGCTTGTTCTGCCTCGTGCCGCGCTTCATTGGCCGCGAAATTGTCCATTGCATGCGACAGGTCGGTAGCCACCTCCTCGAGCAGGGAGATTTCCCTGTCCTGGAAGAAGCCGGCATCGGCCGCGTAGACGGTCAGGACGGCGCACACCTCTCCCTTGAGCCGGATCGGGATTGCCGCGCAGGCATGCAACCCGTGTTGCGCGAGCTCGACCCGCCACGGCAGCGTCGCGGGGTCATCGAGCAGATCGTTGCAAATGTAATGTCGGCGCTCGCGAAAAGCCGTGCCGGATGGACCACGTCCTTCCGGCCGATCGTCGGTGTAGACGCTGATGCTGCGCAGAAACCCGTCTTCGTCGCCCCATTCGGCGACTGGCTGCAACTCATTGTTCTCCGCGTTGTGCCAGCCGATCCAGGCAATGCGGACCTGGTCAAATCCAACCAGTATCTGGCAGGCCTTCGTGAACAATTCGTCCCGCGTCGGTATCCGCACAATGGCCTGGTTGATCTGACTGAGTACCGCATAAATCCTGGTCAGCTGTTCGATCTCCCGCTCGTGCTTCTTGCGCTGGCTGATGTCGCGGACGATCAGGATGACCAGGGCCTGATCACTGTCATCGACTGGCGAGATCGAGACCTCGACTGATATTTCGTGCCCGTCTGCCCGCCGCGCGCTGAGCACGCTTGGCTGGCCTGGCATGCCGGCCTGGACGTCCCCGGAAGAGTTCGTCGACCGGTTCTTTATGCTGTCCTTCGTGAATCGCGCAAGAGGCTGGCCGATGGCCTCGGCCGCCGGACACTGCAGCAAGGCCTCGGCCGCCGCGTTGAACAACACGACACGTTCGTCGCTGTCCACGACGATGATTCCATCCAACGCAGCGGCGACGAGGCTCGCCAGCCGCGCTTCGCTGGCGCGTGCGCGTGCTTGGCCCTGCCGCATGCGCTGAACCAGGAGCACGAAGGTGCCGGACACGATGCAGAACATCAGCAGCGCCAAAAGACTGTCCCGCCCTTGCGACCCGCTGCCGAGCCGCGGGAGAAAGATCATCTCGATGGCGACTGCCGACAGTCCGGTCGACCACCAACCTGCGCTCGCGCTGCCGTAGACGGAAGACACGAGGACCGTCAGGTAGAACAGCGTCAGCGCGGTGCCGTGCACGAGCGGCCAGAGCAGTTCGCTCAGCGCGACCGTGACGGCAACCGCCGCCAGCGCCAGCGCGAACGCGACAATTGACCGGATGCCGGAATTGCGCCTGTCGTCGATCGGTGGATTCGTCATACGGGAAGCGAGTTCACGCGCAAGAGCGGTCGGGGGCATCTTACCATCGCGGATTTGACTCTCCGGATGACGGGGCGTAGCGTCGGCAACGGGGTGTTGATCGCGGCTTCACGCCGGGTGAAAGCCAATGGGGTATGCGGGTCGGGGTGTTGCGCGTCTTTCTTGCCTGGATCCGGATCCAATCCGTTTCGATCCGGTCGTCTTGAATTTCGGCTCGTCGGTTGGTGGCGAATTCCCCTGCGATCGTTGCTTTCGAGCGAACAGCCAAGGGAGGTTGTATGCCATGTCGTGCAGGTAGTCGTCTTGTCGCTATCGCGTTGCTGGTCGTCGTCTCGACGGCATCGGCAATCGCGCAGATCCCGCAAACCGAACACGATGCGCTGATCGCGTTCTTCAACACTACCGGCGGCAGTGGCTGGACCGACAAGACGGGCTGGAACGGGGCAGTGGGCACCGAGTGCTCCTGGTACGGAATTACCTGCGACAACGGCCCGCACATCGTCGGCATCGAGCTGGGGAGCAACAATCTGACCGGAACGCTGCCGTCTCTCGACGCATTGCCGAACCTGACGTACCTGGGCCTTTCGAACAACCGTTTGTCGGGCTCGATTCCGCCGCTGTCGGCGTTGACGAAGCTGAGCAACCTGGATCTTTCTTTCAACCAGTTGAGCGGACCGATTCCGCCACTGTCCGCTCTCGGTGATTTGCAGCAGGTGTACCTTGGGGTCAATCAACTCAGCGGAGCGATTCCCGCGCTGGCAGGCCTGGGCAATCTGCAGGCTTTCGTCGTCGGCACCAATCGTTTGACCGGCGCGCTCCCCGTGCTGAGCGGGCTCAACAGCCTGCAGGTATTCAATGCCGGCGGCAATCAGATCAGCGGGAGCATTCCGGCGCTGCAGGGTCTGGTCAGTCTGCAGAGTTTTTATGTCGACTCCGACCAGTTGACAGGATCGATTCCCAATCTGGCCGGCTTGACCAACCTGTCGACGTTCAGCGCCGCGCGGAATCTCTTGACCGGCTCGATTCCTCCATTGTCGGGACTCGGCAAGCTCGTCCAGTTCGACGCGTCGTTCAATCAGCTCACCGGATCGATTCCCGCGTTGAGTGGACTTTCGCAGTTGCAACTGGTGTATCTTGGCTTCAATGCGCTCTCAGGTCCGATTCCTTCGCTGACTGGCCTTGGCAACCTGCAGCAGTTCGTCATCAACGACAATCAACTCAGCGGATCGATCCCGGCGCTGAGCGGCCTCGGCAACCTTCAGGATTTCAATGCCGGCAACAACCAGTTGAGCGGATCGATTCCCGCGCTGGCGGGATTGGGAAATCTTGCCTATTTCAGCGTCAGCTCGAATGGATTGACGGGCACGGTTCCGGCCCTGGGCGGCCTGGCGAATCTGGGCGCGTTCGACGCTTCCTACAACCAGCTTTCCGGATCGATCCCGGATTTGACCGGGCTCGGCAACCTGCAGGATTTCTATCTCGGTTTCAATCAGCTCACCGGTTCGATTCCGGCCCTGGCCGGTCTGCGCAATCTGCAAGTCTTCGCGGTCGATGACAATCAGCTGAGCGGACCGCTGCCCACGCTCGTCGGACTCGGCAATCTGCAGCAATTCGCCGCTGCGACCAACTCGCTGAGCGGAACTCTTCCTGCACTCACCGGCCTTGCCAATCTGCAGACTTTCGAAGTGGGCAACAATCGCCTGAGCGGGAACATTCCGGCCCTGCCGTCGCCGAACGGTCTGTCGCCGGGACTTTCCAGCCTGTGTCCGAATGCACTGAACTTCACGCTCAATTCCGGCTGGGACGCGGCAACTGGTTTGTCGCCCTGGTATTCCACCTGTTCGACGCCGGAATCGACCAATGCCGGCGATGCGCCGAACCTCAAGGATTCCACCCAGATCGCCCTGTCCAACGACGGCTCGATCAAGCTGTTCCAGTCGCAGGAGACCGACCTGGTCGCGGGCAATGTCAACAGCGGCGGGCAGGACATTTATTCGGTGAATGCGGAAGGCCAACTGGTGCTGGAAGACGTGGACAGCACGGGACATCAGTTGATCGGAACGGCAAGTCTTCCGGCGATATCGCCCGATGGCAAGGTGGTGGCTTTCTTGTTCACGCCAACGGCGGCCAAGAACGCCAAGGACGCGGCCGCGGGCCAGATGTTTGCCGGCAGCCTTGGGCAACCCAAGCATCAGGTCGACATGGGCATGGGCGGCGTGCCGTCGAACGGTTCGGCCAGCGGTGCGCCGAGCCTGTCTTCGGCCAATGGCATCAATCAACTGGTGTTCTGCTCGTCGGCGTCGAATCTGGTACCGGGCGACGGCAATGCGGCACGCGATATCTTCCTCGTCGACCCGATGAATCCGGCCGTGCCTGCGCAGCGTGTCAGTGTCGATGGCGCAGGCAAGGAATTGCCCGGCGACAGCTGCGAGCCAAAACTTTCCAGCGACGGCAGCAAGGTCGTGTTCAGCCTGTCGGCGCCGGGCCTGTACGGCACGTCGGCACGCCAGATCGTGCGCAAGGATCTGGGCAGCCCCGCCAAGATCCTGCTCACCGGCGCAATCCTGCCGATCACGGCTTCGGCAACGGGACAGGGCGCCGCTGCCGACAGTTCCGAGCCGAGCACGAACGGGGACGGCAGCGTGATCGCCTTCACCTCAGAGGCCAACCTGGATGGCCTGGGCGTCCCGCTTGGCAAGGAAGTGTTCGTATCGCTCGCACAAAGCGGCAGCCGCCTGCTCAGGCGTATGCGCGGCGACAACGCCGCCGTGCCGGGTTTCGCCACCGAGCACCCGCGCATATCGGCGGATGGCACGACCGTGGTCATGCAAGCCGACGCAGCGACTTTCTTCTCGAACAAGTCCTTGGCCAAAGTCGCGGGCGCACCGGTCGCGAACCAGTGCGGCGCGGTAGCGATCACGACCAATTTCTTCTCGGTGAAACCGCTGGGCGGCACCTTGTGCAGCGCCGACGGCAGCACATCCAACCAGAATCCGTCCATCTCGGGGGACGGCATCATCACGGGTTTCGACAGCAATGGGCAGCAAGGCAATGGCAGCGCCGCCCGCAACACTTACACGCAGGGCGGCGGCATCAATACCGACATCACCGGCAACACCGTGCCCAGTCTCAGCGGCGATTTCAGCGGTCAGTGGTTCGATCCGGGCCAGTCCGGGCACGGTCTGGTGATCGACGTGACGAACCCGGACGCGAGCAACAACAGGGCGATTGTGCTCACCTGGTTTGTATTCTCCAACGGGCAACCGGTCTGGTTGCAGGGCGTGGGCGTGCCGAAAGCCGGCGCCGGATCAGCGGCCAATACGGTCGTGGTGCAGATGGACCAGGTGCATATTCTCCACGGCGTGTCGTTTCCGCTCGGTGAAGCGCGTGCGAGCGGGAATGTGTGGGGCAGCATTGCGCTGACCTTCACCGATGCCAACACGGGCACGATGAAATGGACGAGCACCTATCCCGGATTCAATTCCGGCGCGATGCCGATCAAGCACTTCTTGTCCGTGGCCTTGCCCGCGAATGACGCGGCCGGTGCCGGGCTCAAGGCCTGCTATTCGGGCAACTGGTACAACCCGGCGCAGGTCGGACATGGATTCGAGCTCGAGGTCCTGCCGGTGGCGGGCCTGCTGGCCGTGGACTGGTTCGCCTTCGGCCCGAATGGTGCGCCGGTATGGCTGCAGGGCGTGGGCACGATCAGCGGCAACAGCGCGCAGGTACCTTTGCAATTGATCGACGGCCCCGGTGCGCAGTTCCCGCCGAATTTCGATCCGGGCGGCATTACCTCGCACGCGTGGGGAACGGTGAAATTCACGTTCGCCGACTCGGCGCACGCGACAGCGTCGTGGAATTCGACGATCACCGGTTATGGCTCGGGAACGCAACCCATCGTGCCGATCGCACCAGGTCTGCTGGACCGGCGCGGCTGTCAGTAAGCGCCGCATCCGCGACGAGGCTTCAGTTCTCGCGCTCGGCGACGTACCGCGCCAGCGCGACGAGTTCGTCCATGCGCCTGCCATAAGGCTGCAGCGCGGCAATGGCACGATCGGTGAGATGCGCCAGCTGCGCACACGAGGCGTCCATGCCGACGATGGCAGGATACGTCGGCTTGGCATTGGCGGCGTCCTTGCCGGCGGTCTTGCCGATGACCGTGCTGTCGCCTTCGACATCGATGATGTCGTCGCGGATCTGGAACGCGAGCCCGACACAATGACCGTATTGTTCCAGTGCGGCGAGCAGAACATCGTCGCGGCAGCGTGCGGCCAGCGCTCCCAGGCGTACCGAGGCACGGATCAGTGCGCCGGTCTTGTGCACGTGCATGCGTTCCAGTTGATCCGGCGTCAGGCGCTGGCCAACCGCGGATAGGTCCAGGGCCTGGCCACCGGCCATGCCGTGCGAGCCGCAGGCCGCTGCCAGCGTCCGCAACATTTCCACATGTGTATTTGCGTCATCACGCATGGCCGGGTCCGCGGCGAGCACCTCGAAGGCCAGCGCCTGCAGCGCGTCGCCGGCGAGGATCGCCATCGCTTCGCCGAAAGCGACGTGGCAGGTGGGTCGGCCGCGACGCAGTTGGTCATCGTCCATCGCCGGCAGGTCGTCGTGCACAAGTGAGTAGGCATGGATGATTTCGACCGCAGCGGCGGACGCATCGAGCCGCTCCGGTGCTGCATCCAATGCTACGCCGACCGCGTATACGAGCACCGGGCGCAGGCGTTTGCCGCCGCCGAGTACGGCGTAGCGCATGGCGCGATGCAATTCCTGCGGCGCTTGATCCGGCGAAGGCAGCACGCGCGCAAGCACACTGTCGGCGCGTGCGCTGTAGGTGTTCAGGGCGGGTGGTGGATCGCAGGCGACTGGATCCGCCAATCGCGCCTTGTCGCGATTCACGGGGTCTCGGCACCGAAGTCTTCGGCGTCGTCCGGAGATTGCGGGTCCGACAGAAGTTTGACGCGCAACTCGGCCTGCTCCAGCGCACTCTGGCAATTCCGATACAGCGCGACGCCGCGCTCGAACGACTGGAGCGAGTCGTCCAGACTCTGATCGCCCTGTTCCATCCGTTCAACCAGCTTTTCCAGTTCGTCCAACGACTTTTCGAACTCGGCGATCTGGCCGCTGTCGGCAGGCTTGCTGTCAGGTTGAGGCATGGCGCGAAAACTACCTCAGCGCGGCACAGGAATCAATGTGTCGAGCGAGTGCGAGGCGCGGTATTGCATAGCGCGCTCCGCTCCCCCTGCGCTCAGCCCGCAGCTCTCGGTTCCCAGCCCTCGTCTCGTTCCCACACGATATGCGCGCCGAGCCGGCCCAACATGTCGCGCGCGGCATCGCTGAGAAAAAGATCGCCTGCGGCAAGCAGCTCGTTGTGGCTGAAAATCAGCGGAACCCGCGCGCGCAGCCACGGTGGCATTGCAGCTTCCTGCAGCAGCAGGCGCAGCTCGCGCGTATGCGGCTTGCCGGCGGGTTTGAGAAGTTCGCCACCCTGTCGATAGCGCACGGTCAACTCCAGGCCGTCGAGATCACGTGGCGCGTCGGTCTGCAAGGCGAGCGTGCCGCCGGCGGGCAACCCCAGCGCTGAGCCATCCCAGCGTGCCTGCCATGTTTTCGGCGCCGTTGGCGCAGGGCGCATCGCATAAAGCAGTTCACGGTAGCGGCGCACCTCGGTGGCCTGCCAGCGCACGCAGGGCAGGCGATCGGACGCTGCATCGCGCAACTGCTGCTGGATTTGCGCGACATGCAAATGCGCAGGCTCGTCCAGCCGCAATGATCGCAGCCAGCGACGCAGCACGGGATCGCGCAGCGCATCAGGCAAGGCGAGCCAGTCGCGCCAGCGCATAGTCGCCGGGTCCGGACCGCGCAGTTTTTCCAGGGCGTCGATGCTTTGCGATTCGATCAGATCCGCGGCTGCGCGTGCCCAGGTCGCGCTGTGGGCCAGTGCAGCGCGCGCATCGGGCCAGCGCTGGTCCAGTCGCGGCAGGATTTCCGCACGCAGGAAATTGCGGCGCAGATGCGTGTCGGTGTTGCTGGGATCGTCGATCCAGTCCAGCGCATTGGCGCGTGCGTATTCGGCGAGTGTCGCACGAGCCAGCCCGAGCAGCGGACGCCATAGGTGAGAATTGCCCGCGGACCGCAGCGCGCGCATCCCGCCCAGACCTTCGGGCCCGGCACCGCGCAGCAGCTTGAGCAGCACGGTTTCGGCCTGATCGTCGCGGTGATGTGCGAGGGCGAGGATTTCTCCCGGCGCAAGATGCGCCGCAAATGCGGCCTGCCGTGCACGGCGGGCGGCGTCTTCCAGTCCGGTGCCTGCGTCGCGTGCGATCTGGATCGAAACTGGCTCAAATGCGATGCCGAGGCTTGCGCTGAAAGCGCGACAATGTTCGGCCCAGTGCCCGCTGTCGGTGTGCAGACCATGATCGATGTGAATTGCACGCAGGCCGCGTTCACGCACGCCGGCGATGTGCGCCAGCGCATGCAGCAGGACGCTTGAGTCCATGCCGCCGCTGAAGCCGACGGCGATCGCGCCGGCGGGCAACTGGGCTTGTTCGACAGCGAGTCTGTCGACGAGCGTTCGCAGAGTCATGTTCGCAATGGTGCCAGAAGCGCTTGCGCGGGGTATCGCCGGGGCGCTAAGGTCGCACTGTTCCGCCGCTCCGGCGGGACGATCACATCCTCGGGAGGGAGTGTCATGGTCATCAAACGCATCGGTGTGCTGAAGCTGGCGATTTTTGAGGGAGCGATGATGGCGGCGTTCGGCTTGCTGGCCGCGTTTTTCGTCATGCTGTTCGGTGCCATGCTCGGCAGCGTGAACCACAACGCCAGCGTCCTGGGCGCGGTTGGCGGCATTGCCGCGCTGATCATTTTTCCGATCATGTATGGCGTATTCGGTTTCATCGCCGGAGCGATCGGGGCCGCGCTCTACAATCTCATCGCCGGGATTGTCGGCGGTATCGAGATCGACGTGGAGTAGTCGCGAACTACGCCGTCTTGAACGCACCATAGCGGCGCAGGCGCCGATAGCGCTGTTCGATCATGCCCGCGGCGTCGCTGCGTTCAAGCGCATCGAGCTGATTGAGCAGCACGGCCTTGAGCCGCACCGCCATGGCGTGCGGATCGCGATGCGCGCCGCCGAGCGGTTCGCGCACCACCTTGTCGATCAGGCCCAGTTCGAGCAGGCGCGGCGCCGTGATGCCGAGCGCATCAGCGGCATCTTTTGCCTTTTCCGTACTTTTCCACAAGATCGAGGCGCAGCCCTCAGGCGTGATCACTGAATAGGTCGAATATTGCAGCATGACCGTGCAATCGCCGACGCCGATCGCGAGCGCGCCGCCGGAGCCACCTTCGCCGATCACGGTACAGATGATCGGCACCTTGAGTTGCGACATTTCCAGCAGGTTGCGCGCGATCGCCTCGCTTTGGCCGCGCTCCTCGGCGCCGACACCGGGATAGGCGCCTGGCGTGTCGATGAACGTGAAAACGGGCAATTTGAACCGTTCCGCCATGTGCATCAGGCGCAGCGCCTTGCGATACCCTTCCGGGCGCGGCATGCCGAAGTTGCGCCTGATCTTGGACTTGGTGTCGCGGCCCTTCTGGTGGCCGATCACCATTACCGCGCGGCCATCGATGCGTGCGGGACCGCCGACGATGGCTGCGTCATCGGCATAGGCGCGGTCGCCGGCCAGTTCATGGAATTCCTCGCAGATGGTCTGGATGTAGTCCAGCGTGTACGGGCGCGACGGATGGCGCGCAAGTTGCGCTACCTGCCAAGGGCTGAGATTGCGAAAGATCTCCGCGGTCTTGTGGCGCAGCTTGTCGCGCAGGCGCGTGACTTCGTCGTCGATGTTGAACGCGCGGTCGTGGCTGGCGTGGCGAAGCTCCTGGATCTTGCCCTCGAGCTCGGCAATCGGTTGTTCAAAATCGAGGAAGTTGGGATTCATTCGCGGAAGATGTGGCGCAAAGCAAAGGACGCAGTATAACGGCTTGTGGCGCGCGCCGTGTCCTGCGGTACCGGGCCGGGGCGGTCAGTTGCCTGCCGGCCCATAGACCAGATCGGCGGCGAGCACGCCATCGAGGCTTTCCAGCGCCTGGCGCAATGCAGGGCTGGCGCGGACGCGCCATTCCGCGCCGAGCTCGATCTCGCCCTGCGCATCGGCGTTGCGCAGGTTCAGGCGTACGCAGGTTGCGCCACCGCGATGCGCGCTCAAGGCCGCCTGCAGCCGTCGGGAAAAATTCGCATCGATGCCGTTCAGGCGCAGGCGCAGCAGGCGTGCCTGACGCTCGCAGACGGCGGCAATGGCAGTGACGCGTTGCGTGCGCAGCTGGTAGCCGCCAGAAAAATCATCGACCGAAAGGCCGCCCTCGAAGACCAGGATGGCGTCGCGCGTCAGCAAGGGCCCGAACTCGAGCCAGGTTTCGCGGTAAAGCACCGCCTCGAATCTGCCGGAGAAATCCTCGACCTGCACGAACGCGCGGCTGTCGCCCTGTTTGCGGATGCCGATTACGCTGCCGATCAAGGTGAATGGCTGCAGATCGGCGAAGCGATGGCGGCGTTCGCCTTGCGCAGGTTTGTGGTGGCGATCGATCTCGCCGATCGGGCAGGTCGCGATCTTGCCGATCAGATCGCGCCAGGCATTGGTCGGGTGACCGGACAGATAGTGGCCGAGCGTATCGCGCTCGCCGGCAAGGCGACGTTCGACCGGCCAATCCTCGACTTGCGCCAGCGTCGGTGCGGCGATCGCAGCCGGACCGGTGGCGCCGAAGATATCGTGCTGCCCGGCTTGCACGTCGCGCGCCTGCTGTTCGGCGGCGCGCACGGCTTCCGGCAACTGCGCCATCAGGCTGGCGCGGTTGGCCGCGAGCGCATCCATTGCACCGCACAGAATCAGTGCTTCGAGCGTGCGTTTGTTTATTTTCTGCGCGTCGACGCGCTGACAGAAGTCGGCCAGGTCGTGGAATGGCCCCCGGCGTTCGCGCGCCTGCACGATCGCTTCGACCGCACCGTGGCCGACGCCTTTGACCGCGCCCAGACCATAGCGGACCGTATCCGAGCGCGCGTCCGTGGTTGCGGGAGCCAGAGCCTCGAACATATAGCGCGACGCATTGATGTCCGGCGGCAGCACGGTCAGACCGAGCGTCCGCGCTTCGCCAAGGAAATTCACCACCTTGTCGGTGTTGTCCATGTCCGAGGACAGCACCGCGGCCATGAATTCAGCCGGATAGTGCACCTTCAGCCATGCGGTCTGGTAGGTGATCAGCGCATAGGCGGCGGCGTGCGACTTGTTGAAACCGTAGCCGGCAAATTTCTCCATCAAATCGAAGATCGCATCCGCCCGCGCCGCGCTGAGGCCGTTCGTCGCGGCACCTTCGCTGAACAGCTCTCTGTGCTTGGCCATCTCGGCGGCGTTCTTCTTGCCCATGGCACGGCGCAACAGGTCGGCGCCGCCGAGCGTGTAACCGCCGACGATCTGCGCCATCTGCATGACCTGTTCCTGATAGACCATGATGCCGTAGGTCTCGCGCAGCACCGGTTCGACGCGCGGATCCGGATACTCGATCGGCTCACGGCCGTGCTTGCGTGCGCAATAGCTCGGGATCAGCTCCATCGGGCCCGGGCGATACAGCGACACCAGGGCGATGATGTCCTCGAAGCAATCGGGCGCGGCATCCTTGAGCATGCCCTGCATGCCACGGCTTTCCAGCTGGAACACCGCGATAGTTTGTGCATTTTTCAGCAAAGTATACACGGCACTGTCGTCGAGCGGCAGTGCAGCGATATCGAGCGCCGCTTCGCCATTCGCCGCGCGGCGCAAGTTCACCGCCTTCACCGCCCAGTCGATGATGGTCAGCGTGCGCAGGCCGAGGAAGTCGAACTTCACCAGCCCGACCGCCTCGACGTCGTCCTTGTCGAATTGCGTGACTACCCCGCCGCCGCCGTCTTCGCTGTAGAGCGGGGCGAATTCGGTCAGCGCCGATGGCGCGATCACCACGCCGCCGGCGTGCTTGCCGGCGTTGCGGGTCAGGTCCTCGAGCTTGAGCGCCAGGTCGACCAGGTCGCGCACATCGTCTTCGGCTTCGTAGCGTGCCTTGAATTCGGCGACGATGCGCCCGGAATCCTCGCGCGCCTTCTTGCTGCGGCCAAGGATGTCGTCCAGCGACAGCGGATCGGTCGGCCGCAATGGAATGAGTTTGGCAATCTGGTCGACCTGGGTGTAACCCATGCCGAGTACCCGGCCGGCGTCGCGTAGCACCGCCTTGGCCGCCATCGTGCCGTAGGTGATGATCTGGCTGACCTTGTCGCGGCCATATTTTTGCGCAACGTAGTCGATCACCTCGTCGCGCCGGTCCATGCAGAAATCGACGTCGAAGTCCGGCATCGATACGCGTTCCGGGTTCAGGAATCGCTCGAACAGCAGGCCG
Organism: Rudaea sp.; assembly: GCA_031291055.1. GTDB lineage: Bacteria > Pseudomonadota > Gammaproteobacteria > Xanthomonadales > Rhodanobacteraceae > Rudaea. The sequence goes on along the minus strand of JARLJU010000017.1, from coordinate 171,647 downwards.
TAGCGCAACGGATCCAGATCGGTGATGCCCAGGCTCCAGGCGACCACGGAACCGGCGCCGGAACCGCGGCCGGGACCGACCGGAATATCCTGCTGCTTGGCCCAGTTGATGAAGTCGGCGACGATCAGGAAATAGCCCGCAAAGCCCATCTTTATGATGACATCGAGCTCGGTGTGCAGTCGTTGCGCGTAGTCCGCGGCGGTGAAGCCCGCTGCCGGCGCGTATTTGCGCAATCGCCCATCCAGACCGGCACCGGCCTGCGCGCGGATGTACGAATCGATCGTGTGCTCGGCAGGCGCCGGAAAGGCGGGCAAGTGATAGGTGCCGAAAGCCAGTTCCAGGTTGCAGCGTTTTGCTATTTCGACACTGTTGGCCAAGGCTTCCGGCAGGTCGGCGAAAAGCGCGGCCATCTCGTCCGGCGACTTCAGATACTGCTCCGCCGTATAGTCGCGCGGACGCTTTGGATCATTGAGCAGGCGGCCCTGCTGGATGCATACGCGCGCCTCGTGTGCCTCGGCGTCTTCGCGGTCGAGAAAGCGTACGTCGTTGCTGGCCACGACCGGGCAGCCCGCCGTGGCGGCCAGTTCCAGCGCTGCGGCGAAGCCAGCCGCCTCGTCGGCATGGCCGGTACGGGTGATCTCCACATACCAGCGGTCATCGAAGCGACGCAGCCATTCATGCGTACGGCCCAGCGCGGCCTCGTGCTTGCCGGCGAGCAGCAGCTGGCCGATATCGCTGCCGCGTCCGGCCAGCGCGATGAGGCCGTCGCTGTGCCCGTCGAACCATGCTGCGTCGATCAGCGCGTGATCGCCGCGACGCCCTTCGATGTAGCTGCGCGAGATCAGACGCGCCAGATTCAGATAGCCGGCGTGGTTCCGGCACAGCACCGTGAGCCGGGTCGGGCGTTGTGTATCAGAGGCGTTGGCGATCCACAGGTCCGCGCCGGCGATGGGCTTGATGCCGGCTACTTCCGCGGCGCGGTAGAACTTGACCAGGGCAAACAGATTGCTCTGGTCGGTCAAGGCCAGCGCTGGCAGGCGCAGCTGGACTGCCCGGCTGATCAGATTCGGCCGCGGTGCCTTGGCCGGATCGCCGTATTCGGGCTTGTCCGGAAGGCGGATGGTCGAATCGACCAGCGAGAAGTCGCTGTGGATGTGGAGATGGACGAACTTGGGGGACATGGGCTGAAAGCATGCAACGCAGGCCGAAGCCTAGTCTGCCGTTCGCCGTGGGGCAAGCTTGACATGCGCAGCCCTGCGGCGCACCGCGCTCGGGCGTCGCATTCAGCCCGGACCGACGCTCAGCGGCAGGGTCAGCTGCCGCACCGGGGCGAAGCTGGTGCGATGCTCCGCGCAGGGCCCGAGCCGCCCGAGTGCGGAGAAATGCTCCGGGGTGCAGTAGCCTTTATGCCGGGCAAAACCATAGCCCGGATAACGTGCATCCAGCGCGCACATGATGCGGTCGCGCGCGACCTTGGCCAGAATCGACGCGGCGCTGATCGCCGGCTCCAGCGCATCGCCGTCCACGATGGCGCGTCCGCTGCATTGTATATTTTTTGGCATGTGGTTGCCGTCGATCAGGGCGAGCATCGGCGCAGGCGCCAGTGCCGCCAGCGCGCGCGCCATGCCGAGCATGGTCGCCTGGAAGATGTTGTGGCGGTCGATCTCCGCCACCTCGACGGCGATCACGCTGAAGGCGATGGCGCGCTCGCGAATGCGCACGTCCAGCGTCTCCCGCCGCGCTGCGCTCAGCACTTTCGAGTCGGCGAGGCCGTTTATGCGCCGCGCCGGATCCAGGATCACGGCGGCGACCACCACCGGCCCGGCGAGCGGGCCACGGCCGGCTTCATCGACGCCGGCAGTCAGCAGCGGTCGCGATTCACTCATGCAGGGCGCCGACGCGCTGGAAGATATAGTTGTCGTAGGAATCCACGAGCGGCTTGTCGTTGCAGTCGACATAGGCGCCGTTACAACGTTCGCGCAGCAGTGCGCTGGCCTGGAAAAACGCGTCTTTTTTCACTGCGGCGATATCGAGGATGAGTGACGCTGCAAAACTCAGGTCCAGCGCAGGATATTCATAACTGCGCGCAGGCCTGTAGTTGGTCTTGAGCATATAGTACGTGACGAAGTTCGGGTCGACGACCGACGCCGGCACGAGTTTGGGAATTTCGCGGATCGCGCCATCGAACGAGGGCTGGTGGTCGCCGAAATGAAACAGCAGGGCCGGGCGATCGCCGTCGAGCAGCTTTTTTTCCAGCTGTGCGATTGCCGCGTCCGAGTCGGACAGGCGATACAGGTAGTTGCCGAGATTCAGATTCAGCCATTCGTCCAGGTCCTTCGGCGTGAACGCACCCGGGAACAATGGTTTGTCGAAAGGCGCCGGCAGTTTTTTCAGCGGCGTCATGTGCGGGCCATGCTGGCGCAAGGTCAGCATCATGACGAACAGCGGCTGTTTGCCAATCGTCTTTTTCTCCTTGTCGTAGACCTGGTTGAAAACCTGGATCAGGTCGTTGTCGGTGGATTCCCACGACAGGCCAAAATCCTGGCCGTCATAAAAGGCATCGAATCCGTAGAACTTGTAGGCATTGCGCGCGTTGATGAAATTGCCCGACATCGGATAGATCGCGATGATGCGGTAGCCCGAGGCATGCAGCACCTTGGGCAGTGAATGACTGATGCGTGGTGCCAGATTGTACGGCGCGTACAGGCCGGCGTCGCCGAAGCTGGTGTGCGCCATGCCGGACAGCAGGGCGAACTCGCTGGTCCAGGTGCCGCCGCCCCAGGTGTGCACCACGAGCGGCCCGTGCGCGCGCGTGCGCCCGTCGGCCTCGAACATCCTGCGCTTGCACACGGGCAGATTGCACATCTTCAATATCGCCGGATCGAACGTGCTTTCCTCCAGCACGGCAACGATATCGGGATGTTCCTGCGCGATCTTGGGAGTCTTGCCCGCGGCGCAATCGTGGACGACGCACGACGGCGGGTTGTCCGCGGCCGACTGAGTCCAGGAAAGCTTCAGGTCGGCGTCGGCCGCAGCCGGAGGAATCCTGATCTCGGTCTGGTAGAACGATGTGAAAAAGTTCACGAGGTAGCTTCGATCGTTCATCGCCTGCCACATGCCCTTCTCGAACACGTCGCCGAAAGGACCGGCAGGTGAATCGAGGACCAGCAGCAGCGCGGCCGCCGCGAGCGCGCCGGTCAGCTGCAGGCAACGCCGTGGACCCGTGCGCATTGTCGCGAACAGGTACGGACGATCCAGCCACCAGACCACGATCAGCAGACCTGGAATGAGCAACGCGCCGCCGATCAGCGCGAGCATGATGCTGGGATAGCGCGTAGCGACTTCGATCAGATCGCGGTTGAGGAAATAGACCAGGTCTGGCGCCAACAAGGGCGTAGTCAGGTAGTGGAATTTCAGCACGCTTGCGACCAGCAGGCCGCCAAAGATCACGCTGGGCAGCGCCAATGCGAACGCGAGCCGGCGCGTGGCGAACGCCACGAGGACGACGCTGGTCAGCAACAGCGCTACTGCGAACAGGCATTCGATGGGCGTGGCCTGTTGCAGCGGTCCGACGACGAACAGTGTCGCGAAGCCGATCAGGGCAATACCCGTGATGATTCTGGTTTTCCCCGGCGCCGGCAAAAGCGACATTGCTGTCATGCGGTGGTCATCATCGCGTCATGGTGAAGGGCGCCGGCGCCAAGGTCAACAAATCGTGACGTGACCTTGCGTTCAAGCGGTAGCAGCGGGGTGGGATTCGATCAATGCGGCAATGGCAGCAGCAGCGCTGCGATCGGCGTCGCCACGCAGCGCAAGATGCAGGCGCAGGAACGTGGCGGACATTTCCTGCGGTATTGAACGCGCGCGCAGGAAAGGCAGCAGCGACTCGGCCAGCCCCGCGGGCGTGCAGGCATCCTGCATCAGCTCGGGCACCAGGGGCCCGGCGGCGAGGATGTTCGGCAAGGAGTATACATTGGTGCGCAGCATGCCGAGCCAGGTGACGATGCGGTATGTCAGCGGCGCCAGCCGGTAGGCGACGACCATCGGCCGTTTCGCCAGCATCGCTTCAAGCGCGGCGGTGCCAGAGGCCAGCAGCACAGCGTCGGCGGCGATCATGGCCTGGTGCGCATTGCCGTCGAGCAGACGTGAATTGAGAAGCCGGAATCGGGAATCGGAGTCGAGCAAGCGCTCGCATTCGTTTCGACAGGACAAATTCGCCATCGGCGCGACAATATGCAATTGCGGCAGCCGCTGCTTGAGCAGGACAGCTGCCTCGAGGAAGTCGCGGCCGAGGCGGCGGATTTCCCCGAGCCGGCTGCCGGGCAGGACCGCGAGCACAGGAACATCAGCCGGTAATTCCAGCGCGCGGCGTGCAGCGGCCTGGTCCGGTTCAAGCGCGAACGCATCGGCCAGCGGGTGTCCGACAAAGCGCGCACCGACGCCGTGACGCGCGTAGATCGGTGGTTCCATCGGAAACAGGCAGAGCACGCGATCCGCGCTGCGGCCGATCCTTGCCGCACGCTTTTCGCGCCACGCCCATACCGAAGGACTCACGTAGTGCACGGTGCGGACGCCGGCGCGCTTGAGTCTGCGCTCGAGACCGAGATTGAAATCCGGAGCATCGATACCGATGAACACCTCGGGTCGATGGTACAAGGTAAGTTTGTATACATCGCGCCGGATCGCCAGCAGCTGCGGTAAGTGCCTCAGCACTTCGACCAGGCCCATGACGCTTAGCTTCTCGGCCGGATGCCAGATCTGCATGCCCGCCGCAGCCATGCGCGGGCCGCCGATACCTGCGAAGCGCGCCGCCGGAAAGCGTTCGCGCAGTGCGCCGATCAGGCCGGCACCGAGCTGGTCGCCCGAGGCCTCGCCGGCGACGAGGACGAAGAGTGGGGAATCGGGAATCGGGATCTGGGAACGGTCAGGCGCCGTTTGGCGGCGGGTTGGGTCGGTGACGCTCGCCGCGTCGGGGCCCTGCTTCGATTCTCCAATCCCCATTCCCGGTTCTCAACGCACCAGCGCACGCTGGCCGCGCTCGATGAAGTCCAGCATGCGGCGCACGTCGGGTTCATCGGCGGCGGCGCGCGCAAGCGCGTCGCGCGCCTCGCTGAGTTGCAATCCGGATTTGTACAGGGTCTTGTAGGCGCGCTTGATCGCGGCAATGCGCTCGGGCGTGAAGCCGCGCCGCTTGAGTCCTTCGGCATTGATCCCGCGCGGCCGCCCGTACTCGTTGGCCACGATCACGAACGGCGGCACGTCGCCGTTGATCAGGCAGCCCATGCCGACGAAAGCATGCTCGCCGATGCGGCAGAACTGGTGCACGCCGGCAAAGCCCGAGAGTATCGCGTAGTCGCCGATCTCGACATGCCCGGCCAGGGTGGCGTTGTTGGAAAAGATCGTATGGCTGCCGACCAGGCAATCGTGCGCGATATGCGCATAGGCCATGATCCAGTTGTCGTCGCCGATGTGTGTCGTGCCGCCGCCATCGCCGGTGCCGCGATTGATCGTGACGAATTCACGGATCGTATTGGCGTTGCCGATGACCAGTTCGCTGCGTTCGCCATGGAATTTCTTGTCCTGCGGGTCGGCGCCGACCGAGGCGAACTGGAAGATACGGTTGTCGCGACCGATCCGGGTCGGGCCCTGGATTACCACGTGCGGCCCGATCATCGTGCCATCGCCGATCTGCACTTCGGCGCCGATGACGCTGAACGGTCCGACGCTGACGTCTGCGCCGAGCCGCGCTGCAGGATCGATGACTGCGCTTGGATGGATCACGTTGGATTCGATCATCCTGCGGCACGTCCCGCGCAGAGCAGCTCGGCTTCCGCGACTTGCTTGTCCGCGACTGAAGCGCGGCAATGGAACAGACCCATGCCGCGCAGCATGCGCTTGAGTTCGACATCGAGGATCAACTGGTCGCCGGGAGACACGATCCGGGTAAATTTTGCCTTGTCCACTTTTACCAGGTAATACAAGGGCTGTGGCCCGGCTGCATCGCGCTTGGACAGTTGCACCAGCAGGCCGGATGCCTGGGCGAGCGCCTCGATGATCAGCACACCAGGCATCACCGGGTGGCTGGGGAAATGGCCCTGGAAGAACGGCTCGTTGATGCTCACGTTCTTCAGCGCGCGCAGGCTTTTGTCCGCGGCAAACTCGAGTACGCGGTCCACCAGCAGGAATGGATAGCGGTGCGGCAACAGCGCCTGGATGCGCTCGACGTCCACCGGCATCGCCGGGGAAGGTGTAGGCTGGTTCATGATTTGCTTTCCTTTGATCCTGATTCCTTTTCGAGGGCCTGCACGCGACGGACGAGATCGTCCAGATGCTTGAAGCGCGCGGCGTTGCGGCGCCATTGACGGCTGTCCTGCAACGGTACGCCCGACGAGTATTCCCCCGCACTGTGAATGGAATGCGTGACCAGGGCGCGCGCGGTGACGGTGACGCGGTCGGCGACGCTCAGGTGTCCCAGTATGCCAGCGCCGCCGCCGATCAGGCAGTAGCGCCCGATTTTCGCGCTGCCGGCGACGGCGGCACAACCGGCCATCGCCGTGTGCGCACCGATGTGCACGTTGTGCGCGATTTGGATCTGGTTGTCCAGCCGCACGTCTTCCTCGAGCACGGTGTCTTCGATCGCGCCGCGATCGATCGTGGTGTTGGCGCCGATCTCGCAGTCATTGCCGATGCGCACGCCACCGAGTTGCGGCACCTTGATCCAGCCACCGTGAGCCGAAGCGCTGCGGTCGAAGGCAAGGCCGAAACCGTCCGCGCCGATCACGGCACCCGGGTGTACAAGTACACGTTTGCCCAGCGTCACGCGCGCTACCAGGGTGACGCGCGCCACCAGGCGCGACTGCGCGCCGACCGTGCAATCTTTGCCGACGACGCAATGCGGTCCGATCGCCGCGCCGGCCTCGATGACGGCGCCGTCCTCGATCACGCACAGCGGGCCGATGCTCGCACCGTCGCCAATGCGCGCGCCCGTAGCGACCACGGCGCTAGGGTGTACTCCTGGCGTCGCAACGGGGGTGGGGTCGAACAAGGCCGCGATCTTTGCAAAGGCGACGTAGGGATCCGGCGCGATCAGGCAGGCGCTCGCGCAGTGCGCCGCGTCGTCCGTGCGCAGCACGATCGCGCTGGCGCGGCTGCTGCCGAGCTGTCCGCGGTAGTGGGGATTGGCGAGGAAACTCAGTTGTCCCGGCGCTGCGGTGGCGAGCGTGCCGACGCCCGTAATCATCTGTGCGCCGTCGCCGCGCAGTTCCAGTCCGAAACGCCCGGCCAGCTGCGCGAGACGGTAGTGCGCTACACCGCTCATGGCGTCACCGCCTCGGGAACGGCATGCCTGAGGCGCTCGAGTACGGCATCGGTGATGTCGATGCGCGGACTGGCGTAGACCACCGGACTCGGCACGATCAGATCGTAGCCCTGGGCACGCGCATATTCGATCACGTTGTCGTTGATTTGCTGCCAGATGCGGTCGCGCTCGCTCGCCGCACGGGTGTTCAATTCGTTGCGCAGATCCTCGCGTGTGCGTTTGATCGAGCGATCCAGGGTATCGATCTCGCGTTTCAGCGCCTCGGCGTCGGCCTTGGCCATGATCGCGTTGTCGCGGTCGTAACGCTGCTTCAGGCCGGCCAGGCGGGTTTCGTCGGTTTTCAGCGTCGCATCGCGCGGCGCGAATTCGCGTTCCAGCCGGGCGCGGCTCTCGATCATCTGCGGGGCGTTGTCGATCAGGCGTTTGAGGTCCACGTAGCCGATCTTGCCGCTGCCTGCCTGCGCGCATACCAACGTCGGCAGCAGCGCCAAAGCCAGCAGCAGTGCGCCGATGCCGTATCGTCCGCCTGCACTTGGCCTCACGCTTGCTGCCTCTGTTGCACGTCGGGAGACGGCCGGTTCACTGGGGCAAGTGCGCCGGCCGCTGCGACCATCTTAACGTCTCTTGGAAAGAACGTCTCTTTAGAAGGTCTGGCCGAAGTTGAATTGCAGCGTTTCGGCAATGTCACCCGGTTTCTTGATGACCGGCCGACCGATGTTGATGATGATCGGCCCGACAGGCGCCTGCCAATGCAGCGAGATGCCGGTGGAAACGCGCAGTTGATCCCACGAGAAGCCGTTGCTGTCGTACAACTGGTTGTTGCCCAGGATCGACAACGAGTTGTTGTTCTGGTTGAACACATTGCCGGCATCGACATACCAGGACAGGCGTGTCGTCGAGTCGTCGTCCTTGACGAACGGGGTGGGGAAGATCAGCTCGGCCGAGGCGACGGTCTTGAGGTTGCCACCGAGCGGCTGACGGCAGTACTGGGCGTCGAATGGCGTGCTGCAACCCGGCAGCGTCGTGAACGGGCCGAGCGTGTTGTCGCGGAAGCTGCGCACGTCGGATACGCCGCCGGCGTAGAAATTCTCGAAGAACGGCAGACCGTTGATCTTGATCGACTGGCCAGTATCCGGGTTGATGCCGTTGATGCCGCGGTAGGTATTGCCGTAGCCGACGGTTGCCGAGCCTTCAAAGGTGAGCGCGCTGGTGAGCGGAATATACTGCGCGTACTTGTAGATGAGTTTGTAGTATTCCACGGTCGAGCCGGGCAACGCGACTTCCGCCGAGAATTGCTGCAGGGAACCGTGCGTCGGATTGAAGAAGCGGTTGCGCGTGTCGTGCGCCCAGGATGCCTGCGCCGACCATTCGTGGAAAGTGTTGTGATTCAGCGCCTTGATGTAGTCGACGATCGGCTGCGGCGAATAGTAGCTCGTTATGATGATGGGGTTGCCGTTTGCATCGAGAATCGGCAGACCCGTGACCGAGTCGACTTCCTGGGTGGTGGTGCCCGTCAGAATCTGCGTCTTGCTGATGCCGAGCGTCAGGTTGACGGTGTCGCTCTCGGTGACTGGAATGCCGACGAACGTCGAGGCCGCCGCCGTATTGCTCAGGTAGTTGGCGAGATTGGCCTGCTGCTGGTTGAGCTTGGAATACGAAACGTCATAGCCCAGACCGATGCCGTCCTTGGTCAGGTACGGCTGGTAGTAAGACAACTCGTACTTGGTCAGGAAGTCGCTCTTGGATGCGGTGAACGATGCGCGATCGCCGGTACCCAGGAAGTTGTTCTGCGACACCGAAACGCTGAGCACGATGCCATAGACCTGCGAATAACCCAGCCCGAACGTGAATGCGCCGGATGAGGTTTCCTCGACAGTGACGTTGAGATCGACCTGGTCGTCGGTGCCAGGCACCTTCGGCGTTTCGATCTCGACCTTCTTGAAATAGCCCAGACGCTGCAAGCGCACTTTGGAGCGATCGATCGCGGCCTGCGAATACCATGCTCCTTCAAGCTGGCGCATTTCACGGCGCATCACTTCGTCCTGGGTGCTGTGATTGCCCTTGAACGTGATATGGCGCACGTAAACGCGCTTGCCCGGGTTGACGAAAAAGTTGATTCCGACCAGGCGGTGTTCGCGGTCGACGTTGGGAATCGGCGTGACCTGGGCGAAGGCATAGCCGATATTGGCCAGCACCGCCGTCATCGCCTGCGCCGACTGCTCGAGTTTCTTGCGCGAGAATTCCTCGCCTGCCTTGGCCTTTATCAGCTTGGCCATGTCCGCTTCGGCAATGACCAGATTGCCGCTCAGCTTGATTTCGGAAATCTTGAACGTCTCGCCTTCCGTGACATTGGCGGTGAGATACATCGCGCGCTTGTCTGGACTGATGCTGACTTCGGTGGAGTCGATGCTGAAATCCACATAGCCGCGATCCAGATAGTACGAATTGAGTTTCTCAAGATCGCCGGAAAGCTTCTCGCGCGAATACTGATCATCCTTCGAATACCATGAAGTCCAGTTCGTGGTGTCGGATTCGAAATCGCTGCGGATGTCTGATTCGGAAAACGCATGGTTGCCGACGATGTTGATCTGCTTGATCTTCGCCACCTTGCCTTCGGCGATAATGATGGACAGCTCGACGCGGTTGCGATCCAGCTCGATCACTTTAGGCTTGATCGTGACGTTGTACTTGCCGCGGTTGTAATACTGGCGGGTCAGTTCCTGGGTCACTCGGTCCAGCGACAGGCGGTCGAACGGTTCACCTTCGGACAGGCCGATGTCCTTGAGTCCCTTGAGCAGATCCTCGGATTTCAGATCCTTGTTGCCCTTGATCTGGATCTTCGAGATCGCCGGGCGCTCCTTCACCGTGATGACGAGGATGTCGCCCTGGCGCGTGACCTGCACGTCGGTGAAAAAGCCGGTTTTGTACAGCGCGCGAATCGCCTGCTGCACGCGCTCGGTGGTGACGCGGTCACCTTTCTCGACCGGCAGATAGGTGAACACGGTACCGGCGGAGATGCGCTGCAGGCCGTCGATGCGGATGTCGGACGCTACGAATGGATCGATGGCGTAGGTATTTGCGGTCAGGCAGGCGAGCAAAACAAGGGCGGCGATACGCTTCATCGTCACTTCCAAAAGTGTGGTTTCCATCTCCGCACCGTAGCGGGTGCGGAGTCATGATCGTCATTGCAAATCTGCGCATCCTGCGCTGGCCTCTTCCTTCACCGTTTCATCAACCCCGGCGCTGCGCTAACCCGCGACCAGACGCAGAATATCGTTGTAGAAGGCGATGCTCATCAAGGTCACGAGCAAGGCCACGCCGACATATTGTCCGGCGATCATGACGCGCTCGCTGAGCGGGCCGCCCTTGACCAACTCGATAAGGTAATACAGCAAGTGGCCGCCGTCCAAGATCGGGATCGGCAGCAGGTTGAGTATACCGAGACTGAGCGAGATCACGGCCAGGAACGACAGGAACCAGGCCACGCCCATGTTGGCCGACGCATTGGCCACCTGGGCAATGCTGATCACGCTGGACAGGTTCTTCGTCGACGCCTGGCCACTGAGCATGCTGCCGATCATGCTCAGGGTGCTGCGCGTGGTTTTCCAGGTCTCGGCAAATGCCGCCGGAATGGCGCGCAGTGGCCCATAGTGCTGGATTGCCTCATGCGCTGCGGGCGGTGCGATGCCGATCAGCCAGCGCATCTTGCCTTCCGCTTTCTGCTGTTCGGCGGTGATGTCCAACGGCATGCTGGCGCCATCGCGTTCGACGATCACGTGCAGAAGGGGATTCTTCGCTGCCTGCTCGGGCACGATCCTGACCAGGTCGGCAAAGGTCGTGACCGGCGCAGCGTTGATGCTGACGATGCGGTCGCCCGCGTGCATGCCGGCGCGCGCGGCAGGGCCGTTCGTCACGCTGCCCGCGACCGCCGGTTGCGGTTGCAGCTTCAGGCCGATCGCGTCATAGGTCTTTTCGTTGTCGGCCACGCCGGCCGGCAACTGGCTCAACGCCAGCGTGTGTTGTTGTGCCGCCCCGCGGGCATCGGTCACGGCGATCACGGCGTCCCGGCGCAGCATCGCCTGCTGGGCGATGGCGAGCATCGCGCTGCTCCAGGAATCGACAGGCTCGCCATCGACTGCGTCGATGCGGTCGCCGGCATGCAGGCCTGCCTGTTCCGCCAGTCCCTGCGGAGCATCGATCACGGCCTGGAAATCCGGGCGGCCGACGACGAACATTGCCCAGAAGGCAGCTACGGTGAACAGGATATTGAATGCCGGGCCGGCCGCCGCGATGGTCATGCGCTGCCATACCGGCGCCGAGCTGTATTCGCCGGACTGCCGGGCGACGAGTTCCGGATGTTCGGCTTCGCGCGCGTCGAGGAATTTCACGTACCCACCGAGCGGGATGGCACCGATCGCGTATTCAACACCGTCGCGCGCCACATGCGACCAGATCGGCTTGCCGAAGCCCACCGAGAAGCGCAGCACGCGTACGCCACAGCGTCGCGCAACCCAGAAATGACCGAATTCGTGGAAGGTGACCAGAAGCCCCAGTGTGACCAGCAACCACCACACGGAACCGAAAAACTCGCTCATTTAACTGGCCTGCCTTGAATTGATCGGTGGTCGCTTCGTTAGTTAATCCGGCAATGCTTCCACAATCCGGGCTTGCGCCGCCCTCTCGACTGAAGGGGGGCTCAAAAAAGCTCACCCCGGCCGACTTCGCGGTCGCGATTTGCGTCCGTCGAGGGGTCCAAAGTGCGCTTCATAGTATAACGCTTCCGGCCCGGGCAGCCGCTGTAAACCGGTATGTTCTCTAGCAGAACGCCCGCTGCATGATACGTTGCGTTTCCCTGCGTGCGGTTAAATCTGCGTAAATCAAGGCTTCCAGAGTTGTCAGCGGTTCAGCAGGAACGGCGGCCAATGCCGCTTCGATGACTTCGGCAATGGCCAGGAACGGCAGTGCGCCGTCCAGAAATGCGGCTACTGCGACCTCGTTCGCTGCGTTCAGGGTTGCCGGTGCGGTGCCGCCGGTCGCGAGCGCGGCATAGGCCAGGTCAAGGCAGCGGAACGTGGCCCGATCCGGAACCTCGAAGTTCAGAGTTGCGAGCTTGAACAGATCCAGCGGCGCCACGCCGGCATCAATCCGGTCGGGCCATGCGAGCGCATGTGCGAGTGCCGTGCGCATGTCCGGGTTGCCAAGTTGGGCCAGAACCGAGCCGTCGGTGTACTCGACCAGCGAGTGAACGATGCTTTGCGGATGCACGACCACTTCGATCTGGTCGGCGCGTGCGTTGAACAGCCAGCGCGCCTCGATGACTTCCAGACCCTTGTTCATCAGCGTGGCCGAATCGACCGATATCTTGCGGCCCATGCGCCAGTTCGGATGTGCGCAGGCCTGATCCGGCGTGATCGCGCGCAGCTCATCGCGCTGCCTGCCGCGAAAGGGGCCGCCGGACGCCGTGAGCAGGATGCGGCGCACGTCGCCGCTGCCGGCATTGGGTCGTCCATCCGGCAGACACTGGAAAATGGCGTTGTGCTCGGAGTCCAGCGGAATGATCGTTCCGCCACCGGCACTCAAGGCATCAAGCAGCAAGGGTCCGGCCATGACCACCGCTTCCTTGTTCGCCAGCAGCAGGCGCTTGCCGGCGCGCGCCGCGGCCAGCGTCGAGTCCAGTCCCGCGGCACCGACGATCGCAGCAATCACGGTGTCGCACAGCCCGCCCGAGGCCGCTTCGCGCAAGGCCACGGCGCCGGATGCCGCCCGCGTCGGCAGGCCGGCGGTGAGAAGTCTTGCGGCGAGCGCGGCTTCATGGGCGGGATCGGCGATGATCGCAAGTTCGGGCCTGAAGCGGATGCACAGTGCCGCAAGCTCATCGACACTGCGATGCGCGGCCAGCACGCTGGCGCGGAAACGTCCGGGGTGGCGCGCGATCACGTCGAGCGCGCTCGACCCGATCGACCCGGTGGCCCCGAGGATTGCAACCTGCTTCACGGCCCCATGCTTCATGACTCCATGCTTCACAATCCCAGCAGGAATTTGCCGACGGCGAAAAACGGCAACGCCGCGAAAATGCCATCGAGGCGGTCGCATACGCCGCCGTGGCCGGGAAACAGGGTGCCGGAGTCCTTCACGTTGCCGTGGCGCTTGATCAGGCTTTCGAACAGATCGCCGATGATCGAGAAGACGACGACAATGAGTGCAAGCACGAGCAGGCCGGCCAGACTGGCGCCGCGGACCTGGAGCAGCCAGCCGCCGATCAGCGCGACCAGAGCCGACCCGGCAAGCGCGCCATAGACGCCCGCAATGGTCTTGCCGGGACTGATGTTCGGCGCGAGCTTGGTCTTGCCCCAGCGCCGCCCGGCAAGGTAGGCAAACGTATCGGCTGCCCAGACCAGCACGAGGGCATACAACGCCCAGGTATGCCAGGCGTGCGGCGAATCCTGGCTGCGATGCAGTTGCATCATCGCCGTCCACGCCGGCAGGATCACGAGGGCACCGGCAATCAATTTGATCGTGATGTTTTCGCGCGTCGGTGCGGCGCCCCAGGAGAAATGCCGCAGCCAGGCCAAGGCGAAAAGCCACCAGACGCATCCGGTGACGATCGCGATCCATCCCGCCACGGCGTCGGCACAATCCCATAGCAGCAACAGCGCCAGCGCGCACACTGCCAGCAGCACGGCCCGCAGCGGACGCGAGCGCATTCCGGCCATGCGTGTCCATTCCCAGGTCGCCAGAAGGCAGAGGCCGGCGATGACGAAAGCGTAGATCGTGCTGGGCAGCAGCAGGATCATGGCGATCGCCAGCGGCGTGATCAGAAGGGCGGTGATGACACGTTGCTTCACTTGGCTGCCTTGTTTTTGCGATCGACCCCCGATCGCGAAGTTTTCCGATTCAGGCTTTTGAAACCTGGGCGCTGGTTTTTCCGTAGCGTCGCTCACGCCCGGAAAATTCCTCGAGCGCGCGCACGAAGCAGGCGTCGTCGTAATCCGGCCAGAGTACGTCGCTGAAGACAAGTTCGCTATAGGCCAGTTGCCACAGCAGGAAATTGCTTACCCGGCGCTCGCCGCCGGTACGGATGAACAGATCCACCGGCGCCAGGTCCGCGAGGCAGAAGAAACGCGCCAGGCTGCGTTCGTCGATGGCGGCGGCAGCCAGTTCGCCGCGCCCGACCGCCTGCGCTGCCTGTCGCGCGGCCTGGGCGATGTCCCAGCGACCGCCATAGTTCACGGCGATATTGAGCGCGAGTTTGCCGTTGTCGCGGGTTCGCTCCATCGCCTTGTGCATGCGTTCGCGCAATGGCAGGGCGAAGGCGGCAAGTTCGCCGATGAAGCGGATGCGCACGCCGTGGCCGTGCAGTTCATCGACCTCGCGGTCGAGCGCCTTGAGGAACAGCTGCATCAACGCGCCGACCTCGGCCTGAGGGCGCTGCCAGTTTTCGCTGGAAAACGCGAACAGGGTCAATGCCCCGATGCCGCGACGCAGGCAGGACTCGATCGTGCTGCGCACCGTCTTCTGGCCGGCGCGGTGACCGAAACTGCGTGGGCGACGGCGTTGTCTGGCCCAGCGGCCGTTGCCGTCCATGACGATGGCAACGTGCTGCGGCATTGTGGAAGTTTCCACATTGTCCGGCGGTTGCGCTGGCTGCGATTGATTCAGGCTCCACTCCACGCGTGGCGCCTTCTCAAAGCGCCATCAGTTCGTCTTCCTTCGCCTTGGCCACGGCATCGACATCCTTGACGAACTTGTCGGTGAGCTTTTGCACGTCGTCCTCGGCCTTGCGTTCTTCGTCTTCCGTGATCTTCTTTTCCTTGAGAAGTTCCTTGACGTGCTGCATCGCGTCGCGGCGGATATTGCGGATCGCCACCTTGGCGTTCTCGCCCTCGTGCGCCACGTGCTTGGACAACTCCTTGCGGCGCTCTTCGGTCAGCGGCGGCAAATTGATCCGGATCACCGTGCCGGCCGTGGTCGGATTCAGACCAAGATCCGACGCGATGATCGCCTTCTCGACTTCCTTCACCATGGGTTTCTCCCACGGCGTGATCGTCAGCGAACGCGCATCGGCGACGGCGATGTTGGCGACCTGGCTGATCGGCACATCCGAACCGTAATAGTTGACCTTCAGGTGATCGACCAGGGTCGTGCTGGCGCGACCTGTGCGCAGGCGCTGCAGATCGTGCTTGAGCGCCTCGACGCTCTTGGCCATGCGCTGCTGGGCAGCGGTCTTGATGTCGTTGAGCATGGGCGACTCCGCAAGGTTCTCGAAGGCCGCGAAGTATAGCAGCGGCGCACGCTAGCGCTACCCGTGGGCGCCGGAGCCGCGACCGACCAATGCAGGTTGGCCGGTCAAGGGAAAGGCTGGGGGTGGTCATCGGGCCGGCTGGCCTGGAAGTATTGCCTTGCTCCGGATCCGGCCACGGTGATTACAGCTCCTGCAAGGCCGTCTGACCGCAGTCTGCAAAAGTCAGCCAACCGCGACCCCAGTGCCGTGCGCATGTCGCGGAGTTCGGATTCCAGGTCTGCCCGATCCATCGTGGTTTGCGCCAGTTCTTCGCGGATCAGTTCACGCAAACGGTGCCGCAGGCGATGCACGGCGACGGCCAGCGTGTTGCGACGCAGGTTCAGTGCGGCGGCGACGCGAACATAATCGGATTCGTCCGGGCACTCGGTCAGGAATCAGCAGAGTTGCTCGAACAGGCCCCGCTTCCCGGCGTGAACAGCTTCCTCGCGCAAGCGGCTCATCGCCGCTTCGAGCAGGCTGATCGCCCAGCTACGTTCGAACGCGCGTTCGGGAGTCTCCGTGTCGGCGGGATTTTCCAGTGTGTTGCCGTTGCCGTTGGTCTATTCGAACGATTTGAACTTGAAGCCCCCGCCGGGCTTGGCGGCATGGGCTGCGTTGTCGGCATCAATGAGTAAACGCTTGAGCGCAGTCAGTAGAAACGCGCGGAAGCGGCCGCGTGCAGGGTCTGCATCCGCGTGGTAGGCCTGCTCGACAAAATGGGCGAAGAAAGTCTGCGCAAGATCTTCTGCAGTCTCGCCGCTGTAGCCGCAACGGCGCACATAGGCGAGCACGGGCGGCCGATAGGTGCGGCACAACGACCCCAGCGCCATGTGCGCCTGGCTGGTGCCATCGCGCGCCTGCAGCACCATGCTCCAGCGTGTCGTATCGAAGGCCGTCATTGCACTCCGGCTCCCCGACGCACGAGTTGCGCAAAGCGATACCGCCACAAATCCAGCGCGCACACGCATGTCCGTCGGCGTATACACCCGTGGCGATCACGCTCAGCAGATCCGGAACGCGCGCTCGACGCGTTAGTTTTTTGCATAGCTCGAACTGCGCACGCGCCGTAACTGCTGCTCCAGGCGTTGTTCCTGCTGGCGTTCCACGAACCAACGGTTGCGGTCGATGTCCACGGCGTCGACGGCAATATCCTGCTGCGCGGCTTCGGCGACGCGGAAGCGGCAGAAGTCGGCGTATTCGTCGAGCTCCGTGCGGAACTTGACCATGGCGACATCCACCAGGATGGAATCGTCGAGAAGGCCAACGGTCGGGATGTGGTTCGGAATCAGACCGGTGCCGGAGTCCAGGTAGTCGAGCAGGCCGCTCAGATCGGCTTTCAACGCCGGCGCCATGCTCCATTTGATGTCGCGATAGGCGGCGCGCATTTCACCGGCACGGCGCATGCGCACTTTGATAAATGTGGAATCTTGGCCATTGGCGGGCGCGCGCAGCACGCGCCGCGCGGCACCGGCGATCTGATCGAGCGTGAATGACGGTTGCCCGGGGGCCAGCTGGCGCGCAAGATCGTTGAAGCGATGCAGTTCTTGATCGTGCAGCTCCAGCGACGTCAGGTTCGGGGTGAAGATCCCCGAGCGCGCCGCGCTCATGTCGAGGTTGGTGCAGGATCTGGCGAAATCAAAATCAAAGACGGGCATGGCGGAATCTCCGGTGTCTGAAGGGACTGCGCCGGACGTTCTTGCCGGCGTCAGTGTCAGGTTCCGGAAATCGCGATGGGAATTACAACCACCAGAAATGCACGCTGCGGCGCAGCGTCAACTGACCAGCGTCCCGATCTGCTCGCCCTGGATGATGCGCATGAGGTCGCCCTCGCGGCTCATGTCGAAGATGCGCAGGGGAATCCTGTGGTCGCGGCACAGCGCGATCGCGGCCGTGTCCATGACGGCCAGCTTGCGTTCGATCACCTGATCGTAGGTCAGGCGCTCGAAGCGCTGGGCGCTGCTGTCCTTCTTCGGATCGGCGCTGTACACGCCATCGACCTTGGTCGCCTTGAGCAGCAGGTCGGCGCCGATCTCGATCGCGCGCAGTGCCGCGGCCGAATCGGTGGTGAAGAACGGATTGCCGGTGCCGGCGGCAAAGATCGCGATGCGACCTTTTTCCAGATGGCGGATCGCGCGGCGACGGATGAAATCCTCGCAGACCTCGTTGATCTTGATCGCGCTCATCACGCGCACGCGCGCGCCGACTTTTTCCAGCGCGTCCTGCATCGCCAGTGCATTGATCACTGTGGCCAGCATGCCCATATGGTCGCCGGTGACGCGGTCCATGCCGACCGCTGCCAGGCCTTCGCCGCGGAAAATATTGCCGCCGCCGATGACTACGCCGACCTCGATGCCGGCGCGCTGTACTTCCAGCGTTTCCCGCGCCAGGCGCGTGAGCACTTTCGGGTCGATGCCGTAGTTGGCCTCGCCGAGCAGGGCTTCGCCGCTGAGCTTCAAAAGGATACGTTTATACTTCGTCTCGGCGGGCATCGATCGCATCTCTGAAGGCAGGGCGGGCAAAACGCGCGCATTGTAGCGCGAGACGGGATACGCGCGGCGGAAATGAAAAAAGCCGCGATCTCTCGCGGCTTTTTCTGCAGACTGGATGCAAAGGCGGTCAGGCCAGACCGGCCTGCTTCATCACTTCCGCAGCGTAGTCCTCGACCACTTTCTCGATCCCTTCGCCGACGACGATGCGCTTGAAGCCGATCACGTCAGCGCCGGCAGCCTTGGCCGCAGCTTCGACGGTCTGATCGGTGTTGAGCACATACGGCTGGCCGTACAGGGTATTCTCGTTCACGATCTTGGCGATCTTGCCGCCGATGATCTTCTCCAGAATCTGCGCCGGCTTGGCCTTGTCCTTCTCCGACATCTTCGCCAGCTCGATTTCCTTTTCCTTCTCGATGAAGGCGACGGGTACGTCGGCGGCCTTGTTGTAGGCCGGATTCATTGCGGCCACATGCATTGCCACGCCACGGGCAAAGTCCGCACTGCCGCCCTTGGCTTCGACGAGCACGCCGATGCGGCCGCCGTGCAGATAGGCCGCGACCTGGTGGGCGCTATCGATGCGCATCATGCGGCGCACTTGGACGTTTTCGCCGACCTTGGCGACAACCGCGGCGCGGGCTTCCTCGACGGTTTCACCGGTAGGCAGCTTGACTGCCTTCAGTGCTTCAACGTCCTGCGCGCCCGACGCCAGCGCCGCCTTGGCGACGGCCTCGGTGAAGGCGAGAAAGTTGCTGTCTTTGGCAACGAAGTCGGTTTCGGAATTGATCTCGACGAGCACGGCCTTGCTGCCATTTCCACTTTGATTTTCCTGGGCCATCGCGATGCGCCCTTCCGCAGCAACGCGGCTGGCCTTCTTGTCGGCCTTGGCCAGACCCTGCTTGCGCAGCCATTCGATGGATGTGTCGATATCGCCCTGGTTTTCGACGAGTGCCTTCTTGCATTCCATCATGCCGGCGCCGGACCGCTCGCGCAGTTCCTTGACCATGCTTGCCGTGATTTCCATCGTGAACCTCAAATTATTGTTGCCCGGCCGCCAAGGCCGGGCTTGAATGGGATCGTCGCGCCGCCAGGCGACACGACCATGACGACATGGATGCGGCGCCATGGCACCGCGATGCGACCAGGTTATTCCGCCGGCTTGGCTTCTTCGGCCTTTGCCTCGGGCTGGCGCGGGGCGGGCGCGCGGCGCGCCGGTGCCTTCTTCGCGGCGGGCTTGTTGCGCGGGCCGGGCTTGTTGCGGCGATCGTCGCGGTCACGGTCGCGGTCATGCGCCTTCTTGGGCACCGGATTGCCCTCGGCGTCGGTTTCGACGAACTCGTCCTTCGCCGCTGCGGCGAATTGCGGTGCGGCGGCCTTGCCTTCGAGAATGGCGTCGGCAGCCGCACGCGTATACAGCTGCACCGCGCGGATCGCATCGTCGTTGCCGGGAATGGCATAGTCGACCAGGCTCGGATCGTAATTGGTATCGACCACGGCAACCACGGGAATGCCGAGCTTCTTGGCTTCCTTGACGGCGATGTCTTCATGGCCGATGTCGATCACGAACAAGGCATCCGGCAGGCCGTTCATGTTCTTGATGCCACCGAGGGAGCGATCGAGCTTTTCCTTCTCGCGGATCAGGCCCAGCACTTCGTGCTTGACCAGCTTTTCAAAGCTGCCGTCGGTCGACATCTGCTCGATTTCCTTCAGGCGCGAAATCGAGGCCTTGACCGTGCGGAAATTGGTCAGCATGCCACCGAGCCAGCGGGCGGCCACATAGGGCATGCCGCAACGGATGGCTTCTTCCTTGACCGAATCGCGCGCCGAGCGCTTGGTGCCGACGAACAGCACGGTGCCGCGCTTCTGTGCCAGACCCGATAGGAAATTCATCGCGTCGGTGAACAGCGGCAGGGTTTTTTCGAGATTGATGATGTGGATTTTTCCGCGCGCGCCGAAGATGTACGGCGCCATGCGGGGATTCCAGTAGCGGGTCTGGTGACCGAAATGCACGCCGGCTTCTAGCATCTGGCGCATGGTGACTTGAGGCATGATGAACTCCAAACTGTGAGCGGCCACGGGTTGACGACGCAGCGACGCTCGGGGTTGAACCTCCACGCATCCAACGCTGCCGACCTCTTGCGAGGCACCCCGACAACGGTATCGATACGTGTGCGGATTTGGGCGGTATGCCCGGGCGGGTCAGGGATCGAAACCTTGGAATCGATTCCGGAGGCCGCATCATCTTGTTTGCCGGACCGCCCCTTACGGAACGACCCCGCGAAACCGTAGAATTATAGCCCGTCTGCCTCGATGCGGACAAGCCAAGCCATGTCGAAGCCCAGAGAAAGCCATGTCCGTCAGCATCAAGACTCCCGAGCAGATCGAAAAAATGCGCGCCGCCGGGCGCCTGGCCGCCGAAGTGCTCGAGCTGATCGTCCCGCACGTCAAGCCCGGGGTAACCACCGACGAGCTTGACCGGATCTGCCACGATCATATCGTCAACGTGCAAAAGGCGATTCCGGCCAATGTCGGCTACAAGGGCTTTCCTAAGACGGTCTGCACGTCGGTCAACAACGTGATCTGCCACGGCATTCCGAACCCGGGCAAGGTCCTCAAGGATGGCGACATCGTCAATATCGACGTCACCGTGATCAAGGACGGCTGGCACGGCGATACCAGCCGCATGTACTACGTGGGTGAGCCTTCGGTGCTGGCCCGGCGCCTGTGCACCGTCACATTCGAGGCGATGATGAAGGGCATCGAGCAGGTGCGTCCGGGCGCCACCTTGGGCGATATCGGCCACGCCATCCAGCAACACGTCGAGGCGCAGCGTTTCTCGGTCGTGCGCGAATATTGCGGCCACGGCATCGGCACCATCTATCACGAAGATCCGCAGGTACTCCACTATGGTCACCGTAGTGTCGGCCTGCGTCTGGAAAAGGGCATGACATTCACGATCGAGCCCATGGTCAATGCGGGCAAGCCGCAGACGCGCCTGTTGCCGGATGGCTGGACCGTGGTGACCCGCGACCATTCGCTGTCCGCGCAGTGGGAACACACGATTGCGGTGACTGACGATGGCTTCGAGATTCTGACGCCCTGGCCGAAGGCGGCCTAGATATCCGGTTGTGATCCCCACCTGATTGTCGAAGCTGCAGATAATTGGAGCTTTCGTGGCATTTTTGCCTTTCGGCATGTGACAATCGCGCGTACGCAGGGGCGTCCGCAGAATGCCAATTGGACCGTTTCCACTCACCATGCCTTCCGGACGGTCGCCCCGGTCGCGGTGCAGTCTGTGAACAGCTCGTTTTTCGCCGAATTGAAACGGCGCAATGTATACCGGGCCGCCGCGTTTTACGCCGCCGCCTCATGGCTGCTGGTGCAGATCGCCACCCAGGTGTTTCCTTTCTTCGACATTCCGAACTGGTCGGTGCGCCTGGTCGTGGTCGCGGCCATCGTCGGATTTCCGTTCGCGTTGCTGTTCTCGTGGTTCTACGAACTGACGCCTCAGGGCATCAGGCGCGAAAGCGACATCGCGCCGGCCGATTCGATCGTGCAGGTCACCGGCAAGCGGCTCGATCGCTGGATCATCGCGACCCTGGCTCTCGCAGTCGTATTGCTCCTCGCAGACAGACTCGTGCTGCACAAACAAGTTGACGGGTCCGCGCCGGCTACAGCGAATTCGGCAGCAGCGATTTCGACCAAGTCCATCGCCGTCCTCCCGTTCACGGATCTGAGCCCGGGGCATGATCAGGAATATTTCTCCGATGGCATGGCGGAGGAAATTCTCGACGCGCTGGCGCAGCTGAGCGATCTGAAAGTGGCGGGGCGTACGTCCTCGTTCTACTTCAAGGGCAAGAACGAAGACCTGCGCACGATCGGCAAGGCGCTTGGAGTCGCCAACATTCTTGAGGGCTCGGTGCGCAAGCAGGGCGAGAAGGTGCGCATCACCGCGCAGCTGATCCAGACCGAGACGGGTTTTCATCTGTGGTCGGAGAGCTACGACGGCAGTCTGACCAATGTGTTCGAGTTGCAGGAGCGCATCGCACGCGCGATTGCCGAACATCTGAAAGTCGTGCTGATCGGCGATCAGAAAAACCACTTGGCCCAGTCCACGACGCAAAGCACCGAGGCGCACCAACAGTATCTTCGCGGCCAGTTTTTCTGGCATCAGCGCGGTTACCAGAATCTGCAAAATGCAGTCATAGCCTATAAAGCGGCGCTGCAGGCCGACCCGGACTACGCCGACGCCTGGGCGGCGCTCGCGCAGACTTATGCGATCCTGCCCGAATACTATGACAGCGATCCGAACAATACGGGAGCTGCACCGGAGACGGTTGCGCTGGCCCTCGACGCGGCCGATCGCGCCTTGCGCCTGGATCCGGCCTCGTCCTCGGCCCTGCTGGCCAGGGCTTATATCCGCGGTGCTCGCCAGTTCGACTGGGCCGGCTCGGAAGCCGATTTCCGCACGGTAATCGCGAGCAGCCCGCAGGATGCGACGGCACACCAGTGGTACGGCGAGATACTCATCTATCAGCGGCGCCTGACCGAGGCCGGTGCACAGATCGATGCGGCTCTGGCCATCGATCCGCTTTCCGCCGTCAAACAGCATCTGCGAGGCTTTGCGCTCGTACTGCAGGGTGATTCGGCGAACGCGTTGCCGTATTTTGACGAAGGCTTGCGCATAGCGCCGGAGTTTTATTTTGCCCAGGTATGGAAGGTGTTGGCCCTGGTGCAGTTGCATCGTTTCGACGACGCTATGGCAGCCACGCAGGTTCTTCCCGAGGGTCGTCGCGAACTGAAATCGAGTTTTGTCGCGGCGATGAAGGATTCGTCGAAAAGGGACAGTGTCGCCGCGCAGATAGCAACGAGTGCTTCGGCCTCGGACCCCGCCAGCGCCATTATGCTGGTCCTGCTCGGTCGCAACGATCTTGCGCTTGACGCGATCGAGCGCTCGTTCGCCGTGCGCGAGCCGTTTCGCGCTTACGCCTATGCCAACGTCCTGTTCGATCCCTTGCGCGGCAATCCGCGCTTTCAGGCGCTGATGCGCCAGGTCAACCTGCCGCCGGCCACTGCCGCCGATGGCATGCAGTCCCGATGAGCTTCATCGTCGAACTCCGTCGTCGTCGCGGTCCTGCGTGGCGATGGCGACACGGCGCTGCGTGAGGCGCTGCTGGAGCCTGCAGACGCGTACCGTCGCTTTGCCCTGGTGCTGGCGTACTTTGCGCGCGGCGATCGCGTTGCCGCCGACACGGCGCTGGCCCCGATGGTCGCGATTGACAACACCGCTACCGCTTTCCAGATTGCGCAGATCTATGCATTCCGCCGCGAGACCGATGCTGCCTTCCGACGGTTGCAGCATGGCTATGACATCCGCGACACCGGCTTGCTGAGCATCAACTCCGATCCGCGTTTTGCCCTGACGCTGGGAAAAATGGGCCTCTCCACGCTCACCAAGCCGCAGCAAGAAGTTCCGCCAACTTGAGGATTTTTAAGGGTTGCACGGGTTTTGCACCAGCGGGATCGGCTATGATGGCCCGCCACTACGCGACACTCCAGGGGGATGGCCGAATGGCGTCGTTTTTCGCCGAGCTGAAACGCCGCAATGTATACCGGGCCGCGGCGTTCTATGCGGCCGCCTCGTGGCTGCTGGTACAGGTCGCGACCCAGGTTTTTCCGTTTTTCGATATTCCGAACTGGTCGGTGCGGCTGGTGGTGATCGTCGTGGTCGCCGGCTTCCCGTTCGCAATGCTGTTTTCGTGGTTCTACGAATTGACGCCGCAAGGCATCAGGCGGGAAAGCGAAGTGGAGGCCAGCCAGTCGATCACGCGCTACACGGGGCGCAAGCTCGACCGTCTGATCATTGCCGTGCTCACCGTGGCTGTGGTGTTCCTGCTGGTGAACACGTTCGTGCTGCGTCGGCAGCCGGCGCCGGTCGTCGTCGTGCCGGCGACAGCGTCGGCCGGAATTCCGGGCAAGTCGATCGCCGTGCTGCCATTTTCCGATCTGAGCCCGGCGCACGACCAGGAATATTTTTCCGACGGCATGGCCGAGGAAATCCTCAATGCCCTGGCGCGCGTGAAGACGCTGAAGGTGGTCGCGCGCGGTTCCTCGTTCCAGTTCAAGGGCAGGAGCGCCAGCCCGAGCCAGATTGGTACGGAACTTGGCGTGGCGCACATCCTGGAAGGTTCGGTGCGCAAGCAGGGTGAGCAGCTGCGCATCACCGCCACGCTGATGCAGACTTCCGACGGCGTGCAGCAATGGTCGAAGACTTACGACGGCAAGCTTTCGGACGTGTTCGATCTGCAGGAATCCTGCGCGCGCGATATCGCGAGCGAACTGAAGGCGGTACTCGGTGGCGGTGGCCAGCAGCGTCTGGTCGACAAGACCACGGACAATCCCGATGCCTATGCCTTGTTTGTGGAGGCGCAGACCCTGGTCAACCGGCGTGTGGGCGACAGCCTGCCACTGGCAATTACGCTGCTGCAGAAGGCGACCGCGCTGGATCCGAATTTTGCGCGAGCCTGGTCGAAGCTGGCGGTGGCCTATGCGGTGCTGGCGCAGTACATCGGCGGCGACTGGCAGGCCAACTGGAAAGCGTCGGATCAGGCGGCGCAAAAAGCGCTGGCTATCGATCCCGGCAATGCCGAGGCCTATGCAGCGTTGAGCTACAACCTGTTCTCGCAGCGGCGCTATGTCGAAATGACCGAACCGATGCGGCGCGCGCTGGAGTTGGGTCCCGACGACATCGCGGTCAACTACTGGGCGGCGAACGAGTTGGCCGCGACAGGTCGCACTGCCGAGGCCGAAGCGTCGATCGATGCCAGCCTGATCAACGATCCGGCGAACGTATTGCTGCTCTTCTACAAGGGTGGTATGCGCTGGCGCGCCGGTGACGCTGGCGCCACCCTGGCACTGGCGCGGCGTACGCAGGACCGCGGACCCGCATTCGCTGCCTTGCTGTTCTCCTGGTATGACGCCACGGTTGGCGACTTCGATGCAGGCGCCAGGCAGTTCGCCGTTGCCGAACCGGGCCTGGGCTCAAAGCTGTCCGCCGCCGACCTGGAAGGGATCTACCGCGGCACCTATCAGGGCGAAACGCAGCGTCAGGCGGCACTGGCGATCGTGCAGGCGCATCCCGACGATGACTGGATACCGACGTTTCTGCTGCAACTGGGCGAACCGGAGCGCTCGTTCGCAGCCTACGAGCGCAGCAAAACCGGCTTGTCCGACGCCTACCTGAACTGGTTCTGGCAGCGCGAAGCATGGTCGCTCAAGACGCGCCAGAGCCCTGCGTTCCAGGGCTTCGCCACGCGCATCGGCCTGCTCGATTACTGGAAGAAGAACCGCTGGCCGGATCTGTGTTCGCCCGCTCCGGAAACCGGCCCCGACGCGTTCACCTGCCGATGAATTTCTTCGCCGAATTGACCCGTCGCAAAGTATTCAAGGTGGGTGGCGCCTACCTGGTGGTGGCATGGCTGGCCGTGCAGGCGGCATCGATCGGATTTCCCGCCTTCGATGCGCCGCCGTGGGCGCTGCGCATTTTTATACTTGTAGCCTTGCTGGGGTTTCCGATCTCGCTGGTGTTCGCGTGGGCATTCGAGATCACGCCGAATGGCGTCAAGCCAGAATCCGGCGTACGCAGCACGCGGGCGATTCTGCTGATTGCGGCGGTGCTCACGGCACTGGCCTTCGTCTGGTACTTCAAGGGCCAGCCGTCGTATCGGGCGGATACGCAGCCGCCCAGTGCGAATGCCGATGCGACGAAGCAATCATCCGCCGGCGCAGCCATCGCCGTGGCTTCCATCAGCAGGAAATCCATCGCCGTACTGCCATTCACCGATCTGAGCCCGGGCCACGATCAGGAATATTTTTCCGATGGCATGGCCGAGGAGTTGCTCAACGCGTTGGCCAAGGTGAAGGATCTCAAAGTCGCAGGCCGCACTTCGTCGTTTTCGTTCAAGGGCAAAAACGAAGACCTGCGCACGATCGGAAAAGCCCTGAGCGTCGCCAACATTCTCGAAGGTTCGGTACGCAAGCAGGGCGACAAGGTGCGCATCACGGCGCAACTGATCCAGACCGAGGATGGTTTTCATCTGTGGTCGGAGAGCTACGACGGCGATCTGAACGATGTGTTCCAGTTGCAGGAACGCATAGCACGCGCGATCACGGACAAGCTTGAAGTGATCCTGCAAGGCGAGCAGCAGCAACGCTTGATTCCGGTTACGACCAATAACCCGGAGGCCTATGCGCTGTACTTGCAAGCCACCGGCATCTTCAACCGGCGCGAAGGCGCGCGTTTTTCCGACGCAATGACGCTGCTGGACCAGGCGCTCAAACTCGATCCGAAGTTCGCTCGCGCGCACGCGCGGCTGGCCGTCATCGCGGCAATTGCGCCGACGTACATGGTGCTGGATTGGGCCGCAGCGACGGCCATCGTCGAAGAACACGCGCGCAAGGCGATCGAGCTCGATCCAACGCTGGCAGAACCCTACGCAGCCCAGGGCCAGGTGTATACCGGGCAGCGTCGGCTGCTCGAAGCAAGGCCGCAGTTCGAGCGAGCGCTGGCGCTCGACCCCGACGATACGACCGCCGCGTTCTGGTACGCGACCCATCTGATCATGTCGGGCTATCCGCGTCAGGGCTATAAGGTCATCGATCGAGTACTGGCTGTCGATCCGATCATGCCGACGGCCTTGCTCTGGCGCGGCATGGGCTACGACTACGACGGCGACAACGTCAATGCCGAGCGTCTGTTGCAGCGTGCCGCCGACGCCAAGCTTGCGTTCGCCGGGATGGGATTGTCGTATGTCGCCGCGGCACACCATCGACAGGCCGAGGCGATCGATCAGCTCGCGGCCGCCTTCAAGGCGCTGCGTACGGGCCTGCCCGCGCAATCGACCGACCTGCTGGCCCGCGGCATCCTCGGCGATGAGCCCGCGCGGCTTGCCGCATTGGCGATGCTCGACGACTACCTCAAGACCCGACCTGCGCCGGTTTCCGGATTCGCGATCTACGGGCTCTTGCGCATGCACGAGCCGGTGCGCGCGCTGGCTGCCGCGCAGGATGCACCGAGCAACAACGATGCGGGTTTCATGTCCTTGTTGTGGAGCCCCTATGAACACGAAGCCCGAGTGCTGCCGCAGTTTCCCGAATTCGCGCGCAAGGCTGGTTTGACCGCGGTCTGGGACCGTTACGGCGAACCGGATTCCTGCCACAAGCGCGGGCCCGGCGACTACGTTTGCGACTGAGCAGGATTGTCTTACGCGCGGATGGCTCCTGCCCCCAATTTCCTTGACGGTAAAACGGCGCAAGAGGCTTATGCCAAATCGCGAGCAGCAGCCGATGCGGCGCTGGCGCCGGATTTGGCCATCGCACATAGCGCGCACGGCTACCTGCTCGCCGATGCGCATCTCACCTGGAACGGCGCGAATGCCGAATATCGACGTGCTCTGGAACTGTTACCGAACGACGCTGCAGCGGAATTCGCTTTCGGCAACATGCAGGCCATACTTGGCCAGCCCGAGCGTGCGGTCGAACTGACTCGACAAGCGCTGATTTCCGATCCGCTGAACGCACTCTGGTAGTTACCTGAGCCTTGATCTGGTGCCGCTCGGTCGCCTCGACGAAGCGGAGCCGGCCATGCGCAAGGCGCTCGATCTGCAACCCGAAGCGGCGGTGCTCCGCCAGTCACGGACGATTGTGAAGTCCTTCGCGGCGACGCGAAGGCCTCGCTGGCTGTCGTACAACAGGAACCGCCCGGATCCTGGCACGACAGCGCGACGGCCATGGCTCTGCAGATCGGTCGTGCTCTACGACCCATTCATCCTGCGCTCTGCGCTACAGGAACGCCCCGCGTTTTGCTGCGTTCTGCGGGAAAGTCGGCTTGCCACCGCCGGGAGAAACGCCGCCAGCTGCTAAATGAGTCAGCGCTGACGTACGATGTCGCCGATGTCACTTTCCGCCGCCAATTTGCCGACGTTGCCGCGTCTGCCATCCACCGTGCCGCGCTCGGGCGTGTCCGATGTCGCCCGGCTTGCGCTGCGCCAGTTGCTCGGCGACATTGCTCGCCAGCTGGCCGATGCATTCCGCGCTGGCGCCAAGGTCGAGTCGCTATTAGCTGCGCGTTCCGATGCCGTAACCCGCATCGTCGCGCATGTCTGGAATGCCTGCGTCGGCGATCCGCCCGACCTGGCCCTGTATGCAGTCGGCGGCTATGGCCGCGCCGAGCTGTTTCCCTTTTCCGATGTGGACCTGCTCGCATTATGCGAAATGTCGCCGCAGGCATCGACATTGCGCGCACTGGAATCGTTCTTCACCTGCCTGTGGGACGTGGGCCTGAGACCCGGGCACGCGCTGCGCACGCTGGACGAATGCCGCAAACTGGCGGCGCAGGATGCGACAATTTATACCAGCCTGCTCGATGCGCGGCGGATCGCCGGCGCAGCGACGCTCGATGCCGGCCTGGCCAGTCTGCTCGACGATGAAAAAATCTGGCCGCGACCGGCGTATCTGGCGGCGCGGCGCGCCGATCGCGAACACCGGCATGTGCGCTTTGATGACACCGCCTACAATCTTGAACCGAATATCAAGGAAGGGCCGGGCGGTTTGCGTGCGCTGCACCTGATCCACTGGCTGGGAAAACGCCTGTTTGGCGCGACGGGATTTTCCACGCTGGCACAACGCGGAATGCTTTCAGTGGCCGAAGCGGCGACTGCAGAACACGCGCAGAAGCTGCTGCAGCGCATCCGCTTCGCCTTGCACCTGGCCGCCGGCCGTGCCGAAGAACGCCTGCTTTTCGACTATCAACGTACCCTGGCGCTGCAATTCGGCTTCATCGACGAGCATCGCCAGAACCTGGCGGTCGAGCAATTCATGCAGGGCTACTACCGCGCCGCGATCGCGCTTGAGCGCCTGAGTGCACAGTTCCTGCGCCGTTGCG
Organism: Rudaea sp.; assembly: GCA_031291055.1. Classification (GTDB taxonomy): domain Bacteria; phylum Pseudomonadota; class Gammaproteobacteria; order Xanthomonadales; family Rhodanobacteraceae; genus Rudaea. The sequence goes on along the minus strand of JARLJU010000017.1, from coordinate 142,620 downwards.
AAGAAGCGCTGGACCCTGAGGCGCAATTGCGCACGCGGCGCCTGAGCCTGGATTTCATCAGTGTCGGCGATCGCCTCGACTGCGACCCGCCCGACCTGTTCCTGCAGCGTCCGGCGGCCCTGATCGACCTGTTTCGCGTCTGGGGCGAAAATCCCGAGATCAAGAGCCTGCGCGCGGACCTGGTGCGCCGCATCGACGATGCCCTGGCGCATTGGGGCGATGCGCTGATGGCCGACGACGACGTGAACTTGGCCTTCGCGCGCCTGTTGCGCCGTGGTGCAGTCGCCGTGGAAGCGCTCGCGCGCATGAACCACTACGGGGTGCTGGCGCGCTATCTGCCGGCGTTCGGGCGCGTGGTCGGACGCATGCAATACGACCTTTTCCACGTGTATACGGTGGACGAGCACACGATCCGCGTGTTGCGCAACGTTGCACGCTTCGCCGACGCTTCGGCGTCCGCCGAATTTACCGGCGCGCATGAATTGTGGGCGCGCTTGTCCAAGCCTGAGTTGCTCTTGCTCGCGGCCCTGTTCCACGACATAGCCAAGGGTCGCGGCGGCGATCATTCCGAACTGGGCGAAACGGAAGCGCGCGAGTTCTGCACGCGCCTGCGTCTGCCTTCCGCCGACGTCGACCTGGTTGCCTGGCTCGTGCGCCGCCACCTGCTGATGAGCGTGACTGCACAGCGCCAGGACATCACCGATCCGGAGGTCGTGCATCGCTTCGCTGCTGAAGTGGCTGATTGGGAGCGGCTGGACTATCTGTACCTGCTGACCGTCGCCGACATTTCCGGCACCAGTGCGAAATTGTGGAATTCGTGGAAAGACAAGCTGCTGGCGGATCTGTACATCAACGCACGTTTCGCGCTGCGCAGCGGACTGGAACGCGTGCCGCATGCCGACGAGCGCGTGCGCGAGTGCCAGCAGCTGGCGCGCGCGCTGCTGCAGGCACAGGGTATCGACGATGCGACCGTCGCGCCGCTGTGGGCGGATTTTCCGGAAGAGAGCTTCCTGCGTTTCAGCGCGGAACAGATTGCCTGGCAGACCGCCGGCATCGCCAGGGCCGGCAGCGCGGAGCCGCTGGTGCTGATCCAGGCGCAAGGGTCGCGCGGCGGCACCGAAGTCTTCGTACACGCGGCCGATCGCGACGGTTTGTTCGCGGCGATCACGGCGGTGCTCGACCGCATGCGCCTGTCGGTGCTGGATGCGCGCGTGGTGACTTCGCGCAGCGGCATGAGCCTGGACAGTTTTCTCGTGCTCGACAGCGAAGGCCATGCGCTGACCGATCCGGCGCGGATCGCACGCCTGCAGCGCGCCCTGACGCAGGCGCTGGGGCAGACGCCGTACCACGTCGATCTGGTGGCGCGCGCGTCATCGCGTTCGCTGCGTCATTTCCCGATCGCCACGCGGATCGAATTCAGCCCGCAGCCGGTGCGTGGCCGCACCCAGGTCGCCATCGTCTGTGCGGATCGTCCTGGCCTGCTGGCCGCGGTCGCGCAGCTCTTTCGCGAACGCCGCATTCGCGTGCATGATGCGCGCATCGCCACGTTCGGCGAACGCGTGGAGGATTTTTTCTTGATCAGTGACGAACACGATATGCAGCTGGACGCCACCGCGTGCGAGGCATTGCGCAGCGCCCTGATTCATCTGCTCGACGCGCCGAGGGAACAACATGGAGCCGCTTGAGACCCTGATCGACAGTGCCTGGGAACGCCGCGCCGAGTTGACCCAGAGCGAAATCCAGACCCATCTGCGGCCGGCAATCGAGCAGACGCTGGATTTGCTGGAAAGCGGCGAGCGCCATGTTGCCGAGCCGGACGGGCAGGGTGGCTGGCGCGTGCACCAGTGGTTGAAGAAGGCAGTCCTTTTGTATTTTCGCGTCAGCCCGAACCGTCTGATGGAGGCGACGCCGGCGCCGTATTTCGACAAGGTGGCCCTGCGTTTCGAGGGCTTCGACGACGAGCGCTTCGATAGGCTCGGCGCGCGCGCGGTCCCGGGCGCGATCGTGCGGCGTGGCGCGCATATCGGCAAGGACGTAGTCCTGATGCCGAGCTTCGTCAATATCGGCGCCAGCGTCGGCGCGGGGACGATGGTCGATACCTGGGCCACGGTCGGCTCCTGTGCGCAAATTGGTAAAAATGTACATCTGTCCGGCGGTGCGGGCATCGGCGGCGTGCTCGAGCCGCTGCAGGCCGGGCCGACCATCATCGAAGACGATTGCTTCATCGGCGCGCGCTCGGAAGTCGTCGAGGGCGTGGTCGTCGAACGCGGCAGCGTGATCGGCATGGGCGTGTTCCTCGGCCAGTCCACGCGCATCTACGATCGCGCTACGGGAAAGGTACATTACGGCCGCGTACCCGCCGGAAGTGTCGTCGTTTCCGGCGGCCTGCCGGCGAAGGACGGCAGCCACAGCCTGTATGCCGCCGTGATCGTCAAGCAGGTTGATGAGAAGACGCGTGCGAAGACGTCGTTGAATGAGTTGTTGCGTGGGGAGTGAGCATGGCTTGTCGGACCCCGGCCGTTGGTAAAAATAGGTGGTTTTTCCGACAACCAGCAACCGCATGAGCAAAGCGAGTAGGCATGATAAAAATTTATGGTCTCGACAAATGCAGCACCTGCCAGAAAGCGCGCAAGTGGCTCGAGCGGCACGAGGTCGCGCACGACTTCATCGACTATCGTGAGCAACCCGTCGCCCCGGCAATGCTGAAAGGCTGGGCGAAAGCCGTCGGCGGCTGGGAAAAGCTCGTCAATCGCGCCGGCATGACCTGGCGCAACCTGGCGTCCGCGCGCAAGACGCCGGGCTCGGATCCGGAATGGCTGCTGCTGATCAGGGAATATCCGGCACTGGTGCGACGGCCGGTGGTGATACTGCCTGATGGCACCGTGAGCCTGGGGTTCACCGACAAATTGTTCGCGAAATTGTTCGACCAATGACTACGATCCTCGAACTCACCAGCGAACTGATCAGCCGCGCCTCGGTGACACCGGACGATGCAGGCTGCCAGCACTTGCTTGCCTGGCGTCTGGCGCGCGCGGGATTTTCCACAGAACACCTCCGCTACGGGAGCGTCGACAATCTCTGGGCGACGCATGGTACCGAGACTCCTGTGCTGGTGTTTCTCGGCCATACCGATGTCGTGCCGAGCGGTCCGGAAGCAGACTGGAGCAGCGCGCCGTTCGTTCCAACCGTGCGCGATGGCCGTTTATATGGCCGTGGTGCGGCGGACATGAAATCCGGTGTTGCAGCAATGACGCTTGCCCTGGAATCATTCGTGACGGCGCATGCAGATCATCGCGGTACGGTGGCGCTGCTGCTGACCAGCGACGAGGAAGGCCCGACCAATCGCGACGGCGTGAGACGCGTGGTCGAGGAATTCCGCCACCGCGGGCAGGGCATCGACTTCTGTGTGGTCGGCGAACCGTCGTCGGCCGAACGCCTGGGCGACATCGTGCGCGTGGGACGGCGAGGTTCGCTGTCGGGCGCGTTGACCGTGCACGGCCTACAGGGCCATGTCGCCTACCCGGACAAGGTGCGCAACCCCATCCATCTGGCCGCACCGGCGCTCGCAGAACTCGCGGCGACACACTGGGATGACGGCAACGCGGAGTTTCCGCCGACATCGTTCCAGATCTCCAACATCCACGCCGGCACCGGCGCCTACAACGTCGTGCCCGGAGCACTTGAAGCGTGGTTCAATTTCCGCTATTGCACGGCGAGCACGGCAGGAAGCCTGCGCGAGCGCACCGAGGCGATCCTGCACCGGCATGGCCTCGACTTCACGCTCGACTGGAACACCTCGGGCGAGCCGTTCCTTACGCGAACCGGCGCGTTGCGCAGTGCGGTCGAAGCGGCGATAGAGGATATTTGTGGAATTGTGCCCAGGGCCGACACCGGCGGCGGTACCTCGGACGCGCGCTTCATCGCGCCGATGGGTGCCGAAGTCGTCGAAGTCGGGCCGGTGAACGTCTCGATCCACAAGCTCGACGAGCATGTCGCGATCGATGAACTGCAGATGCTGCCGGGGCTGTACCTGCGCATCGCCGAGCGGTTGCTGGCGTAGCGCTACGCTGCTCGGTTCCTTTAGGTTCCGGTCGCCGTCGGCTGCGGCGACTACTGGAAATTGTCGAGCAGGACGACGGGGTCGTAACTGCTGTCGCCTGAGTCCCAGAGCGCGAAACGCAGGTGGGTGATCTCGTCGGGTACGAGATTTCCACTCATGATCAGCGTGGCTCGAGCACGAGAGTATATTTTGGCATGCCCGGCATGAACGGCGTCGCCTTGCCCTGCGCCCAGTCTTCGTGCCCGGCGCCATAGAACGGCGACAGCGGGTTGTCGCTCTGGCCGCCGGGCATGTGGAAATAGCCGTATTCCTCGTGGCCCGGCTCGACCGCGAAGCGTTCCGACGCACCGAAACTCGCACCCTGCACGCGTGGCATGTTCGAATCGCCGGGCAACTGTTCGCCGGGCATGTCGAGCAGCCAGCCAAGGCCAGGCAGGGCTGCGCTCAACGGATGGCGGATGCGGGTGGTGTCGGATGCTCCCCACGTCTTCGCCGCGAGGCCGCCCGGCTCGCCGGCGAGTCGCTTGGCGACGCGTTCGGCGCATTTGCGCAGCAAGTCGTCCCAGTTGTCGTAGCCCGGCGGCAGCAGGTGCGCGGGCCGTTGCAGGAGGATCGCGTCCACGAGGATTTCTGCCTGCGGCAGGTGCGGCGCGGCGAAATCCTTGTACTTTGCGCGCACCGCGGCGGCGAAGCCATCGATGATCGTATCGACCACTTCGAGGCGGAAGCTGCGGGTCAGGCGATAGCCGACCGATGCCGGGTCGGCGCGGCCATTCCAGTCCTCGGTATACCGTTTCATGGCGGCCAGCTCCGGCACGTCGCCGGCATGCTTGAGCACGTCCAGCAGTGCATCGTGCCAGTGGGTCATGAAGATGGCGCGGTCGTCGAGCTGGGTTGCGAGCATGTCGTCTGGCGCGAAGTGATCCTTCTTTTTCAGATCGTCGCGAATCTGACGCGCACGTGCGCCAAGGTCGTAGCCGCCGTCGCCGAGCTTGGCGAAATCGGCGCTTTCAAAATCCAGTGTGCGCGCGTTCGCGGTCCAGATGCGCTGCGCCGGCGGATTCGGCAGGCGCGGATATTCCTGCGGCGCCAGCCATCCGTTCCAGCCGGTGCCGGCCTGGCTCCAGTCCGACGGCAGCAGCGGATCGTAAGCGCCCTCGCGGCGCGGGATGCGCCCGGCGATGGTCCAGCCGATATTGCCGGCGCTGTCGCCGACGACGAAGTTCTGTGGCGGCATGCCGCTGCGGTTGGCGACGTCGACGGCTTCGTCGACGTTTTCGGCGACATCCAAATGCATCAGCCCAAGGTTGATGCCGTCGGGCTGCAATGCCGTCCACGCCAGGGCCAGCGGTGTGCCGTCGGTATCCTCGGCCAGGATTGGTCCCCATTCGGTGTCGCGCACATGGATTCTTTCGTCCGGCGCATGGTGCACCTTGATGATTTCTTCACTTTGCAGCAGCGCCTGCGAACCGGTGGCGTTGCGGTAGCGGCTCTTGTCGGCCGGGTCGATGCTGACGCGTACCCAGTCCATCCAGTCGCCATAGCTGTTGGTGAACGCCCAGGCGACATGGCGATTGCTGCCCGCGACTAGGGCTGGCGTGCCGGGTAGGGTTACGCCGATCAGATCCACGCTTTCACCGGCGTTGCGCGGGCTCGGATACTGTAGGCGTGCGCGAAACCAGATGTTGGGCACGCGCAAAGTCAGGTGCATGTCGTTGGCAACGAGCGCGGCGTGAGTCGACGTCAGCGCACCGTTCACGGCAAAGCTGTTGCTGCCTGGCGTCGTGTGCGGCTCGACGGCCGGTGGCGGCATGCGCAGGAGTTTCGAATCGAGCTTGCTCAGGTCGATATCGGTCGCTGCCGGCAGTGGCGGATATTTCATCGGCGGCCCGAGCAAGGGCGCGTCCCACGGACCACCGCTGGCGGACAGGAACTTGTAGACGTTGTCGCCCAGCGCGCTTTTGATCTTCGCAAATGCCAGTTCGCGCGCATTGGTCGAGTCGTTGAGGTCGAAGAACATCGCATCCAGCACCAGGACGCTGTCGGCTTCGCTCCAGCCGCGCGGTGGCGCACCGAGCAGCCAGTATTCCCAGGGACGCGAGCCCAGTGCGGCAAGCCCGGCATTGACCCCGGCGCAATACGCGGCCAGTTCGCTGCGTTCTGCCGGCGTGACCGTCGCAAGGATTTTTTCCGCGCGTGCGCGCATGCGGAACGGCCGCCGTTGCCGGTCCATCGGCAACGCGGCGGCACCGACCAGCTCGGACAACTCGCCGGCGGACGCGCGGCGCATCAGATCCATTTCGAAGTAGCGTTCCTGTGCGTGCACGAAACCCAGCGCGTAGGACACGTCGCGTCTGCTCGCCCCGCGGATGCTGGCTACGCCAAGCGCATCACGCGAAATCGTTACCGGCGCATTCAGTCCGGGTGTGATGAGCTGGCCGTCCAGACGAGGCAGGCTGGCGTGCAACCCGAGCCAGATGCCGGACACGGCAAGCAGGGCCAGGACAACAAGAATCAGCAGCAGGCGGCGCAACAGTGGGCGGCGTTGGGGCATGATCGGCATACGCGGCGAAAACACCGATCTTAAAGCATTCGCATACGTGCCGCGGCAATGGTGGCCCGGTCACCGATGCGTGGCTATCGCGGCATGCGGCTGCAACGTTATGCTGATGGGCAGGGCGGGATGAATGGCATGGTCGAAAGCGACGACAAGATTGGCAGCGTCACCGCTGAGCCGACGATCGTTCTGATCCGGCGCGTGCAGGCCGGTGACGCCGGTGCGCGCGAGCGGTTGCTGCGGCGTTTTCTGCCGTTGCTGCAGCGCTGGGCGCATGGCCGTCTGCCGCGGCAGATGCGCGACCTGAACGAGACCGACGATCTGGTCCAGGTTACCCTGGTCAAGGCACTGGCACGGCTGGATCAGTTCGAAAGCGCCGGCCCCGGCGCCTTCCTGGCCTATCTGCGTCAGGCGCTGCTCAACCAGGTGCGCGATGAGATCCGCCGCCATCAGCGCCGTCCCGAGCATGCGCAGATCGATGTCGAGTTGAGCGATCCGGAAGCGCCAGCGCTGATCGAGCGCATTGTCGGCTCCGAGCGCGTGCGTGCTTACGAGCAGGCGCTCGCCGCGTTGCCCAAGCGCCAGCAGGGGTTGATCGTGATGCGCGTGGAATTCGGCATGAGCTATCCGGAAATCGCCGCCGAAGTCGGCAGCACGCCGGATGCGGTCCGGGTCATGGTGGCGCGCGCGATCGTGCAGCTTTCCAGCGAGTTGGGTACCGAACAGTCCTAGGCGCATTGCGCCCGTGTTCGGTTCGCATCGCGCGTGACGTTTGTGTGAAGACAAGCCAGCCCGCACGAACGAAAAAAGGTCGAATGCATGAACCCGGACTCCACCAGCAAGGATCAACTGGAAAGGCTTGCTGCACGCATCGCCGACGATGAGCCGGTGGACTGGCGCGATGCCGGCAACGTCAATCCGGCGTTGCAGGGTCTGCGCGAGATGGAGCAACTCGTACAGGGCTTCCGTCATGTCCAGGTCAGCGATGGCCGCGACACGCCGCGTTCGGGCCGTTTCCGCTTCGGTGCGCTGACCGTGCTCGAGCCGCTCGGCAGCGGGACGCAGGGCGATGTCTGGCGCGCCTACGATCCGATGCTGGACCTGCACGTCGCGTTGAAACTGCGCAAGGTCGGGTCCGGGGCGCTGGCGCACGAATTTCTCGATGAGGCGCGCCGGCTCGCGCGCGTGCGCCAGGCCAATATCGTCAGCGTCTACGGCGCTGCCGTGAACGAAGGTCGCGCCGGCCTGTGGACCGAGCTCATCCGCGGCACGTCGCTGGCCCAGCTGCTTGCCCAGCACGGACCGTTTCCGGCCGAGGAGGTCCGCGGCATCGGCCTGGACCTTTGCCATGCGCTGGCCACCGTGCACCGCCACGACCTGTTGCACGGCGACATCAAGGCCGAAAACGTGATGCGCGAGGTTTCCGGACGCATCGTGCTGATGGATTTCGGCGCTGCGCGCGAACTGGATTCAAGGGACGCGGCGGTCGTTTCCGGAACGCTCAACTACCTGGCACCGGAGGTGCTGCGCGGTGCGGCGCCGTCGCCGGCCAGCGACATCTACGCGTTGGGCGTGCTCCTGTTTCGCCTGATCAGTGGCGTGTATCCGTATGCTGCAGAGGATCTGGACGGCCTGTTGCGCCTGCAGGAAGGCGGCAAACGCGCCCGCCTTGATGCGTTGAAACCGGATACGCCCGGGGGTCTGGTCCGCGCCGTCGAATGCGCGCTCGAGCGCGATCCGGCTAGACGACATGCCAGTGCCTTGGCATTCGCCGGCGCACTGGCGCCGGCGCCGCCACGCGCGACGGCAGCCTGGCGACCCGCATTCCTGGTCCTCGCCGCGTTGGCGGTCGTGCTGGCCGCAGGGTTGAGCCTGGGCCTGGGCCGCTGGCACAGCGTACCGTTGGCTGCCTGGCAGGCGCAGGCCGCGTTTTACCGCATTGGCGTGCATGGCGCCGTGGCGCTGGCCGATGGAGAGACGATCGCGCTCGGCGATCGCCTGGCGTTGAAGTTCCGCAGCGACCGTGCCGCCTACCTCTACATTTTCGACGATGATGGCTCCTCGGAAGCGGCCGTGCTGTTTCCGTTGCAGGGCCTCGATCCGGCCAATCCGCTGGCCGCAAATACCGACTACCAGCTTCCCGGCAAGACGGGGACATCGGCGCTGACCTGGCAGGTCAGCAGTCACGCCGAGCGCGAGGAATTCGTGGTGCTGGCCAGCGACACGCCGCAGCCGCAACTGGAACGTGCAGTCGCCGTCTGGCAACACGCCGGCGCGGCGAATGCCGGAGCGGCACGCGGCGTGCTGGGCCTGACAGCGGTGCCGGACGATACGCAGATCCGCAGCGCGTCGTTGCGTGCGGTGCTGGCGACGCTCGATGCCGATGCGGAAGGCGGCGGCCTGCGACGCTGGCGCTTCGTCTTCCCGCACGCCGCGCAGTAGGGGCGTTCCACGCACAACTCGACCAGGTAGCTGTCGTGGCACCGAACCGCGATACGTTTGCCGCGGCGATCTGGCAAGATGAGGCCTTGGATCGCCACGACAGGGTGCCGAGTCGATCCGGTCGGTGTAGGGGAGCCACATGAGTCGGAAGGCTGGAATGCGCTGCCTGGTGATGCTGTTGCTGTGCGTTCTGCTGCAGGCCGCGTGGGCGGCCGATGCGCCGGTCGACCCGCGCGTCGATGCGGTGTACCTGGCCTTGGGTCAGGGCGACATGGCCCGCGCCGCTGACCTGAGCGCGGCGCTGCTTGCCCAAGTATCAGACAGTGATCGTCAGCGTGGCGCCGTGCTGCAGGCGCGTATCGATGTGCTCGCGCAGCGCACTGAACTGGACAAGCCCGAAGGTCTGGCATTGCGCGAGGCCGTGCAGCGCTTTTCCAAGGCTAGTCCGCTCAGGCAGAGTCTGTCTGACCGGCTGGAACTGGCGAACTCGCTGGCAGCGAACGATGCGCAGGCGACGCTGGCGCTTGTGCAGACGCTGCTGGCGGCGCCGCGGCAAAAATCCTTGGAGGACATCGCCGAACTGCGTTCGGCGGAAGCGCGCGCGGCGGCGCTGGCAAACGGCAAGCTGGAGCAGGCGCGCACTGCGGCCGGGCTGGCCCTGCAGGCGTGGCGCACACAGCCGGGACTGCGCGCGCGGGGGCATGAAGTGGCGCTCTATTACGTCATCGCCAGTGTGTACGAATATACCGGGAGCAGCAGCCAGGCGCTGGCGCAGTTCGAGCAGGGATCCAGGATTGCCGTCGCCAGTTTCGGCGCGGACAGCCTGGCCCGCATCCGCATCGATACATCGCTGGCTGGCGTGCTGGTCGATCTGGGACGCAACAGCGAAGCCCTGGCCTTGCGCGAAAAAGTGCTCACGGCAACGCGTCATCGTTTCGGCGATAGCAGCATCCAGGCCGCAAAGGCCGAAGCCATGATCGGCGCGGGCTTGCAGGAAATCGGCGATTATCCTTCGGCGCGCCAGCGCTACGAACATGCCGAAGCCATCGTCGCGGTTCTACCCCAGGCATCCGCGCAGGAGCGCGGCGTGATCGCTACCAACTACGGCAATCTGCTGCAGGAAATGGGTGAGGAAGACGCCGCGCTTGCCCACTATCGGCAGGCCCTGGCAGCCTGGGGCGATGGCGAACAGACCACGCACGCCCGCGCCGTTGTTTTTGCCAACATCGGCAATACCGAATTTCGACTGAAGCATTACGACGAGGCCATCGCGGATTTCCAGCGCGCGCTGGCGCTGCGCGAAAGTTCAGACGGCAAGGACAGCCCGGGGCTCAGTTATGCGCTGGAAGGCCTGGGTTCGTCGGCGCTTGCGCTCGGGCACAATGCCGACGCTGAAGGTTATTACCGCCGCGCGATCGAGGTTCGCGGCCGCTCGCTGGCGCCGGATCATCCGACGCTGGCGCCGCTGACCTTCGGCCTCGCACTTGCGTTTTGGGGACAGGGCCGTATCGACGAAGCTTTCAAGTATGCCCGTCTTACTGCCGAGCACCAGCACAGCCTGCTGGCGACGTTCGCTTCGGATTTCGCCGAGCGGCAAAGTGTTGCCTATCGCGATCTGCTGATGCCGGCGACGGCGCTCGTCGTCACCCTTGCCGGCAGACGCGGCGATGCGGCAAGCATCGACCTTGCCTGGCATCTGGTCATGGTCGAACGTGGCCTGGTCGCGCGCTCGGAAGCGGAACGATTGGCCGCGGCGCGTTCCGCACACGATCCCGTGCTGGCAGCGGCTTGGGAAGCGTGGCGGCATGCGAATACGGCGCTGGGCGAAGCCTGGCTCAGCACCAGCACCACGACCGAGCGCATGGCGCAGTTGCGCGCCGAGGCAGAAAGTGCCGAACGTGGCTTGTGGGAACGTGCCGGACATCATCCGCTCGACGATGCCGGCAAAACGGTCGAGATCGCGGACTTTGCACGTGCGTTGCCGGCCGACGGAATGCTGATCGCCTTCACCGAAGGCGTAGCGGACAACTCCGCACGCCTGCTTGCCGCAGGCGAGAAGGAGGCGCCGGAAGACTGGTACGCGTTTACGCTGGCCGCCGGTGGCACGCCGCGGCTGCAACGTGTGGGCGACGCGGCCGCACTCTCGGCGCAGTCGCGCGCCTGGTATGCGGATTTGCGCGATCCGGGCTCCGACACTGCGCAGTTGCGGCGCAATGGCCTGGCACTGCGCAGCGTCCTGCTCGATCCGTTTGTATCCGGCGATGCCAAACGCAGCTTGTTCGTCGTCCCGGAAGGAGAACTCTTCCGTGTCAGCTTCGCTGCGTTGCCGGCCGGCGCGACGGGGTATCTCATCGAGAGCGGCACGCGCGTGCACACGCTGGCGCATGAAAGCGACTTGCTGCTGCCTGCCCCGTCGGCCGCTGCGCGCACTGCGCTGCTGGCCGGTGCGCCCGATTTTCCGCAGATTGCGTCAGTCTCTGCGTCCGCAGAGCGCCAGGTATGTCTGCGTGCTTCGCGTCAGGGCTTCGCCGCCATTCCGAATGCGGCCCGCGAACTGGGCGATCTGCAAACCCTGCTGGCGGCAAATTCCACAAAGCAGCAAGTGCAACTTCTTAGCGGCGCCACGGCGACCAAGGAAAATGTGCTGGCGGCGCTGGCGGGAGCGAATGTCATTCATCTCGCCACGCATGGCTTCAGCCTGGATGAAAGTTGCGCCGAAGACCGCACAGTGCGCGGCGTGACCCTGAACGGCACCGCCGCTGTCGCGACGGCGAGCCTTTCCAGCAATTCGGCGCTATCCGGACTTGCTTTCACCGGTGCCAGTGTCGCGCAGGCGAGGGACCCGGTTGGGGTGCTCAGTGCCGGCGAAATCGCGGCCCAGGATTTGTCGCATGCAGATTGGGTCGCGCTCTCGGCTTGCGATTCCGGCCTCGGGCCGATCGGGCGCAACGAGGGCGTATTCGGCATGCGTCGCGCCTTGCGTCTGGCCGGTGCGCGCACCGTGGTGATGAGTCTGTGGCAGGTCGACGACGCGGCGACGGCCGATCTCATGCAGAGCCTGTACCGCGCGCGCTTCGTCGATCACGACGACGTACCGGCGTCGATGGCGCTGGCCATGCAATCCGTACTGAACGCGCGCCGCGCCGCCGGGCAGTCCGATCATCCCTATTACTGGGCGGCCTTCATTGGCGAGGGTGGCTGGCGCTAGAGCCACGCGGCGATATCCCCGCCGATGTTCGGATGCCGGGTGCGGCAGCGTTCTTCATGGCGAGTCGGTCGGTTCAAGCCTCAGCGGACCCTTGGGTGCGCGCCGGGCCGACGTCCTCATTGATCCGCGAAGAGTCCGCACTCAGCCGAACGATTGCATCATGACCGCACTTGTCGAAACGCAGCGCCGGCTGTCGTTGCTCGCGCACTTCTACCACGCGACCAACGATCTGGACTGGCAGAATCCCGCGCAGGCCTATGCGGAGTTTCTCGCCGCGGTGGCCCGCCGCAACGTCAATGCGGTACTTGCGCGCATGAGCGAGGACTACAGCCGCAAGCTGCGCGGCTATCGCAGCAGGCATGATTTTGCGCAATTCTTCGAGCTGTGGTGTGCGGACTATCCGCAGCATCGGCAAGTCGTCGCCTGTTGCATCGACACCGACACGGCGATACTGGAAACCACCCACGCAAGCGATTCGGGACTCGCGGCGGGCCGCGTCGTCATGGTGTTGCATGACGGCCGCTGGCGGGTCGGTTCCGAACACTGCGACAATGGACGTACCCGTACCCACACCGGAAGAGTGTCGCCATGCCGATTGACCTGAAGCCGAGCGGCCGCAATCGCGGCCATTGCGTTCTTGCCGCGCTGGGTGTGCTCGCATCCGGTGTCGTGGCGGCGATGAATGGCGCGCAAGGCCTGCGCTTCGACAGCCAGGGCGTACTCGATCTCGCCGAGCGCACGCAGAAAGCGAGCGGCGATCAGGTGCCGTTCGCTGCGCTGGACGTGACCGAGGCGGGCCAGATCGTCGCCGCACCGACGCTGAGCGAAGATCAGGCGACGCTTGCGTTCTCGGACGATGTCTATGCGTGCAAGACCCCGTCGAAAGCCTGTTCGCAGGAACACGAACGCAAGCTGATCGATGCTGCAGCCGGTGCGGTCAGGCGCAATGGCAGGCAGCTTGGTGTCGTTGCTGCATCGGGGACGCCAGCCGAGTTCGTCGACTGGAACCTGCCGGAATCAAAGACCGCCGATGGCGATGCGGAGACGCACTGGTATCTGGGTCGTCTCGACGGCAGCGGCTACTACCGCGTCGAAGTCCAGTTCGGCCATGACGCGCCCGGAAATTTCCTGATCAATCCTGCGAGCGGAAAAACAGCGTTCGTTCACAATGGCAGCGACGTGGTCGCGCTGTCGCCTGACGGCATGCAGCTGGTCACGTTCAATACCCTGAATTCGCCTTTGAGCCTGCGCGTCGCCTCGCTCGACAGGAGCGGCCCACGTCTCGCGCTGCAGTGCGAGACCAGCAATGAAAACAATCACGTCGAGGCTGCCTTCAAGGGCTGGCACGACCCGCACAGCTTCGATCTTGTTTTCGAGATACATCCTGAACGCAACAAACTCGCTCGCCGGATCGCCTTGCGCCTGACACAAGGCAGCAGCGGCTGGACTCTGGCTGCCTCCGATCAGGTACCGCTCATCGCAATGGGATTTGTCTGCCGCGCCGCTGCGGCGGAGAAATCCGCGCCGGACAAACCGTAACCGGCCTCAGCCGGCGCTGGTCTCGATCCGGTCCACGCGCTGGAAGCCGCGTGGCAAACCGCCGCCGCGTTGCGCGCGGTTGCCGTTGTATTCGACCAAATCGGCCCATTTCAGGATCAACTTGCGCTGGCCAGCGTAGAGCGTGACTTCACCGGAGCCTTCGGCGACCACGGCAATGCCGGCGACGCGCTCGCCTTGCGACAATTTGGCTCTTGGAATCTCGATCAGCTTGTTGCCCTTGCCGCCATTGTCCAGTTCCGGCAGCTCGGCGACCGAAAACATCAACAGATGTCCGGCATTCGTTGCGACGACGATGCGGTCGCGCGCCGAGTCGGCGACGTAGCCTGGCGCGAGCACGTGCGCGCCGTCATCCATGTTGATCAGCTGCTTGCCGGATTTCTTGTTGCCCAGCAACGCTTCGAACTTCGTCACGAAACCGTAGCCGAAGTCCGAGGCGAGCACGAGCTTGGTCGCCGCGTCCGTCATCGCCACCGCATCGAAGCGCGCGCCAGGCGCGGGCATGAAGCGGCCCGTGAGGGGCTCTCCGTTGCCGCGTGCCGAAGGCAGCGTATGCGCTGGCGTGGAATAGCTGCGACCGCTGGAATCGATGAAGGCGACCTGCTGGGTGGTTTTGCCTTTTGCCGCATTGTGGAAACTGTCGCCCTCGCGGTAGTTGAGCGCGGTGGCGTCGATGTCGTGACCCTTGGCCGCGCGCACCCAGCCCTTTTCCGACAGCACCACCGTGACCGGCTCGCTGGTGACCAGCGCGGTTTCATCGAGCGCCTGCGCCGCCTCGCGCGCGACCAGCGGCGCGCGTCGCGCGTCGCCGTATTTCCTTGCATCGGCTTTCAGCTCGTCCTTGATCAGGATCTTCAGGCGCGCCTTCGAATTCAGGGTGACATTGATCTTCGCGCGCTCCTCTTCGAGTTCGTCACGCTCTGCGTTGAGCTTCATTTCCTCGAGCCGCGCCAGTTGGCGCAACCGGGTTTCCAGGATGTAGTCGGCCTGCTCGTCGCTGAGCTTGAAGCGCTTCATCAACACTGGTTTGGGCTCGTCCTCGCTGCGCACGATGCGGATCACTTCATCCAGATTCAGGAAGGCAACGCGCAACGCCTCGATCAGGTGCAGGCGCCGTTCGACTTTCGCCAGGCGGTGCTGCAGGCGCTTGGTCACGGTGTCCTGGCGGAAGCGCAACCACTCGTTCAGGATCTGCTTGAGGTTCTTGACTTGAGGACGGCCGTCCAGACCGATCATGTTCAGGTTGATGCGGTAGCTTTTCTCCAGATCGGTGGTCGCGAACAGATGCTGCATCATCTCGTCCAGATCGATGCGGTTGCTGCGTGGGATCAGGACCAGGCGCACGGCATTCTGATGATCGGATTCGTCGCGCAGGTCCTCGAGCATCGGCAGTTTCTTCGCGCGCATCTGGTTCGCGATCTGCTCGATGATCTTTGACGGCGACACTTGGTACGGCAGCGCCGTGATGACGATGTTGCCTTGTTCCTTCGCATACACGGCGCGGCAGCGGACCGAGCCGCAGCCGGTCGCGTACATGGCGACGAGGTCGTTGCGCGAGGTGATGATCTCCGCCGAAGTCGGGAAGTCCGGCGCTTTCACGTGCTCGCACAATGCAGCAACACTGACTTCGGGCTCGTCGAGAAGATGGATGCAGGCGCTGGCGACCTCGCGCAGGTTGTGCGGCGGAATATCGGTGGCCATGCCCACGGCGATGCCGGTCGAACCGTTGAGTAGCACATGCGGCACGCGCGCCGGCAGCCACGACGGCTCCTGCAGGGTGCCGTCGAAATTCGGTGTCCATTCGACCGTGCCCTGGCCGAGTTCCTCGAGCAGCAGTTCGGCGACCGGCGTCAGCCGCGATTCGGTGTAGCGCATCGCCGCAAACGATTTCGGATCGTCCTGCGAACCGAAGTTGCCCTGGCCATCCACCAGCGGATAGCGATACGAGAACGGCTGTGCCATCAGCACCATCGCCTCGTAACAGGCGCTGTCGCCGTGCGGGTGGAACTTGCCGATGACGTCGCCGACGGTGCGTGCGGATTTCTTCGGCTTGGCGCCGGCGTCCAGGCCAAGCTCGCTCATCGAGTAGATGATGCGTCGCTGCACCGGCTTGAGCCCGTCGCCGATGAAGGGCAGGGCGCGGTCGAGCACCACGTACATCGAATAGTCCAGGTAAGCGCGCTCGGCGTAGTCCTTGAGCGGGATCTGTTCGTAGTTGGCTTGCAGGTTCATGGAATCCGGTGAATCGCGGGTGTGGGCAGCCCTCTATTGTGCCGCAAATGCGCCAGCCCTGGTGAGCCTGCGTGGACGCGGCTGCGTGGCATGCGAAGCGATCGGCATGAGCATATGGCCACAAGGCATGGCGCCCGTGCAGGCATGACGTAGTATGTTCATACCGTCAACTATCGGGGTGTAGCGCATGACGAGCGGTCCTGCTTCTACGACAACGTCGACTACCGCGTCGCTATGGCGCGAGTTGTTCGCGAAAGAAGACTGGTGGGCGATCTGGATCGGCCTGGGTCTGGTGATCTTCGCGGTTGCTGCGTACACTGCCGGCAGCAGTATCGTTCAATGGATTGCGGTGACGCCGCAGAAATGGTCGACGCTCGCGGAAGTCACCACTCAGCTGGGTGCTAACGCCAGTCGCTATCTATCCCTTTTTATACTTTTCGCGGTGCCGTTCGGGATTGCGATCAAGACGCTCGGTTTTCGCCTGCGCCAGTTCGTGCCTGCGTTCGCCATCGTGTTCATCGTTTCGGCCCTGATCTATACGCTGGGCGCCTGGGATCAGGCTTCGCGCCACAACCTGGAACCGCCTCTCGTCGCCTTGGCGCTGGGTCTGCTCGTGTCCAACCTGTCGCGTCCGCCAGCGTGGTTCGACAGCGGCCTGCGCGTGGAGTTCTACGTCAAGACCGGCATCGTGCTGCTCGGTGCGCAATTGCCGTTCACGCTGATCGTCTGGGCCGGCCCCGTGGCGATTACCCAGGCGGCGATCGTGTCGCTGGTCACGTTCGGCGTGATCTACTTCGTTGCGGTTAGACTCGGTCTGGATCGGCGCCTCGCGGCCGTGCTCGGCACCGGCGGCGCGGTTTGCGGCGTATCCGGCGCGATTGCCGTCGCCGGTGCGGTCGGTGCGAAGAAGGAAGACGCGCCGATCGCCATTACGCTGGTGGTTTTCTGGGCAATCGTGATGATCTTCGCGCTGCCGCTCATATCCCGATCACTGGGGCTTGCCACCGGCGTCGCGGGGGCGTGGATCGGCACGTCGGAATTCGCCGACGCCGCCGGTTTTGCCGCGGCGCAGACTTATTCCGGCTATGCGGGCCAGCCAGGCATCGCCGGCACGGCAGATGCCTCGGTGCAGGCGTTCACGCTGATGAAAGTGATCGGCCGCGACGTCTGGATCGGCGTGTGGGCGCTGGTGCTGTCGATCGTCGCGACCACCCGCTGGGAGCGTACCGGCATCCAGTCGCGCGCCGGGGTCGGAGAAATCTGGCGGCGTTTCCCCAAATTCGTGCTCGGTTTCTTCATCGCTTCGGCGATCGTCACCTTGATCGCTCAAGGCTACAACTATGCCGACTTCAAGAAGGCGCTGACACCGGGGCTGGTCGGTCCGCTGATCGGTCTGCGCACCTGGGCCTTCACATTCTGCTTCCTGAGCATCGGCCTGAGCACGCGCCTGCGCGAACTGGCAAGCGCTGGTGCGCGACCGTTCTACGCGTTCACCGCTGGAGTCGCGGTCAACATCGTGCTCGGCTATCTGCTCTCGACGCAGGTGTTCGTGGAGTTCTGGCAACGCATCGGACAACCGCTGCCATGAACGCCGCGACCACGACGGACGCTGGCGCGAACACAGCGCCAAGCGCGTGCCGGCGCTGCGCCAGTTTTTCTGCGGAGCCCGCGCTGCTGGAGGTTGCGATTCCCGGTCTGCGCATGCTGGGCTCGGCATTCTCGTCGGTGCGCGGAGATGACGGCATCTGCGCCAGGCACCGGCGCTACATTCCTGCGGCGTCGACGTGTGCGGACTTTGCAATGCGCGATCGCTAGCGCAGCGCCGTATACCCTCCCGGAACGCCGTGCGGGCTGAGCACGATCTGCCAGAGCTGATCACGGCGGGCGCGGAATGTCGCCGCCGAAGCCGACAGATAGAAGCGCCACATGCGGCGGAAACGTTCACCATATTTTTCGGCCAGGCGGCTCCATCCGGTGTCGAAGTTCGCGCGCCACGCCATCAGTGTCCTGTCGTAATCGGCGCCGAAGTTGTGCCAGTCCTCGATCACGAACAGATTCTCGCGCGCGTCGGCGATCTGCGCAGCCGAGGGCAGCATGGAATTGGGAAAAATATACCTGGCAATCCACGGATCGGTGTGATTCGTCGACACATTCGAACCGATGCAATGCAGCAGCGATAGACCGTCATCGGCCAGGCAGCGGCGCAACATTTCGAAATAGGCCCGGTAGTTCTTCACGCCCACGTGCTCGAACATGCCGATCGACCAGCTGCGATCGAAGCGCTCGTCGACCTCACGATAATCCTGCACGCGTATCTCGAGCGGCAGACCCGTGCACAGGCCGCGAGCAAATTCTGCCTGTTCGTGCGACACGGTGATACCGATGCCGTTGACGCCGTAGCGTTGCGCGGCAAACTTCAGGGCCTCGCCCCAGCCGCAGCCGATATCGAGCACGCGCATGCCAGGCTTCAATCCCAGTTTGCGGCAAACCAGATCGAGCTTGGCTTCCTGGGACGCATCGAGGGCGTTGCCGGAAAATTCCTGCGCGTTTTTCCAGTAGCCGCAGCTGTACACAAGGCGCTTGCCGAGCATGACCTGAAACAGATCGTTGCCGAGATCGTAGTGACGTTCACCGATCACGTAAGCACGCCGCCCTCGCTGCAGGTTGACGAGCCAGGCCTTGAGCCACAGCCATGCCTCGTCGATGCCGCCCACTTTCTCGTCCAGATGCGCGGCGAGCATGCGGAACAACAGCCCGTCCAGATCCTCGGCGTCCCACCAGCCGTCCATGTAGGATTCGCCAAGGCCAAGCGAGCCGTGAGTCACGACGCGGCCGTAAAAGTGATCATTGTGAATTTGCGGATCGAACGCAGCACGACCGTTCAGCGTGATTCCTGCCCGTATCAGCAGAGCGGAAATTCTGCGTTGAGCCGGCGAATCTTTTTCCTGCGACTGCATGCGATTCGGCTCCAGTCTCGTTTCAGCGCACTGCAATGACGGTATCCGGCACGTCGCTGGCGGGCGGGACCCGTGCTTGCGCAAGTTCGGAGTCTGCTTCATCCCGCGGCAACAGGTGTCGTGGCAGGAAGAACGCATTCGCTATCAGCGTCGGAATCACGGCACTGCCGACGACGGCGGCGATGATATAACCGTATTGCGTTCGTCGCATTCTCCCCGACGCGCCAAGCATGGCTCTATGCGGACATGGCTCTATGCGGATTATCCCAGTGCGGCCGGTTCGATCACGGCGAACTCGGTGGCCAGGCGGGCGTAGAACAGGTTCACATTCTCGTTGCGCAGGGCAGCCAGCAGGGCATCGGCTTCGCTTTCGCTGGCGATGAATTCCACGAGTACCGGCACGTCGCCGGCAAGTTCGAAGAAATGCTGTTCGTGCAGACGACCGTGGCGACCGAAGCCGGCGATGGCGCGGAATGCCGAACCGCCGTGAATGCCGAGCTTCTTCGCATACTCCAGCAGCCATTCGTACATCAGCTCGCTGCCATGTCTGCGGTTCTCGTAAGTATAAAAACGAAGATGTATACCGTTCACAGTACCTCCTCAGGCCTTTAGCAGCAGGTGCATGAATCCGATTCCAGCCAGGGTCATGAGCAGCGACCCGAGTACGTGCGCGCCTACAATCGCCAATGCCCAGCCGTATTGTTGCCGGAGCAGCAAGGTCACCGTTTCCGCCGAAAAAGTGGAAAATGTGGTGAGGCCGCCGCAGAAGCCGGTGGTCACGAACAGGCGCAGTTCTGGAGGCAGGCTCTGGAACTGGCCGAACACCCCGAGCGCGGCGCCGATGATGAAGCCGCCGATCAGGTTGACTGCGAG
Source organism: Rudaea sp. (assembly GCA_031291055.1). Lineage (GTDB taxonomy): Bacteria > Pseudomonadota > Gammaproteobacteria > Xanthomonadales > Rhodanobacteraceae > Rudaea. The sequence goes on along the minus strand of JARLJU010000017.1, from coordinate 122,734 downwards.
CGTGCCCAGCGGCAGCGTTGGAAACAGCGGATTGAGCACAATGCCCAGCGCCCAGCGCAGCCAGGTACCCAGGGCGCCGCCGGTCACGACTGCGAAGATCGATAGAAGTCCCATAAACTCTCCGTCCGGGTTTGACACGGACGCATGGGATGGCGGGGTCGTTGCGAGAGCGACTCGTAGCGATGCCTGCGCATCCCGCAGGTCCGGGATGTTGGCAGGCATCATCAGCCTTGCGGCGGTTGGGCACGATGCGGGCCGTAGTTTGCTTCGCATCGTGCCGGGAGGAATGCCATCTCCCGACAACGCCGCCATGGTAGCGCAGACTGCCGGTACGCCGTCAAGCGTGGTGCCCGGTTAAGATGGCCGGCAACCGCCTTCGTGCGCCGCTGATCCGACATGGCCGCCATTGCAATTCCGCGCCGATCCGTGCTCGCCGGCCTGCTCGCCGCGCTGGCGATGTTCGGGCCGTTCTGCATCGACGCGATCTTCCCGGCATTTCCGGCGATTGCGGCGCAGTTCCGCGCCGGTGCGCCGGCGATGCAGCAAACGATAAGTGTATACTTGTTGGTCTATGCGCTGATGTCACTCGTGCTCGGTGCGCTGTCTGATGCCTGGGGCCGACGTGCGGTGACGCTTGGCTGTGTCAGCGTGTTTCTCATGGCATCAGTGGGTTGCGCGATGGCGCAGTCGATGCCGGTGCTGCTCATGTTCCGCGGCTTGCAGGGCGCGTGTGCCGGGGTCGGATTGATCGTCGGGCGCGCCATCGTGCGCGACTGCTTCGAGGGTGCGGAAGCGCAAAAGCTGATGGCGCACATCAGCATGATTTTCGGTGTTGCTCCGGCGCTGGCGCCCGTCGTCGGCGCATGGCTGGTCATGCTCGGCGGCTGGCACGCGCTGTTCTGGGTACTGTCCGCATTTGCCGCGCTGTTGCTGTTGTTGTGCCTTGGCATGCTGCCCGAAACGCATCCGCGCGCAAGCCGTATCGCGTTGTCGCCGCGCGGACTGCTGAGCACCTACCGCGAAATCCTGACCGATAGCCAGTTCATCCCGCTGGCGCTGACGCTCACGTTCAGTGTCGGCGGACTGCTCTTGTATGTGACCAACGCGCCGGCATTCGTACTGCGGATATTGCAGCTGGATACGCATCACTTCCCATGGTTGTTTGTGCCGGCGATCAGTGGACTGGTGCTGGGATCGACTTTGGCGGCGCGCCTTGCGGGGCGCGTGAATGCGCGCGTACTGCTTGGCGCCGGCTACGCGATCATGCTCGGCGCGGCACTGCTCGGCGTGCTGGTCGCCTGGCAGATGGTGCCGGCGCGGGTGCCTTGGGCTGTGTTGCCGCTGGCCCTCGGCGGAGTGGGCATCAATCTGATTGCGCCGACGATCAATCTGCTAGTGCTCGATCGTTTTCCGCGGCATCGCGGTGCCGCCTCGTCAGTGCAGGCTTTCGTCACGCTCGCGTTTTACGCGCTGCTCGCCGGCGTCATCGGCCCCTGGCTTGGGGACAATGCCTTGCACTTTGCGCTGGCCGCGCTCGGTTTGTATGCGTGCGGGTTCGCCGCCTGGCGTTGGTACCGAACTGTCGCCAAGCGCGCCCCCCCGGCGGGCAGCATCGAGCGCGAACTACTCGACGATACCGACTGAACGGCAGCTCAGACCGGCGCAGCGCCGCCGCCCAGCAACGATTTCAGCAGGGCCAGCACTTCTTCCTTGGAACCCATCACGGTGATGTGCTGCTCACGCGGGATGTCGGTACCGAGGTTCACGGCGTAGCCCTGGCCGATATCGTTGCCGTCGTCGTCCAGGCGTGGATAGGTTTCCACTTTGCCCACGTAACAGATACGGTTGGCGTCCAGATAACGCCCGTCGGGAAGTTTCAGCCAGCGTTGCATGGGTCGATTCCTGATCGTGGAGTGCGCAGGCTAGTGCGCGCCGCCGCATCGCGCAAGGTGCGCCGCGATCAGGCGGTCATCTGCCGTGCGTCCGGCAGCAGGCCGTGCTGCGCCAGCCACGCCCGCGCATCTTCGGCATCGCGCTCGAACCAGGCGCGTGCCGAGCCGAGGCGGAAGGTATAGCCCCAGGCGTCCATGTCGGCCATCACCCGTTCCCTGCCGACGCCGGACAAGGCGTCGCCGAGCAGGATCTGCAGATAGCACGCGGCATCTTCCTCGGCCTGCGATTCAGAGGCGTCGGTGTGTATCTGTTTACGCCGCTGCGGTGGCGCGACGATCAGATGGCAGGCCTCGTGCAGCAGCGAATGCACCGGGGTGTCGCTGCGCGCGTACACTTTTTCGCCGATCACGCCGGCTTCGGGTTCACCCCAGTAACAGCCGGGAATCGGCGCGCTGCCGTCAATGCGGACCAGGGTCAGGCCGTAACCGCCAAGCAGCGCGATGACGTCAGCTTCAGCCACGTCCGCAAGCGTCAGGATGCCGGTTCTTGGTTGCTGGCTGGCGGTTGTCGGCAAGAGCGGAGGCCTCGCGCCGTGTTTTCCTACAACCGAGAACCGGCAACTGACAACTGTTTTTCAGGCAGGGCGACGCTCAACTCGAGCACGTCATGTTCACCGTCGCGCTCAACGTGCACATCGACTGCGTCGGGATTCACGTTCACGTACTTCCTGATTACTTCGAGCAGTTCGCGGCGCAACAGCGGCAGATAGTCCGGGCTGCCGCGCTCGGCGCGTTCCTGCGCGACGATGATGCGCAGGCGCTCCTTGGCGATCGAGGCGGTCTGTTTCCGGCGTACGCGCAGAAAATCGAAGATACCCATGTCAGCCTCCAAACATGCGCGTGAAGAAACCTTTCTTCGGCGCGTCGAGAAAACGCATCGGCCGCTGCTCGCCGAGCAGGCGTGCGACAGCATCCTCATACGCCTGGCCAGCACTGGAATCGTCGTCGAGGATCACCGGCACGCCGGCATTGGATGCCGCCAGCACGCCGTCGGATTCTGGCACCACACCGATCACTTCGATGCCGAGGATGTCCTTGACATCGTCGATGCTGAGCATGTCGCCGTTGACCACCCGCGCCGGGTTGTAGCGGGTCAGCAGCAGATGCTGTTCGATCGGCGCGGCGCCCAGTTCCGCGCGCCGCGTCTTGCTTGCGAGCAGACCCAGAATGCGGTCGGAATCGCGCACCGAGGACACTTCCGGATTTACCACCACGATCGCGCGATCGGCGAAGTACATCGCCAGATATGCGCCTTTCTCGATGCCTGCGGGCGAATCGCAGACCACATATTCAAAACCGTCGTCACGCAATTCATTGAGAACGCGTTCGACGCCTTCCTTGGTCAAGGCTTCCTTGTCGCGGGTCTGCGACGCGGCGAGCACGAACAAGGTTTCGTGGCGCTTGTCCTTGATCAGCGCCTGCCTGAGAGTGCATTCGTTCTGGATCACGTTGACGAAATCGTAGACCACGCGGCGCTCGCAGCCCATGATCAGATCGAGGTTGCGCAGACCGACATCGAAGTCGATCACGGCGACTTTCTTGCCACGCCGCGCCAGACCGACGGCGACGCTGGCGCTGGTGGTGGTCTTGCCGACCCCGCCCTTGCCGGAGGTAACAACGATGAATTCAGTCAAGTTGCAATCTCCATTTTTTCACGATGCAGCAAAACAGATGTTCTTCAGAGTTTGGCGAGCAACAGTTTGTCGCCGTCCAGCCATGCTTGGGCCGGCTTGCCGCGCAGGTCCGCGGGAAACTCTTCGAACACGCGGTAGTGGCCGGCGATCGACACGAGTTCGGCCTGGAAATCCATGCAGTAGATACGCGCGCTGGCATTGCCTTGCGCACCTGCCAGGGCGCGGCCGCTCAGGCGGCCGTAGATGTGAATCGAACCATCCGCAATCACCTCGGCGCCATTGCCGACTGTTGCGGCAAGCACCAGATCGCGTCCACGCGCGTACACCTGCTGACCGGAGCGCACCGGCTTGTCATGGCGCATTCCCAGTTCCGTGGCCGGCGCCGGGTTTGCTTTTTGCGGCTTGTTCTCGCTGCCTTTGGGCGCGGAATCGTAGCTGCTGCGAAATTTTGCAAAAAGCGGCAAATTCAACGTTTGCGCGAGTTGTTCGTTTTCCGCCGTACCATAAGCGAGGCCAACCGGCAGCATGCCCGCGGCACGCACGCTTTCCAGCAGCGCCACCGCCGTATCGGCGTCTGGCAATTGCGCCAGGTGGCCCAGATCGAGCACCAGCGGCGCGCGTCCGAACAACTGCGGCGCTGCGGCGACTTTACGCGCGAGTTCGTCGCGCAGCGCCTGCGGATCGCACACGCGCAACTTCAGGTTGGCGAGGCCTACCTGACCGAATTTCAGCTCGAAGACCGGTTCGGCGACCGCTGCTGCGGATCGCATCCTTCAGCTACCGCCGGCGGCACGTACCGCCATCGGACTGGGAGCGTGAGCGCGTTCGGCCAGCCACGGCTGGCTTGGCAGGCTGCCGGTGGGGCCATGCAGGTAGGTGTCGCGCACATACGCGTAGCTGCACAACTGCTTGGCCAGCAGGGCGACGCGCCGGTGCACTGCCGGCATCATCTGCTGGCCGACTTCGTGAAACCCGTAGGTACCGTGGAACAGTACGGAAACATCGTCGCGTGGCTCGAGGAAAACCTCGCACGCAAGCAGTGGCACACGGACCTCGGCGAAGCTGGTTACATCGGCGTAGAACACTCGGCCCAGACCCAGGCCGCGATACGGGCGCGCGATGACGATGCGGTCGATATACAGAAATTCCGGATAGCGCTCGCGGAACCAGAGGAAATTCGGACTGTCGTAGGCCGCATTCTCGCGCAAGGCGATGAGAAAGCCGGCCAGATGTCCGTCGGCTTCGGCGACGCGGAAGTAGGGGGACTGCTCGGCAAGGGCGCGCATGCGCGCCATATCCAGAGGCAGAATCGTGGAACCCGCGGCATTGTTCAGCGCGAGCACTGAATCCAGCTCGTGCTCGTGCACGTCGCGAATCACAATGGTCATTCCGGTTTCACTCCACTGGCACCGGCGCCGGGCGCCCGCACGATCTCTTGGGCGCCGATTATCGCACGCGCCGACCGCGACGGTCATGTCGGCGATCTGGCTTTTTCGTTAATTCCGTGTGGATGAAGCGCATCCAGGTGGACCAGATACAGGCGCACCGGATGTCGTTACGGGTCCGCCAATTAATGACTTAGGGCAGGTTGCAGTGCGCGCGCCGCAGTCTATGATGCGCAGATGCGCCTGTCCTCGATCAACCATATCCAACTGTTGCGCTACGCAGGGTTGTTTACTTATGTCTGCGTCGGCATACCGCTGCTGTGGGAAAGCATGCGTGCGCCTGAGGATGCGGGCGATCCGTCGGAGCGGGCCTGGTGGCTGTCGTCCTACCTTATTTTCGGACTCGCGTACTGGATAGTCACGCGTGATCTGGGTGCGCGCAAACCATGGCAGTTGCGGATTCCGTTGCTGCTGGTCATGAATGCCGCCGCGATCGGCATCGGCTACTTCAGCCATAGCGGATTGTCGGGCATTTTGATGCTGGTGATCGCGGGCGTAACGCCATGGCTGATGCCGTTCTGGCCCGGACTGGTCTGGGTCGTGGTGCAGAGCTTCTCGCTGGCACCGGTTACCGCCATCGTGCTTGGCTACGGTTGGTTCGGTGCGTTGTTCCAGTCGTCGTTGTACATGGGCTTTTCCGCGTTCACGTACATCACGTCGCTGGTCGCGCGGCAACAGACCGATTCGCGCGAGGAGCAGCGGCGTCTGAATTCGGAACTGCGCGCCACGCGTACCTTGCTGACCGAATCCAGCCGCATCGCCGAACGCATGCGCATTTCGCGCGAGCTGCATGATCTGGTCGGACATCATCTGACCGCGCTGAGCCTGAACCTGGAAGTTGCCAGCCACCTGGTCAGCGGCGGTGCGCAGGAGCACGTACGCCAGGCGCAATCGGTCGCCAAGCTGCTGTTGTCCGATGTGCGCGAAGTAGTGAGCCAGTTGCGTGACGACGATGCGATCGACCTGACCGAGGCACTCAAGACCTTGGTCGAAGGCGTGCCGGGTTTGACCATCCACCTGGATATGCCGCCACGCTTCTCGATCGACGATCCGCGTCGCGCGCAGGTGCTGCTGCGTTGCGCGCAGGAAATCATCACCAATACCGTGCGTCACGCCGCAGCGCATAATCTGTGGCTGCGCTGCGAGCGCACGGAAGCCAATGAGCTTGCGATCCATGCCCACGACGACGGCTGCGGCACCGGCGAAGTGCGCCAGGGCAACGGCCTGAGAGGCATGCGCGAGCGTCTGGCGCAGATCGGCGGGCGGTTGAATATCACCACGGCGCGCGACCGGGGTTTCGCACTCGATGCATGGCTGCCGCTGGAGGCGACGCGATGATTTCGGTTTGTCTGGTAGACGATCAAACCCTGGTTCGCCAGGGCATCCGCTCGCTGCTTGAGCTGTCCGACGAAATCCGCGTCGTGGCCGAGGCGGCAGACGGTATCCAGGCGGTCGACATCATTCCCAAGACCAGCCCCGATGTCGTACTGCTCGACATGCGCATGCCAGGCATGTCCGGCCTGGACGTGCTCAATGCGCTTGCCGCGCGCAACGCGTTGCCGCCGACTATCATCCTGACCACGTTCGACGACGACCAGCTGGTGCTGGCCGGGCTCAAGGCCGGCGCGCGCGGATACCTGCTCAAGGACGTGTCGCTCGATCAACTTGTCGATGCGGTAAAGGCCGTCGCCGACGGCGGTTCGCTGGTAGCGCCCGTCGTCACCCAGCGCCTGCTGGCAGGGCTGGAACGCATGCAGAACGATTTCACCAGTCTGGACCGGCCCGACCCGCTGACCGAGCGCGAAACTGAAATCCTGCGGCTGATGGCCGGCGGCTACAGCAACAAGGAAATCGCCAATTCTCTCGGCGTGGCCGAGGGCACGGTGAAAAACCACGTTTCCAACATCCTGTCCAAACTCGGTGTCCGCGACCGCACGCGCGCCGTGCTCAAGGCTTTCGAATTGGGGATAGTCTGAGATGCAGGGCTGAGGGCCGATGGTCTTGGGCGGGGAGAAAACTTCAAGCGCCAATGTCGCTGCCTTTTCGGCGCCCGGCTCCTGGCCCGGCCGCGTTGGCTCCCATAGCCTTCGAGCCACAGAGCAAGTACCATTCGCGGCTCAGCGTCGGCTCTTCGGACACCCGGTGCGGGACGGGCGCGGCTGGCAAATCTTGGCCAGGGCCGCCTGAAAGGTTATGTTATTGCTGCCACGCGCCGGGGTTGGCGGTCGTGGCACTGGATTTCGGAGATTCGTTGAATGACCCGTCTGCTTGAGTTGCTCGTTGCCATCGCCATCGTCTTCGTGCTGGCGGTGCTGTTTGCCATCGCCCTGCCTAGCCACCGCCACATCGAGCGTTCGGTCGAGGTGAGCTCGCCGGTGCGCCAGGTATTCGACGTGATCGATGGCTTTCGTACCTATCCTTCGTGGAATGCGCTGCGCGCCTACGACCCGAAGGTGCAACTGAATTTCGAGGGTCCGGCTTCGGGGCCTGGCGCCAAGGTCGACTGGACCAGCAGCGACGCGCGCATCGGCAACGGCAGCCTTGCCGTGGCTGCAGATCCACCGCCGCAGCAGGACAAGCAGGTAACGTGGTCGCTGCTCAACAACTGGCAGGGCGAGAACAAGACCTTCACGATCGATATCGATCCGGCCGCGAACGGCAAGACCGCGAAGATCACGATGGGCTACGACGTCGACTACGGTTGGGATCTGGTTGCACGCTATTCCGGCATGTATCTGGAGGGCGATCCGGCAACCCAGATCATGTACCAGTTGACCTCGCTGCAGAACATGATTGCCACGTTTCCCAATGTGGATTACAAGGACCAGGCGATCGCACCGCAGGACGAGACGCCAAAACCGATCCTGTACGTTTCCACCACAGCCAAGCGTACGCTCGACGATGTCAGCGATGCGACCGACAAGGCAATGGCGCTGTTGCAGGCGTCGATCAAGAAAGACAAGCTCAACGTGACCGGGCCGCGCATCACGATCACCACGAACTGGGGCGACGAAAACTACGATTTCGACATTGCCCTGCCGGTGGACCACAACGATGCCCCGGTCAGCGACCCGGTCAAGGCCGGCCAGAGCTACGGCGGCAAGGCACTGACGACCTCGTTTACCGGCTCGCCGGCGCAGCTGCCGCTGATGCGCCTGATGCTCAAGGCCTATGCCTATACGCACGGCTATATTTTTGACGAGAGTTCTGAAGGAAACGGCCGCTTCTACGACGAGTTGACCAGCGCGCCGGGTACCCCGGAAGACGCGCAATCCTTCAACGTGTACCTGCCGATCCAGTCGCAGTAGCCGACGCTCCGGCTCTGCTCGAACGGGTGGCGCGAGCCGCCCGTTCTCATCTGCGGAACTTTTACAGCGCTTTGCGGTATTTTGCGCGGCGGCTGTTTTTTTTTGGCGCGGTGACGCCCCGGAACACAGCCCAGCGCAGTGCCCGCAGAACCGAAGCCAACCATCCGGTGACCTGACGATGATAGAAACCCGGCAATTGACCAAACGCTACGGCGACCTCACCGCCGTCGACAACATTTCCTTCAAGCTGGAACCCGGGCGCGTGCTCGGTTTCCTCGGCCCCAACGGCGCCGGCAAATCCACGACAATGAAAATGATAGCGGGCTTTCTCGCACCGACTTCCGGCAGCGTGCGGGTTTGCGATCACGATGTCGTGGAAGATCCCATCGCCGCGAAACGGGTCATTGGCTATCTGCCGGAAGGCGCACCAAGCTACGGCGAGATGACACCGCGGCAGTTTCTCGGTTTCATCGCCGATGTGCGTGGCTTGCGCGGCGTGCGGCGCACTCAGCGCATCGACGACGTGATCGAACGGTTGCATCTGAACGGCGTGCTGGAGCAGCCGATCGAAACGCTGTCGAAGGGGTTCAAGCGCCGCGTCGGCCTCGCCCAGGCCCTGGTGCATGACCCGGCCGTGCTGATACTGGACGAGCCCACCGATGGCCTGGATCCCAACCAGAAGCACGAAGTGCGCGCGCTGATCAATGCGATGGCCCGGGACAAGACCATCGTCGTGTCGACGCATATCCTCGAGGAAGTACATGCCGTGTGCAGTCGCGCGATCATCATTGCCCAGGGCAGGATTCTCGCGGACGCCACGCCGGCCGAACTGGAAGCCCGTTCACGCTATCACCAGGCGGTGTCGCTGACCACGCCGAACGTCGCTGCGGCCAAGGAAGCCCTGTCACGCGTGGCCGACGTCGCCGCGGTCGAGATCGATCCGCAGGATCACCGCATCACCGCGTTCCCGAAACCCGGCAAGCAGATTTTCGCGCCGATCAGCGAGCTGCTGAAGACGCAGGGTATCCAGGTGAGCGAGCTGCAGCTGGAAAGCGGTCGCATGGACGAGGTGTTCCGCACCGTCACGCAGGGCACGGCGACGGAGGCGCGCGCATGAACACGGCGATATTCAATTTCGGCAATGTAATAGTGCCGCGCACGAACCCGGCAACGCCGGGCTACGTGCTTGCGACGCACGTGCATGCGCGCGTGCTCGGCCGGCACATCCCTGTGCCGGGAATTTCGCATGGTCCCGGGGGGCATCTGGCATGAGCACAATCGCTACGATTTTCAAGCGCGAACTGGCGAGTTATTTCGCCACGCCGGTTGCCTACGTGTTCATCGTGATCTTCCTGCTGCTGGCCGGAACCTTCACGTTCTACCTCGGCAATTTCTACGAGCGTGGCCAGGCCGACCTGCTGCCGTTCTTCAACTTCCATCCATGGCTGTACCTGTTTCTGGTGCCGGCGGTGGGCATGCGCCTGTGGTCGGAAGAACGCAAGAGCGGCACGATCGAGATGCTGCTGACCCTGCCGGTGACGATGTGGCAGGCGGTCGTCGGCAAGTTCCTCGCTGCATGGGCGTTCATCGGCATCGCACTGGTGCTGACGTTCCCGATCTGGATCACGGTCAATTACCTGGGCTCGCCCGACAACGGCGTGATCTTGGCCAGCTACCTAGGCAGCTTCCTCATGGCCGGTGCCTTCCTCGCCATCGGTTCATGCATCTCGGCCTGCACGCGCAGCCAGGTGATCGCGTTCATCCTCACTGTTGTCGTCTGCTTCCTGTTCCTGCTTGCCGGCTTTCCGCTGGTGCTGAATTTCTTCAGCGCCTGGGCACCGCAAGGCGTGGTCGATGCGATTTCCGGACTGAGCTTTCTCAATCACTTCGTCTCGATCAGCAAGGGCGTAATCGACCTGCGCGACCTGATCTACTTCCTGCTCACGATTGCATTCTGGCTGTACGCCAGCGCAGTCGTGATCGATTTGAAGAAAGCGGACTGAGGCAGACCATGACACCCAATCGCAAATTCCTGACCGGCGGTGCGCTCGCGGTGCTCGCCGTGCTGTTCGTAGCGGTGATCCTGATCAGCAACGCCGTGTTCCGCGGTGCGCGCCTGGATCTGACCCAGAACCATTTGTATACCCTGTCGGAGGGCACGAAGAACATCATCTCCGGCATCGACGAACCGATTCATCTTTATCTGTTCTTCTCCGACAAGGCGACCCAGGATCTGCCCCAGTTGCGCACCTATGCGCAGCGCGTGCGCGAGATGATCCAGGAAATGGCGGCTCGCTCCGGCGGCAAGCTAAAGCTCGACGTGATCGATCCGCAGCCGTTCTCGGAGGACGAGGATCGCGCTACCGGTTACGGCCTGCAATCGGTGCCGAGCGGGCCGGGCGGCGAGGCCATCTTCTTCGGTCTGGCCGGCACCAATTCCACCAACGGAAAATCCGTGATTCCTTTCCTGCAGCCGGACAAGGAAGCCTTTCTCGAGTACGACGTCGCCAAGCTGGTCCACGAGCTGAGCACGACGAAGAAACCGGCGGTCGGTCTGGTGTCGAGCCTGCCGATGGGGCAGGGCTTCGACCAGCAGACGCGTTCGATGCGCGAGCCGTGGGCGGTGCAGCAGCAGCTGCAGCAGCTGTTCGACGTGCGCCAGCTGAATGCGGCATCGCTCAAATCCATCGACAAGGACATCAGCGTGCTGGTACTGGTACATCCGAAGGCGCTGTCCGACGACGCGCAGTATGCGATCGACCAGTTCGTCATGCGCGGCGGTCATTTGCTGGTGTTCGTCGACCCGAATGCGGAAACCGACGAGTCCGGCGCGGACCCGAGCAACCCGCAAGCGGCGATGTTCGCGGACAAATCCTCGGACCTGCCCAGGCTGTTCAAAGCCTGGGGCGTTCAGTACGACCCGCACAAGGTTGTCCTGGACCGCGCGCATGCGCTGCAGATCACCATTGCCCAGGGTGCGCCGCCGGTGCGCGACGCAGCCATTCTCGGCTTCACCAAGCACGATCTGAATCCGGACGACGTGATCACGGCGAATCTGGACAGCATCAACATTTCAACGGCCGGCTATTTCCAGCTGGCCAAGGATTCCAAGAACAAGCTCGTGCCACTGATCCAGACCAGCACCGATGCGATGGTGGTGCCAAGCGAACGCATCAAGTTCCTGCCGGACCCGAGTCAGCTTCTGGCCGCTTACCAGCCCAGCAAGGAAAGCTACGTGATCGCCGGCCGTCTGGAAGGCAAGTTCGCGACCGCATTCCCGGAGCGCAATGAAGACGGCCACCTGGCCGCGGCGAAGGATGATGGCGAGATCATCCTGGTTGCCGACACCGATCTGCTCACCGATCGCCTGTGGGTGCAGATCCAGCCGTTCTTCGGTCAGAAGATCATGAACGCGTTTGCCAACAACGGTGATTTCTTCGTCAACGCGGTGGACAATCTTACTGGCTCGTCAGACCTGATCTCGATCCGTGGCCGCGCCACCTCCCAGCGTCCGTTCACCACGGTGGACGAGATGAAGCGCGCAGCCGAAGAAAATTTCCGCGGCAAGGAGCAGGAACTGCAGCAGCAGCTGAACGACACCGAGCGCAAGCTCACCGAGCTGCAAAGCGGCAAGAGCAAGGGCAGCGAGATGATCCTCTCGCCGGAACAGCAGGCGGAACTGCAGAATTTCATGCAGACGAAGGTCGACATCCGCAAGCAGCTGCGCCAGGTCCGGCGCAGCCTGGATGAGCGCATCGAAGCACTCGGCGCGCGCCTGAAGTTCATCAATATCGGCCTGGTGCCGCTGCTGATAACGATTGCCGCGCTTGCTTTCGCAATGTGGAAGCGCCGTCGGCGCGCTGCCTGAAGGAGAATGCGATGAATGCCAAGACGCTTTATGTCCTGGTCGCCGTAGCCGCACTCGCGCTGGGTACGGCAGTGGCGATCAATTTCGCCAACCGGCCCGAAAGTGAGGTTGCCGATCAAGCCAAGCCGCTGCTGGCGCAGCTGCACGGTCACGTCAACGATGTAAGCGCTATCACCCTGATCGGAGCGGACAACAAGGTGCTGGCGACGCTCCAGCGCGGCAGCGACGGCTGGAGCGTCGCCGAGAAGTCCGGGTATCCGGCCGATCTGGCCAAGATCCGTGAATTCCTGCTCAAGCTCGATGCGGCGACGGTGGTCGAGCAGAAGACCAGCAATCCCAAGCTCTACGCTGAGCTCGGTGTTAGCGACGTCAAGGACAAGGATGCCAAGGGTATACTTGTGGAGATTGCCGGGCTGGCGCAACCGCTGCGGCTGATTGTCGGCAACTACAATGGTGCGGGTGGAGGCGGCACTTTCGTGCGTCATGACGGCGATGCGCAAAGCCTGCTGGTCAAGGGCAATCTGAGCGTCGACAAGAACATTGCCGATTGGGAGAAACGCGATCTGACCGATATCGCCGCGAGCCGTCTGCAGTCGGTCACCCTGACCAGTCCCGACGGCAACGTACTGAAGGCATCCAAGGAGCAGTCCGGTGATGCCAACTTCAAGATTGCCGATGTGCCGAAAGGCCGCGAGACCAGCTCCGAATTCGCTGCCAATGCACTGGGGTCGACCCTGGCCGGCCTCAAGGCCGACGACGTTTTCCCCGCCAAGGATGCGTCGCCTGGCCCCAGGGTATACAAGGCCCGCTATGCCGCTTTCGATGGCCTTGTAATCGACGTCGCCGGCTGGGAGAAGGACGGCAAGGACTACGCGCAGCTTGCGGCGAAGCTCGACAGCGTCCAGGCCGATGCAAATGTTGCCTCTGCACAGACCAGGGCCAAGGCCGACTATGAAGCGGCCGTGCTCGCAGCGAACAAGAAACTTGCCGACGAAAAATCGACGACCGACAAGCAGGCCGAGGCCAACGCGACGGCGGCATCCGAGGTAGCCAAGCCGCTCGCCGTGAGCGACGCAGCCAGAGACCGGCAGGATCGGCTCGAGGCATTGAACAGGGAGGTCGAGTCGCTGAACAAGAGTTTTTCCGGCTGGACCTTCGTGCTGCCGAGCTTCAAGTTCGCCGACATCACCAAGACCATGGACGACATGCTCAAGCCGCTGGAGCAGAAAAAACCCGACGCGAAATCTGCGGGCAACGCAAACGGCAAGCCAGTGGCGGCCAAGCCCGGCGTCAAAGCCGGCGGCAAGTAGCCGCTCGCATGATTCGTGGTTTCGGCATCACGGCGGCGTGCCTCGGTGCCGCTGCCGTTGCATTCGGAGCCTTCGGAGCGCACGCCTTGCGCGGTCATGTCGATGACGCTGCCTTGCAGGTCTGGCATACGGCCGTGGAATATCAGTTCTGGCACGCGCTGGCCTTGCTCGCCGTCGCCGGATTCGCGCCGGCGTCCGGCGCACGCTGGTGGCGGACCGGCGGCATCGCCTTCATCGCCGGCACGGCCATGTTCAGCGGCAGCCTCTATGCCCTGGCATTGGGCGCACCGCGCTGGATCGGCGTCATTACGCCATTCGGCGGCGTTGCGCTGATTGGCGGATGGATAGGCCTCGGCATTGCTTTGTGCAATGCCGCAGACGAATAGATCGTTGGTTGGTTGGCGCTCCCTGCACGGCGGCGCATAATCCCCCCTCAAACGGGCGTTTGTTTCAAGACCCATGACGCTTTCAACGGAGGGGAAACACCATGTCATTTTTGCGTGCTCGATGCGGCCGCAGCGGCCGTATATTCCTTGTTTTTTCCATTTGTATAGCGGCGGCGCTGCCGCTGTCCGCACAGACGATCAGCGCACCGGGGTTGTCCGCTCCCGGCAAGATTTCCTACGACGCGCTCGGCATGCCGACAATCCAGGCGGCCAATGACGACGATGTCGCCTTCCTGCAAGGCTACGCGCAGGCCAAGGCGCGCTTCTTCGAAATGGATTTCGATCGCCGCGCCGCCAGCGGCACCCTGGCCGAACTGGTCGGGGCGGCTGCGCTCGCCAATGACGTGCAGTCGCGGACCCTGGGTCTGCGTCGTGCAGCGTGGGCGACATGGACAGCACTCGACGACGATACCCGCGGCTGGCTCAAGTCCTATACGGATGGCGTGAATTTCTGGTTGCAGACGCAAGCCCTGCCGCCGGAATACGGCGCGCTCATGCTGACCCGTGCCGAGCCGTGGTCGCCCGTGGATACGATCACGGTCGGCAAGGGTCTGGCTTTCCAGTTGTCGTTCGATCTGGATATCCAGAACACGATCGACTACGGCGCCTATTCGCAAGCCGCTGCAGCGGCAAAAGTCGATCCGCAGGCCCTGTTCTTCGGCGATACCCACCGTTTCGCGCCGCCCGACAACCGCGTTACCGTGCCGGGTTTCCTGCCGACCGACGCCGCCAGCAAGCAGCTCGCGCCGGCAAAATCTGCGCCGCCTGCGGCCGCCATCGCCAGCATCAATCCGGAAGCATTGAACCTGGCGCAGGCTTACCGCGACAAGATCATCGGCAATCCGTTCATCGCGCCAACCCTGCATCCGCGCCTGGGCCGCGGCGGCAGCAATGAGTTTGCCATCAGCGGCGCCAATACTGCGTCGGGCAGACCCATCATCGCCAACGATCCGCATCTCACGCTTGCCTTGCCGCCGATCTTCATGGAGATGCATATCATCTCCAATGATCCGGGCTATGCGCAGCCGCTCAATGCCACGGGCGTGAGCGTGCCCGGTACACCCGGCATCATCCAGGGTTGCAACAGCAACCTGTGCTGGGGCAGCACGGTCAATCCGATGGATGTCACCGACACGTTCATGGAAACCTTTGCCCTGAACAGCTACGGCTTGCCCACCGCAATTGTCCACAATGGTACAAATGAGCCGGTGCAGTGGGTGTTCCAAAGCTACTATGTCAACCAGATGACGGCCGGGCAGACCGACAACATCGCACGCGACAACTCGATCGGTTACACCAACGGTGCAGTGACCGTGATCGTGCCGCGCCGGAACAACGGCCCCATGGTCCAGCTCGGCACGGCGGGGCAGTGCACTACTGAAGCTGGCGTGAAGTACGGCCCGGGTTACGCGTGCGGCCTGTCGATCGCATACACCGGCTGGGGCGCCACGTTCGAGCTCAAGGCGTTCAAGCTGATCAACCGCGCACAGGGCCTGGCCGATTTCCAGAACGCGCTGACGTATTTCGATTTTGGTTCGCAGAATTTCGCCTACGCGGACACGGCCGGAAATATCGCCTATTTCACCAGC
Organism: Rudaea sp.; assembly: GCA_031291055.1. Taxonomy (GTDB): domain Bacteria; phylum Pseudomonadota; class Gammaproteobacteria; order Xanthomonadales; family Rhodanobacteraceae; genus Rudaea. The sequence continues at coordinate 107,182 of JARLJU010000017.1, read as the reverse complement.
GCCGAAAATCCCATACGTCAGGATCTGCAGCAGGATGGCGGTCCCGGCGGCGGCGTGCCGCCGTTCCTGATCCGTGACGGTTCGGGCGCGCTGCACCACGACTGGCTCGACGTGCAGAATCCCCAGCCGAACCAGGCGGTACCGTACGAGATCATGCCGGCATCGGAAATGCCGCATGTGATCAATCCGGCAGCGGGTTATTTCGCCAACGCGAACAACGATCCGATCGGGGTCACTCTCGACAACAATCCGCTCAACCAGCTGCGCCCCGGCGGCGGCATCTATTACCTGAACTACGGTTACGACTCCTATCGCATGGGTCGTATCGATCGCATGCTGTCGTCGATGATCGCCGCCGGCCACAAGATCACGATGGCCGATATCGAACAGGTACAGCTCAATACCCAGCCGGTCGATGCCGAGTTGCTGCTGCCTTATCTGCTGGCGGCATATCAGAACGCCTCCACCAGCAATTGGGCGCCACTGCAGCAGTTTGTGGCCGATCCGGCCATAACGGAATCGATCTCGCGCCTGACAGCATGGGATCTGTCAACGCCGACCGGATTGGCCCAGGGTTTTGACGCTGGCAGGCAGCCCGGATCGACGCCGACCCAGGCGCAGCTCGACCATAGCGTCGCGGCCACCGAATTTTTCATGTGGCGCAGCAATGCGATCAAGAACGTCGTCGATGCCACGCTCGTCAACTATGGTCTGGGCAGCTACCTGGCCGGCGACGACAGTGCGTACACCAATCTGAAATTCCTGCTCGACGCCTTTCCGGTGCTCGGCGGCAACGGCGCCTCGGGGATCAATTTCTTCCCCTTCCCCGGCGCACCCGACGCGGCCTCGGCCCGCGACTACTATCTGCTGAAGAGCCTGCAGGACGGTCTCAACCAGCTTGCAAGCGCTTCATTCGCTGATGCATATGGCAATTCGACGTCGCAATCCGACTACCACTGGGGCGCGCTGCACCGCTTCGTACTCGTGCATCCGCTCGGCGGACCATTCAATATCCCCGGTCCGAATCCCTACGGTTTCACCGATCTGTCGGCGGACCTGCCCGGGCTGTCGCGCGACAGCTCGTATGAGACAGTGAATCCGGGTGGAGGCACCTTGCGTGTCAGCGGCGTCAACGATTTCATGTTCAGCGGTGCGACCGCGCCAGGCCGGCGCTTCGTCGGCGAGATGGACACGCCGATCAGCGCCGTCGAAGTGATTCCGGGCGGCGAAAGCGCCGTGCTTGGCGATCCGAACTACGCCAGCCAGCTGCTGCTGTGGCTCACCGGCAACTATCACCCGCTGATCGTGGATCCCAATGCCGCGACGCAGGGAACGCAGACGACCGTGAATTTCACGCCGGGAGGTTGAGCGCGGCGTGCCTGCGACATGCGTTGGAGCGCATGTCGCACGCGGCGCGAAGGTGGGAGGGATGCCGACCGGAAGACGCGCCAGGGATGGCTCACGCCGCTGCTAGCGGTGCCAGCACCAATGCCAAGGCTCATATGCGATCCCGTGTGGATTGCCGCGCGGATAGCTGAGCCGGAAGCCGTACTTTTGTGCATTTGTGCATAACCACGCAAATGCGGCAGAGTTCTCGAAGGCTTCTTCCAGCGCCGCAAAACCCGGTGTCGTGACATCAAGCGCGCGGCCGGAATGATGCTCGCTGTAACCGGGTGCTGCGCTGACGCGCAATATTTCCTCGATGCCGAGTCCGCGTTCGAGTTTGCGCTTGAGTATCCCCAACTGATACTCGATCCCGCGGAATGCTGAGACGACCAGCAATTCCACACCATCGCGCCCCGCGGCCGCGTGCATACGCCGCCAGGCGCGTGCGGCGCGCGGAGCGAGCCATTGGGGACGATTCTGGGTGTCGTGGCCGATAAACGCCAGCTGCCTGGGTTCATTCACGCGACGCAGGTCGCGCAGCTTGCCGTGATTGCGCGGAACGCCAAGCGCAAATGCGGATTCGATCAATCGCTTGCATGCCGCCGTGTCGGCACGAACAGGCGCGGATAGTGGCGAATTGCTTTCGTTCATGGCGTCGCGGAGTTTACGCCGCCGCGCGGAACCGCGGCGATCCATTGCGCGGCATCGGCAATAACGCGCAGGTCGACGTGCCCGGGCTTGGCGTAGTCGGCCGGCGAGGGTGGATTTCCTGATGGCATGAATAGATGGTTCAGGCCGGGATACTCGCGCAGGGTGATGCGAGCGTCGTGCGCGAAGGCCTCATTCCATTTTGCAAAATCGTCTTTCGGCGTCACCTGGTAGTCGCTGCTGCCTTGCAGCACCAGCATCGGCTGCCGCAGCTGCCCTGCGACCGAAATTGGTCGGTAATCGCGCAGGCTCAGCCAGTAACTGGCCGGTGCGTGGAAGAATTCGCCGGCGGGTGGGTGCACGGGATCTGCGTGCGCCAGGATGTCGCGCGCGCTGATGATTGGCGCGATGGCTTGTTGCAGCTGTTCCGTCGAGGCACCCTGCAAGCCGGCGATATAGCGAGTCTGGCGCACCACCACGTCGAGATCGAACTTAACCGGCGCTGCAAGCAGGATCAGCCCGGCCGCATGCGGATTACGTGCCACAATGCGCGGCGCCATCAATGCGCCGAGGCTGTGGCCAAGCACGAACACGCGTGTGGAATCGATGCGCGGCTGGCGTGCCAGCTGCGTGAGCGCCGTAACGGCATCGTCGGTGACCTCGTCGTCGACCGTGATCGACTCGCCGGCCATCTTTGCGCCGTACGTCAACGTGCGCTTGTCGTAGCGCAAGGTGGCGATGCCGTGTTCAGCCAGGCCGCGTGCCAGATCGAGAAAGGGTTTGTTGGGGCCGATACGTTCGTCACGGTCCTGCGGACCGGAGCCGGCAATCAGAAGTACGGCAGGAAATGGCCCGTCGCCAACCGGCAGGGTCAGCGTACCGGGCAGCGGTCCCAGCGGCGAGGACACGGTCAGCGCTTGTTCGACGCTGCCGACGGGGCCATTCGTTGAGGCCGTTGCAGTCGATGCTGCGGCCATTGCCGATCCTGGCACGAAGAACAATCCTGCGACTTTGCCTTCCGGATCATAGGCGACCTTGGCATCGAGATTTGCGTTGGCAAAGGCGCAGGGAAGCAGCACGATGTCCAGGCTCTCCTGGCGGGTGACGGCGGGCGCGCCGCAGTGCTGCAATGCACCGGCCTGCTGCGTGATCGTCTTCCATGTGGACGCCAGCTTGTCCGCTGGCAGCGCATCGCGCATGCGCGCATCAAAGCCGGCCTCGACCGCGGCGAATTGACCATGCGCCAGATCGTCGATCAACTGGATGGCAAGCCGTCCTATTCGGGCGTCCCGCATGGTCGCGGTTTCCGGAGCGCCGATGGCGCATGCGTTGAATGCAGCGGCACAGGCCGCAATGGTCAAAATGCTTTTCATCGCGATCTTGCGTCCTTCGATTTCGCCTGTGCCGGTTCGGCCGCTTTCATCCGCCCCGCCTTGCGCAGGGCATCGCGCAGCACGTATTCGATCTGCGCATTCACGCTGCGCAACTCGTCGTCGGCCCAGCGCTGCACAGCGTCGAGCACGTCGGCGCCGATGCGTAACGGGTAGGCTTTCTTGTCAGCGGCCATCGTGTATTCGCAGCGCGGGCCCGCCGTCGGCCACGATCAGTGCGCCCAATACGCCGAGGATCAGACTGACGAAGTGCGCCAGGGCCAGCGGGTCGCCGACGCGGGCCCAATCAGCGTTCCTGACCAGGCCGGCTGGCCCGCGCATGCGAATCAAGGTCGCAAAGAACGGCACGACGCCAACCGCCGTTCGGATGACAATGCCCGCAAGACCGTTCGACATACCCGGACGCGATCAGTTGTACAACGTACCTGTGTTCACGATCGGCTGAGTGCCGCGTTCGCCGCAGAGCACGACGAGCAGATTGCTGACCATTGCGGCCTTGCGCTCTTCGTCGAGATTGACAACCCCGCGCGCCTGCAGTTGTTCCAGCGCCATCTCGACCATGCTGACCGCGCCTTCGACGATGCGCGTGCGTGCGGCGATGATCGCGCTGGCCTGCTGGCGTTGCAGCATGGCCTGGGCGATTTCCGGTGCGAAGGCCAGGTGGGTGATGCGCGCCTCGATCACCTTGATGCCGGCGCTGGCCAGGCGCTCCTGGATTTCCTTCTGCAGGTGCTCGGAGATTTCCTTGCCGTGGCTGCGCAGCGACAGCGCGCCGGTGTCGTGCGAATCATAGGGATAGCTGGTCGCCATCGCGCGCAAAGCCGACTCGCTCTGGATATGGATGAAATCCTCGTAGTCGTTGACCTCGAAGATCGCCTCGGCGGTATCGACCACCTGCCAGACGACGACGGCGGCGATCTCGATCGGATTGCCATCCAGGTCGTTGACCTTGAGCTTGCTCGACTCGAAATTGCGCACGCGCAGGGAAATCCCACGCTTGCTGTAGAACGGATTGGCCCAGCGCGGGCCGGAATCGCGCACGGTGCCGACGTAGCGGCCGAAGAACTGCAACACCTTGCCTTCGTTCGGCGCGACCGTGAAAAAACCGCCGAGCGCGATCAGCAGGATGACACCGGCCAGCACCGCAACGATTGTGGACCAGACGATCTCGTGCTGGATGGAATGCACCAGCCATGCACCGTCGACCAGCAGCAGGACGATCAGGCCGATCAGGGCAGGAATGCCTGATGGGGCCGAATAGCGACGTTCGTTCATGGGATTCTCCACATCTGGATGATGTGCGAGATATTGATATCATAAAGATATCAAAATTTCAAGGAGTTGTGCGCGCAGTGCCTGCGGCGTATCGGCAACCGCGGTTTGGACGTCGCGAACCCATCGCACGGGCAGGTCCTTTGCCTGTCATCGCGCATCCATCTGCAATGGCTCTCCCGCCGGCAATGGGTCAATCGCATCCACGCGCATGCGCCCGAGCGTGTCGAAGCCGGCGAAGAAGCGCCACGGATCGCCATCGCCGACCGATAGCGCGATATGGCCGGCGTCGAAGCCGTGCAGGGCGGCATCGAAACTCTGCCAATGTCCATCGACGAAGGCCTGCGCCCAGGCGTGCGGCACGAACACGTGCTCGGTACCGGCGTAGCGATCGGCATAGACCAGCCCATCGACGACGCGGGTCGGAATGCCCATTGCGCGCCCGAGTGCGGCGAGCAGCACGGCGTGTTCGGTGCAGTCGCCTTCGGGATTCTTCGCCACTTCCAGCGCCGACGCGTAGCCAACGTTCAGATCCTTGGTGCGGATGTAGCTGCGCACGAATTGCTCGAGATTCTGCATCTGCTCGCGCGGCCGCGTTGCCTGCCCTACACCGCGCCGTGCGAGCCCGACGATTTCCGGCGCGCTGCTTTGCAGCCAGTCGTTCGGCAGCGAATCGGTAGCGGTTGGTTTGTCCTCGCGCGCGGGCATGGCGTTGGTCGTCAGCGGCACGATACGCAACTCCACGCCCTGTGCTGTCGCGGTGGCCTGCTGCTCGTCGGTATCGGCCAGTTTCAGCGGCGCGCCCGGTGTGGTCGCACTCAGGCTCAGGATCACGCCGTGCTGCCGTTCGGCTGCGTTCAGAACCGAAGGCGCGCGCATCATCGCATGAGTGAGAATGTCGGCAGACTGATTCGGCGCCTGCGCGCAGGCTTTCGAGCATGCCAGCAGGGTCAGTTCGTAGCCCATCAATGGCATCGTCATCTTCAACACCGACAGATCAGCATCGACCCAGGTAACGGTGCTGGTTTGCGCTTCAGGTAAGTGGACGATCTGCTCGATTTTCGTCAGCGTACGCCTGCCGTCGGGCAGGTCGACCACTTCGCTGGCACCTACAGTTGACTGGACTTCCACCGCATCCAGGCTTTCCGGCTGGAAGGCCAGTTCACGATAATGCGTGCCGGCGTCCAGGCCGGCGCGCAGGTTTGCCAGACGCATGCCTTCGGCGAGCAGGGCGCCCCGCGGCCATGCAATGACACGGCTATGCTTTGCGCCGCCGACCTGGGTTTCCACGTCGAACTGGCCGTCGGCGCGCCGCCTGCCGCGCAGCACGTTCGTGGTGCCGGAAATCGTCGTTAGCGATTCAAACGCCAGTGGTTTGCCGTCGCTGGATTCGGTGTCGGTTTCGCCGCTGGCGAGCGCAATCTTCGTACCAGCCCGATCCAGTTGCACATCCATGGTCTGCGATGTGATCACGCGATCGTCCTCGACCTTGCGCGTGTTATGCATGGCGCCGATCTTGCGTCCGTCGAGCAGCACGCTCATCCAGGTGTCGTCAGTGACGGCAGCCGAAACGATGGTGGGCAGCAACAGGGCAACGCAGAAAAAAATGCGATGCATCGGCAAATCCATGCGGTAAAGGAACGCAAGCATAACGCAACGAAGGTCGACCGCACTCGTGCAGTATCAGATGCATCACGATGACCGGACACGGGCTACGCGGTTATCCTGCTTCTCCGTACAAAGGGTGTCCGGTATCCGATCACGCTCTGTCCGGGCCGCATCAGATGCAACCGGATTCCAGCTTCTCGCGTGAGAAGACAGGTTTACGAGGCGCTAGTTAGGCCGATGCGCGCCTTTCTTCTTGGCGGATCGCCACGTCGACGTTCGAGTACCATGTACTCTGCGGCTTCCGTGCCGGTTTCCTTGCAGCCTAGGACAAACTCCACGAACTCTTCCGACGGAATCGGCCTCGCAAACAGATATCCCTGGACGTGGTTGCAGCCATATTCCCTGAGGATTGCCAGCTGTTCGGCCGTTTCCACGCCTTCGGCCACGACACGAAGATGCAAACTTCGACTCAGGTCGATAATGGCTTTCACGATCACCCGGTCTCCCGCGTCGCCGACCAGATTGCGGATGAACGAGATATCGATCTTGATTTCGGTAATGGGCAGGTCCTTCAGGTAGTTCAGGTTCGAATAACCTGTGCCGAAGTCGTCGATGGCCAGCCCCACTCCGCGATTGGAAAGGGACTGCATTACCGGTACCCCGGTCTTCAGGTTGTGAACAAAATGACGTTCGGTGATCTCAAGCGTGAGTTTTTGCGGCTCGATCACGCCGGCGGCTACCGCGGCAAGAATTTTCCGCTCAATGGCTTCCAGCCGACGTACCTGGAAGCCGGATACGTTTACCGCGAGGTCGAGCTTTGGCAATCCGCGCGTCTCCCACATCGCATACTGCGCGAGCGCTTCATCAAGTACCCACTCGCCGATCGCCTTGATCAGCCCGGATTCCTCGGCGAACGTAATGAACGTGGACGGACCGATCGTGCCGAATTGCGGGTGATTCCAGTAGACCCGTGCCTCGGCCGCCACAACCATTCCGCTGGCGGTGTTCATGATCGGCTGGAAACGGAGTACGAACTCGTCGCGCTCTATCGCCAAGCGCAGCGCCGTCAGCAGGCCGAAGTGCCGGGACAGGGCCACATCCATTTCAAGGCTGAAATTGACGACGGTATTCCTGCCATTTGCCTTGGCGTAGTACAGTGCCGTATCGGCGTGTCGCACCAAACTCTCGGCATCCATCCCGTCTTTTGGAAAATGGCTGATGCCGGCACTCGCGGTAACCGAGACATGCTGGCCTTCCAGTAAGACCGGCTGGCTGATGCGGACAAGCATTTCGCGAATGCATCTGGTAGCCAACCCGTCGTCGCCGTCGGGCAAAAGCAGAATGAATTCATCGCCGCCGAAACGGCACACAAGGGTATCGGCAGCGCTGTTCGTGGACATCCGCTGCGCCAATTGCACGAGCATCGTGTCCCCTACGGTGTGGCCGAAGGTATCGTTGATCTCCTTGAAACCGTCCAGATCCAGGAACACGATCGCGAGCGTACGATGAGTCGCATCAATGTCCGCAGAGAGGCTGGCAAAATGCTTTATCAGGTACGCACGGTTCGGCAGGCCGGTCAACGAATCGAAAAACGCCATGTGCTCGATGCGCGCCTGGGCGTAAGCTGGCCCGGCGGAGTCGACGCAGGTGTAGATATAGAAAAATTTGCCGTTGCGCGCGTCACGCTCGCGCACGATCGAGAGCTCGATCGATTGATTGTCGCCATCTTTCTTTCGACCCAATGTTGCTCCGACCCAGCAACTGCTTGCCTGGCTGTCGGGCCATTCCTGGTTGAATGGATCCATGCCGATCGAGGCGGAACGCAACTCGTCAAGCTGCATTCCCACCAGTTCGGTGATGTCATAGCCGCTCAGCTTGATGAATGCCCGATTCGCGGCAAGGATGACGCGCTCGCTGGAAGCGATGAAGATGCCATCGCGGCTGGATTCGAAAACGCTGGCTTCCAGCACCAGGTTGCGGGGTGCTGTCGATATGTCATCGCGGCTCCGCGATGGCCCCGCATCGGGGCACTCTAGCGACGGTGCGTGACTCGCGACCGGTGCGCGTGACGCCGACCTACGGCGCGTGGATATCTCGGAATTCGCCATCTACGTCGCCGCGGCATTCATTTTAGCGCCAAGCTCTCGCATGCAACCCATGACGTTGCCAGATACTTGATTGCCTATTTCGCACTTGCGCATTTGCACGCCCCAAGGTCAACCCCGAAACGCCTAATACACGCATGGCGTCGTGTCCGTATGTGCGTTACCGCACGCAAAATCAACGGCAAATATCGCGTCGCACGCATGTGTGCGGCAGGCAAGACTGGCAAAAACCGGCCGGATCAGGCGTTGCGGCGGTAGCATCGGTGTCGCGCCGGTGGGCGTCGTGCTGCTATTGGCGCCAACCGTCCACGGCCAGCAGTTCAAGTGGACGGAAACGCATCTTATAATCCATCTTCGGATGCCCTGCGATCCAGTAACCCAGATACAGATGCGGCAGGCCGCGTTCCCGCGCCAGTTCGACCTGGCGCAGGATGGCGAAGGTTCCCAGCCCGCGCGCAGTTTCGGCGGGATCGTAAAACGTGTACACCGCGGATATTCCTGTCGTTGCAATGTCGGTGATCGCAACACCGAGCAGACGGCCGGACTGGCGAAATTCGATGAAGGAAGTCGGGCTCCACGTAGTGTAGAGAAAGCGCGAAAAGTCTTCCGGCTCCGGGTTGTCCATGCCGCCGCCGGGATGGCGCGCGTCGAGATAGCGCTGGTACAGATTGAAATATTCGTCGGTGTGGCGCGCCGGTTCGATGCGCATTTCCAGGTCGCGGTTGTGTTGCAGGCAGCGACGCTGGCTGCGGTCCGGCTTGAATTGTGCCACCGGAACGCGCGCCGCGACGCAGGCGTGGCAGCTTCCGCACTGCGGCCGGTAGACGTGACCGCCGGCGCGGCGGAATCCGCGCAGCAATGCGGCATCGTATATTTGTGCAAGATGCGGCGATGCCGGGTCAATCACCAGGTTGCGCGCGGTGCGTTCGCTGAAATAGCCGCACGGATGCGGCAACGTCTGGAACAGCCGGACGATCTCGGACTTCATGCTGCATTCTAGCGCGGAAGACGCGGTGCCGACCGTTGCGTCAGAAGATGCCCGACCAGCGCAGCACGATCAGCATGACGATTGCGGTGAGCAAGGCCAGGCGCAGATAGATCGCCAGCGGGTGGCGCCGATCCGGTGCTGCGGCGGCGCTGCGCGATCGCGCAAGTTCTTCGGCATGGCGTATCGCCGGCTCGATTCCGGCTTCGCGCAGGAGGGCGCGCGCACGCGGCTGGTCTTCGGCATTCACCACCCAGACCTGCGGCCACTCGTTCGTATCCTGCGCTGCACTGTAGCTGTGCCGCTTGTAGTCGTGGCCGGACCAGGCACGGCGATTGGTCACGCTGGTGGCAATGCCGGCCTCGCCGAGCATGGCGACCACTCTGTGCACATTTTCCACTCGTGGAGAAGTATAAATCTGTCTCATGCACTGTCCGCCGGCTTCGTGTCAGGCAACAGGCGGATCATGCCCTCCTGTGCCGTGGATGCGACCAGCCTGCCGTCGCGGCTGAAGATCATGCCGCGGGTAAGGCCGCGCGCACCCTGTGCGCTCGGGCTGTCGCAGGAATACAGCAACCATTCGTCGATGCGGAACGGGCGGTGAAACCACAGCGCATGATCCAGGCTGGCCATCTGCACATTGTGCTGCAGGTAGGAAATGCCGTGCGGCAACGTTGCGGTGCCTATCAGATGAAAGTCCGACGCATAGGCGAGCAGGGCCCGATGCAGGGTGGGGTCGTCCGGAGCGCGGTCGATCAGGCGGAACCAGATCTGCTGAAACGGCGGCCGTTTGACCGGATTGAGCTCGTTGCGCGGCGTCACATGGCGGAATTCAAACGGGCCCTTGCGATCGAGCCAGCGTTGCAGCTTGATCGGAAGATTCGCCAGCTCGGCAGCGGACAACGGTTCGCGCGGGGGAATATCCTCCGGTGGTGGCACTTCCGGCATAGACGCCTGGTGCTCGACGCCAGGCTCGGCCACCTGGAACGAAGCAGCGCAGTTGAAGATCGTCTCGCCATGCTGGATGGCGACGATGCGGCGCACCGAAAAACTCTTGCCGTCGCGTGCGCGGTCCACCTCGTAGACGATCGGTGCTTCGATGTCGCCGGCGCGCAAAAAATAGGCGTGCAGCGAATGCACCGCGCGCAGCGGATCAACCGTGCGCTGCGCCGCCGACAACGCCTGACCGAGCACCTGTCCACCAAACACATAGCGCGTGCCGATGTCACGGCTCTGGCCACGGAACAGGTTTTCCTCGATGCGTTCGAGTTGCAGCAGGTCGATCAGTGCGCCGACGATGGGGCTGGCCAAGTGGAATCTCCGCTAGGGACGAAAAGTATAACTGCGGTGATCGGCAATCCGGTCACTTTGGCGGCACGAGCCGTTCCAGACCGCTGGCCGGCACGACCTGATCCCACGGAAACAGCGGCCCGGGGTCCTGCCTGCGCGGGAGCATGATCGATGGGTCGTCGCTGGCCGGTTCCCTGCGACGGTCGAGATCCTCGTGGCCGGCAATGTATCTGAGGTTGGGCAGATCATGACGCAGCTGCCGCAGCAGGTTGAGCAGGGTGTCGATCTGCGCCTTCGTATAGGCGACGGCGAATGTCTGGTAACGGCTATCGCCCCAGTGCGGATAGCGGCCGATATTGGCGATCTCGATGCCGATCGAGCGCGTGTTGTAGCCAAATGTATGATTGGCGACGCGGTTGTCGGCGACGAAGCGCGACACGCTGCCATCGGTATCGATGTAGTAGTGGCCGCTGTTGCCGGTCTGCGTCGCCGCATAGCGGATGCGTTCGCCGAATTCGCGCGTCATCTGCATATCCGGCAACTCGGTGCAGTGGATCACGATCAGGTCGATGGCGTCGAGCGCGCGCACGTGCAGGCGTGCCTCGTAGGGCAGTGGCCAGTCGCGGATTGACAGCTCGGTCGGCAGGTCGATGGGCATGGCGAAAGTGTCGCACGGGCGCCGGCCCAAGCCAACGCCGTGTCTGCGATAATGGGGGGATGAAACCTTTGCTCATACTCTCACACGGGCTGGAAAGCGGTCCTGATGCGACCAAGGTCAGTGCGCTCGCCGCCATCGCTGAACCAATGGGATTTAGCAGCGTACGGCCCGATTATCGCGATCTGGATGCGTTGCGCGACGTCAGGCGCATCGACGAACGCATTGCGCGACTCAAGCAGCACGTGCCGGCGCATGCGCCTGTCATCCTGGCCGGGTCGAGCATGGGCGCGTTCATTTCTGCGCTGGCCTCGACCGAACTGGACTGTGTCGGCCTGTTCCTGATTGCACTGCCGACGCAGATTCCCGGTTACCCGTGCCGGTTCGATGCAGCAGGCGTGCCGACGGCACTCGTGCATGGTTGGGACGACGAGCTGTGTCCGGTTGACGCAGCCATCGGTTTTGCGCGTGCGCGCGGCGACGTCATAACCCTGGTGCGCGACGATCACCGGCTGAGTGCACATGTGGATTTTGTCGCACGCCAGTTCCGCGATTTCCTCGGTCGGTTCATCTGACATGCGCGAATTCTTCGCGACCTGCCCCAAAGGCCTGGAATATCTGCTGGTCGACGAACTCAATGGGCTTGGCGCGAGCGACGTGCGTGAAGCGCTCGCGGGTGTGTATTTTCGCGGTGAGCTCGAGGTTGGTTATCGCGCCTGTCTGTGGTCGCGTCTGGCCAGCCGCATCTTAGTGCCGATTGCTGAATTCGCGGCGGAGGATGGCGATGCACTGTCTGCAGGCGCTCTCGGCGTCGTCTGGAGCGAGCATCTCGGCGTGACTGCCAGTTTTGCCGTCGATGCTGTCGGCAGTTCGCGCGGCATCACCAACAGCCAGTACGCCGCGTTGCGCATCAAGGATGCCATCGTCGATCAGTTTCGCGATACGACCGGCGAGCGTCCCAATGTGGACACCGAGCGTCCGGCCGTGCGCGTGAACCTGGTCCTGCGCCAAGGCAAGGCGATCGTCAGCATCGATCTGTCCGGAGTGCCCTTGCACCGGCGCGGCTATCGCCAGGGTTCGGGGGCGGCGCCGTTGAAGGAAAATCTCGCCGCCGCGATGCTGTTGCGTGCGGGCTGGCCGACGATATTCGCCGCTGGCGGCGGTCTGGTAGATCCGCTGTGCGGATCGGCCACCTTGCTGATCGAGGCGGCACTGATGGCCGGCGATGTCGCGCCGGGGCTGCGTCGCGCCTACTTCGGCTTTTCCGGCTGGCGCGGCCATGATGCTGCATTGTGGAAAAAGCTGCATGATGAAGCGCAAACGCGCGCGACCGCGGGCCTGCAGATCCTACGCCCGGTGTTTTTCGGCTTCGATCAGGATCCGGGCGTGCTCAACGAAGCCAAACGCAACGCCCAGATGGCGGAACTGTCCGGCTTCATCCACCTCGGGCGACAATCGCTGGAGCATTTGCATCGACCGCGTGAACTCGAGCGCCCGGGACTGGTGATCTGCAACCCGCCATATGGCGAACGCATGGGCGCCGACTCTGGCGTGGCCCCGCTGTACCGGCTGCTTGGCGAAAAACTCAAGGCGGAGTTTCCGTTCTGGCACGCAAGCGTGATCACATCCGACGCTGAGCTCGGCCATGCGATCGGTTTGCGCGCGGACAAGAAGTATCGCCTGTACAACGGCGCACTGGAATGCGTGTTGCTCAACTTCGATCTGACGCCGCACCGTGAGGAACCGCGACCGGTAAAGCCGTTGTCGGATGGCGCGCAGATGCTGAAGAACCGCATCGAGAAAAATTACCGGCATCTGCGCAAGCGCACTGAACGCGAAGGTATCAGTTGCTGGCGCGTGTACGACGCCGACTTGCCGGAATACGCCGCAGCGATTGACATCTATCGTACTTTGGAAGCCGTTGTTTATCTGCACATCCAGGAGTACCAGGCCCCGGCGGACGTACCCGAGGATGTCGCGCGTACACGTTTTCGCGAACTCGCCCGCGTGGCCGCCGAAGTGCTGGGCGTGGCGCGCGACCATGTTGCGCTGAAAACGCGCCGGCGCGGCAAAGGCGGGGAGAAATACGGTCGTCTCGACGAATGCGGCAAATTCCTTGAAGTGGGCGAGGGCGGCCTCAGGTTTTTCGTCAACCTGCGCGATTATCTGGATACGGGCCTGTTCCTCGATCATCGGCCATTGCGCACGCGCATACGCACGATGAGCCGCGGCAAGCGTTTCCTCAACCTGTTTTGCTACACCGGCAGTGTCAGCGTTTACGCAGCGGCCGGCGGGGCCATCGAGACGACCAGCGTCGATCTATCGCAGACGTACCTGGACTGGGCGGCGCAGAATCTGGCCCTGAACGGATTCGGCGAACCGCAACACAAGTTGGTATGGGCCGATGTGCTGGGTTACCTGCAATCGCATTCGGCAATGTACGACTTGATCTTCGTCGATCCGCCGACGTTCTCCAATTCCAAGCGCGCGGACGATTTCGACATCCAGCGCGATCATGTGCGCCTGCTCACGCTGTGCGGAGAGCGTCTGTTTCCAGGCGGGACGATTTTGTTCTCGAACAATTTTCGCCGCTTCAAACTCGACGCAGCGGCACTGGAGGAATTTGCCATCCGCGACATCAGCGCCAGCACGATACCGTTCGACTTCGAGCGCAATGCACGGATTCATCGGGCCTGGGAATTGAAGCGCTGACGACTCCTCGGCATTGCCGCGCAAGCGGGAATCCAGATTGATTCTTTTTTGCCAAGCTTGCCCACCCTCGCGCCAGGCTTTCGCGCGAAATTCACAAACTCCATTCAGCTAACGCGGCCAAACTGAACCAGCGACAACATTGGTAAATATTTCAGTGGCGATTCAGCCCGGCGACCCCATCATCCCATTGCGACGAAAGAGTCGCCAATCGATCAGGAGCAAAGTCATGAATTTCCGCAAGCGTGGTTTTCGAGCGATGGTACTCGGTCTGCTGGTAGCAGCGGGCCTGGCGCTGGCGCCGGCCGCGTTCGCCCGCGGCCATGTCGATATCGGCATCAGTCTGCCGGGCGTGAGCGTGGGGTATTGGGGTGGACACCACGGCTATGTAGGTGTCGGTGGATATGGATACGGCGGTGGTTACTACGGCGGCTACTATGCGCCAGCTCCGATCTACTACGATAACTACTATGCCCCGGCCTATGGCGTCGTCTATGGTGGCCCGGCGGTTCGCGTCGGCTACCCGTACCATTACTATCGTGGCGGTTACTACTACCGCGACCGTGGCTACTCTCGGCGCGGCTATCGCTGACTGGATGCAACATCGCGCGCACTGGTGGCGCGCTGAGCCCCGCTGCATGTCTTGCTGCAGCGGGTTTTTTTTGCCGGCCAGATGGCTGCAAAGCTATCGATACACCCATCCGCTGGCGGCTAAAGCCCTGCGGCACTATCATGGCGGACGTTTTGCTCCCGGATTTCCGCATGACCCAGCCGCCCCGGCCAGAAAACAGCACCTTCGATTCGGATCCGCCGGCCGCGTGGACATTTTTTCGTCAGTGGCTGAAAAATCCTTTGGCGATCGCCGCGTTGTCGCCATCGGGACGTCAGTTGACGCGGCAGATGATCGCCGAGCTGCCGCACGATGCTCGGCGCGTGATCGAACTTGGCGGTGGCACCGGCGTGTTTACGCGCGCGTTGCTGGAGCATGGCATTGCGCGCAAGGACCTGCTCGTGCTCGAGCTGAACGAGGCGCTGTACCAGCACCTGAGCGTGTGCTTTGCCGATGTCCACGTCGTCTGTGGCGATGCGCGTGAACTGAAGTCCATCGCCGCCGCTGGCGGCTTCCTTGACGGTGGTCCGGTCGACGCCGTGATCAGCGGGCTCGGCTTGCTGTCGATGAGCAAAAGGATGCAGGGTGAGATTCTGCGGGCTGCGTTCGACACCTTGAAGCAAGATGGCCGTTTCGTCCAGTTCACCTATGGCCCGAAATCGCCGGTACCCAAGGAATTGCTTGCCGAATTGGGCCTCTCGGTCCGGCGTGGTGGCTTTGCCTGGTGGAACGTACCTCCGGCGTCGGTATACGTGTATACGCGTAGCCGTTCGCGCGCGGTGCAGGCCGTACGCACGGAAGGCAAAGGCTGACGACTCCGTTCGCTTGCCAAACATTTCCGACGGCCGCTTTTGACTGACCCCATGGGCCCGCGACCTTCTACCTGAAGCCTGGAATGTCCCGGGTCGATATGAGCGGCGCCCCGCGTCCGGTGCAGCATCGCCGTTTTCTGTGTTCAGACCCTGCAGCGATCTTGATTTCGAATCAATCGAACATGCGCATCACCGCCCGTGCTCAATACCTGCGCATTGATCACCCAGGCCGATGCCGACACAATTCCGCGCCGGCGCTGGCGCAGAATTGATCAGAACATTCCCAGCGCCTATAGTCTGCGTCACGACTGCAGCAGGGAAAACTGTGAAAGCCACGGATGCAGCGCACGACATACCCGCCGCAGCGGCGCCAGCAGACTTGTTCAGATTTGACTACGACGCACTGCCGCGGCTCGCTTGGCGACAGCGACGCGCAAGGAGACGAGCCAACGTCGGCATAGTGTCGCCCAAGCGTATATATTTTCTGGAAGCGGAAAATGTCGATCTCGGTGAGTGTGCCTTTGCGCCGCCCTCTTGCGCTGGCTATCGCGCTTTGCCTTGCGACGGGCGTCGATGCGGTGACGGTGACCGTCAACAGCAGTGATGACGCGTCCGCGTCCGCGTTTTGCAATCTGCGAAACGCAATCAAAGCGATCAACAACGGCAACAGCGCCACTGTTCCCGCATGCGCAGGATCCATCGCCGGCCCATTTGGCGACAACGACACAATCGTTTTTGGTCCAGGCCTGGCGAACAGCACGATCACGCTCGCCCAAGGCCAGCTTGTCATGTTCGCACCAATGACAATGGTGGGCAGTGGTCAGACGATTGATGCTGCGGGCGCCTCGCGCGCGATGTATACCGTTGCCGCGCTGAGCATTCGTGATCTCACGATCACCGGCGGCAATTCGAGCGGACCGGGAGCCGGTCTGTACGGATATCAGGCGTCAATTTCACTGACCGATTCAAGAGTGATTTCGAATCGGTCAGGCACTGGCGCTGGCGGAATGGCCATCCGCTACGGCAATGCAACGCTGACCAATGCGGTGGTCGCGGGCAACTCGCTGAGCGGCGGAAGCGGGGGTGCAGGTCTGATCATCGACGGTTCCCGCGCAACGTTGACCAATTCCACGGTGTCGCAAAATACGGCGGCGTGCTCCAGCGGCTATTGCGGTGGCGGATTGTCCATCGCCAACGGCAGTACGGTGGTCATCATCGGCTCCACAATTTCGGGGAATTCCGCGGTGGCAAGCAGCCCCGTTGCGGACGGCGCCGGCGGGATCAACGCGATTGGAAGCGCCGTGTCCGTCATCAACTCAACGATCGCCGGCAATGCCGCATCCGGAAACGATTTCATTGCCGGGGCACTGATCGAAAGCCAAACGTCGGCCGGCTCCTACGGCATGACGCTCACCAACACGACCGTATCTTCCAACTCCGCGACAACCACGAACGCTGGAGCTGCGTTCGTGGCCGGCGGCGCGCTGATCGGAATTCACAGCTCGGCGAGCCTGACGCTGCACAACAGCATTCTCTCGGCCAACAGCGCCTCGATCGTCGGCGATGCCTCTGCCATGCCGGACCTCCGTATCAAAGCCGGAGCCTTCGGTGCCGCTTTCAGCCTGCTCGGGAGTTCCTCGAGCGGACCGGACTCCGGCAATGGCAATGTGTTCACTGATACGCCGGGCCTGAAGCCGCTTGCGAACAACGGCGGCGACACGCAAACGATGGCGTTGATGATCGGCAGCCCTGCGATCGACGCCGGCAGCAATGCTCTGGCCGTCAATGCGGCATCGCAGCCACTGCAGACCGATCAGACGGGCTTTTCCCGAATCCGCAATGGCGTCGTGGACATTGGCGCGTTCGAGTTTCCGGGCGATAACATTTTCGGCGACGGTTTCGAGTTTTGAACGAGTTTTTGCCGGGGCGAGCCCATGGCAATGCAAGCCGGCATGGAACTTCGGGCGTCATCGCGCTCATATGTTCAATCCGGCACGCGCCAGGCGCATCAAACTGACCAGCAGCGACCATAGCTGGCGCGCAGCGCCGCCGTCGTCCCATCGTGCTCGTCGCTGCCTTGGTTGATCGACAACAGGCATGCGGATCACCTACCGCTGATGGCGAAGCACATTCAATCAACCCGAGCTGCTGATAGAATCGCGGGTACGTCGCGGCAAGTTCCGCTATCGGACGTATGGCCCGGTTCTTGCTGCTATGCTTGGCTTGCGGCTTCAATTGCTCCTGAACGGAACGAGCCGTCAAATCCACTTCTTTCTTCCAACCGACGAGGTACCCCCGATGTCCATTCAGAATACAATTCGCGTCGCCCTGGCCTGCTTGCCGATCAGCCTTCTGACGCTGAGCGCCAATGCTGCGGACCAATGGCATTTCGTAGTCAAGAACAAGACAGAATCAAACATCACCAAGCTGGAGGTATCCCAGGACAAGCAGGAATGGGGCAATTTCGATATCGGCGACGGAATCGGTCCGGGTGAACGCGTGACCCTGGTATGGGCCAGCAGCACCAACGATGAAAAATGTCACCAGTGGATCCGAGCGAAGTTCAGCGATGGCAGCTGGAGCGAGCCCTCGAAGCAGGACTTCTGCCGCGATCTGGACGAGCCGATCGAATTTACGGAATAGTCAGTGCGGAAGCGTGGCCGCAGCCGGATACCCGCGTCTGCGCCCCGTCCCCATCTTCGGTAACTTGTGCATTTTCAAGGGAGATAGATCATGACACTGCAGTGGATGAGGAGACTGACAGCGCTTCTCGCGTTGTTGCTGGTAACGGCCGCCTACGCAGGCGCGCCGCACTATGCCGATCTGAAGTTGTCGGACAGCGAAGATGGCGATGCGATGGAATCGTTTGCACCCGACACCGCCAAGATTTTTCTGCATGCCGGTCTCGTCGATGTAGCCAGTGGATCGAAGCTGAGCTCGACGTGGATTGCCGAGGACACTGGCGGCGTCGCGCCAGCCAACTACAAGATCGACAGCGTCACTCTCAATGTCGGCATGCTGACGAACGTGGCGACCTTTTCGCTGAGCAAGCCAACTGCCGGCTGGCCGGTGGGCAAGTATCGCGTAGACTTGTTCATTGACGGCAAGGCGTCGGGCACCGTGCACTTCAAGGTCGAGGCCGACGACTAGGCGCTGCTTCGCGCGGCGTCGCGCCGGTCACAGCGGTTGTGGCCGGCAACGCTGTCGATCACTCCACCGAATGGACGCCAAGCCGGGCATTGAACGCGGCTGCGCCTGGCAGGCGCTCATCATTTCGGGCGCATGTCCATTTTCTGCGCTGTTCGCATCCGCTGCGGGATAGCCCATACGCAACCGCAACAAACCGCACCGACACGCCGCTGATGTGGCGGGCAAGGTCGATCGGCGAGTATGCATCGCCCGTCTTCGGAAGGCGATTTTCCATGCGCGCCAAGGTCGTGGTAGCCAAGTGGGTCTGCTAGGTGCATATTCCCTACGCCTCGTTCCCCGTGTTCCGAATGCACATGAAAGAAACATCCCGTCGCCGTCCGGGTATTACCGTCAAGCTTGGCAAGACGGAAGTCACCAAGCTTGGTGTGCCGCATTTCGACTGGCACGATGCCTATCATGTGATCATGTCGTTGACGTGGCCGCGTTTTTTCGCCGGCGCCGTGGCGACGTATGTCGCGGTCAATCTTGTTTTCGCGTCTGCCTATTTCGCCGGCAATCATGCCGTCAAGAATGCCGTTTCTTTCTCCGATTGCTTCTTCTTCAGTGTCGAGACTCTGGCCACGGTCGGCTACGGCAATATGAGTCCCGCCACGTTCTACGGCCATTGCATCGCCACGGCCGAGATCATGACCGGAATGTTGAGCCTGGCGGTGACGACCAGCCTTGTCTTCGCGCGATTTTCAAAGCCGACAGCGCGGATACTGTTCAGCCGGATCGTAGTAATCACCAGCTATGAAGGCATACCGACGTTGATGCTGCGCGTGGCCAATCAGCGTCACAGCTATATCCTTGAAGCAGTAGCGTCGCTCGTGCTGGTGCGCGACGCCGAGACCACGGATGGCCACAGCCTGCGACGCTTCTATGACCTGAAGCTCGAACGTGCCCGCTCGCCGATGTTTGCGCTCACGTGGCAGATCATGCATCGCATCGACGAGACCAGCCCGCTCTACGGCGTTTCCGCCCAGCAGTTCGAACAGGGCGATATGCGTCTTGCGGTAACGATCTCCGGGGTGGATGAAACCTTTGCCGCGGGCATCACTGCGCGCCATGACTACGCGCACGAGGACATTGAGTTCGATAGGCGTTTCGTTGATATTTTTGCCGAAGGGGACCATCCGCGGCATCTGTACGTGAACCTTGCACGATTCCACGACATCCAGGTCGAGGACGGTTGACGCACAACGACAACCGAGGAGCGGCACCTCTCGGGGTCTTGAGCGAAGCAGTCTGCGCACTCGGTTTGCATGGAACAGCGCCCGCTCGATTTTCCAGGAACCGTCATCGATGCGTGGTGGTAATGCCGGCGTCGATGGGCTGAGCCAATGGCAACGGCGCCGTTTTGGCAAAACGTTTCTTGCTGGCGATCTTCCCAAAACGCAGGTGGGCGCGTACTCTGCCTTTGTCCGGAACGCGCGCCGTCGGGCGTTTAGGGACATGCCAACTACTCCTCGGACCTGGCGCCATGCCGACACCGGCTCGTACTCCGCTTGCCTATAAGCTGGTCAGTGCCGTCAAGGCACGTGCGAACGCGGTCGGCTCGACCGTTGGAGACACCAAAGATCTGCTCGGGCGCAGTGGCGGAATGAAATTCGGCCAAGGCATCATCGCGACGGTAATTGCGCTGTCGCTGGGGTTCCTGTGCCTGCTCGGCGTTCTGGCGTTTCATTTCCCTCAATACCTGACGACACCTGAATTGCGTCACGAGTACTCGGTCGATGTGTTGCGCCAGACGCTGCTCTTCGCGCTGCTGGTCGCCGGCGGTCTGTCTCTGGCGAATCTGATTCTGGGAAATCGCCGCACTCTGAATACCGTGGCGTTCGCGTTCGTGTTCCTCGCCGTCGCACTGGGCGGCTCGCGTGTGCCGGTCGGTGATTTTCCGGATCACACGCCGTACATCGGCCTGGACTGGTTCATTCTCGACCTGCTCGGGTCGACGCTGTTGTTCGTCGTCATCGAAAAGCTTTTCCCGCTGTACAAGGAACAGGTGGTCTTTCGCACCGAGTGGCAGACCGACCTGAAGCATTTCGCGATCAATCATTTCCTCGTCGGTCTGATCCTGCTCACCGTAAATTTTCTCATTCACCACGTTTTCGGCTGGCTCGTGCGCAGCGATTTCCAACAGGCTGTCCAGCACATTTGGTTCGTGCCGCAGCTTCTGCTGTGCATCCTGGTTGCCGATCTTGCGCAATACTGGACGCATCGCGCCTATCACGAGGTGCCGTACTTCTGGCGCTATCACGCGGTGCACCACAGCGCGAAGACGATGGACTGGCTGGCCGGTTCGCGCCAGCACATGCTCGAACTGGTCGTCACGCGCATCCTGGTTCTGGCGCCGCTATTCGTGCTCGGGTTCAGCGAGAGCGTCGTGAATGCCTATATCATCATTGTCGGCTTCCAGGCCGTGTTCAATCACGCCAACGTGCATCTGCCCTGGGGGCCACTCAAGTACGTGATCGTCACTCCGGATTTTCACCACTGGCACCACGCCTCGGATGACGAGGCCATCGATCGCAACTACGCGGCGCACTACGCGTTTCTCGATCATCTTTTCGGTACCGCCGTGAAAGTGCCAGCAAGCAAACCGTTTCCGGAGAAGTACGGCGTGGTTGGCGACTATATGCCGGACGGTTTCCTCAACCAGCAGATGTTCCCATTCCGCGCGAAGCCTGTGCCGCCAGCGGCAGAACAGGGCGAGGGGCCGCTGCGGTGAAGCAAGCCGTTCCGGACGAACCCACCTGGAACGAGTTGTCTTCCTGCAACGCAACCTCTTGATCGCGATCTATCCGGAAAGCGATGGTCGCCCCTCGGCCACCTCGGGAAAAGGCAATGGAAGCCACAAAAGAGCGCACAATGGGGTGGCGTTCGCGACTGGCGGCAAAGTGACATCTGGATCGGTTGTGCGTCGAGATCGGCTGCGGCACGGCACTTGGCACCACATCAATTGCGCATGGAGTGTTGAATGAAGGCAAAGTACGCTGCGCCGCGAACTCGACGGGCTCGTACCAGGCTGCTTTCCGCGCGACGCTCGCTCAAGATGGCCGCATCAGCACACGCCTACGTCCGCGGCAATACGGCGCAATTTTACGAGTGGCTGGAATCTGCTGGTGGTCGGCAAATACCCGTCGGCCCTGACATTTGGATTTGCGGCGACTGCCACATCGGCAATCTGGGTCCGGTATCGGATTCAGATGGCAATGTCGAGGTGCAGATTCGAGATCTCGATCAAACCGTGATCGGAAATCCGTCGCACGATATTGTCCGGTTGGGTCTTTCGCTGGCAATGGTCGCGCGTGGATCCGATCTGCCGGGCGTGACGACGGCCCGAATGCTCGAAGCGGCCATGGCCGGATATCGTCGGGCGCTGACTTCGAAGGTGGAAAGATATTCGGCGCCGGCAATAATCAACAAGACGTTCAAGAATGCTTTGCGGCGTCGTTGGCGGCACCTGGCGCAGGAACGCCTTGAGGACGTCAGTCCTTCCATCCCGATCGGCAAGACCTTCTGGCCGCTGTTGAAATCGGAAAGATCGGCAGTCGCGAGGTTATTCCGGGAAGAGCTCCTGCGGGTTCTCCTGACCAAGCTCAGGCATCGGGATTCCGATAGCGGCGTCGTGTTGCTGGACGCTGCATATTGGGTGAAGGGGTGTAGTTCCCTGGGAGGCATGCGAATGGTCGCGCTCGCTGGGATCGGCGCAAATGAACAAAACGTGGATCAAGCCGACCTGTGCCTGGTCGATATCAAGCAAGCAGTGATGGCGGCGGCTCCTCGTTCCGCGGAGGTTGCAATGCCGCGAGACAACGCCGAGCGAGTGGTCACGGGCGCCCGCCATCTGTCTCCCCACTTAGGCGAGCGGATGCTGGCCACCCGGTTTGCCGATGCTCCTGTTTTCATCCGCGAACTCCTGCCACAGGACATCAAGTTTGACATTCGGCGGTTGACGTACGAAGACGCCATTGGCGTCGCCAGATATCTGGCTCACGTCGTCGGCCGGGCACATTGGCGCCAGATGGATTCGGGCACAAAGCGGGTTTGGACAAATGAATTGAGCCGGGCTTACTCCAAGTCCCTTGATGCGCCTTCCTGGTTGTGGACGAGCGTCGTGGACCTGGTCGCGCGTCACGAAGCCGGTTATCTGGCGCATTGTCGAAAGTATGCGATTGCCGAATAGATGTTTGCCTGCATCGGGACACCCCCGCGAATAAATCCGCGGTGAGCAACGACGTTCCTCCGCTGGGCATCGAAGAAACTTTGCGAGCGAACCTGCCTCTACGCCGACGCCAGGCTCGCGGAACGGAAACGGCTGCCCGGAGAACCTTCATTGGAGTCATCTGCTCTTGTGAATGCCGAGGATCGAGAAGTCGCGGCCGGTCCGCCGCTTTGACGCATTCAACGTGAAGGAGCCAGACAAGGATCTATCCGGCCCCTTCGATTCCGTTGCACCAAATCGTCACACGCGCTTGATCAACCTGATTACGACCAACAGGATGATCGCTCCGATCGCCGCATAGATAATTTCGCCGGCGATGCCTGTCAGGCCGAGGCCAAGCCGTGGCAGCAGCAACCCGGCTACAAAGGCACCGAGGATGCCGATGATGATGTCGCCGACCAAGCCAAATCCGCCACCCCTGACGACAACGCCGGCAAGCCATCCGGCAACTGCGCCGATCAGTAAAAAGACAATGAGCGACTCCGCAGTCATGCTGTTCTCCTTCGGGACGACCGGACTGGCCGCGTGATGATTGTGCGCTCGGCGCGAGATCTTTCAAAGCACGCTGAAAATGCTCGCATCTGTTAGTAACGCGTGCACGATCTACTCCGGGCCTGGCTATCTGGCCTGCTCGATTGGTCTTGAGCGACGTCGCGTCTGCGGCCTCCACTTCCTGGCCGGGTGCGCTGGCGCTCAGTGCAGGCGTCGCCAATGACACGGCGACGTATGAATTTTCCGTATCGGCGGCCCCTGCAATCACGATTCAAAGCTACGGATACGGTGGAAGTGGTGGTGCGCCGGGCGGCACCAATCTGACCGGTGTAGTCATTCCTGCAGGCGGGTTCGATCCGTCTATCTGCGTTTTTGTCGGCGCTGGCCCCTCGGCAACATTTCTCGCCAGCAACGACGATGGCGCCCGCATGCCGCCATCGCTCAATGGAAGCCCGTGTCCAGACTCCGCCCTGAGTCTGACTTTGGGCCGAGGAACCGACGCGCTGGTTGTGCAAGCGTTCGACAACCTGTCCCTCGCGGAAAATCTCGGGAGCGGAACGCTTGGCGACGGGTTCACCGGGCTCGGAAACTACGACCTGTCGCGCACCAACAACTTTGCGATCGATATCGGCGGCAGCTTTGTCGACACGCTCTTCGCCAACGGACTTGTTGAATAGCCCAATCGATGCAATTGCTCCACCGGCACGCGTCGAGAGGCTTCCAGCCTCGAATGAAAGGAGGTTGATCACGACACATGAAATTTCGCGGGTTGCGGCGACGCGGATGCTTGCACTTACCATTTTCGGGGTGGTGCCGCCTGCAGCGGGTTGGTCAACATTTCGGGATGTCTTGTCGACATCCGCTAGCACGCTGTTACTTTACCTCGGTGGCCGAGGCTGCTCGAGCGTGATGGTCAGGACCGCTGCGCGCATTGTCGATATAAATTGCTCTTGGAGTTCACAGAATCGAAGCTTCCGGGGTGTTAGGATCACGGCGATTTCTCTGGTAGGAGCGTGCTGTGAGCACGAATTCTCCATCGGGAACGCTTCTGGTTCTGACCGCACCTCCATCCGGTCATTTGCGCACGCCGGCAACTGGCTTCAGCTTGGGTATGCTCAGACGAGCGGTGGCAACAATGTCGCCAAGACCGGCCAAACCACAAACACGGGGGTTTGCCCTCGCTGACTCGACTACTTTCTCAAATGTGGCGGGGAGCGCACGAACCATAGCGGGTAGCGAAGGCTCACGCGGGAGAACGTTATGACTAAGTCGAAGCTTGCTCGGCGTCAGGCATGGCGCCACGGCATCATCTACCTACTTGCAGTGGCTGCTGCGCACGCCGCCATTCCCGGGTCCGAACGACAAGTACTTCTTAATTTGTATACAAATACAAATGGACCGAAGTGGATCAATAGTTCAGGCTGGAATGGAGCTGCGGGAACGGAATGCATGTGGTTCGGGGTGACGTGCGACGGCGCGCAGTCGCACGTGACAAGCATCGAACTTGCGAGCAACAACCTGTCCGGGCCTTTGCCTTCGCTGGCGCCGTTGACGAACATCGAAAACTTCGATGTCGACACCAATCAACTAACCGGCGCCATTCCGCCATTGATCGATCTTACGAATCTCGGAAATTTCCTCGTGTTTAACAATCAGCTTACCGGCAACATCCCGGCTATAGCCGGGTTGACCCAGCTTAGTTATTTCTACATTTACAACAACAAGCTCACCGGCTCGATCCCGGATCTCTCCAACTTGCCGACCTTGTGCCATTTCAATCTCAGCGCCAATCAACTAAGCGGAAACATACCCGCTGTGACTCAACTATCGAGTCTGGTGGTTTTCAATGTGAGTTCGAACCAGCTGACCGGCAGCATCCCTGCATTGACCGGACTGTCGGGCCTGTCGCTGTTCAATGTCGGTCGAAACAAGCTCACCGGAGCCGTGCCGGCCGCGCCGAGTCCGAACAGTCTAGTGGCGGGCGGGTCCGGATTCTGCCCCAACCCGTTAACCATGACCGCCAATACCGACTGGAATACCGCAACCGGATACGCACCCTGGTGGGCGGTTCCTGATCCGACCAATCAGTGCGATGACCTATTCATAGATGGTTTTGAGTAGTTCGCATATTGCCTCGATTCGTAAGCCGACGTCCTGACCAGGCCTGGTCGGGGTCGAGGTCGGACGCTCCGGGCGGCCGGTAGAGGCGTGTCGCGGTTTGAGTGCGCGCCGCCAATACATCGAAACTGGAGGTCATGCGATCGATGAGATGGCGCTTGTGTTTGAAGAGGTTGTGAGTGGATGCGTGCACGGACGTGAATTTCTGCAGCGTGCCCATTCGCCTGACCCGATGCGTTGCACGTTCGCGTCGCCGGAACGGCTGCTGCGAATTCCGAGCCCGATTGTTGACCCAGCGGCCGTAACCGTCTTGGCAAGCAGTATTGCCGACTATATTCAGCACTGCTCCATGGGAGCGTACGCACGATACAAAGACCCTAAGCGGACGCCCGCGAGTGTCAGGCATCGGGTAAACCCTGTAGCGCTTCAACGTGATCTCTGCAACCCTCGCCTCCGATGATGCCGGACGGGGCACAATTGCTACAGTATGGATCAGGTGCAAGGAATACGACCAATGAAGCGAACAGTGCGCTCGCATCCCGCACGACGGGCGGCACCGCAATTCATTTTCGGTATCGCGGCGTTGTTTGTGTGGACCGCTGCCGCGCAGGCCCGGTCGTTGCCCGAGCGGCAAGCCGTCGCGATCACCGACGTGACGGTCGTCGATGTCACGCGCGGCCGATCGAGCGGTTCGCGCACCGTCATTGCGAATGACGGTCGTATCGTTGCTATCGATCCTGTACGCGACGCCCACATTCCAGCGCAGGCGCTGCGCGTCGACGGACGCGGGCGATTCCTGATCCCAGGTCTGGTGGACATGCACGTCCACTTCTTCAACCTTTCTTCACACCGTCCGCCGAACGACTGGAGTTTTCCACTGTATATCGCCAATGGTGTCACCGCGGTGCGCGAAATGCGCACCGATGCGACGGCGATGACACTCGTGGCGCGATGGCGCAAGGCCCTGGACGCCGGCGAAATCGCAATGCCACGGATCCTTGCCGCTGGAATCGCCGTGTACGGAAAATCGCCGCAGGACGCGGCCCGTGGAGTCGATGCCGCCGCGGACGCGGGCGCCGATTTCATCAAGGTCTTTTCCGAAGTGCCGGTTTCACATTGGCGTGCGATTCTTGCCGAAGCCAAGGCGCGCGCGTTGCCGGTCGCCGGTCACGTCCCGGCGGGAGTAACGTTGCTGGACGCGGCCGCTGCGGGACAGCGCAGTAGTGAGCATCTGATGCAGGCATATGAGGCATGTTCGTCCATCGAAGCGCAACTGCTGCACGAACGCCTCGACCTGCAAGGAGACGCGCTGGTTGAACGACGCGACGCACAGGAAGCGCGGGTGCTCGCTGCCTTCGATCCGGATGTCTGCCAGCACGTCACCAAAAACCTCTTCGCTACCGGCCAGGCGCAAGTTCCGACGCTGGTGCTCGCCAACGAAGATTCGCTGGATAGCGGATCGATGAGCACCGATCCACGCTGGCGATATCTGCGCGCAGACGAACGCGTGCGCTGGCAAGAATTCCTTGCCGGCTATACGGCGCAGGATGCGGCGCTTGCCCGGAAACGCTGGCCGGTAGCGCGCAAGATCGCGGCCGCCATGCACGATGCCGGCGTGCCGATCCTGGCCGGAACCGACTCACCGATGCCCGGTGTCTACCCGGGCTTTTCATTGCACGAGGAGATGGCCATGCTGGTCGAGTCGGGATTGACACCACGCGAAGCCCTGTACTCGGCGACGCTTGCGCCGGCCGAATTCCTCGGCATTGCCGCGACAACCGGCTCGGTTGCAGTCGGCAAGCGCGCCGACCTGCTGCTGCTCGACGCAGATCCGGCCAAAGACATTCGCAACAGCCGGCGCATCAATGCGGTGCTGCTCGACGGCCGCCTCCTGCGGCGGGCCGATCTCGATGCGTTGCTGGAAGAGGCAGCAAGCGCGCAGCTTTCAAGATAGGGAATGTTCGTATTTCATATCGGCAAACGTTCACCCATCTATTGGGAGTCGCGTGAACACGTCGTCTGGGAGATTCTCGTGCCGATATCACCAGCAAGTCGCGTACCGAATGTTATGGCCGTGGTCGGAATGCTATTGCTGGCGGGTTTTCCGCTGGCAGCAACCGCTGCCACACCCTATTACACCGTTTGGGCCGACACAATCGGGAACCCACAGGATCAATCCGTAGTCGCCGTCGTCCCGGATTCCAGCAGCGCGATCTATTCATTGGCCAACGTCACAGGCACGGTCAATTTAGGGGAATGTGGAATGCAGGGAGGAAGCGGCGTATCCAGCGAAGTCTTTCTGACGCGATACGACAGCAGCGGCAATTGCCTGTGGTCAAGCACGTTGGCTGGCAATCAGACGCAGACCAGCGTAGGCGCAGCCGCCGATTCCACTGGCGTGATCATCACCGGCAACTTTACAGGAAGCATCGATTTCGGCGCCGGTGCATTCACTTCGCAGGGTGGCTCGGATGTTTTTCTTGCCCGTTTCAATTCGCTGGGTCAGTTTCTCTGGTCCGAGACGGCTGGCGGCACGTCGACCGATTCGCCGACTGGCGTGGCGCTAGACTCGGCGGGCGAGGTATTGCTTATCGGCAGCACGACCGGCATGTTCACGATCGGTGGTCTGAGCATGATGAGCGCCGGTGGAACGGATGGTTTCCTCGTGGGCCTCAATTCCGCTGGGATCCCGCAATGGATGCGTTCATTCAGTGGCGCGGGTACGCAATTGCCGCTTGGCATCGCCACCGATGGGTCGAACAATGTCGTCGTCACCGGAGCATTCCAGCAAAGCATGGACTTGGGCTTGGGGCAGCTTACTTCCGAAGGCGGCCTCGATATTTTCCTGGCGAAATTCGACTCGGGCGGCAACACCGTCTGGAGCGAATCCTTCGGGTCGAGCGGCAATGAGATCGGATATTCGGTCGCGATCGATGGCAGTAACAACATCTGGTTGTGCGGCAGCTACCAAGGCACTGTTAGCTTTGGTTCCACGATGCTGACTTCTCAGGCTGCCACGGGCTATTTTGTCGCCAAGTTTGATGCCGGTGGCCAGCCGTTGTGGGCGGTCGATGCCGAGGTGGGCTCGACCACCGCCAGCGCTCCGTGCTCGCTCGCGGTGGGTACAAATAATCGCGGCTATGTTGGACTGTCCCTTTCGGATTCCGGCACAGCATTCGGGATGCCATTCACCAGTGCCGGCTCGACCGATGCCTTCGTCGGAGCAATTCAAGGAGCCGACGGTTCTTATCTCGGCTATTCCAACATCGGCGGTGCCGGAGCAGAAGAAGTCTTGAGCGTGGCTGTCGACCCCAAAGGACGCATAGTTTCCGGTGGCTTTTTCAGCAGCAACATTGATTTCGGTTCGGGTCCGGTCGCCAATGAGGGCGGCATGGATGGCTATGTCTATGTCGAGGCTGACGACAGAATTTTTGCTTCCGGGTTTGAGTGACGATAGGCTTGCGGCAGCGGCCGTCGAGCTTGCCCAGGCATCGGCGGTATTTAGCTCCCATCGCAACCATCGCTGCCCTTGTCGAATACGATGCGCCAATCTCCCGAGGGTTCTCTGCGCCAAATCGAATTGAACGTTGCGATGCACTTGCCGGTCGCATCGTGCACTGGGCCGGTGCTCAGCGCGAGCGTGCCGGAATCGAGCACTTCGACATGGGCCGGCTCCCATGAAAACGGTGCAACGGTTGCCGTGTAGAATTTCTTCCATGCGATGGCGATCTGCTCCTTTCCACGCAACGGCTCTGCACCTCCAAAGAATATCGCTTCATCGGCCAGGAAGCGCGTAAAGGCGTTGTAATCGCGATCGGCCATGGTTCTGGCAAACGCTCGCTCGGTGACTTCGACTTGAGCTTGAGCCTGGGCATGCGAAATCCTCGGTGGCGTTGTGGCGCAGCCCGCCAGGAGGAATGCAGCGAATAGGAATATGGCGACGAACCTCATTGGCGTCCCTAGCTAGTTGTCAGATGAATTAAGCTTACGCTGGGACGCAGGTCCGTGGGGTTTCGTCGCGGCGGCCCGTGGGAATTTGCCTATGCCCAGTTTTTGCAGTTGGTTGTTAGCCGGACATCGCAACGATATGATCGAAGCCAAACAAGGGACTCTGCGACTCGACGCGATGGGCTGTCACAACGTATAGCCGGATGTCGAGGTCTGGCTGGGAAAGGTTGGATACCACAAGACGTACGGCATGTTGCGCCTACATTCCTTGTCGCTGGAGCAATTCATGGGTGCAGCTTCGAGTAGCGCTGTTGTGGCATTGCATTGGCTTGGGGCGTGCCCAAATAAGAGTGAGTTTCGGGTCTGGGTACATGAGGTTGAGGACGTAACGAAAGCTGGATAGAGATCTACGCTTTTCCGTACTTGCAAGGAGAGCCGCCCGATGAGCCGACAGCTTCGTTTGCAAGCTCAAGTGACGCTCTTGGGTTCGCTGGTTCGACCTTGGCGCCAGAGCCGCTCGTCGGTCAACCAGTCGGTCGCACAAGACGAGTGCAGCTCTTTCTTGCGTGCTGGTCGTTCCTTCAAGTAAACGGCATGTGGCCATCTTTAACTCAGTGTCAGACCACAGAACCAATTCCCGCCCAATCGGAGAGCAACATGAAACGTGTTACTGGAATCGGTGGAATCTTCTTCAAGTCGAAAGATCCAAAAGCTCTGAATTCGTGGTATCGCGATCACCTTGGATTGGATGTCTCCGATTGGGGCGGAGCCGTTTTCCAGTGGGGCGGTCCTGATAGTCCTCCAGGAATGACCCTCTGGACCCCTTTTTCTGAAGATACGAGCAAGATGGAGCCGGGCACCGCATCTTTCATGGTCAATTTCCGTGTAGACAACTTGCTTGCGCTTCTTGCCGCACTGCGCACGGAGGGCTGCAACGTGATTGGCGAACCGGAAATTTCGGAGTACGGCAAATTCGGCTGGGTTCTCGATCCTGAAGGGAACAAAATTGAGCTTTGGGAACCGCCTGAAGGTCAGTGAGCGCGGAACTGCGGTCCAGCATTTCATTCAGGCCGAACCTGCTTCTCGGGCCGGCTTGGTTCGGCATTGGGCATCACGGGAGTTTAGCGCAAGCGTTGGGCGTCTGATCGTTGCGCACGTAGCGTTGCTACCCGAAACACTTCTTCTTAGCTATCGAGGTTTGCCTTGAACCGGCTCATAAAGATCATCGCTGGGATAGCCATCATAATTGTTGTGCCAAAAATCGTTCAGCATATTATGCTTCCCGACAATAAAGCTATCGCGTCTAAGCAAATAACAGATGTTGTCAACGAAACCAACAAGAGCCTCCCAAAGAAGATTGACGCCATTACGACGCTTACCAAAGCGGAATTTGACGGCAGTATTTACCGAATAAACTACACGATGGATCGAGGAGTGAAAATCGATCCTGCACAAGAACAGACGTATAGAGCCGTCGCAGTGAAAAAAATATGCGGTAGCGGCATGAAGATGATCTTGGATAACCAGGTCACCATCGAGTATTTGTATACTTTCAATCCTGACGGTCGTGGTGACCAGAAAATGGCGATATCCGTACCGCCGGATAGCTGCGGCAGATAGTTGAATGTACCCAGACGCGTCGTCGTGCCGAGCCATTCGCTCGAGCGGGTCGCTGCGATAAGCCGCGATCAAAAGAGAGTCGTCGGGCAACTTTGGACGCCATGCCGAAGCTGAGGGCGTCAGTCGGATCGTGGGACATGGAGAGAACGAGACATGCGAAGTGAAGCAAATTTGAAATAGCGGAATGGATTGGGCCCCTGGCAGGGCTACGCGCCGACCGGCGAATCGGATTTTTAGTCTGACAATGCCGGCGGCTACGCTAGTTCGACCGGTTCCCCCTCTGCTTTGTCGCGCACACGCATGAATACGCCAGCGGCAGCGGCCGCGAGCAGAGCAAAAAATGCGCCGCCCAGGAACGCGGCGTGATAGCCATTGTTGAGTGCAACGAGACGCTCAACGCCGCCCGCCAGTTGCTGATCGGTCCGTGCCGCGGCCATGCTCGCAAGAACTGCCAAACCCAGCGCGCCACCCATCATGAATGATGTATTGACGATACCCGAAGCCAGACCCGACTCGCTTGCGGTGACGTCGTTCATCGCTGCCATCAGCACGGGGTTGAACGCAATGCCCGCGCCGAAGCCCAGCAATAGCATCGGCGGCAGTACATCGGCGACGAAGCTGCCGCCGACGGGTGCATGCGCGAATAGCAGCAGTCCTACGGCCGCGCACAGCAATCCGGCAACGAGCGGCGGCTTGATGCCGAAGCGCATAACAAGCTTGGCTGACACGCCGAGCGAGAACGCCGCCATGATCAGATTGGTTGGCACGAACGCGAATCCGACCTGCATCGGGCTATAGCCAAGCACGAGTTGCAGGTAAAGCGCCGACAGGAAAAACCAGGCAAACATAGCGGCTGCCCACAGCATGCCCACGACGTTGGCTGTGGCGACATTGCGCAGGCGGAACAGGCCAAGAGGCATGAGAGGCACGCGTACGCGCGCTTCGATGATCAGAAACACGGCGAGCAGCACGGCCGCTGCCGCGAGCAATCCGAGGGTCGGCGTCGAAGTCCAGCCGGCATCGTTGCCGTTGACGATTGCATAGATCGCGAGCATCAGCGACGTCGTCACGGTTACTGCGCCGGCGACATCCAAATGCCGATCGACGTTCCGACCACGGGAGGCTGGCAGCAGCAGTATGGAGAACGCAACCACTGCAATGCCAATCGGGATATTGACAAGGAAAATCCAGTGCCAGTCGAGCGCATTGGTCAGGAATCCGCCGAGCAACGCGCCGATCGTGCCGCCGCCTGAACACACGAAGCCATAGACGCCCATTGCCTTGGCGCGGTCGCCTGTCTCGGTGAAAAGGTCCATGATCAGCGACAGGGCAACTGCCTCGACGATTGCGCCGCCCAGTCCCTGGACTGCGCGTGCCGTCACAAGCACCGTTTGCGAGCCGGCGAATCCGCACGACAGCGAGGCTAGCGTGAACACTGCGATGCCGATTAGGAATAGTCGCCGATGACCGTACAGGTCGCCCAGCCTGCCGCCGAGCAGCAAAAAACCACCCGACGTGAGCAAATAAGCATTGACCACCCAGGCCAGGGAGCCTTCAGAGAATTTCAGGTTTTCGCGAATCGTTGGCAGCGCGACGTTCACGATGGTGACATCCAGCACGATCATCAGCACGCCCAGACAAAGCACGGCTAGCGCAAACCAGCGGCTGCGGTCGTGTTGCGTGTGCGTTCCCGTCGATGTGTCGGCGATGCCGCGTTTGTTCATGTCCACTCTGTTGTTGTGAATTCGTCGGGTTTCCGATTATCACGGAGTATGCTTTGCGCGGCCCACATCAGTCGAGATGGGGACCGGATTCGGCCAAAGCACGGCAGCGCGACTACACTTGCTGTCGCCGATCCGCGATCTGGGCGCCGACTCTGGGAGTGACCGCGTGCTCGGCACCTCCGTAAACGCGCGGCGAGAATAATGCCGCGGGTGGTGAATTCGTAAATCATGGGCCGCTCAATCAGGGAGTTGCAGTCTTGCGATGACAGATCGCGCATCTATCGACCATTGCGAGCACCGTTTTGGATCTCAAGACTGCACTACAGGATCGCGCTGGCTCTAGTTTACGAATTCGCTACCTACAGGCCTGGCAGCTGATTGCGTCTCTCGTTGAAGCGCGAACCGGGGTGCCGCAACGGCAGCTCAGCTTGCTGCACGAGAGAGCGGACCAAGGCGCGTACGCTGAAGTGCACGACACTACGCCGCTGCCTACGGCGATAGCATCGATTGCGCGTCGCACCACGCAATCCATGCAGGGTCATAAAAAGCTGCGTGAACGCATTATCAGTACGTTATAGTGTTCGCAGCCGCTTGGGCGTCCGTTGGTGCTGACATGAACTCGCGTCGCTTCCTGTACCTGCTGATTCTGGCTGGCCCTCTCTCGTCGGGTTCCGCCGACGCTCAGACGCAACGCGTGCACGACAGTCATGTGCACGGCACGATGATCGTGAATGTCGTCCAGAGCGGCCACGACTTGAATATCGGTTTCGAGCTACCGGGAGCGAACGCAGTGGGGTTCGAACATGCACCACATTCTGAGGCGGAGCAAGCCAAGGTGGACGCGGCGCTCACAACTCTACAGTCTCCTGAAGAATGGCTCCGGCCCAATGCGGAAGCATTGTGTCGGCGAACATTCGTTGGACTGACGCCCAACGTATATCACACCGCGGAAGAGTCCGAATCCCAACAGAATCCCGATCATAGCCACCATCAGCATCGCGCCGATATAGGTGTCCAATACACTTACAACTGCGACGCGCCATTCAACTTGAAGGCGCTTGAATTCGATTTGATCGAAAGGTTTCCTGGAACGCACAGTATCGTTGTAAATCTGACGCTGCCAAGCGGACTGACCAAACAGGTGCTCTCGAGTCCGCGCGCGCAGATCTTATTCGTGCCGTCGGTATCTGAACATTGACATCCCGATTACGTGCCGAGGCTCTTGCTGAGGCATTGTCAAGCTGAAATTGCGGCAATTCTGGCGTCAGTAGTTGCGGGTGCCCGTCACCCCCAGGACCGGAAAGTCGGCAGTCGCCCTTGATCGGCGATAATCTGATCGTTGCAGTCGATAACGACGGGCACATTGAAACCGAATTGCCCGGTGCTTCGAGCAATCTGACGCAATTGCTTGGGTGTATGGATACGGGGGTTGCGCGGATTGAGTTTCAAATCAGCGATCAGGCGCTGAACGATGCGCAGGGATTGTGCGATTGGCAGCTGGACGTCAAAGCGAATGACCGGTAGAAGCGCAGATCGTTTTATAAGTCGCGGGTGACTTCTTCGAAAATCAACACACTGCGGGTTATCAATTCGCCTGGGAAACACGAAGGTCACTCTGCTGAGCCTTCCGCCGCTTCCATTGCCATATCCATGCCTCCCCAAATCCCGTCGAAATGCACGGCATTTGGATAAACGTGCGTCATCCATCCGAAGACGACGGGAAGCCAAAGCCCGTGTGCATCCTTGCACGCCTGCTCGGTGTGGATCGCTCCTTGCGGACCGAATTGCGCGTCGCGTCCGAATCGCTCGGCGATCGACGACGAGCGGGGCCACCCGCAGAAATCGACGTGGCGATGCCAGGTAGCCACATTTAGCGGTGCCACGGCGTCGAGCTGCTGCGCCGTCGCCTCTTGCGGGGCCGTGTACATAACGCCGACAGCTTGCATGCCGTTCGCGGTACGCTTGTACAGGATCGACCCAGGGCGATCGTAGTCCACTTTTTGGTGTTCCAACTGCGCATAGCGATAGTTCGTGTAGTGCACTTCCTCGCCGATCTTGCCGCTCGGGAAAAACGGTTTATAACCGTCTTTAAGTGCCGTCTCGACGTCGGCGTAGTGCTCGATCACGCGCCGCGCGGTAGCTACGATCTGCGCTGCACGTTCCGCATCACCGGGCTGCGCCGTCCCCTTCAGCGACATCTGCATATGACGGCCCATTTTCATCGAGGGCACGGGCGTAGCGTCGGTAGTTGCGCTGTTGCGTTGAAGCAACTTCTCCCATAACGGGAATTCCTGTGCGACTGCGAACGAAACCGTGCTTAGCAGCAACGAAACGACCCAAAAGACGCTACGATGAAAGGACACGGCAACCTCCTACATCCAGGTTTTCGTTACAGATATGCCATTCGGCAGCGCCATTTGAGGTCGGCATGCTAGCACCCTGTCGATGATCGACGTATGTCCAAATGTTTCTGATGCTGCGACCCGAGTTCGAGGCCAACTTGGCGATGGTGCCCCAGGGAATTCCGCAATGGGCGACGGCGAGCCGACTGATTGTCTGCTCGCCGATATGGACCGTCGATCCGGTGATTGCCGCCGTCAGCAACAGCGCTGCGGCCGCCACTTTGTGGGTGGCGAATTCACGAGTTAGGCGACTGCCGATGCCCAGAACAAGCAGTTACTGTCCGGGCAGTGGGGAGCTCTGCTGCGACCGCGGGAAACAGCATTTGGGTGAAGGCGCTTCGCAACAATCTGTTCGGGCGAAAATGCTTTCTTCGGCGCAACCAGCTCCTTTGCTCCTGGAGGATAGTCTCTATTTCTCTGGATGAGGAAAAGCCGGTCAGGTCACTACCATGGCTACCATGCTGCGCAAGACTACAACGCGCTGGCGCATTCGCTCATACCAGAAATTCGCCACCCACCGGCGAATTGCATTTTTTAGTCCCACAACGCCTTGCCGCATTCCGGAGTGCGGAGGATGCTACGGCGCCCGCGGCACCTCCGCTGGATTCCAGCTCAAGTACCCCAATCGGCATGCTTTTCGCACGTCTTGTTAACGCTGGCGCCTTTTTCACCTTCCGAGAACACAATCAGATTGCCCTTGAAATCGTCGGGCGTCTCATTCCACATGCAGGTGCAGAAGGCTTGCACCTTGGATTGCCCCGCGACAGGACTCTTATCGTCGCCGCCTTCGTATCGCTTCGACGCCCAGTCGATACATTGCTTGTATTGAGGATTGTTGCCTGGATCGTTGTACTGAGTCGCGGCGTACGCGGTGCCTCCGAGCAAAGCAATGAGAAAAACGGTAGACGACAGGACTGATTTCATAGTGACTCCTCCATGGTTGCGACTTGCTTCGTAAAAGACTGCTCACTCCAGAAGCCTGAATAGGTTCAGACTAGACCATTGCGTCTCAACGCATCATGCAATCGCGGGACGAAGTAAAACCATACGAAGCTTGCATGCGTAGATACCACGCTCGCATTCAAACATCTGTGCGGTAGCAAACATTGACCGCAAGCGCTGCCGTGGCGGCTGGAACCGTGCGGATTCCCGCGGAATGGGTCGAACACGCGGCTGGAAGAAATGGGGCACTATTTCAGAATAAGGAACTGATCTGACCGGCTTGAATTGATCCAAGGCGATAGAGACTGAGCTAACCTGATTTTTCTGATCGATATTCTTTGTCTCAAGTTGGTTGCTCGTTCGGGAGGCGAGCTCTATCTCAACCTGGACCAACTTTAGCCGGTCAGGTTACCTTCGCTTGGCGACTTCAGTCTGCTTGGGCACCCGCCAAGCCCACACTGGTGCGCCGTTGCCAGGGGAACTGGAGACTATGTCTCCGCTCGCTAGTCTGCGTGGCGTTGGTTACAGTTTCCGGCGAACTCGTCTCCGGATGGAATTCCCTGCTAACAGGGAAAATAACAGGGAAAAATCATCATTCTGGTGGGGCAGGGCAGCAGGCTGCTGCCAAAAAACACCGACGCTATGCGGTTTGCGGAGTATCGATGCCGATTTGTTGCTGAAAACTAACAAGGAATTTTTTTGTCGAAACAGGGAAGGAACAGGGCGGTATCAGGGAAAGAACAGGGAAAATAATCCTGGGCAATTCTCGTCGGCGCGAGCGGCTCCTATCGACCCGAACCTGTCTCTGGCGAGCGGCTGCTTTGCGGCCGTCGGTTGCCGGCCACGGAAAAAGGTTACGGAGGTCAACGTTTGCGTTCAAGGCAGTTTCGACGATTACTCGGGGCTCTTCAATTCAGGCCGTGGAACCAGTTCAGATATCTCTACGTGGCTACCCGCCTCTTTGAGCCTGTTGAGTAGAGCATGGGCTTTTGCTTTACCGAGCACTTTCGCCACTGCTTCCTCCGGAGATCCGGCACCAAGGAAAGTCGCTCGATCCGGGGCAAGCCACACGCTGATCTGTTTGCCGCTCCCCAGCATGCTGAAAAATCCAATCCGGCTGATCGGGTACTTGACGGTCGTAAGCGCCGCGCGCATCTCCTTCCACGCCGCTTCGTAATCGTCAGAGCGCACGTGCTCGAGGACCATCTGCATGAATCCCGCGGTGTATTCGTTGAGGGCCGGTCCGGGCGCGTGATAATCGAACGCTTCGTTGCGCGACCATACCTCGCTGTTGTGCGGGAACGTAATTGCAACGTCGCCCTGATCGTATTGCTGCCCTGCTTTTTCTCCTTCGGGACCAATGCGAGTTCCGACGCTGGCGCGAAAAGCGCGCAGCGCGTCGTATTCGGTGAACGAATTGAACGATCGCAACGTCAGCAACGTGCTGCGGTCACGCTGAAAAAAGAAACCGCGCCCGTCCGTTGTGTTATGTGTAGCAAGGACCTTCAGCCACTCAATCCGTGCCGCTTCAAACACGTGTTGCAAATGTGGGTCGAGCGTATCGATGTGAACGGCACGAAACTTTGCCGACGCGTCATACGGCGAAGTCGTCAGCTTGACACCTGCTTCGGCGATCGCACTTGTATCTGCTGCATACGCGGTTGGGAACAGCGTTGGGCTGAGGCACAGAAGCAAGCAGCATGAGCGAAGCTGCATGGCAATCTCCATCGGTGGTTGGGGCGTTGTAGAAAAACATCGAGCGAGGTCGTCCGAGCATGAGTGCAAGCATGGCGGCAAAAGCGATGCGACAATTCATGCGTCTTGCATCTGCGAACAAGTGCCGATCGATTGCGTGGTAGTGTCTCAGCTTGAAATAGACACTACCAATTGCTTTGGCCGCTCTACGGGCGTCCAGATGATACGTTACTTTCAAAGGTCACGATCGCTGTTGAGCGCCATTTTCCAACGTCATGGCGCAATTTATCTACATCGGTCGCTAGAAGTATGGCTGTGGGTACGGTGCTGCCTGATAACGGTTGTCTGTAACCAATCTGACTTTCCGCAGTCGACCCGGAGCGGCCCATGGCAAGAGTCCGCTCTTGGTGTACTCAATCGGCGTCGACGCGGCATTGCACGAGCGGCAGACTCAGTACTTGCGCGACATCGCCGCTGCGCGGGTCCTGCGTAAATGCAACAAGGGTGGACCTGGATGCGTCGGTTTCAGCCGGAATGTCGATGCGGACGTCAGAGCCCGATGCAGGTAGTGGTCCAACGATATTGCGGACGACGTGATCATGATGAAGCGTCACGCCGCGGTTTTCGCCGGCGCGTACTTCGGTAGACAAACCATCTTCAGTCAGCGCAACAAAGTTACGATATGCGCCGACGTCGACGCCTTTAGGCGCTGTGCTCTCGAGATGAAGTTGCAGCGACGAAGCCGCACGCACAGCCGAGATCTTGATCGCAATCCGGCTGCGTTCCGCGGCGGGAAAACCCGCACCGTGAAACCAGCCTTGCCAGCTCCGTCCATCAAGCACGACCTGCGGCGTGTAGACCGACGCGCTCGCATCGCGCCGCGCCTGCTGGCGTTGCCGATCGCTGTAACGCGCATCTGCAAAATGGTCGCGCCAGCCAAGCGAGTCCCAATAGTCCACATGGAATGCGAGAGCCACGACCCCGGCACTACTTGGCAGATTGCGCAGCCACGCATCGGCGGGTGGGCACGAACTACATCCCTCGCTCGTGTACAGTTCAACTAAGTGCGGATGCGTCGCTGCCGACTGGGCGCCGCAATCCGCGCGCGACGACGATATCAGCGCACACGCGATGAGGGTGCCACAAATCCATTCGCGCATATCACAGATCCTGATGCGTGCAATTCATACTTGAATAGACGCTCAAACACCCCGAACCATTACACAACAAATGCATATTGGGAAGGTCTGGAGCAGCCACGCTGTCGCGGCGTCCGACTAGTCTCTCAATCGTTACTACTATGCGCCCCAACGCCTCGCGACCAGCCACGTCCAGGCGGCAGCGGATCCGGACTTGATTGTGGCCTGACCGGCCTAAATTGATCCAAGGCGATAAAGACTGAGCTAACCTGAATTGCCTGATCGAGATTCTTTGTCTCAAATTGGTTGCTCGTTTTGAAGGCGAGCTCTATGTCAACATGGACCAACTTTAACCCGTCACGCCCCCCGACGTGCGCTGAACGATGGGTACCGAATTCAGGCTTTAGATGATGCGGTTCTCAGCCTGAATCGTTCCGGTCTGCGACCTTGAGTGCACGCTTTGCAAAAGCCCTCCACGTCGATGGCACGAGCGCGCGCGATAAATCCGATGGCATTTGCCGCGGTGCGAACTGCACGTTGGACGTTCGGTTCTTGGCGCTCCGTTGTCTCTCCGCACTCGGTGCAGACAAAGAATACCGAGGACTCCGCGCCGTCGTGATGTATGCGAGCCACATACGTGCGTGTGCTGGCCAAATGCGCCACCAGTCCTTGTTCCGCTAGAAAATCCAATGCGCGGTAGACGGTGTTTGCAGCAACCCGGCGTCCCGACAGTGCCTCGAGCGCTGACGCAAGATCGTAAGCACCGATCGCCTTTTGTTCGCGGCACAATAGCTCCAAAACCAAGCGTCTTACCGTGGTAAATCTCATCCCCCGGCGTGCCAGTAACTCTGCTGCGTTCGACAGTATCTCTTTGCCGTCCCTGGCAGCTTTGAGTCTGGATTGCTTCATGGTGACAATCTGACAAGCATGAGCGGTGCGTGGCCGCAATCAGAATTCTTTTGTAAGCCCGACGTACACGCCGCGCCGCGGCCCGAATTGCGGTGCGAATACGCCGATACCTGAGCCATCGCGCAGTTCATACACCCTGTCGGTGACGTTGATCACGGCGAGTCGGATGTTCGTCTTGCCAATCTCGGGTAGATTGAAATCGCGATCGGCCGAGACGTTGACCTGGTAGTAACTGGGCAGATGATCGGTGTTTGCGAAACCCGAGCGCAGGCCCGAGCCAAACAGGTAATCCGCG
The DNA here is from genome assembly GCA_031291055.1 of Rudaea sp. GTDB lineage: Bacteria > Pseudomonadota > Gammaproteobacteria > Xanthomonadales > Rhodanobacteraceae > Rudaea. The sequence goes on along the minus strand of JARLJU010000017.1, from coordinate 67,010 downwards.
CCGAGCTTAGTGCCGTCCCAGTTGTAACTCACACCGCCATTGCTGGTCAGGCGCTGGTCGTGATCCAGGTGGATGAAGTGATCGGAGATATAAGCGAGTTCGGCCGGACTGAAGTTGTACTGACCGGTGACCACGTTTTCGCCTGAGGCGCGGTTGGACGAGAGGTTGAAGTAGGTGCTGAAATTGCCATTTGTATAATTCTCCGTGAACTCCGCGCCGTGCACGCGGCCCTTGTCGTAGTTGAATGGCGAAAAGATCAGCGCCGCACCAAACTGGCCCAAGTCGAGCAGGTCGTGAACCTGGCGATAGTAAGCATCCAGACCGAGCGTCAGGTTGTCGGTGACCTTCTGGGAGACGCCGGCATCGAAGTAGTTTGAACGCTCGGAAAGCGTCTCCGCATTCACATTGCTGGGCAATTGGTTCGTCGTGCGCTGGAATAACGCGATATCCGTCGGCGAAATCAACTGGGTCGGCGGCGGCGTAAAGTAGCGCGAGTAGCCTGCATGCACCGTTGTGGAGTCGGTTGCCTGATAGACGAATCCCAAGCGCGGGCTGACCTGACACTGGGTCACATAGGCGTCCACCTTGTCGGCTCGCAGGCCGTAGTTCATGGTCAGCTTGTCGGTCAGGTTCCACTCGTCTTGCACATACAAACCATAAGTGCGCGCGTCGATATGCGGCGCGTCATCGACGACCGTGATCGGCACATCGGATGTCTGGTTGCCATTGGCATCGGCTGGGAAGACCAGCGAAGAGGTATCGCTGAGCGGATGCTCATCGCTGACGTATAGACCATAGCGCAGGGTGTGCGAGCTGCTGAGCGGCGTGGAGAAGTCGGCCTGCAGCGTGTTCGCACGATTGGCCTGATCGACCGTGCTGGCTACACCATTGAAGATCAGATCGCCAATGGGATCAGGCTGGTAATTGATGCTCGTGTAACGTTGCCCCAACGAGACCTGATAGTCCGTGTTGCCAAACTTGCCCTGCAGCGAAAGCACGCCGAAGCGAGTTGCCTCGCGCTGTGTTTCATTGAGGTTGGTGGAGTCGAAACTTGGCACGCCAGCCAGATCATAGTTGGGTTGCTGACCCGGATTGTTCGGAATCTGAAAGCGATTGTCGGCGGTGCCGAACATGAAACTAACACGTGCATCGTCACTGAGCAGGTATGACAGATAGCCGAATCCCTTGGCCTGGTCCGTGTGGTCGTGGGTCGCATTGCGGTCCGCGGTCGGATTTTCGATGCCGACATCGTTTTCGAGAAAATTGCCGGTGACGAACCAGCTCCAGCGGTCCTCGTTGCCATATAGCGAGAATTCGGGATTGATCGTGCCGAACGAACCGGCGGTGATCCCGATACTGCCACCTTCGCCTTGCCCGCCGTTCTTGGTGGTGATGTCGACGATTCCCGCCGTGTGATAACCATACTGCGCGGGCAGCGCGCCGGTCAGCAGCTGGACCTGATCGATGATGCGTGCGTCGATGGATTGCCCGAAGCCGGCGATACTTTCCGGAATGATGATGCCGTTGATGCGATAGTCCAGATCCGCATGGTCGCCGCGCACATGCAACTGGCCGTAGGAATCCTGCACGACACCGGGCGCCTGCAGCAGCACCTGATTGAGCGGCGTCGCATCGCCGAGCGGCAATTGTTCTATCGCCTGCTGACTGATCGTGTACTGGCTGGCGCCGATTTCCGGTGACAACTGATTGCGTGATTTGTCCAGCGCCGCGTTTACTTCCACCGAGTTCAACGTCGTCGTGTTCGACGCAGGATCTGGCCCTCCATCAGGAGTCGCTGGCGACGTCGCCGCACCCGGGGTTGTCGACGTGTCGGCGAATGCCGAATTGGTTCCACACAGCGCAACGCTGATGGCAAGAGCGATCAAGGTTTTATTGGTCACGGTGAGCCTCTCAATGTGTTTTGATTGCAATGATATATCATAGCGCAATGATATAATGTACTAAATCTTTCACGGAGTTGCATGTCGAAAGTCACGGTCGTGACCTAGCCGGTGGTCGTCCGTCCCAGGGAAGGAGAGTCGCCTGCTCCATCGTGTAGGCGGCGCCGGCAATGTTGTTTGAAACCTTGCGCGCCCGCAGAACGCCCTTCAGCCAGTAGGGATCCCAGCTAGCGGTCTCGCGAGCTTCGCTTATCCCGAGTCACAGCCTATTGCTGCTACACGACGTCCGGCAAATCGACTGCGGACTCCCAGAATTGCCTTGCAGAGACGATCGATCAGAACAGGACGAAATTGCCAATTTGACAGCATAGGGCGTGCGGTGTGCACGCCGGCAGCCCGCGCTGTGGCGGCGTTTGGCGGCTATCCAGAGACCATGTCTCGAATCGCGAGCCTGCGTGACGGTGGGTGCAGTCTGCAGCGAACGCGTCTCTGCCGCCAATTCCCTGCTAACAGGGAAAATAACAGGGGAAAATCATCATTTTGGTGGGGCAGGGCAGCAGGCCGCTGCCAAGAAACCACGGCACTATGCGGTTTGCGGAGTATCGATGCCGATTTGTTGCTGAAAACTAACAGGGAATGTTTTTCGTCATAACAGGGAAGGAACAGGGCGGTATCAGGGAAAGAACGGGGAAAATAATCCTGGACAATTTTCGTGGGCGCGAGCGGCTCCTATCGACCCTCACCACACTCTGGCGAGAATCCGGTATCAGTCGGTTGATCATGCATCTGGCGACACCGGTTCCGATCAGGCCCAAAGCATCAGCGCATGAACAGCCACGCGCGGCGCGGATGAAGTTGCGGAACTTGAGTCGGCGAAAAAGCTCACGGCGGATCACTCGCAGATATAGTTACTCGGTGCCTGGCGGTGGCAGCCATCTGGCGGCCCGTAGCGGTCCCAGAGCGCGGCGAATCCGACGTTGCGGGCAAACTCGGGGAATGCAAGCGAACGACGCATGTCACGCCGTTTCGGGCTCCAGAAATAATTGAACAGGCCGGCGTCGTCCGTAGTCGGCCCCTGGGCGATGACCTGTAAGGCGCGCTCGGTCGGAGCCAATTCCATCAAGCCTTGTACGGCCCAGAGGGGAACCCTCTCCGGCTTCGTCGCGAGACATTCGTCTACCACCGCCAGCGCTCTCGCACGCTCTGCCGCATCGCCTCCCATTGCCCCCTGCAAAAAGACCGGTAGCGACGCGCCGGGGTTCTTCAGGCAGGTGGTCTTGTCATTGTTGGTCAACATCACGGGCAACAGCAGCGCGCGGGCTCTTGCGTAGTCCCCACGCGCCTTCGCGACTTCCGCGAGGCCGACGTTCGCATAGGACAGACCTGCATCGCCAGCGCGTTTCCACATGCGTTCGGCGGCATCCACGTCGCCAGCGAACAGATACTGCATCGCCCGCCAGTGCAGTGCATTGGGCAACAGAGGATCGATCGCCAGCGTGCGATCCAGTCGTTCGGTACCCTGCCGTGTGTAGCCGGTGTTGATCAGTGCCTGCGCATCGTAGAAGTTCGCCGAGGCATCGTCCGGTGCCAGTGCCAGCGCGCGATCCAGCGCCTCGTGCGAATCCAGGTAGCGGCGCTGCTTGCGCGCGAGGAAGCTGAGTGCGTACTGGGTTTCGGCGAGCTTCGGGTCGAGCGCGTACGCGAGCTTCGCCTGCCGCTCGGCTTCGCTTTCGGACGCGCCGTACTGGGTCCAACCGAGCGCGTGTACCATCGCCAGGCGCGCATGCGCCTGGGCGAAGCTCGGATCGAGCCGGATCACCTGTTCGAGCCAGCCAATCGCATCGCCCATGCGTTTGTAATCACGGTGGTTCAGTGCGTCAGTCGCTTGCAGGTACAGATTGTAGGCGTCGGTGTTGGTGGTCCCTACCTGCACCAGCCGCTCCTTCTGCTCGCCTGTCAGCACGGCCTTGAGCTGATCGGTGATCGCGCGCGCGATGTTGTCCTGCAGACTGAAGACATCGCTCAGGTCGCCATCGTAGTCGCGCGACCACAGGTGCGTGTCGTCCGTCACCTGGATCAGCTGCGCGGTAATGCGCACCTTGTCGCCCTGCTTGCGCACCGAACCTTCGAGGATATTGGCGACGCCAAGGGCCTTTCCGATCGTGCGCAGGTCGGCGTTGCGTCCCTTGAAGTAGAAGGACGATGTGCGGCCAGTGACTTTCAGGTCCTTCACCTGCGCCAATGCGTTGAGGATTTCCTCGGACATGCCGTCGGAGAAATACTCCTGGTCATGCATCGGGCTCAGGTCGATGAAGGGGAGGACGGCAATGGATTTTGCCGGAACGGGCAGCGCGGTTTCCTTGTTCGTATCGTTGTGCAGTACGAAAGTGTTGGCCAGCAGCAACACGACAGCAACGCCGAGCACCGCGATGATCCAGCGGTCGAGTTTCCTGCCGGTCGCGCGCGTGACCGATTCAGATGGGTCAATCTCGCTCTCGCGCTTCAAACCTTCCGGCGTGAATTCGTAGAACCACGCGAAGATCAGCACAAACGGAAAGCCGATGGCCGCGGCAACTACGATCCAGCGCACCGCCCAATCGGAAACACCGAATGCCGGAAACAACTGGGCCAGTCCCTGAGCCAGCGCCCACGCCGCGCCGATGTAAAGTGCTGCCGCACGCAGCACATTACGGCGCTTGAGCTCGCTGAAAAAAGACCGCATGGTGCCCCTGAGTGTCTGCGGATCGCGAGCCATCATAAACGATCTGTCTCGAACGCAATGTTCAGCAAGGCATCACCACGGTCCTGGTGCGTTGGGGCGACCTGCTGGTATCTGAGCGTCCGCTCACAGGCACGCATTCGTGGGCATCAAGTGGCCGGAGTTGGCCGGAAGCGGGCATCCCTGATCGAGCAGTTTGACCTGACCCCGAGTGGAGGATTTTCAGGTCGCCGTCAGGGTGCGCCGCCCCAGTGAATCATGGGTAAGGCGACGCGGGGTATGGAACTCGTATCCGTGGCGGACCTCGACGAACGACAGACTGCGGCTTGGATGAAGCACGTCGCTGCCGTGCCCGGTGCGGAGGGAAAGAAGCGATAGACCCGAGGTCGGCGGCGAGGAGAATGTCACGTGCGAGCACGAATTCGAAGCGCGGCCAGTGGTTCGTTCCCCTCGTTACGACTCCGGATGCGGGATCGCCGAACAGAGAGGCCGATCGGCTGCGAACGGTGCATCGATCGCTTCGGTGCTGCGGAAACCTTGATGATTCCCAGGTGACTGACGCAGACCGTATGTTCGTCGCTGTGAACGACGATTCGCCGAAGGACGACGGAGCTTCACTGCGATTTCGGGCTCCGCACGGTCAACGTCAACGGCTGCTCCTTGCCATCTTGCGTGAACGTGCCGGCCATGGCCGTCTCGTCGGCATTGGGCTTGCCGAGGAATGTCGCGTGATGGCCGGGAATATCGAAAGCGAGCATCACGTTGCCGTTCAAAACCTGGAACGTCGCTGGAACGCTCGACGCTTTCAGCGCCGGAAAATCCGCGCTGAACTTCGGGCTCGCGCCATACGTCACTTGGTGCACGGTGAGCGACGAACCCGACGGCAACTTGCCGCTCCACTCGTGCCGCGTCACGGGCGTCGGAAATTCGGCCGCGAGTTCCCGCGTCTTCCACGCAGTGCCCGTGTATTCCATGTAGTCCGCCGTGTGCTGCGCTACGTCATCGCCGAAGCGCGCTGCGACGACGTGCAGTGCCAGATCGACGCCGGACGTGAGGCCGCCGGCGGTGAATGTCAGCGGATCGGCCTGCACATAGCGCACTTGATGCACGAGCTTGACGTTCGGGAACTGCTGCTCGAAGTTGCCGAAATACCAGTGATGCGTCGTCGCCTCCTTTCCGTCGAGCAGACCGGCCTTCGCAAGCTTGAACGCGCCCGTGCAGACAGACATCACGAGCTTCTTGTCGCCGTGCATCTTCTGCAGCCATTCGCTCAAGCCCTCGCCGCCTGCCTGGGCGCCGATCACGACGATGTCCGGCTCGGGCGCATCGGCGAAGTTGTAGTCGGGCGTAACCGTCATGCCGTGCCGTCCTGCGCCCGAGGTGTGGACCGGTGTCGTCGACGGCGCGACCGTATACAGCTCAAACGGCATGATCATGCCGCCATCTTCGGTGTACAGCATCGTGTCCTGGAATACCTCCCAAGGACCGGCGAAGTCGATCACCGTGGCGCCCTCGCTGAGCACGATTGCGACTTTGATCGAGTTGTCCTTGGGCAGTGCCGAGGCCGCGTTTGCGGCGCAGGGAATGAGTGCAACGGCGATAGCGAAGGGAAGCGACTTCATGGCGGGCTCTTTGTCGGGAGTGCCGCAATGCTAGACCAGCAAGGCCGCGTCGAACGGCCAATCACCCCACGAATCCTGCCAACCTCGTCGTGGCCGGCGAATCACTGTGCGCTGTGAAATCGCTCCCGATACGCTTGCGGCGACACGCCAAGTTCCGCCACGAAGGCGCGCCGCAGCGACTCCTCGCTGCCGAAGCCGCATTTCCTCGCGATCTGCGAGATACGCAACTTACCTTGCTCAAGCTTGCGTCGCGCCGCCTCGAGTCGCCGGGTCGCGACGTAGCGAGCCGGCGTCACGCCCAGTGTCTCTGCGAATCGGCGTGCGAAATTCCGTTCGCTCATCGCCACGCGTTCCGCGAGCGTCGCGTTCGAAAGATCGCTCCGCAGGTTGTCGAGAATCCACAACTGCAACTCGCGCAGCTTGTCGTCCTCGCAGAACTGCGCAGCGAGCTGGCTGCTGAACTGCGACTGCCCGCCAGGACGTTTGAGAAACATCACCAGCTCTTGCGCGACGGCCAGCGCAACCGGCTGACCCCAGTCCTGTTCGACCATCGCGAGTGCCATGTCGATGCCGGCAGTGACTCCGGCCGACGTGAAGACATTGTTGTCACGAACGTAGATAGCGTCCGGCTGCACGAGGATCGACGAGCTGGCTTCGCCAAGCTGACGCACGTACGCCCAGTGCGTCGTCGCAGAACGGTTTTCGAGCAAGCCGGCGCGCGCCAGGATCAACGAACCGGTACACACCGAACCGAGCCGCGACACCTTTGTCGAGATCCTGCGCAGCCACTGCAACAACGCGCGATCCTGCATCGCCTGATGGCAACCGATTCCGCCCGCGATCAGCAGGGTGTCGGCCTTCTTGACGCTTCGATACGAACGCGCCGCGAATAGCTGCAAACCCGACGACATGACCACCGGACCGGCTTGCTCAGCGGCCAACTCGACGGTGTACGCGTCGCCACGGTGCATCCCATTGTCGCGCATCCAGCGCGACGCTCGCGCGAACACCTCAAGCGGACCTGTGATATCGAGCACCTGCGCATTTGCATAACCGAGCATGACGACGGCGTGCGACTGACCGGCGCGGCGTACGATACTTGGCGTGGGCGAACTGTGGCGTTGCATACAAGCGACCGCGGATACCCAAGAACGATTTTTGCACTCCCGCGAGCGGGACTCAAATGGCGGAAGTCACGGAGCCGGGCGCTCAATCGGCACTTTGCCGCGTGGCCGCTTCCGACCCAAACGCGCCCGTCGCGAGTGGCTGCTTTCGACCATTTGGCCAAAAGCCCACACATTTCCAATGGCGTCTCGGACACCATGTCCTAAGCCGGCCGATGACTAACGGTCGCACGTGATAGAGTCGTGCCGTGCGCTTGCACATCCTTATAGAGGAACTCAGATGATGCGCACTGTCACACGGTCAAGGCCGCCGCTAGCCGCGGCAATTGCGCTGGCATTCGGTGCCACCAGCTCGCATGCCGCCACCATAACGGTCAACAGCAGCGACGACGACGCCAGTTCGGCGTTTTGCAACCTCCGCGACGCAGTTCTCTCGATAAATTCCGGGAGCAACGCGAGTGTGCCAATGTGCGGGCCGCAAACTGTTGGAGCCTTCGGCAACGACGACACGATCGTTTTCGACCCTAGCCTCATCAATAGCACCATAACGCTCGTGCAGGGACAGATCTCAATCTATGCGCCCATGACGATCACCGGCAGCGGCCAGACAATTGACGCGCATAACAACGGATATGGAGTGCTCTATGCCGACGGGTCCCTGAGTTTGAATAACCTTACCCTGATCAACGGTAACCCTTATGGAAATGGCGGCGGCATCGAAGTGACGTCTGATGACTCCATCGTGCTTTCTCTCACGAACATGACTATTTCTGGCAATACTGCAACTGGATATGGCGGGGGCATCTACGCGACGGGTGCCACCAACACGCTTTCGCTCACGAATGTGACGGTTTCTGAAAATTCTGCCGCTAAGGGCGGCGGCGGAATAGCGTTTTTTAACGGTCAAGCGAGCCTGACGAATTCGACCATAACATCCAATTCATCTAATGGCGGTGGTGGCGCGTTTTTTCGAAACAGCAACCTAAATTTGTCCGGTTGCTTGATCACGTCCAATATAGGAGGCAGTTATAGTCATCCAACCCTTTATCACGCAGGTGGCATTGACATATACAACAGCGTGGCGACGATCGTAAATTCTCAGATTTTATCCAATTCAAACCCGAGGGATTATGGGACTGGTGGCATGTTGGTCCGGGCTTCAAACCTGACGCTCACCAACAGCTCGGTCGCCGACAACACTGGCTATTGCATAGGTGGCATTCGAGTAGACGCAATTGGAAGTACCGCGACTGTGTTCGGATCCACAATTTCAGGCAATTCGTCACTGGGGGGCGGTAACTATTGTGCAGGTGGCCTTTTCTTAGACGGTATCAGCGGTGGTCCCGTTTACTTCGTAAACTCAACCGTTTCCGGTAACAGTTCCTCCGGGATCAACAAAGTCGCTGGAGGATTGTCGGCATACGACGGAACTTTTGACTTAACTAATACGACGGTTTCGTCGAATACGGCAATGGGCAGTACGAGTTACACGGCAGGGGGCGTGCTGTTGGGTGGGCCATTCGTAGCTTCAACGATGACGCTTGCCAATTCTATTGTTTCCGCCAACAGCGCTTCGATCCTCGGCAATCCGGCCGCGATGCCCGACATCGAGATTGGCACGGCACATCCAGGAGTGCTTCACGCCGGTTACAGTCTGCTTGGCAGTGCGCTCAATGTAGGCCCCTACAACGACGCGGCAAATCACAACGTATTCACCAATTCACCGGGCCTTGGTCCGTTACAGGACAATGATGGTTTAACCGAAACCATGGCGTTGCTCAAAGGCAGTGAGGCCATCAATGCTGGCAGCAACGCGTTGGCAGTAGATGGGCAAGGACAACCACTTCAGACCGACCAAACAGGTTTCTATAGAATCTTCAAAGGCATCGTGGATATGGGCGCCGTGGAGTATCCGGGCGACAAGATATTTGCCAATGGTTTTGAGGGGTCGTAGATAACGGCATTCTCCCTCAATTGAGTTGCTGCTTTCGGGAAGCGATTTCTGAAAGGTTCGTAAAAGGCTGCTCACTCCAGAAGCCTGAATATGTTCAGACTAGACCACTGCGTCTCAACGCATCATGCAATCGCGGGACGAAGTAAAACCATACGAAGCTTGCATGCCTAGATACCACGCTCGCATTCGAACATCTGTACGGTACAAACATTGACCGCAAGCGCTGCCGTGGCGGCTGGAACCGTGCAGATTCCCGCGGAATGGGTCGAACACGCGGCTGGAAGAAATGAGGCACTATTTCAGAATAAAGATCACTGATAGTGGTTTTAGAACTTCGATTTATGAACCATGAGCCACGCAAACCCTTACTACAATGGGATTGGCGCAATTCTTGTGGCTCTATATCCGATGCCAATTCCTCGATGAATTGACTCATCCTGATGTGAAAATCAACAGGCACGCCGACTCAGGGATCTGGCAATCCTCGTCCCGCGCGTGCCGCGCTCGATTCTTTCGGTTGGAAAAAGCACTGTCGCGGTCTATTTTCAAACGCCAGTAGCGGTCTGATTTACCAATTCGCCACCCGCAGCTCACGAAAAAACGAAGGCACTTGCGGGTGCCTTCGTATTGAGCAAGCCGACTATCTGCTCAAAAACTAGCGCAGGGAGCCGGTATTGTTTCGAAGCCGTCGGAAAAAGGCCGGTCGCCTGCAGCAAGATTGGTTAACGGATAGATCGCCAGCTGCACCGGCGGTGAGACAGGACCAGACTGTAAGGCAGTAACCGCTGCTGTTACATCGTAAGACCCGGCAGTTGCATTTGCAGTCGCCGAAACAATTGCTACCCCGTTCGCATCCGTCGTCTCAGTCACTGTGTTTCCAGTGTTTGCTGCACCCTCAAGCGTGGCTGATGCGCCCGTCGTGGGAGCCGAAAACATTACCGTGGCGCCTTCCGCTGGCGTTGAGCCGTTGATCACTTGAATGGCGAGCATGCATGCGAATGGATTGCCTGTCGTTGCCGATTGGGGTTGATTCCCCCCCGCGACGCTGGTGATTGTTGGCTGGCCGGCCCCGGTATTCGTTAGATTAAACGTGGCCGGTAGCTGGACACCGTCGACCGTCGCGATGACGGGATAAGTCCCGTCAATGCCGTTAGCCGTACCAGTGACGGTCGCCCGGCCGCCAACATCGGTCATGATTGTTGTCGACGACAGCCCGGCGCTGGGTCCGGATACCGGTGCTGTGAACGTGACCATCACGCCATTCAATGGGTCACCCTCCGCATCTTCCACGCTGACAACCAGGGGTGCAGAGAACGCCGTATTTACCGTTGCGGCTTGCGGCGTTCCTCCGGCGGATCCAATCGATGCTGCAGGCAAGGCTGGGATGGGTGCCTGGGTCAGGTAAACGCTGTTGAATGCAACTTCGGAGATCAGATTGACTGCAAGCACGCCCGTAGGGCTGGAAAATAGCGAAATGCCGATGTTGCCCGCATCCGACGGGCTGCTGTCATAACCCAAGGCAAGATGGTAAGAATTGCTTTGCCGTTGAGTTAGCGATATCTCCAATGAGGTTTCGGTAGAACTATACGTGGAAGCGCCGCTGCTTAGCGCCATGCCTATGTTGCCACTGCTCGACACGTTGGCTATGAGCAAAGGGGTGACCGCAGTGACGTCCGCCGCGAGTACGTAATGCTTTAATGGTGCCCACTGCGCGCCCAGCGTTTGGATGAATGCGCCATTGTTGTTGATCCCGAGAAGCTGAACAACGGCAATCCCTGAAATAGTCGCTTGACCCGAGCCAATGGTTAATAGAGGTGGCGCGAGCTCTCCCAGAACACCTGCAAACGTTCCACTCCAAGGTCCGGACCCGATCGGCAGCGAACCCGTTCCGCCGAGCAAACCGCCGCCGACGCTGCCATCGTTGGTGGCGATGGAAAAGTCGGCATTGGGCACTGTGACCGGCGCCGCCATTGCTGACGCAGCGAGCCCTAAAAAAATTGCGGCGGATAACGGCGCGCCGAAGTCTCTGGACATGTTCCCAAGGAAATGGGTGCGGCTTGAGCTATTTGACGTAGATTGGTTACGTACACTACAAGTAAACATAGTCGGCTCCCGATGGTTAAAGGGTGCGCCGCAAAATGGTTGCAGGTGGATTTCGTCAATAAACTCTAGGCGAAAGGCATCTGTAGGCCACAATAAGCGGCACCACATTTATCACTTTGCGATCTTCCTCGCAAAGCGCGCCTTACAGTCCGGGTTAAAATCGCTTGGGTCTTACACTCTTGTGTCTAGTCTGCCTTGCAGTCTGCCGACGGCAAGGCCATCGGCGCAATTTCATATCCGGGGTATAATTTACTGTCCGGATTTCCTCGTCTATAGATCAAAATACAAGGGTATCCATCGAGCCAGATCAAATTCAAAATCTGTACGAGCCCTGTCGCTCATGGCAACAGCGAGGTTCGAGCTGACCGCGGCAACTATTTCTGCGGCTCGCTCGAAAGGGCAGGCTTCCGTGTGCAGAACGGCCGCGCCGGCCTTGCACGAAATGGACGATACAAGGGAATTGTTGAGTTCCAGTGCAACGTCGCCGCGGTGGTTGACATGGAGACCCCATACCCCGGCATCGCGATCTAGCGCGTAAGTATCTAGATGTATGTCTGATACACCGACTGGAGCCGGATTGGAGTGCGGGCGCAAATGGCGGCCCGTCTTTTGCTTTTTTCTTGCAGCAGAGTCATCTGAAGAGCTGAGGGGATATTTGCGATTCAGCGCTGCCGTTGGCAGGCGGCATGCTGCGACGCGTGCAGAGTCCGTGCGCATAACGACCTCCTAACATGTACGTATCCCCCCGAACCTAGCGCCATAAGCAGTGAACAATTCTGATCCTGTCTCGCATCCTATTTTTAGGATCCCTGGATCTTTTTCTCTTGATCGCAGTGTCGGTCGGTTGAGGACGTTACGTAATCCGGTATTTCCCTCAGCCGGGTAGTGGTAAATCACTCTATATAACCGTCGCCGTAGATTCTCTGGAGGTCTAACAGAAAATAAACTGCCTCTGGCGAATTGACTATTTATGCTTCCACCGACTGTCGATTTCCGGCGAACTTTGATTCGTTATTTGCATTGATCCATGAGCCATGGAAGCCCGTACTCCAAATGGGATTGGCGCAATTCTTATGGCTCTATATTCGATGCAAATTCCTCCAAGAATCGGCTCGTCCTGATGTGAAAATCAATACGCTCGGCTCGATCAAGGCGATCGCAATCTCTGAAAACGTGACTGAGCGCTATGTCGCACGGGTCCTCAGAGACTCGTTGCTGGCGCCTGGTCTGATCGAACGAATACTGGCAGGACGGCAACCGGTGACATTGGCCGTGAGGCAACTGCTGGATCCGCCGCCCATCGATTGGGCGGAACAACCGCGGCACTTCGGATTCTCCAGCTAGCGGTCCTGCGAGCTTCGCTTATCCCGAGTCACAGCCTATTGCTGCTACACGACGTCCGGCCAATCGACTGCGGACTCCCAAAATTGGTCTGCAGAGACGATCGATCAAAACAGGGCGAAATTGCCGATTTGGCGGCATAGGGAGTGCGGTATGGGCGCCGGCGGCCCGCGCTGTGGCGGCGTTTGGAGGGTATCGAGAGATTAGATCTCGAATCACGAGCCTGCGTGGCGGTGGGTGCAGTCTGCAGCGAACGCGTCTCTGGATGGAATTCCCTGCTAACAGGGAAAATAACAGGGAAAAATATTTATTTCGGTGGGGTAGGGCTGCACGCGGCTGCCAGAATTTCCATATTCCAAGCGGCTTGCAGGGCATCGACACGACTTTGTTGCTGAAAACTAACAGGGAATTTTTTTCGTCATAACAGGGAAGGAACAGGGCGGTGTCAGGGAAAGAACAGGGAAAATAATCGGAAGTGTATACCTAGCACCACAATATAACGGATGACGCATGCGCCGAAAATTGCTTGGGCTCCCATCAGAATTGATGCGTTGACGACGCCAGCGTAGCCGTGGTCGTCCGCTTTTGGGTAGTGAGTTTTCAGGTGCCGGTGTCCGGAGAGGGCCGCATTCTGCTCATCATTTACGAATTCGCCATGGACACAGCCGAGGCGCGAAAACCTTACATTGATCAATGTGCGGACGCCGATGAGGCCTGGGCCGCAGCGGGCCAATTCATCAGCACGCCCAGATCGAGCCAGCGCACAAGCGCACGCGTCAAGTCGAAGGGCGCGCCGAGCCGCGTGGCGGCGTCGATCGCGCCATCGACATCGGCCCCTCGACTCAACTGCTCCAGTGCCGCAATTTCACCAGCGTTCGACTCGACTACGGTGACGCGCCAGCGCGAACGTACGACGAGGGCAGTCTCCGGATGATCAAGTCGATTCGGCAGTTCGACCGTTGCGGAGGGTTGGTGTGCCAGCCACAAACTTGCGATTGGATAGCGCGATTCAATCCAGGCGCAGCCAGGACGCAGACGGAACTGGGTGCCGAGCAGTTGCTCCGGCGTCAACGTCGCAATGCGTGTTCGCGGCATGGAATCGGCATCGGCAGCGTAGTGCGCGCGATGCACCCTCCATTCCAGTGCGGCTACGTCGAAGAGATACGGCAGTGATTGCGTATGCTCGAAAGTCCTGACGAAAGTGGAAAATTGCTCACCGAACTCATTAAGATCGCCGCAGGTGCTCGAATGCGAACCGCCATAGGCGCGTGCGAGTGCGGCAAAAAACTCCTTACCTACGAGACAACGCACGACAGGATAAGCATTTGACAATGCCTTCTCCCACGCGGCGGTGATATTGCCCCGATAAAGCGCGATGCGTTCAACCATGCGCGCGTCGCTCGCCACCAGCGCCGGTACGATCGCGGCCGCCGCTCTCGCATCGACCAGCGCCGCGGCGAAATCGTTCTGCAAGCGTTCAAGCGGCGTGGTCATTTTTAGTTGCCTGCGTTGCGTAACAATCCCGAGCAAGCCGCGCCTCGTCGACAAGCACATCCAGATCTGGCACGTCGGTATCCCATTCGATCAGCGTCGGGACCTGACCAAAGCGCCGCAAGGCGCGCTCATACAGCAACCACACCTCATCCGCCACGCGCGTGCCGTGGTGATCGATCACGGCCAGCTCGGTGACCAGATGCCCCGCCAGATGAATCTCGGCAACGTGTTCCGGTGCAATTGCATCAATCTGCGCGGCGGCGTCAATTCCGTGATTGCACTGGTTGACATACAAATTGTTGACATCCAGCAAAATGCCGCAGCCGCTACGCGCGACCAGTCGATTGAGGAAGCCGGCCTCATCGAACTCATCGGCGGCAAAGCGCACATAGCTGGATACATTCTCGATTAGTACGCGTCTCTTCAGCGCATCTTGCATTTGCGATACGCGGCCGCACATCAGATCGAGCGCTTCGGCTGTCATAGGCAATGGCAGGAGGTCGTTCAAGGCACGTCCGGCAACCGCACCCCAACATAAATGTTCGGATACGAATATCGGATCAATCCGTGCAACGAGCCGGACAAGCTTGATCAGATGCTCGCACGAATATCCTGTGGTCGAACCCAGTGCGAGCCCCACGCCATGCAGGCTGATAGGATAACGTTCGCGCAGTTGTGTCAGCACATGCAAATCGTAGCCGCCGTCACCAAAATAGTTTTCGCTATGTGCCTCCAGCCACCCGGTGCAGGGCTCACGCTCCAGCAACTCGCGATAGTGCGGTGTGCGCAAGCCAATGCCGACCCAGCGACTTATGGAACTGTTTGATTGTGATTGCATGGACTTTCAGGGGACAAGCTGATTTGTGTATTTTTGCTCAGAAGCGACGCGGCATCGGCCGCTGTCGCCCATGTGTAGCTCCGGTATGCAGTCAACGTTTGCTGCGTGGCGCGGCAGTATGGAAGGTAAATGACACTTCACCGTAACCGTAAAATCTTGCCTCTTCACCCGCATCAATTCATGCCTTTTACGTTCAACCCAAATCGCTTGGCAATCAGCGCATCCAGGCTGACTGTACCGGGGCCTGCGACAATCAACCAGAAGAAAATCAGGATATCTACAAATTCGTCGAGTTCTACAAAATCGTCAAAACCATGGACGTTCTTTATCACAACCAGAGCAATCGCAACGATCAAATTGAAGATCATCACGGCAGACGTAAGCCGCGTCACCAGACCCAGCATGAGAAGGACGCCGCCGACGAATTCAGTACCTGCCGACAGGGGGGCATTGAACGCCGCATAGGGGATGCCCCAATCCACGAAACGCGCGATCGCGCCATCGAGATTGTGAAGCTTTGCCCAACCCGTTTCGAGCCAAAAGTAGCCAAAGAAAAGACGTACCACGAGAGGAGCAAGCCATTGCAGTTTCGCGAATACATTCAGTGCAGCCTGACAGCTATTGATGACAAGGTGGCGCATGCAAAACTCCTCAAGAGATAGGTGGTGTGTGCAAAATAATGCGGTCGCGCGAAACGCCATCGCGGGTGACAAAAACTTAATGATCAATAGACGACGGCGCATGAAAATCCTTAAGCAACAAGCCAATGCCGGTTGGCGAGCAGCGTTTTGTCAAAGTACGCGATTGAACCCAGGACTTGCGGACATCCCGGCGAAAATCTTGTCGCCTTTTGCCGTGCCGCTCGGGCCTCGGCTTCTTTTTCTCATCCTAAGCGTTGGACGTGCTGCGGCCAGATTCCTTACATCACCAGTGAAATTCAATCGTGGCCATCCTGTAAGGATTTTTCTTCTCCGCCGTCCAATGTCACGAATCACCTGCTCCGACCACCTCGCGCAGGCCGAAACACGGCCAAATCAAGGAACTAAAATGTCCCTGCAACGAACACGCATTGTAATCGTCGGTGGCGGATTCGGCGGCTCCACGCTGACACGTCAACTGCAGAAGCGCGCGAAGTTCGCGGACATCACCCTGGTTTCCGAAGAAAGCTACATGACGTTCAATCCAATGCTGGCCGAAGTCGTCGGCGCCACGGTGTTTCCTGAGCATGTCGTGGCCCCGCTGCGCGAGACCGTGCGTCGCGCGCGTTTCGTGATGGGCACGGTCAGCAATGTCGATTTTGGCAACAAACGCCTGAATTGCGACACGCTCAAGGGCGATGTCGAACTCGAATACGACCACCTCGTACTCGCCTTCGGCAACCGTGCGCGGGTGGACCTTATCCCGGGCATGGCCGAGCACGCCGTCGTGCTGAAGACCGTTGGCGACGCGATGCACATCCGCAATCTGGTATTGCGCCGGCTGGCCCAGATCGAACTGGAGACTGACCCGCAGTTGCGCCTGTGTCTTGGCCACTTCGTCATTGTCGGTGGCGGGTTCTCCGGTGTCGAAGTGGCCGGTGCGATTGCCGACAGCCTGCGTGAAATCCGCCACTTTTACCCGCGCGTCGGTGCCGACGAAGTCAAAGTGACCTTGCTGCAGAACAATAACCGCCTGCTGCCGGAACTGCCTGCCTTGCTCGGCCAGGCGGCCAAGCGTTCGTTGATGAAGCGTAACGTGGAAGTGCTGACGATGACCGGTGCATCGAAGGTCAGCGCACGAAGTATAGAATTGGCCAGTGGTGCCATGCTCAGCACCGCGACGACGATCTGTACCATTGGCACCGTGCCCAACGCGTTGACCATGCGTTTCAACGCCATCGCCACTGAACGCGGCCGTATTGTCTGCAGCGCCGATCTTTCCGTTTCCGGCGTGGAGGGCGTTTGGGCGATTGGCGACTGCGCTCTGATCACGAACGGCGAGGATGGCCCCGCGCCGCCGACAGCCCAGTTCGCTGTCGCAGAGGCCAAGCATCTGGCGAAGAATCTTGTCATACGCTGCACGAGCGGTGCGACGGCGCCGTTCGCTTACCGCTCGCGTGGCATGATGGCGACCGTCGGTCATTTGAAAGGTGTCGCCAAGATCTTTGGAGTTAGGCTCAGTGGTCTGCCTGCGTGGATGCTCTGGCGCGCGTATTACCTGAGCCAGATGCCGACCTTCGGTCGCAAGGTGCGCATTTTCGTCGAGTGGACCTGGGGCATATTTTTCCCGCCCGACATTACTCACTTTCGCTTTACTCGCAGTCACGAATTGCTGCAAAGTGACCAAGCCGGCCTGATGCCGCGGCCGTAATCCACGCGAAAATGGGCGGATGTGGCCATCAGTGCCATTAGCCCGCACTGCCTGATCGAATTGCGAGCGAAGTTTGTTAAATGTCATATCTGTATACATTGAAAACGGCCATGTGAAGCCATGAACAGACGCGACGCGATGAATGCCGGGGTCATGCTCGCTGTAGCCGGCGCGATGCTTGCAGCCGTCGCCACGAGCCTGCGTCACGCCGGCCAGGCATCGATCGAACGCGAGCGCTGTTATGGCATCAGTCGCGCCGGACAGAATGACTGCGCGAACGCGGTTCACTCCTGCGCAAAGCAGGCGCAGGTCGATGCCGATCCGCGTGAATGGGTCGCAGTGCCCAACGGCACCTGCCGACGATTGGTGAACGGCGTAATGGACGAGCGCGCACCGTGAGTGGATTGGCAAACTTGCGCGGACTGTGGCGCGAGCGCATGCCACAGCCTGCGCGCGTGCTTGAGGAAATCGCGCGCAGCCAGCAGGATTCCGAGCGCTGGGTGGGCTTCGCTCAGGCAATCGTCATAGCCTTTGCTGCACTCACGTATGTCTTTTCCCCACGCGGTTTTAGTCCGGACGCGCCAATTGCTGCCGTGCCGCTGGGTCTCGTGGCGTTCGTATTGCTGGTCGCGTTGCGCGCTTGGTTCGCATTCAGCGGCCAGCTCACAAATGGCGTACTTGCCGCGTCGGTGGTCGCCGAAATGGTCGTGCTGCTCGGCATCCTCTGGGGCTTTGCACCGCAATATGAAACGACGCTGCCCGTGGCGCTGAAGAATTCACTGTATGCAGCCATCTTTGTCCTGATCGCCTTGCGCGCGCTGCGCTTCGAGCCGGTATGGGTATGGTTGTCCGGCATCACCGCGGCACTGGGCTGGAGCCTGTTGGCAATCGCGGCCTGGCGTGTCGCCGGGCCAGGTGGACGCACTTGGGATGCGGTTGTTGCCGCGACCACCGGACGCATCCATGCCGGCGACGAAGTGTTTCGCGTTGCCGCGATCCTCATGTTCACTGCCCTGCTCGCCGTCGCGCTGTCGCGTGCGCGCCTGACCCTCACACGCGCCGTGCAGGCCAGCCAGTCGACCGATGCACTGTCCCGTTTCTTCGATAGCGAAGTCGCCGCCCGTATTACCACCACCGACCTGAAGCCGATGGCAGGCCAGAGCACCATGCGCGATGCCGCGATCATGTTCACCGATCTGCGCGGCTTCACCAAGGCTTCGGCAACGCTGTCACCCGCCGAGTTGATCGCCTTGATCGGTGAATACCAGAACGTCGTCGTGCCGGTAGTGCGCGAGCACGGCGGCAATATCGATAAGTTCATGGGCGACGGCATTCTGGCCAGCTTCGGAGCCGTCAGTGCCTCGATGACTTACGCTGCTGATGCCTTGCGTTGCATCGCAGGGATCCTCGCCGCATCGCATGCCTGGGCCCAACAGCGTACGACGCGCGGATTGCCAGCGCTCGGAATCGGTATCGGAGTCGCCCACGGTCCACTGGTCTTCGGCATCATCGGCGTCGAAAGACGCCTTGAATACACCGTGATCGGTGAAGCGGTGAATCTTGCTGCAAAGCTTGAGAAGCACAACAAGACGGAGCGAGCTGTCGCTTGCGCAACGACCAGCCTGGTCGAACTGGCCACGGCGCAGGATGCCCAACTTGTCCCCAGTGGATTCGAGTTTCGGCCGGGTCGTCGGGTCGCCGGCGCAGCCCAGCCGGTCGATCTGGCAGTCTGGCCTGCGACTTGAGCCTGGCTGGTTTGGTTATAACGGTTTCCGGCAATACAATGCGTTGGTGCATCCCTGCCGCCACCTAGCCATCTCTCGACGCACTTCGCGCGCGAAAGCAAACGCACCTTGCCATTCGCATGTCCAGTAGCGCTTCCGCCAACCCATCGATCGAATTCATGGCGCTCGCTGGTCATCGGGCGTATCTGATGAAGATCGCACGCCTGGAGTTGCGCGATGAGCACCTTGCCGAAGACTGCGTGTCGGACGAGCTGACTCAAGCATACGAACATCGCGCCAGTTTCCGTGCTGACAGTTCACTGCGCACGTGGCTCACAGCCATCCTGAAAAACCGGATCGTGGACCTGTTGCGCAAACAATGGCGTGAACAGCCTTTCGAGCTGGCGACCGGCACCGAGCGCGAATTCGATCCTTTGTTCGACGATACCGGGCACTGGGTGCAAAAGCCCTCCGCCGTACCCGATCCGGCCCAGCTTTGCGAACAAGGAGCATTCCTCGATGCAGTCAAACACTGTGTGGAGCGACTGCCGCGGCGTATCGGCCAGATTTTCGTTCTGCGTGAAGTATTCGGCAGCGACACCAAGGAAATCTGTAAGGATCTGGGACTGACCACGTCGAATGTCTGGGTACAACTTTATCGGGCCAGAATCATGCTCCGCATCTGCCTGGAAAAGAACGGCTTTGCACCCGAAAGTGCACTCAGATGAAGCTGCTGGGAATTACCTGCCGGCAAGCCTCGCACATTCTCTCTAAACGGGAAGATGAACCGCTGAATGCGAAAGAGAGGACTCTGTTATGGATCCATCTATGTATCTGTGACGCCTGCCGTCATGTGGCGCAGCAGTTCGCACTCGTGCGTAAGGCAATGCACCAATGGCGCGAGCGTGACTGACCCGTGATCGCCTTTAAAAATACTCAGGTCCAATCTTTCGTTCCCACAGGATGGGCGCGACTCTGCTGGTTCGAATCGCCTATGCAATCAATGCAGCTTTGTGAAAGGCTCGCTCGGCGCAGCCGGTCACATCACCGCCCGCTTCTGGCCACTCGATCCGGCTCATGGCGGGCTAACGTACGTGTACATCCACACTCTCGGGAGAATTCCATGAAAGCTTCCTCTATCAAGGGCATCGCATTCGCTACAGCTGTCGCCGGATTGTTCGCCGTTGCCAGCATCAGTACTGCCTCCGCGGCAGACGATGCCAAGATCAAGTGTGAAAGATCGAGTTCATGCAAAGGTCAAAGCGCTTGCAAGAATTCCGCAAACTCCTGTAAGGGCAAAAACGCATGCAAGGGCCAGGGCATGACGATGCAGACGAGCGACAACGCCTGCAAAGACGCGCAGGCGCTGGCGAGAAGCCTGCTGGACAAGCAGAACGGATAGACGTCACTAGTTTGCCAGACCGTCCATGGTTCGGTGGCTGATTCGCGCCGAACTATGGGCGTTGATCTCGCGCTCAAATGGCTTCTCAGGCGGTCTCACTGGTGGCCACTGGTTATAACGCAATTGGGTGTTGCCGCTTGTTGAAAACTGACTAGCCGTGGTCGTTGAAAATTGACCAAGGATGGAAGTCGAGAGCCGCTGCCCTCGGCTGTGGATAAGTATACCTGTCCCAGGCGAATTGACAATTTAGTCGGCCACCGGCGTTTGAAATAGACCGCGGCTGTGATTTTTCGACCCGAAGGAATCGAACGCGGCACGTACGGGAAGAGGTTTGCCAGAACGCTCAGTCGGTGTCGCGCTGCAAAGCGACTGGTGAACGCGACTGTTGTTGTAATAGTTCTTGAACTCCTCAAGCTTTCGCGACAGATCGAGTGAGTTCCAGAACAGCGTCTGGTCAAAGTGTTCGCGCGGAATCGTTCCGATCAGCCGTTCCACGAACGGATAAGGAACCGGCGTGTAAGGAATCGACTTGATTTCCTCGATTTTGAGTACCCGCAAGTTGGCGCGCCAGCGGTGGAATCGAAACAGTGGATCGTGATCTGTGCTGACATGCGTTGGCAGCGAGTGCCTAGCAATGGCATGTTTGAACATTCAGCAGATGGATATGCCATTGACGCAAGCCAGTGGGTGGCGAATTCGTAATTACGCCGCAGTCGGAGTCCAGAACAAACCGCGCCCATGTGGTCGTCTGCGGCAAGTCGGACATGGAAACGAGGGCTTGACCGTCAAAACTACGAATTCGCCACCCACAGCCTAGTATCAGGTGGCATGACAGACCCAGGCCTATGTAGCCCCCACATTCGGACGGGTTGCGTCGGGGAATTTCCTATGAAGTGCTTTTCGCGGCGGGTCTGCCATTCGATGCGCCATCTTTCTTTCGATACCGGGGACGGTAAACAATTCGAAGTTGATCCGTTCCGGAATGCTCGTTTTGTTCACGCAGCCGCCCACTATGCAAGGCACCCCTCCATATCGTGGTCTAGGGGTCGTGATCATCAGGCATAATTGTCTTTTTTACGAACAGAAGTAATGCCCATGTCAGCACGGCTCACCGCAACCTCCGCCCCCATCGTTCCGTTCTGGAACCGCTTGCGGGAGATCACGCTCTATCCGGCGCACATGGGCGCGATGAGTACGATCGTCGTGCTCGCGCTTTGCAGGCTCGTAATCTATCTGCCGTTCGGCGGCCTGCTTGCTATGCTGGTAACGGTAGCGATGTACAAATACGCGTTTGAATGCCTGCGCGCCACGGCAAATGGATATCTCCAACCGCCCGAAATCGGCATGTCTGTCGAGAACAGTTTGGCCTGGAAGCAAATCTGGCTGATCTTGATATTCGTCCTGGTCGCCGCATTCGGATTGGTATTGCTCGGTCCCGCGGGGGGATTGATCCTCGTCTTGTTCCTCGGGTTTTCCCTGCCTGGGGCGACGATGACCCTCGCGATGGAGGAAAGCCTTGCAAGCGCACTGAACCCGGGCAAATGGGTCGCGATTTTCACGCGCATCGGCTGGCCGTATCTTGCCGTCGTTGGTCTATGCCTTGTGGTGTCCCTGAGCCAGAGCTACGCGGCATTGCTGGTTGCGAAGATTCTGCCTGGCTTCGTCAGCGTAATTGCGGTCAGTTTCATTTCTAACTATGCGCTCGTCGTGACATTTCATCTCATGGGATATCTCATCTACCAATACCACGACGCGGTCGGCTTCGTACCGAGCGCCCCGCAGCTATCGCGAATGATGGCAAAGCCCGATCCCGATCAGGACGTGCTTGACGAGGCCGGTACACTCGTGCGCGACGGCAAACCCGAGGC
Source organism: Rudaea sp. (assembly GCA_031291055.1). Taxonomy (GTDB): domain Bacteria; phylum Pseudomonadota; class Gammaproteobacteria; order Xanthomonadales; family Rhodanobacteraceae; genus Rudaea. Next base: position 44,571 of record JARLJU010000017.1, on the reverse strand, counting down.
AGCTACGCAACTTCTTCGCAGCCATCTGCGCGGCCGTGGAGGCACAGCTGCGGTGCATACGCAATATCGCAAGTTATTGCGCATTGCCGATGACAAGGAGGAGTTGCTGCGCCACGGCCATGAGTATCTCAACATCCTCCTGGCGCAAGACAAGGATAGGCTCGCACTTGATCTGTTGCGCGACTGCCAAACGCTCGATCCAACGTTCGCCCCGGTCGATGCCGACCAAGTCACGAACCTAGCCTGCAAGGCCACGCACCTGGGTCAGCCACAGGTAGCATTGCGGCTATTGTCAGGCTTCCACAAGCGCTTTCCGAAGAGCAAGGACATTCCGCGCAACTACTTGCTGGTGGCGAACCTGCTGCACGAGCGCATGAACCAGGACGAGCAGGCGTGTACGTTGCTCCGGTATCTGAAAGCAACCTATCCGCAGCATCCGCTGGCACCCGAGTTCGGCACGCAGCTCGCCGCGATTGAACGCATGATGTCGGTGGCAAGAACCTGACACTCGTCGAACCGCCGTTTACGCTTGTTGCAACAAGAATTTCGCCTTTGGCGCAAAATCGCTTTGTGCGTAGTTCTGCACGACGTATTCCAGTCGCGCACGCCGCTGCGGTGAACTTTCCGGCGTGCGCAGTGCCAACGTGAACCACGCGGCCGGCAAACTCTGCAACGAAGGGGATTGCTCGCCAATCCTATGCAACAGCGTTTCTGCGGCCGCGTCTTCGCCGATGCGCAGCCACGGCGTAACCAGACGCAATAGAACGTCGGCGGTGATTCGTGGCTTGCCGGTGCAGGCTTTCAGGTAGTCGTCACAGACGGTTTTAAGGTCACGTATTTCGGCATCGGTTTTCGCAGCAAAACAGAGCGCGCGCGCGGCTGCGGCGTCGAGCTGCGGAGGTGTACCACTGTACCGCGCGCAACGGTAAAGGGCGACGAGCACTGGCAGCCGACCGGGTTCGTCCTGGTCGATCCGTTCGAGCAACTCGCGCGCCTTGGGGATTTCGAGTCGACCGAGATACTCCAGAGCCTGTTCAAAAGCGGTCGCATTGACCTCGCGCTGTTCGATGCGCGTGTCCTCTTCGACGAAATCATCCCTCACTCGTCCGTACTGGCGCAGCGCGAGCGCAAGGGCAGCGCCGCTCAGAATTCCTCCGGCATGCGCATCAAAGCCAATATGCGCGCCGCGATTGAGCCATAGATTAAGAACCTGCCAACCGAACCAGATCGGCAACAACGTGAGTGCGGGAACACGCACGTAGTTGAAGACAACGAAGAACCAGTAGAACACGCGCACCTTGCGCGTACCCCAAAGCACGCAATACGCGCCCATCAGCGCCGCAATTGCACCCGAGGCACCTAGTGCGGTGCCATGATCTCCCCAATGCCAGGCGAGACTTGTGAGTGCCCCGCCGAAGCCGCCAACGAGATACAGGGCGAGAAACCACCACGGCCCTAACGCCCCTTCTACGAGCAGCCCGAGCACGGCTAGGAAAATCATGTTGCCGATAAGGTGTTCTAAGCCGCCATGAAGGAACATCGACGAAAACATATTTCCAGGCTCGAATTGCGAGAAGCGTAGCGAATGCCTCGCGGTGAACGTGCTAGCGCGAATGCGTTCAAACTCTTCTCGCTTTTCGTGCCAATCGGCATAGTCCGCACGTGTTGGTTCGATGATGCGATCTTCGTGCAATGCCGTGAGGAACTTCTCGTCGGCCTCAATCATGGCAATCCTGATTTTTGCCGGCGCGGCCTGGGCAAACTCCAATCTCTGCGCATCCTTCTCACGGCCGCGCAACCAATCCAGATAGGCCGGGAATTCGATCTTGCCCAACTGCGACTGTTGGTAGTAGTCCCAAGCTTGCTGGGAGACGCGCTCGTCGCCCGATTGCAGGAAAAGATATACAAAACAATTGACGCATATAAGGGCCACAGTCATTAGCGGAAAATTCGCCCGACTAAGGCGGCGGTGCAACGGCACGATCAACAAAATGTTTCCCCAAGGCGATTCCGCACTCGCACGAATTGTATACGTGCTACTTACCGCAAAGTACGCCGGTGGCCCCAGATGTTCGATTTCTTGGCTAGCGATCAAGGGTTTGTTCGTTTGGACCCTTTGCGTCCTCGTCCGGCCCTATCGATTACAACCCCGCACGCTGTTCCGCCCGCCTTCGGAGATCCGATTCAGCCCGACTTCCGCAGTTGCCGAGCGTCAGCTTCTAGGCAATGACTTGTGACATCGAGTGACCGGAATTGGCCGGTTTCTCGCTCTGAATTGCGAAACAGCCGGAGGCAAGTTCAAGACATCGGAATCAGTGGAACTTTTCACCCCGCGCTAACTTCTCGATGATCGCCTGCATTCGTTTCTCTCTGGTTTCAGGCTTCTTCGCAGTCTGAAGCCGGTAAACGATGGAGTAGAGATTGGTTTTGTTGAGCGTTTCGAAGAAAGCATTCGCCTTCTTGTTTCGCTCAAGCTCCTTTAAGAAATCCTCTGGTACAGCGGCGTTGCCAAACGAATCATAGGCAGCCTTCCAGCGGCCATCGGCCTTTGCCACTTCGACTGCCTTCAGTCCAGCCGGAGTCATCGCTCCGGCCTTGGCAAGACGCTCGACGTGTTGGGTATTTATTTTCGACCACCCGCTTTTTGGTCGTCTTGGAGTGAATTTCTGAAGCCAGGATTGTTTGTCATATGGCTTTTTTTGCCCATCTATCCAGCCAAAGCAAAGAGCTTGATCAAGGGCCTGCGCATACGTCACCGTGGCCAAGCCCGAGTCTTTTTTGTAAATGCGCAGCAAGATGCCGTCCGATTGACTATGGTTTTTCGCAAGCCAGGCTCGGAAATCACGCGACGATGTGAAGCTCATTGTTTCCATCAAAGCCTCGGCACAGTTTCAAAAAGGTGCAGTGACACGTAACGAACGCGTTTCTTACATAGTTCCAATGTCTTCGCCATGAGTGTATGGACAGAGATTTTCTATCACGATATTCAGGCCGCTCCATGGAGGATGCACGGCAGCACATCGCGGGTTTAGCAGGCACTTCACAGCTCCACCCTTAGGCATGACTTCTGGCTCATTCCATCGCCGGTATAGTGTATTACAGTACCAGTACACTAAATCACACAAGGAATTGAACCATGGCCACGTCATTGGCCTACCTCGAAATTTCGCCACGGACATTCGTTCCGGTTTCATTGCAAGTCGGCGCACCTTGCCAACTCAAACCTGTTCCCGGAGTCCGGTATGCCTATGGCGTCCGCTACGGCAATACCAACGACTGTGCCCGCGACCGTAGTCACCAAAAACATTGGATGCAAGATGGCTTTCGTATCTTGTGAGATGGCTCACGAATAATCGCTTAGGCCAGATTCCCGTCCGGAAACGTCGTAAAAAATGGGACTACCTTGTTGATTTAGATCCATGAACCACATGTTGAGGCTGCCTTCGAACTCTCAAAATCCCAGGGCACACCTAAGCATCAGCGTGCCATCTTCGAGAAGCAAGTTGTGTAGGCGCGCGTCATGCGGATACGGTCAGAGCCCCGCCGCTACCGAACAGACTTACGGATCAAAGTCAGGCGCGAAAGCCTGGATTGACCCGATCCAGCTTGCGTAGCAGCCCGGGCCATATCAACTGGCTGCCGAGGCCGCGAGTCACCTGCTGGGCAGCGGCTTGGACGCCATCGAGAATGGGTTTAGTGATCGGAATCAGATCACCGCCGCCAGCTTGTGCGCGCACTTGGATCATGCAGGCCGCCTCGAATAGATACATATAAAGAAAGGCATCGGCGATTGTAACGCCAACCGTGAGGAGGCCGTGATTGCGCAGCATGAAGAAATTCTTGTCGCCAAGATCGCGCACCAACCGGGGTTTCTCATCCTGACGGAGCGCGACACCTTCGTAGTCGTGATAAGCCAGGGACGACAAGACAAACGTGGATTGCTGTGAAATTGGCAGTAGTCCGTTTTTCTGTGTTGACACCGCTATACCGTTAATCGAGTGTACGTGCAGTACGCACTTGGCATCTTCGCGTGCGGCGTGTACGCAGCTGTGGATGGTGAAGCCGGCCGGATTGATTTCGTAGGGTGACTCCATCACTTTGTTACCGTCGACGTCGACTTTCACCAGCGACGATGCAGTGATCTCTTCGAACATCAGGCCATATGGATTGATCAGGAAATGATGTTCCGGTCCCGGCAGACGCATTGATATGTGCGTAAATACCAGATCGTCCCAACCATACATCGCGACCAAACGATAAGCGGCGGCGAGATTCATCCGCGCCTCCCATTCCAGGGCACTCACTTGCGACTTTACGTTCCGTATGTTCGTAGTGGTGGCATTCATCGTCGTGTCTCTCATGCGCCATTGGTTGGGGGCGTTCCGGCAAGTTGAACTGCCTGACATTTGTGTTGATTTGCGTCGAATTTTGAGCCGTCGTTCGCATCGAACTATGCACCATGGGAACCCGCACTCTCAATGGGCAGCGAGCAAGCCGGGTAGTTGACGCAAATTCGTTATTGAATTGGCTCGCTCGGGAGTGAAAATCAACGCCCATGACTGTCACGTAGCGGTAAAGACCGGGAAATATGCTGGTCACTGATCTCGGCCGGTGACAGTTCCGGGCCGGAGCGACTAAGCGGACGGTGCATGTCAGTTCTTGAACCACGTTTACGCGGGGCATTCCGTGGCGGCCACCATCCTCAAATCACAATTGGTGCAGCGATTTTTGTGTTCGTCGCGGCGTTGATGCGAGTTGCCTGGACGGCAGGTGTTCAAGATCGGGCAGGCGACGTCCCCCCGCTTTTGAGTAGCACGACAGTTTGGAGTCCAATCCCTCAACGAACGGAGATTGGACATGAAGAAGCGCTTTTCCGAAGAGCAGATCGTTGGCTTTTTGCGTGAGGCTGACGCGGGCATGGGGGTCAAGGACCTGTGCCGTCGGCATGGATTCTCGGAAGCCAGCTACTACCTGTGGCGCAGCAAGTTCGGTGGCATGAGTGTGTCGGACGCCAAGCGGCTGAAGGAGTTGGAAGCGGAAAACGCCCGGCTGAAGAAGCTGCTGGCCGAGCGGATGTTCGAGAACGACGTCGTCAAAGACGTTCTGCGAAAAAAGCCGTAACCGCACCGGCGCGACGAGTGCTCGTGCGGGAGTTGTTAGCCAAGGGATTGAGTGAGCGCTGGGCGCTTATGGCGGTACGCATAAGCGCCAGCGCCTATCGCTACCAGTCGCGACCGGATCGCAATGGCGAGCTGCGCGAGCGCATCCAGGCGCTGGCGCAGCGGTACAAGCGCTATGGCGTTGGGATGATCCACCTCAAGCTTCGGCAAGCAGGACACCCCGTGAACTACAAGCGGGTCGAACGGCTGTACCAAGAAGCGCGGTTGCAGGTGCGCCGGCGCAAGCGCAAGAAAGTGCCGATTGGCGAGCGGCATCCGTTGTGCCGGCCGTCGGCAGCCAACGAGGTCTGGTCGATGGACTTCGTGTTCGATCGTACGGCTGACGCCCGCGTCATCAAGTGCCTGACGATTGTCGATGACGCCACGCATGAATCGGTAGCCATCGAAGTTGAGCGAGCGATCAGCGGCATGAGTGTAACCCGCGTGCTGGAGCGCTTGGCGCACAGTCGCGGCCTGCCCAAAGTCGTTCGCACCGACAACGGCAAAGAGTTCTGCGGCAAGGCCATGGTTGCCTGGGCACACGAACGTGGCGTGCAGCTACGCCTGATCGAACCCGGCAAACCCAACCAGAACGCCTACATCGAATCGTTCAACGGCAGCCTGCGCGATGAATGCCTCAACGAGCACTGGTTTCCCCATCTGCTTCACGCTCGCACCGAGATCGAGCGATGGCGCAGGGAATACAACGACGAGCGACCCAAGAAGGCATTGGGTGGGCTCACACCCGCCGCCTACGCAAAGCAGTTAAAGTAACCACGGACTCTAATTCGTCCCGCTACTGAAAACGGGGGGACGTCGACTCGCGCACTGGCTGGGAATAGCGCGTGTCAAATTATTTATGAAGGTAGACGACGCCATTGGCCAAGGATTGACAGTGTGAGCCCAATACTTGGAATGGCGTCGCGGAGTTCCACTACGATACTATTGTCCGCAGTCAACCGAATTGTCCGCGCGACCCTGGCCTAACAAGAGGGCTCGCCCTCGCCACCGCAGGGTTCTTCCGTGAAAGCGTAGTAATCCGGGTACTCAACATTTGAAAAAATCACATTGTCATTTAGGCATTGTGCCCCCGGAGCACAACCTCCGAGTTTCGGTTTCCGAGGCACTTGCTCGTTGGATATGTCCACACTGTTGAATACGACGTCGCCGCTGCTGCCAACGTCGAAATACCAGTCATATTCTGTATATCCACCTGGCGTCTTCCTCAAGCCTTGTATCCAAATAGCCTCGGGCTGTGTTGGACAAAGTACATATTTCGCTATGACCGTGCTCGCCAAACCAGTCGTGATCGCGTTCGGTGGAGTGTTTGGTTTCGTTGCGCAATCAGTTCCACATTGAACGTATACGTTTGCATCGTTTGCGCAGGTGGTCGTTCCATATCCAATGGAATACCACATAGCCAACACAATCGTGATGACGAAAACCTTCATGCACTTCTCCTTTGATTTACGGAGATACGTCTCCGCTTCGACTTCAGCGCGCTAATCCGCAAGCAGTCAATGGTGTGGATGCACCCGAGCCAAAGCCACTTTTATTGGATGCGAATGACATTAAGATGACGCCACGCAATACCTCCACGCTAGGAAGTATGAATGCAGTCGTTACCTAGTGTTTACCATGCCTTCGTTCAAATGCAACCGTCGGGAACGAATGGACACAGCTACCTAATTGCGGTCCACACGCCGCCTGTAGTCGTGGGCTGCATTCCCAGCGCGCTGCAGTTGTTCCATGGCCCACTTGTCGGCGGCGGAGATCAGCTTTGGGGTGCTTTTCATCTTGCCCAGCATTTTGCGCACGATCTTGAGCACGGTGTAAGCCGAATACGAGTCGTCCAGGCAGAACGTGATAGCTTTCGCGTGCTTGCCGGATATCGCACTGCGCACCTTGTCGATCGCTTCCTCGACATCTGGGCCGCAGCCTTGTGCTTCCAGCAACGCGAATAGTTCGTCAGCAGTGGCGCAGACCGATCCGAGTTCACCCGTGCACTTGCTCACGACGCCGCGCATGCGAATCAGTGCCTTGTCGAGCGCCTGAACCTAGCGGTACGCCTCACCAGATCCACGTCATTCCATTGCAGGCTGAGCAATTCACTCTTGCGCGCGCCTGTAGCGAGCGCAAGTTGAACGATCGAGGGCAGGGGAGTGAATGGCGAGGCCTCGCATTCGGCAAGCAACGCATAGCGCTCTGGGTCGCTCAGAAACCGTTCGCGGCCTTTACTCTCCGCGAACTTCGTGACGTTTCCGATCGGATTCCTTGCGAGCCAGCCGTACTCCTTGACCGCGACGCTGAGGACGCCAGACAGAGCTGCCATGTGGCGGTCGACTGTGCTGCCGGCCAATGGCTTGCCGGACGGCGCTCGGGGCGCCGCGAGCGCATCGCGCGCTTCGGCGACAACCGAAGGAGTGAGGTTGACGAGCGTCTTGGATCCAATCTCATCGCGCCACCAAGTGAGCAATCGAATTTGCTCGCTCGCGTTTTTTCGGCGCTGAGCGCGAGGAAAGCTGACAGTGAGATAGCGGTCGATCGCGTCGGCGACGGTGCGCTTCCGCGCTTCGCTCGAAGGAACGTGCTCGCCGGTATCGATCTTGTGCTCGATGCTACGCGCCCATTCTTCCGCTTCGAACTTGCGGGCAAATGATTTCGTGAGCAGGGGCCGCCGTGGCGACGGACGCGGACGCGCCATGTCGTTTTGCCAGACCTACCTACTCGCTTCTCGAAAGTTGCCACCGCATGTCCCAAACTATCCCAGTTTGAAACCTTTTTGCGGCAACTTGCAAGTGCTAAGTGATTGATTTGGCGGTGGGTGCAGTCTGCAGCGAACGCGTCTCTGCAGCCAATTCCCTGCTAACAGGGAAAACAAAAGGGAAAAATCATCATTTTGGCGGGGCAGGTCAGTAGGCTGCTGCCTAGAAACCCACGTGCCATGCGGGATGCAGGGCACAGAAACAAATTTGTTGCTGAAAACTAACAGGGAATTTTTTTCGTCGTAACAGGGAAGGAACAGGGCGGTATCAGGGAAGGAACAGGGAAAGAACAGGGAAAGAACAGGGAAAGAACAGGGAAAGAACAGGGAAAGAACAGGGAAAGAACAGGGAAAGAACAGGGAAAGAACAGGGAAAGAACAGGGAAAGAACAGGGAAAACAATTCGGGGCCATTTTCGTCGCTGCGAGTGACCGACGCCGCCTCTTTGGCGCGGCTCGCGATGCGACACTGCTATGGATGCGCCCCTCCGCCTGCCGACGAGGATTCCATCTGCGGCAGCGTCACCTTGAACTCGATCTTCGCCAATTGCTCCGGCGCCTTGCCGATCTTGCGCAGGAACGGCAGCCAGCGCGGGTCGGCGTGGATGTTGTCGAATAGGTTTTCACCCACGATGTCGGCGATGCCCAAGTCGCCGTACTCGACCGCCTTGTCGAGCCACTCGAAGGCCTTGTCCGCCTCGCCGCGGTAGGCGTAGACGTGGGCGATGTTGTACGAACAGGCCTTCTCGTACTTCGCGATTAGCGCGGCTAGCGCGGCGTTGGAGTCAGCCTTGCGCCCGAGCGCGTGGTACGCCATCGGCAGGCCTATCATCTTCCAGGCATCTGTCGTCTCCTGCTCGATCTCCGTCAGCGCGCCCTGCGAGTCGCTCTTCAGGAGCAGCACAAAGCCGATTTGGATGGGTGTCCCGCCCCGGCCCGGGGCGAGGCTCAGCACATTACGGAACGACGCGATCGCCGCGTCGAACCGGCCGGCCCAGCGCTGGTGTAGACCTAGGTTGTTGAGCGCCGGCGCGTTCACCGGATCGCGGCGAACGAGGGCTTCCTCGAGTGCAAGCGCCTCATCCAGGCGGCCGAGATTCCCAAGCAGCAGGGCGCTGTTGCGCAGCACATCCGGATCTGCCGGATCGACCGCCAGCGCGCGCTTGAAGTGCTGCGCCGCGCCGGCAAGGTCGTTGTCGCCATACATCGCGATGTGGCCAAGCGTGGCATGGGCCGACGTGTACTCTGGATCGATCGCCAGCGCCTTCGTCGCTGCCTCGCGGGCCTGGGCGTACCCTTCTTTGTTGGGCAGCAGGCCTTGGTTCGCTTCGCGGTTGAAGTTTTCGGCCAGTCCAGCCCATGCCGGGGCGTAGCGCGGATCGATCGCCAGCACGTTGCGATATAGCGCGTCGGACTGCTGGAACGCCTCGGCGGTGTTCAGCCGTCCGTGTTGGACAGCCTGCAGATACAGCGCATACGCTTTCGGATCCGTCTGGCGCGCCGTTGGCACATCTCCCAGCAGCTTGACCTGAAGGTTCCTGGCCACCTCTGCGGCGATGCCATCCTGGATCGCGAAGATGTCCTCGAACTTGCGATCCCAACTCTGCGACCAGATCTCGTAGCCGTCCGAGGCGCGGATCAATCGCGTCGTGATCCGCACCGCATCGCCCGCCTTTCGCACCGAGCCTTCGAGCACGTTCGCCACGTGCAGCACCTTGGCGATTTCCGGAATGGTGATCTGCTTGCCCTTGAACGAGAATGATGAAGTGCGCGCCGTCACCTGCAGCTGCGGAATTTTTGCGAGCAGGTTCAGCACATCCTCGGCAATGCCGTCGGCGAAGTAATCCTGCTCTTTGTCCGACGAGACGTTCGTGAACGGTAGCACCGCGATCGACATGGCCGGTGTAGCAATCTCCCCAGCCGGCTGCGCCGATCCGGCATCGGCGGCAGCTTGTTGTTCTGCACGCAGTTCTGCGGGCGAATGCAGTGCTTTGCGCCAATAGGCATAGCCGCCAATGGCGATAGCTAAGGGAAGCACGACAAGAATAGCCACTTTCCAGCGCTTCCCTGCACCGGCCACTGTAACGGTGGTTCGCTGCTGCGATGCCGTCGAAGGCAAACCCAGTGCATTTTCGAGTTGTGAAATCAGCGCTCCAGCGGACTGAAACCGATCTACCGGCTCCTTTGCCAGACCCTTTTCAAGCACAGCAGCGACACTGGGCGCCAACTGCGCTAGCGGCCCGGGCGGCACCGGCTCGAGCACGTGTTTCATCAGCACGGCATAAGGAGTGTCCGCCTCGAACGGCAGACTGCCGGTCAACCACTGAAAGCAAATTACTGCAAGAGCATAGACATCCGTGTAGCTCCCCAATTTCTCTCCCTTGGCTTGTTCGGGCGCCATGTAGCTCGGTGTGCCGATCACGTTGCCGGTCGCGGTATTGACTGTGCCTTCCAGCAACTTGGCCACCCCGAAATCGGCCAGGTACGCGGCGCCGCCGCCACTCAAGAGGATATTTTGTGGCTTCAGGTCCCGATGGATGACGCCCTTGCTATGCGCGTAATCCAGTGCAGACGCCACACCACGCAACAGTGACAATCCCTCTGGCAGTGGCAGGGGGCCTTCTTTCATCCGCTCAGCCAATTCGCCGCCATCGACATACCGCAGCGCCATCCATGGAACATCGTCGGTAATACCGTAGCGATAGAGAGGAACGATGTTCGGATGATCCAGGCCACCGATGATGCGAGCCTCATGCTCTAGGCGTGCGGCGAACTTCGCATCATTGACGAGCTGCTCAGGCAAGACCTTGAGCGCGACGAGGCGATCGATACCGGGCTCGCGCACCAGATGCACAGTGCCCATCCCGCCACGGCCCAATAGCTTGACGACGGTATAGCCCGCAAACTGCGAACCGGTATCAATGTGCATGTGATCCCCTTCGGGCTTCACCGTTCGCACGAGATATGGAAATGCGAGCAGCGATACGTTTGTCTACACAGTGTAGCAAGCGGCGGCTATCGCTGCTTCTGCAACGAGTCGACAGCTGGCGGTGAAGATCGACCGAATGTAGCTCCGTTCGCGATGGCGCAACCGGTCTATCTCACAGCGTAAGCGACCAGTAGGCGGTACGCACCGGCCAATCTTCTTACTGCGGTGTCTAAGCGCTCCGTGGGTGACCATTCTCCCGTCAGTTTCACTGCAGTGACCTGGCCAATATGGTGGCGCAGCTGATCCGCCTCATGACTGTCGCAAGCGTCCACTTTAGGAAGGTCTTTTTCAGACGGGAGTGTCAGGATTTGGCCGGAAGCGGGCATCCCTGATCGAGCAGTTTGACCTGACCCCGAGTGGAGGATTTTCAGGTCGCCGTCAGGGTGCGCCGCCCCAGTGAATCATGGGTAAGGCGACGCGGGGTGTGGAACTCGTATCCGTGGCGGACCTCGACGAACGACAGACTGCGGCTTGGATGAAGCACGTCGCTGCCGTGCCCGGTGCGGAGGCGACCTCGTGCGCAGTCTAGCTTCGCCACGACGCACGAGTTTGAACCGATCTGCCCAACGGCTTCAACCGTAGGACTCGCCTTCAAACACCAATTGCTATCTGATTTATCAATTCGCCGGGGACAACCGCGAGGACAACATAACGCGGTCCATCGAGGAGGCAAAAGCAATGGATGAAGAGAACGCGGCAGAGTAACTCGGACTTAAGATCCGAAGGCGACAAGATCGGTTATCCTTAGTCGCGATACCACCATTCCGTTTTCTGAAGACTGACTATGCGTCCTTATGCGGATAGACTCCCTGCGCTCTCTTGATTTGCTCCTGGATGGTCCTGTCCCTTAGGATCTTGTCTGCATCGAAATACGCCTGTTCAGATTTTGCGTTATCGCCTTGGGCCTTGAAGATGTCGCCTTGCAAGATCAAGCTGTCGTGTTGCAGAACGTGCAACGACTGCAGGCTCTTTGAAAAATCGAGGGTCGCTACAACTGCGGACGGATTTGTCCATTTTGCAGCGACCTGAAACTTCACCGTATCAACATCGCTCCGCTTATCGGCAGGCACCCAAGCGAACAAGTCGGGCTTGGCATTGAGTGCCGCAATCCGGGCGCCAACAAATTGCGCTGCGGGATCATTCTCGATGTTCGATTTCGAGGATGCGACCATTTCATCGAGTGCGACCTTTCCCAAGTTCGACCAACCGAGCGAGCTGAGGGTATCTGCGGTCACCAGCCACTGAACGTCTGCTGGCAGGCCAGGGTGTTGTTTCCCGACTGTCGCATTGGCAACGGTGGCGACCTCACGCAACTGTTCGTCTGCGGGCAGTCGATTGAACCTAGTCGTCGCGTTCGATCCGGACAGGTGAGATCTTAAGTCACTTGAAATCGAAGCTGCGATCGCTTTCTCCTGTTCTTGAATCGCCTGCGGTGGAGGAATCTCGATGTTGATGTGCCGAAGGGGCAGCGGCTGGATTTCGATATCGAATCCATATTCCGGAAACAAATCGCCTCGCATCACTAGAATGTCCAACTGAGAGCTGCCTCCGCCACCCACGTCGAATCGACGCGGTGTTACCCAAATTCCAGGGGTGAGATTGAGCACATCCAAGTGAATTTGACGCAACCCCGGATTGCCAACTGTGGCTCTGTTCGGATGGTTGAGGTCCATGAGCTTGTAGGACCAGCCGTTACCGCTTTTGAGGAAGTCCGGCAACTGTAGTTCCGCTTCTCTCGACGCGAGGAAGACGTACTTGTTCATCGCGGTTACCAACACGACGACTGACGGGTGCTTCGGGCGATCCGGCTTGACGATCGTCTCGTGTGAGGCATCTTCGATGGCTCTTGCTGCCTCGTCGCAATGGCGTGACGCACTCGTCCAAGGAACGATAAGAACGCCATCTGTGGATTTCGTCTCATATGCGCAGACGACACGGGTTTGAGGATGGTGAGTTTCGGTCCAGTCGTCGTCCAAGACCTGCAGAAAGTCATTTTCATTTGCGGGACGCATTTGCCGCAACGCAGAATTGTTCAGGAACTTGTTTCCGACGGCGGCAATGTCCGCTCCCTCGGATGGCGTGGCGAATAGCATAACGAGCGGCGTCTGGTCGAGTCGGTTTGGATGGTGCTGCAGTTCACGAATAACGACGAGTCCACCCATGCTATGTGCGACGAATACGATGGCTGGGTACTTCCAGACGCCATCGAATTCGAGTGTGTCATCCAACTTTGCAGCGGCTTCCCGTATGTTGAGTGATCCACCTGCGAACATCTTCGAAGTAAATCCGAATGCGTACACGTCGACTTTGCCCTGGAGCTCGGGCGAAGAACGCAAAAGGTCGAAGAAGGTCTGCCCGTTTGCATTCGTCCAGGTCCCGAGTGTGTCGCCGAAAATGCCGTGAACGAAAACGACTGCGGTGTTCGCCTTACCGTGTTCGCCAATCCACTGCGGATCGGAACTGTTCACGAGATTTGCGGGAAGCCGTTGTGTTGCCGGCGTCGTCGTAGGATTCGTTGGCGACGAACAGCCGATGAGTAATGTCGTGAATGTGATCACCATGAGGGCAAGTGCACAACCAAACAGCGATCTATTGATTGCTTTGGAAGACAAAAACGAGTTACTGAGGGTAGCAGCGTGCCAACGGAGTGCGGCGTCGGTCGGCGCATGACCCGCACTGACGATCCGCCTTTGCTGATCAGAAGGTATGCGTGAAAGACAAGTCATTGGGAAAACCCGATGCCAAACAGGACGGTGTTGATCGGATCAAACGTCACGTCTTTACGCCCGTAACGATAGAGGGCTGTCAGGTACGCGTTTTTTGACAGGTGGTACAGAACGGACAGCTCTGCATAACCACGGTCCCATCCCTGAGTAAGGTCATAGCGATGCCGGTAAGAAAACTCAAGCACCAGGTTTTCGGAAATGAAATCCGGTATCAGTTCTGCCGAAACACTGGGTACGAGCCTTACGTATGTTCCATCTTTCTTGACTATCTCTAGCTGGCTATTTCCGGCAGCATTGTCGACCCGCCCAATGTCGAGTCCAATGCTTGGTTGCCAAAAGAAGCGGAAGCTGTTGTCAGGGCCGGGATCCCCATTCGAGTACGTCAAATAGCCCATGCGGCCTAGGGCGAGTGATTTCCCGGCGACCGAGGCCGTCACCTCATAGGCGCGTCGATCAAAGTCTCGGTCGGTTTGGTATTGCGGTGATACTTTCCACGAGAACTCCTGGAAGAGATCGGCGGGCTCGTTCGATCCGGTAATCGCAACGTAGTCGATGCCGGCAACGACCGAGCTCTTGGAATTGTCTTGGCTAGTGTTTGAATCCACTGACAACGTTGCATCGAGCGTTGATAATACTGGGCTCGTGGAATGCAAGAAATCGTACTTCAGTGTGCCGTACAGGCCGGTCGTGGTTTGATGAGCGTCGTGATCTTGCTGAATACTGGCAATGAACGGTACCGGAATCGGCTTGGCATTGGGATCATCAGTGTCCGTGAGCGTGCGGCCAATTGACAAGTTAGGAGAAAGAAGAACTACGGGGTCAGTCTTGTGAAGCGCCCACTGCTCGTTTGCGTAAAATTGGCAGAAGTCCCGTGTCGAGACTTCAAGATGTTTTCCGTCCGCACTTTTGTACGAAACCTGAAGTGCCCGCGTGTGGCTTTCGACCTGCTGCCTTACACCTTTCGGAGTATAGACGTCTTCCTCGATGCTTGTCTTTAAAGCGGGGTCGTGTTCCATATAGTATTTTGTGACACCGCATTCGTTTAGCTTACCCTCCGGAACTTCGTTGGCGGCGCACTCAATAGGGCCAGACAGGACCTTGGGTTTCGCGTTTCGGTAGTCGACACTGGCTGTCTCTGCAGTGCAGTCAATCGCTCGGACGGGCAGTGCCTGAATGGCGAGTATGAAGAGTGCGATTCCACCTTTCATGCGGACCCCTGACAGTACGTGTCACAAATAACATTGATCGCATCCAGAACCGTGGACAGCTTCGATGCCTTGCTCGCGGTCTGCCACGCGCTATCGAATTCGTCAGCATCAGATTCGTAGAAAATGCCGTTCGTCCCCGAGACAGTTGCCGGCATGTGATCAATAAGATCTTCTTCAAGATCATCCAAATCTCGACCCAGGCTCGATAACGGTTCGTCCGGCACAACGCTCGGGACTCGGACACCAGCCCATGCTGCAATGATCGGGAAGGCACTATCGTAAATCGCTTGCGTGGCCTCATCGTCATCTGTCTTGAGTATCGACGGTCCTCTGGTAGTGTCCGGCATTGAGGTGTCTCCTCTATGATTTCGATCAACCCGCAGGCTTATGGTTGTCTTGCATTGATTCCAACATCGCGCTGCAAAATTGTGATTTCACCGCTCCAAGGTCCAATAGAGATAGTCGGCGAATGGGGTCCCCCACAATTTTTGGCAAAGGTGGTTCTTAACGTGACTTCAGCCTGCTAATGGTGCTTCGGAGCGGTGACGATAAACGGCATCCCCAGTTGTGCGCTGTTTGACTGGCTGAATCGATTGGTGTGCCCCTGATTTTATCGACC
Organism: Rudaea sp.; assembly: GCA_031291055.1. Taxonomy (GTDB): domain Bacteria; phylum Pseudomonadota; class Gammaproteobacteria; order Xanthomonadales; family Rhodanobacteraceae; genus Rudaea. Next base: position 29,107 of record JARLJU010000017.1, on the reverse strand, counting down.
CAGGAAACGCCTTTGGCCATGGAGGTTCGTCCCGAAGGCTCACCTTTACTGTCGAGGTCGTGGGTCAATAGCGTCTAGATTTGTGCGACAGCGATCGGTGTCAGGTGCGCTTGTGCGATCACCGCGAGGACCCGGTGGCCTTCCGATCCGCAGGCAAATCCAGCTGAGCCCCAGAGCAATCCCGCAAGCAGGCAGAGTGCGTACAGGCGCGCGCCGCGCAGCGAGCTGCGGCGCAAGGCGCCCATGATTTTCCCCTTGTCCGGCGCGTCCGCCGCGCCCTCCGACGGAAAAAAATAGCACTGTCTCCGTGGGCGGGCACCTGCACGAAATGACAGTTTCGGAGTCCAGAAAACTGGTGTAAATGTTACCAATTTGTGGTTTCGCGCAGGTATATTGCGTGTTTTGCGCCTTGCAGCAGAGTTACGCTCGTTTGCAGCAATCGAATGCCGAAAGTATGCCGCGACTACAACGGTGGTGACGGCCGTGGTCCAAGTTGGTGCCCGTTTCGATGACACCGAGAGCAGGATCGGCGATCCATCCTAGTAAACCTACAAGACTTCGAGTCGATTCTTCGCGAATCTCACTTAGGGCGAATGTCGGTTTGCGCATCGCGAATGCGAAGTCGAGCGAGACGACCAAAAAAGTATAAATACGGTGGAGGTACGATATGGCCTCCGAACCGGCACTGCTGGTATTGTTGTGTGTACTTGTCTGCGCGATTTGCTGGTAAATTGGCTCGGCCGCTCATTGATTTGCAAGGCTTTATCCTATAGCGTTTTATATTTGCTCATTTGCCTGATAAGGCTCAGGGTCTACAACTTCGCGATCGTGGTCTTGCTTACTAGGGAGATTCGTATGCAGCATCATTCAACTCGATCTGAAAAACATCCACACCCGAGTCCGGGGCCGCACCCGCATCCCCATCCCCACCCGCCAAGACCTCCGCTGAAGTGAGGCCGCTATGGATGAGGACAATGATCAACGAGCGAAACGCAGGCTATCAGAACGGCTCCTAGTCGTAGAAACCGAACTGCGATCATTAAAAAGTGCGCTTGGGGTTGTAGGAACCGTCGCGGCCCTGGTTTTCGGCTTGCTGGGAATTGCTCTTTCCTGGAACGTTGTTTCCGAGCGACAAGAGTTTAGCGAGTCCCGTAAGGATATCAGGGACGATGTCCACTCGGCCTTGAACCAAATTGCGGAAGAGCCAGACATCACGCTGGCCAAAGGGGATGGTAGCCCGCTGAGCGGAGCTACCGTGGAGCCAACAATCGAGTTGTCGCGTGAGGAGTCCGGTAAGAAAATAGTGCAATTCCCGATCGTCATCACAAATGAAGGAAACGGTTGGACGGGAAGGGATGTCGCGATAAAGATCTATACGCCGAATGAGATTCCGGGGCCCGACATATCAACGGACGAGCCGGCTTTCAAATTCCAGAACTACTGGATTGGAGCGGAGGACACCGGGCTCCAGAGCATGCCTGGAAAGTTTTCGTACACGTACGACATGCAGATCTCTGTGGAGGCTTCGAAAAAAGTACCGGCCGGTAAATATCTCTGCCTCGTGAAGTTCTATTATGGTCGCGGAAAAATAGCGATCGCTAAATTTGTACTTTTGATTAAAACAGATAGTTAGGTCTTGTGTGATTTAGTTGCGTAACGTCTAGGAAAAGACAAAAAGTTGACACACTCGTCGATCCAATCCGATTAGAGTTGCGATCTCATGGAGCAAAACAAGTATGGTGGCCAGACTACGCTGGAGCTTGTTGACTATCGAGAATACCGCTGAATGAGATCGCAACCATGATGAGGAACCATCCACGCCATCAAGAGCTGGAGGTCTATCCGGTATCTACGGCACGTTTGTCTGTTCGACGCTCCCATCTGTCAACGTTTCCAGAAACGCGACCAGTGCTTGGCGTTCGCTGAGCGAAAGATTGATCGGATGCCCGTTGCTGAATCCCCGGTAGTAGATTTCGTGGTCCACCGCATCGGCGAGCGTGGCGATGCTCCCGTCATGCATGTAGGGCGCGGTGATCGCCACGTTGCGCAGCGACGGCGTCCTGAAGGCACCGATGTCTGCCGGATTGTGTGTCACGCAAAAGCGCCCGAGCGCAGACCACTCTGGATCAATTAGCAATTTTGGCCCGAGCCCGGCTGCATCGAGATTCTGCGTGACGACGGCTTGGGTCACAGCAGATAGACGCGCGCTGATTGCCGATTGCTCGACACCGGAATGATGATACTGGCCATCAGTGAACCGAGCGACTCTGCCATCGACGCGGTGGCAATCGCTGCAGCCGGCGATGCCTTCGAATAAAAGCCGGCCTTGTTCGGCCACAGCAGAGGACAGGTGACCGTTCGGTTGCAGCAGCTCGAACTGGCTGGATGTCGTCGTCAGCGAACTGACAAAACTCGCCAACGCCGTTTGTACTTGTTCGATCGTCGGCACGCTGTTCGCTTTCGGATACGTCTCCCGAAACTCGGCCAACAACTTCGGTTCTCGCCCCAATCGTTCGAGCAAGGTGTCGAGCGAAGGCAATCCTAATTCCACCGGATTAGTAAAAGGATCGAGCACGACATCTTCAAGGCGAGTGCGGCGGCCATCCCAAAAGAATGCGTCGTCGTTTGCGATACCCACAAGGCTTGGTGCGTTGCGCGTTCCCGTTTTGCCGTCAACGCCAATGCTGCGTGCATGAGCACTGGCATAGGCGTGCGCTGGATCATGGCAGGACTGACAGCTCACTTTGCCGTCCAAGCTGAGGCTTTTATCTTCAAAGAGCGATTTGCCCAAGGCCTCCTGGCCGCCAGCGTCAGCAGCAGTGGTGGGTTTGGATGTATCAAGCAGGCACGCAACGATAATCGCAAGAGCGCCTATGACGGACACGGCTCTACGACCATGCCCCGCGTGTCGTTCACGCGTATTCGCGTAGCGGATTCGCATTCGGCTTCTCAAGAACACAAAAGTCAGGGCCACAATGACGCTAGTGTAAGGGGCGCCAGGAGCCAACGCGATTGGCTAGGGCGACAAGAAACCGATTGACCCACCCCGGCGCTTCTGGTTGAATCGCACAGCAGTGCTAATATTTAAGCGAAGCTAAATGAAACTCATAAGCAGTGCTAAGAGCAGTGCTAAGAGCAGTGCGACGCGCCTGTGCGATAGAATCCGGCTGGCACGCAACGAAGCCAAGCTGTCACAAACCGCATTGGCCGAGCGAGTAGGAGTCACTGCCAGTGCCGTTGCGCAGTGGGAGAGCCACAACGGAACGCGCCCCGGTACCGAGCGTCTGCAGGATATCGCGGCTGCGACCGGCGCAACCTTTGAATGGCTGGCGACCGGTCACGGCAGCAAACAGCGGCGATCGAGAACGCGCGACGAAGAAACCCCGGCCGTGAGTCTTGGTTCGTTCGCACGCGATGCTCACGAGGAACTCCTGCTGGAGCGATTCCGGCGGCTTCCGCGCCGCGCGCAGGAAGCCTTTTGCAGCCTCATCGTCGAGATCACCAGCAAGCCGCGTTAGTCGCCTATTCCATTAGCACTGCTAATGGCTCGGACGGCTTGCCCTCGTTAAGGCGTGTGTGTTGAACTGCCGCCGCGGAAAAAAGTGTTGGCAAATCGCGTGCGGGGAAACCACCAATCATTCACTTAAGGTGCAGGCATTTTGCAAACCTGCTGGAGTCGCTGTTGCCGATCGACTCAAGAAGATTGGCGCGATGCCAGATGTGGAAGCTTCGATCGTTGTGAGCGTTAAGTTGTAGCGCAGTAGTAGTCCAGCAAGCAGTCAGCAATCCAGTCAAAACACGCCGGCTGAATCCGGCCAGGGAGCAAGCCATGGAATTGAAGCGTCTGACGCGCCATGCGTTCAGATCGGCGTGGTCACGCACGATTCTCGGGGGAGCTCTTCTAAGCGCTTTGCTCGTCGTTGTCGTTGCCCAGGCGGCAAGCTATGTCTACGACGCCGATGGACGACTACGAGCGGTAACCAGTAGCAGTGGTGCCTCCAGCACTTATGCCTACGATGCACTCGGTAACCTGCTGAGTGTCCAGTCGGTTCCGGCAAGTCAGCTGGCGATATTCGCCTTCACACCCAATCGCGGCCCAGTGGGGCTCACGGGCGTCGCCATTGCCGGCCAGGGATTCAGCACGACAAAAACCAATAACGCGGTCAAGTTCAACGGCACCGCAGCGACGGTTACCTCGGCGACCGCAACACAGCTTGTCGTAACGGTGCCAGCGGGCGCGACGACCGGCCCGATTTCTGTCACGGTCGGCACGAACACGGCCACCAGCGCGGACACGTTCGTGATCACAAGCGACGACGGCGGACTTCCGCCAACGATCGCCTCGTTCTCACCGACGGTCGCGATGGCCGGAACGACGGTCGCTGTCGCAGGCAACCACTTCGTGACTACGGCAGGAACAACGCAGGCCGGCGTGGGTCAGTATGTCTCGACGGTTACCCCGATCAGTGACACCCAATTGAGTTTTTCGGTGTCCGCTCAGGCCGGTTCCGGCAACGTGACCGTCACGACGCCCTATGGCTCGACACAAAGTGCGCAACCGCTCATCGTCGTGCCGACGTCGGTCGGTGCAAGCAACGTCATCACGACGGCAAATCTCGTGGTCGGTGGCGCGGCACAAGCGCTCAATATCAGTACCGCCAACCAATACGGTGCCGTCACCTTTCAAGGCGCCGCCGGGCAGTGGCTGAGTTTGCAATACAGTCAGGTGTCGACGACGCCAAGCGGTAACTCCCTGTATGTCACCGTGTATGAGCCGTCGGGCGCTGTCTTAGTCAGGCCCACTTCGTTCTCTGCCAGTCCCCCGCTGTCCCTGCATTTGCCGCAGCTTCCGCAGAACGGAACGTATCTGGCGCTAATCAACGCAGACACCGGCGCGACGGCTCAATTTTCGGTCGCCGTGGAATCCAGCCCGCTGCTGGGGTCAACGTCGACCACCGTAACCAGCGCGGTCGTCGGACAAACCAAGCGGATGGTGTTTGAAGGCATCGCCAATCAATACCTGGGCCTGAACTTTACCAGCGTGGCGACCACGCCTTCGGGGAGCGTGATCTACATTCAACCGTACGACCCCACGGCTCCCTATGACTCACCGTGGAACACGACGACGCAAGCCTATTTCAACGTGCCAGAGGTATACAATTTTCTGCAAATGCCCAGCACGGGCATTGGCACCGCCGTTATTCGTAACCTTTCAGGGGCGACGATGTCGGTGCAAGTGGCAACGATCACCAATCCTGTCGGCTCAGTTACCAACAATGGATCAACGTTGACGCAGAGCACGACGGCACCAAACGAAGATGCCTATTTCACGTTTGCCGGGACTGCAGGACAAAACCTCAGTCTTGGCATCGGCACGGTGACTACGACCCCCTCTGCAAGCTACGTGGCTTACTACTTGATGGCGCCCAACGGTCAACTGGTGGCAAACGAGACGTGCTATTTGCCGGGCTGCCATTTCCCGATAACCAATCTGCCACAGACGGGGACTTACCTCGTTCAGATGTATCCCAACCAACCGGTCGCCATGAGTTACAAGGTAACCCTGTCGTCTGATCTCACGGGAACCTTGACGCCCAATACCGCCCACGCGGTGAGCTTGGCACGGCCTGGCCAAATCGCGCAGCTGACGTTTGCCGGCACAACGGGCCAGTACGAATCGTTGTATCTGAACAGCGTTGCGACGGTGCCCTCCGGCGGCAATGTCACGATTACGGTGACGAGGCCTGATGGAACCCTCTTCCCAGGCGGCAGTACAAAAACGACGACCAGCGGGATTCTTAATCTGCCGTTGCTACCGCAGACCGGCAACTACACGGTACAGGTGGAAGCCGACAATGCTGACACGGCAACTGCGCAATTAACGCTGGTGCCCGATCCGACGAACGCGCTAACCATCAACGGACTGCCAGTCACTCAAAGTACAACAGATCCCAATGAGCAGGGCTACTACACGTTTAGTGCTACGGCTGGCCAAAACGTCACACTATCCTTCAGCAACGTAACGCTTACTCCGTCGACAACGGGCGCGCTCTATGCATTAGTTATCTGGCCAAACGGTGGCGAGTATGCAAGCCCTCTGACCGCCACCGTCGCTGCGGGCGGCCAGCTGAGTTTGACCAATTTGTCGCTGACGGGCACCTACACCGTAGTGGTCTATCCCAGTTCGCCAGCAACGATGGGCTACACCGCGACATTGACGTCGCCGTGACGGGATTGGCGTGCAGACCACCTTTAGGGATTTTTCATGGACTTGGCAATGAGAACGACACGAAGTGCACGCTGGTGGATGATCGGCCTGGTGATCAGCCAGATGGCGGTTGTCGCCCAGGCCGGTGTTCCTGCCTCCTTGCTTCTGCCAGCGCTACCTCACTCCTCCGCTGACTTGAGGCAAAGCGCTCATGCGCTGTTGCCCGACGGCCGCGATCTGAGTATCGATGCCAACGGACTGTGGGTCACGGTCGCTGGTGGGCGGGATTCGAGCGAGCAAATCGCGGGCGTTGCAGGACGAAAGTTCGCAACCGTGACGGTGTTACCGACGGGCCATGTGCTGATTTGGGGCGGTCTTGATGCGTCGGAACATGTCGTCGCCTCGGGCCTCTTGTTCGACCCAACGTCCAACACTGTCCAGCCGGCAGAGGGGGTAGGCCTATCGCCACGTGCGGGGCATACAGCGACCGTGCTCACCGATGGGCGAGTGTTGATGTCGGGAGGCTGGTCCCAAGCCACTGGATGGATGACTCACGCCGAATTGTGGGATCCGCGTACATCGCAATCACCGGAATCCGTCACCGACGCAAGCGCGCGTCTAACCGGTAGAGCGTATCTACAGGCTGATGGGCGCGTGGCGATTACCCAGGGCCGTGACGTTTCAGGTCGCGAACTGGATAAGGCATCGATCTTCGACCCGGTGACTGAGCAGTTCATGCAAGTTGCGGCGGCCGCCAACGACGACGCCAACGGCCCGGCGCTGTCGGCGTCGATTCCCGGCAATGACGCCCAGGATGTTCCGCTCAACCAGTGGATGGCGTTGCGCTTCACGCAGCGCATGGATGTCACCACGCTGAGCACGGCAACGGTAACGTTGATTGGGCCCAATGGCCCCACATCCGTCGGCGTGACGGCAGCCGAAGCCGGACGTCTGGCGTTCGTTCGACCGTCGCAGGAGTTGTTGCCGGCCTCACGCTATACCTTGTTTGTTTCGGAGGCGAAGTCTGGCGACGGTCATGCGGTGCCGTTCACGTCGGTGACCTTCACGACCACGTCTTCGGGCGGCGATAACTCGCGCCACACCAGTCAAATAACGCTGGGCCAGGGTGATCAAACGTCCACTACAACTCAGTCAGATCGTGGCGATGCAGAAAGTCCCAGCGTGAGTGCCTCTGCGTCGCCTGTGACCGTGACCCTGACGACCGGCAGCGCTGCCGCGATCGCTCTTCACAACACCCATTGCACGAGCACGCAGTCGATCCATGGATACCGGTTCTGCCAGGATACCGGCAACATCGACGGCGGCGTGTTCACGCCAGGATTCAACAACACGGGTGGCCGCTGGCGCCTGAATATCCCACTGCCCAAAGCCCTGTCAGCGAAGGATCTTCCGGCAGGCTCCATGCCGGCAGGCATAACGAGCGTATTTGGTACGGCCCAGCGTATCGACGACCAACCGCTGAGTGGTGTGACGGTATCGATCGGCACTGTCAGTAGCAAAACCGACTCGCAAGGTCGATTCATTCTGAAGAACGTACCGAGCGGTCAGCAGGTGCTCCTCGTCGATGGCAAAACCGCGAATCGCAATGGCGAGGAATACGGTCAATTCGTCGCTGCCCTGAACGTTCAGGCACAACACGCCAATGCCGTGCCGTTTACTCTCTACGTTCCGCGCATCACGGCCCTGGACAAAGTCACGATTCCCTCGCCGACAACGACGGAGACCGTCATCACCCATCCGGCCATGCCGGGATTTGAATTCCACATTCCCGCAGGCGTCGTGCTGCGCGACCGCAATGGCAAGGTGCTCACGGAGCTGGCGATCGTACCGATGCCCGTCGACCGCTCTCCGGTCCCCGTTCCCGGCAATTTTCCGATTTACTTCAGTGCTCAGCCCGGCGGCGTCACGGTAGACGGATTGTCTGCAACGGCAGCGACTGGACTGAGGGTCGTCTATCCCAACTACAGCGAAGCCCCCGATACCGGCCACGCCTTTGTGTACTACGACGTCGCCCATGGCGGCTGGACGACCTATAGCAGTGCGCGCGTGTCGGCCGACCACCGAACGATCGTGGCGGACTCGCCGTTTGGGGTACAGCATTTCATGCCTGAGGGCACCTATGTTGGCGGGTTTCAATTGGCGCCAAGGCGCATTACGTGCCCGGAAGGCAGTTGTTGTCTGACCGCCTCTGGCGATCCGGTGGATTGCGCGACCGGCACATTCATGCACAGCAGCGTGGATTTGACCGCCAACGATGTCAGCCCGGTTGCATTCACTCGATCCTACAATTCCAGCGATACGGTGACTGGGCGGTCCTTCGGGCGAGGGATGTCCAATGGCTATGGGATGTATTTGTATACCCCAGTTTCCAGTTGTACGCCGATAGCATCGGCCGGCAACGAGGTGGACCTGGTTACCGGTGATGGCGCCGTGTATCCATTTTTCCTGGTATCCGGAACCCAGTTTTCCAATGGGACTGCAGTCTTCATACATAGCTCAAGTCCGACGCGATTCTATGGAGCTACGCTGAGGGACCTGGGTACCGATCAGCTTCAGGTCCAATTGGCTGACGGGACACAATACTTTTTCGGAGGGAATTGTCCTGCGCTATTGCGCTTCAGCATCGATCGCTTTGGCAATACCACCACCCTGTCGTATACCGCAGGGTTGCTCACTGAAGTGTCGTTGCCCAGCAATCGTTCGTTCAATTTCACGTACAACGCAAACAACCTGATCTCACTGGCGTCCGATAGCAGCGGTCGAAGCGTCAGCTACGCGTACAACACGGCCAACGAGCTGACGACCGCGACGTACCCGGACACTACAACGGAGCAATACACCTACGACGGCAACGGCAATATGCTGACTGTCGTCGACCGTCGTGGAAACACGATGGTGACCAACCAGTATGATGCCAACCAGCGGGTGCAAAAACAGACATACGCCGACAACACGACTTACCAATTTGCGTATACTTTGGGTGGCACTAACGTCACGGCAACGGACGTGACAGATGCACGCGGTTACGTCAAACACATGTCGTTCGACGGCGGTGGCTATCCGTTGTCTATTACCAAGGCCAATGGTACGTCCTTGGCACAGACCACAACCTATGTTCGCAACGCGGGCGAGTTGGTGACGTCAAAGACCGATGCGCTGGGCCGCGTAACGGCCATGACCTACGACAGTTTGGGTGGTGTGCTGACGACGACGTATTTGTCGGGTACGCCAAACGCAGTCACGTACACCTACACGTACACACCGGACTACCATCAGATTGCGACGGTGAAAGATCCGCTCGGCGACACAACAACCTACGGCTATACGAACGGTTGCCTGACTTCGATCAAAGACGCGTTGAGCCACACCACGACGATAACCTGCAACAGCCTGGGACAACCGCTGACGGTCAAGGATGCATTGAGCCATACGACAACGTTGAGTTATATCGGTACTGACCTCTCCAGTGTTGTCGACCCGCTCAGCCGCAAGACCACGTTCTCGACGGATAGCCTCGGGCGAACCATTGCTACGCAGGACGCGCTCGGTCGCCTGTCACGGGTCAGTTACGATGCAGACGATCGTGTCGTACAAAGCGTAGATCCCCTCAACCAGGCAACTAGCTATAGCTACGACGGCAACGGCAATCTGCTGAGCGTGACGGATCCCAACAACGGCAAGACCCAATATGGCTATGACCTTCGCAACCGCCAGACCTCGCGCACCGACGCACTGAACCAGGCTGAGAGCTGGACTTACGATGGCATGGGTAACGCGCTTACGTACCTCGATCGCAAAAACCAGCAAACTACGTACACCTACGATGCGTTGAATCGACCATTGCTGGTCACCTACGCCGACAGCAGCACAATCACACCGACGTTTGATGCGGGCAACCGTCTGACTACGGTGGTCGATACTGTCTTCGGCACGATCATTCGCACTTACGATGGTCTGGACCGGCTGACCCAGGAGCAAACCCCGCAAGGGGTCGTGAACTATACGTACGACACCGCGAGCCGTCGCGCGACGATGACGCCGGCCAGTCAAACACAAATTGTCTACACCTTCGATACCGCCAATCGCCTGACCAACATCGTGCAAGGCACGCAGACGGTGACGATTGGCTATGACAACGCGAACCGCAGAACCACGCTCACCTTGCCCAATGGCGTCGTCACCACCTATGGCTACGACAACGCCAATGAAGTAACCGGTATCACGTACAAGACCAGCGGCGGCACGACGCTGGCAAGCGTTGGTTACACATACGACTTAGCAGGTCAGCGTCTCACCCAGACCGGCGGGTTTGCAGCCGACCAGCTGCCGACACCGACGACGGGATCAAACCAGTTCGATCTCAACAACCGCCAGTCGCTGTGGAACGGATTTAGCCTGGGCTACGATGCGAACGGTGATCCGCAAACGAACAATGGACTCTCGCCGGCCACGTCCTACACGTTTGACGTGCGTCACCGCATGACGCAGATCACTCAAGGCGCGAGCACGGTTGCGAGCTTCACCTACGACGCATTTGGACGCAGAACCGGCAAGACGGTTGGCAGCACGGCCACCTCGTTCCAGTACGACGGGCAGAATGCTGTGCAGGAGACGCAAGGGTCGACCATAAGCGCTATCCTTACTGGCATGGGCATCGACGAACGCTTTGCCAGAACCGAAGCCGCGGGATCGCGCTATTTTGAGACGGATGCATTGGGCAGTACGCTTGCGCTAACCGATGGTACCGGTGCGGTTCAGCAGACGTATGCGTACGAGCCCTATGGGGAGGTCAGCGCATCAGGATCGAGCACAAACCCGTACCAGTACACGGGGCGCGAGAACGATGGCACCGGGTTGTACTACTACCGCGCTCGCTACTACAGCCCGAGTCTGAAGCGGTTCATCAGCGAAGACCCGATTGGTTTAGGTGGCGGGCTGAACGAATATTCGTACGTGCTTGCAAGTCCAACCAATTTCACTGATCCCGGCGGAATGGCCATTGGTGATTTACCTCCACCGCCTCCTGGCTATAACTTTAATTGGCCTCAATATCAGTTACCCAACGGGCGGTGGGTATTGAGTCCTCCGAATTCACGATGCAAGTACATCACGCATCCAGAGGACAATGGGCACTGGCGCCACTGGGATATTCGGAACGATGATGACAGTGACGGTGGTTCTTGGCCTCCGAACAACAAGAAGCCGTGGCCAGGCCAGAAGAGACCGCCTTATGGGGAACAAAGTGCTAGCGATCCAAGCGGTGACGCACCGCCATGGAACCCAATGCCCATGGTTCCGGCAATACCCATGCCCCCGATAACACCGCTTCCGAATCTGAGATTCAAGATGCCGGAGTTACCCATTTTCGAACCCGTCTTAGCTTGTTCATGCGGACAATGAAATCGATCGCGAAGGCTATTAAGGAGAAGCGCGTCAATCTCGGTTTGACGGACACTCATGTTGCTGACTATTTGGCGTTGCCAATTGAGTGGTATGGCGATGTTGAACAACATGAAGAGGAGTTCGAAACGACTTTACCATCTGGCACCGCCGTGCGACTTTGCGAAAAATTAGGTCTGAATATGCTGGACCTTCTAGCTATTCGACCTGGTGAATTCACAGGGTCAAAGAGTCTTGGGGCAAGTGATGTCATCGAGCACGCTCGCTGTGCTAAGAATATTTCACAGAACGAGCTCGCTGAGCACATTGGATTTGATATCAAAACTGTAGAGCAATTAGAGAGCGACCCAAGGTTCATTGGTACTTTGCCGTTGCGAGTCTTATTCGATATCGAGGCTTGTCTGAATCTTCCCAAAGGGGCTTTGGTCAGTAAAGTAACCGCAGATTGATCTGGATACGTGAGGCATCAGTGTTGATCCCCTGACCTATTGCTGATGGCACTTCAACGGCACAACAAGATAAAAGGGTGTGTTCCGCGGAGGGCTGCAAGCCTTATGGCACAAGGGATTCCGCGGAACCGCGCTTTTGAGAGCGGTTCCGCGATGGCGCCAAACCGCACAGCGATGCGAGTTAAAAAATCAATGGGGTTAGACTCGATTTATTAGCCGAACAAGATAAAAGTGTACTTGTGACGTGCCCATGGCCATCTCGCGTTCTTGTCGTGGCGCAATCCCCAGCGTGGCGAAACTTACATCGAACCGGCTTACCCTTTGCATCTGACCTAAGCCGGTGTAGCAATCTGATAGAAGCCGTGTCCTCAGGTGACTATCGCCGCAAATCGAGGGTTGAGAATGAAATTGGCTCCACGTTGGTACTTGTATGGCTTGCTCCTAATTTCGGTAATTGGGGTCGCGGCATTCCGATATTTCCATGAAGATGACGTGCAATCCGCAAGGAGTATCACGCAAGCAATCAAGGTTGACGGCGAACCGCTGCCCGATATTGCATCGCAACCCGCTAGCCCTGACCCGCTCTCGCTTTCGAAATGGCTTGCCCTGCGAACCAAACGCTACCGGAATGTGCTGCAGGGATGGCAATGCGACACTCTCGTCGTCCCCGTACAAGTAGAAGAAGAGGCGTTCGACCGTGCGACACGCAATCTGATGTCCGGCGACATCGCGCTCGCGTTGGCCGGAAACAGTGGTTGCGTGACTGATCCCTATCTCATCGATCTCGCTCTGGGTGAGGGATTGCGCCGCGATGCGTCTGACGACGTCACCGCGTTGGCCGCCGAACTCAAAGCCAAGACTATTGTGACCTCCTACGCGGGCCATGATCGAAGTAATCACATGCGTGTCACCTTACGTGTTGACCGGCTCGATGGCAGCGGACCATCGCCTCAATTGAAACTGGTGGCCAAGAAGAGCTTTGAAGATCTCGCTTACGGCAGTGACGTTTCTCCTTTCGATGCGTTACATAAAAACCTCACGCGCATGCTCGGCGCTGTGGGTCTCGATACTCGTTCGCCGCGACAGACGTCAGCCGGGCGATTATCTGCTGAGCTTCCCGCTTCTCCGCAATCGCTCATCGGGGCCGACAAGGCGAGCGTGCTAGACCAGTCTGCCAGGCTGGTGCTTCTGGGAATTCTTGCACCCAGAAAAGAATCGCGTGCGGGCGAACGCGCCTTCGCCAAAGCTTGGCTGCTGTTAGAAGACGCCGCCGAAGATGATCCGGGTGTTCAGCGCATGCGCGCCCGCATCCTGTTTCACTTATTTGAGCGGCCTTACGCACTCGATCGCCTGAAGAATATCGCTGGACCGGAGGCTGACGGTTTGCGCGCGGTCCTCAACGGCAATTTGCCTGCCGCACACGCAGCAGTCGACAAAGTGCAGGAACCTTGGGAGCGCCTGTTCCTGACCACGGAAACCTACGATCTGGAATTGGGCTATCAGCGCAACGGCGATGCTACCGCAAGCAATATCCTGGGCGTCTTGGGTCCGGAGTGGGCGGCCCTGGTATCCGCTCGATTCGCTGATGACGATATGTGGATCGTTCCCGATATGCTCGCGTTGAAGCGCTCGCTTGATACGGTCTTTCCGATTCCAGGCCAATCACTGCAGGAATTGATGAAAGGGACGGCCGTTATCGCCCAGTTCGACGACCCGGCGACCTACGATCTGCTGGCCGCGAAACACGTACATGCGCTGCTCGAATCCAACCCACACGATTGGTGCTGCGCTCCGTTTAGTTTGACGCCGACGCGCTGGGACGTGCTGGATCTTTATGACGGTCGAATCGACCGTGCCCTCGTTGACAGGGTGGAATTTTATGCCGCTGTCCAGTGGCGCCCCCAACAGGCATTGGATCTCCTACAACACTATGACGAGGTGCTTGCCGGCAATCCCGCCGCAGAGGCGGCTCGAGCTTATGCTGACCGCGTGTTGCTCGAAAATGGCGGCATGGCCAATCGCGACGAGCTCAACGAGCGCATCCGCACGGCAGCGCGCATCGCCGTCGTTGCCGACCCCGGACAAGAAGAGGCACCGTCATCGGCGCTTTGGGATCTACTTCAACCGCCTGCCGACCCGACTGCGCAGAAATTGGGCAATGCCTACTGCGAGGACTATCCGATTCGTGCATCTTGGTCTGGTACTCCCGATACGCTGGAAAAGCGCCTTGAATTCAGCAGCAGCGATATCGAACCTTTGAAAACTCTACTGGCTCAAGCCAGTGGTGATCTGCGCCAACATCTGCTTGCTGAACTCGACGAGCGCTTTGTCGGCGATGCCACGGCGACTGACTTGCGCCTGGACGAAAAAGCTGAAAAAGGTCAGATCGATCCCTCGATCGTCCGTGCGGCTATCTCTGCTGATCCGGACAATTGGAATCTGTACGACAAGCTTGCCGAGATCTACATGAAGCATGGTGAATACGCGCAAGCATCGACGCTCGTGCAGTCCTTCCCACCCTTTCACGCCAAAGCACGACGCACTGTTGGGCTTTCCGATGATGCCGAGCACATAGCCAATTCCTTGTATTACAGGGGCGCAATAGACGCTGCGCGGCCGCTTTTGAAGATCGCCGCCGACTACAACAATGGGTCTCAGGCGAGCGTTCAAGCCCACTCGCGCTTGGCCATACTCGACGGTGACTTCACCACAGCGACGCTGGGATTCCTGGAGAGCGCACGGCATTACCAAGCATTGAGCGACTACCGTGACTACCTCGAGCTGCTGTTCGCAGCGGGCCAGTCGGCTGACGCTTGGTCGGGATTCAGTCAGCTCATCAGGCGATTTGATGGCCCACAACCGTGGATCGCGGCGATGATTGGCCACCGGCGCGACAACATTGACGAATCCGGCCTGCGAAAGTGGGTGGTCGAGGAAGCCCGGGGCGGCAGTCGCCCGCCGGGTGATCAAGCGGTGGTCAACTACAGCATGATGGAGCAGCTCACAGATCGTGGCGTTCCATCATCCGACTTTGTGGAATTTGTCGTGAAGATCGGCGGTGAATCCCTGGTCAAGCCGATTCAAGGAGGTAAGTCGTTTAGAGGCGCATTGGGCGCGGATCGTGTGCGTCGGGTCGGGCCTAGCGACTTTGGTCGCGCGCGCCGCGCTCCGGTGGCGGCGGATTTCGTCGTGCCGAATCGTTACGCACTATTCGCTGAGGCCTATTTTGCACTCAGGCAGGAGCGCTTCGAGGACTCGGTCAATGCGTTTGACCGGCTTGCAGCGTATTACGATATCGAAACCAACGACGAATGGGGATTCGTGCTGCCTTATTTCGCGCTCGCCGCGGCGCGCAGTGGCGACAAGCTCGCCTTGGAAACCTATCTCGATTCAAAACTGGCTCAGCCCAACCAGTGGGGCGTCCATCTTGCGAAGGCTGTCTTCGAGGCCGAGCATGGTCACAAGGAAGCTGCCCTCACGCTACTCGATACCGCGTTTCGCGAACGTCCAGCGACTGGAAACTGGCCTGTATCGACGTCATACCAGTACGCAGAGATTTGCGCAGGACTCTTCGATCTTACAAAGGACGACGCTTATCGACAGCGTGCACTCGAATGGGCGCGAGCGCATCGCAAGATCGAACCCACACACGCCTGGGCCCATGCGTTGGTCGCTCGGCTGAGCTCGGATGAACCAGAGCGCGTAGAGGCGTTAGCCGTCGCGCTTTACCTGGATCCGCGGTCCGAATGGGCAAGTCAGGTGCCAAAGAAAATTCATGACCAAGCTACCGAGTGGCTCAAGAAGCACCCGCCATTCGAATTGCGCCAAAGTGACAACGCTACATAATTCTTGCTAAGAACCTTCCCCCTGGCGAATTCGCAAATCAGACGGACGAAATCGCCAATTTGCAGCTAAGAGAGTGTGGCCCATACGACGTCCGTTCTGTTTCCAGTAGCACGAGCAGTGGAAGTCCGTTGCCGTAGTGCGGCGGCCAGCCAACGCAAGCCGGACATTGCGCCGTTGTCTTTTTGGGGATATATTAAAAGTACAATTACGTTCAAATCTCTGAGGATGGCATGCCATCGACGATTCCGCACCTTCAGTTGACCCATGGCCAAGTGGCCTGGTCGGTGAGTTTGGGTCAAACACCCAGGCAGGAAACGATCGATCGACTGCGCTACTTGCGGCAGTTGGGTATTCCATTCACCGCCAAAGAACAAGGGCAGGGGCGTGGAAATACGTTGATCTACGCGTTTGATCATCTGATCGAGTGCGGTGTGGGATTGTTTGGGTTGCGCCGTGGAATGCGTCCGGCCGACGTCGCGGAGTACATCGTGCCCAATCGACGCGATCTTCGTCAGGCGTTTCGGGACGCTTATCTTGAGCAACCGGACGGCGCGCTTTCGGCGCCGTGGGTGAAGAAACGTGGTGATTCCCGTGCGTTGCTCAAGATTGATCGGTTCTTGCGCATGCATGACCGGTATCGAGAGCCAACGGGCGCGATCGAGACAGTGACCTTCGACAACGCCGTGCCCGGCGCACAGCTGTTTGATCAAGTCGAACGCTACCCGGGTGAAGAAGCGCGATTGCTCTTGCCGATCACGCGGATGGTGTTGGAGCTGGTCGCTTGGGCGCAGGAAGCGCCAGAAGTCAAGCGTGGCAGGCAATAAAGTTTTGTCCATAAGAACGTAATATTACGTACAAAAGGAGTGGAACATGATCAGTTCGAGAAACTCACTAGCCCGTGCAGGAGTAGAGAAAGCAACTATTCCACATTTGAACTTGTCGGTGATCTATCGTCCGATCACTTCGCTCCTGCTGGATCCGAAGAATCCACGCGAACACGCACCGAAACAGGTTCGTCAGCTTGCTGCCAGCATCGACACGTTCGGAATGATTGTCCCGATCCTCGTCGACGCCAATTTCAAAGTCCTGTGCGGTCACGGCCGCATTTTGGCCTCAGAGCTGCTCGGCATTCAAGAGGTGCCGACCATCACGGTCGATCACCTTACCTCGGTACAAGCTAGGGCGTTCTTGATTGCGGACAACCGCCTGACCGAAATCGCGACCTGGGACGATGCGTTACTGGCAGAACATTTCCAGATTCTGTCGTCGGTAGAACTGGATTTCTCACTTGACGTGACCGGTTTTGATATGGGTGAGATCGACGTCCGAATTCAATCATTCGAATCGCCCGCACGTAAGGCAGACCCCGCCGATAGTTTGTCTGCGCCAATGCCGGGACCGGCCGTAACGGTGCCGGAAGATGTTTGGCGTCTTGGCCGACATCGATTGCTCTGTGCCGATGCGCTGGATCCCGCCAGTTATACGACGCTGATGAATTGCAAACGCGCAACAATGGTTTGTTGCGATCCGCCGTATAACGTGGCGATTGCCGGAAACGTTAGCGGCCTTGGCGCCATTGTGCACCGGGAATTTGCCATGGCATCCGGTGAAATGAATAGGCCGGAATTTACGGGTTTTCTGACGCGCTTCTTTTCTCACTTGGTGAACCATTCGATCGATGGAAGCCTTCACTACGTCTTTATCGACTGGCGCCATCTGGGCGAGATGACTGCGGCGGGCGACTCCGTCTATACGGAGCTCAAGAACGTATGCGTGTGGGTCAAAGACAACGGCGGCATGGGCAGTTTCTACCGAAGCCGGCACGAGATGGTCTTTGTCTGGAAGTCCGGCAACGGGGCGCACCAGAACCATGTGCAACTGGGGCAGTTCGGCAGAAACCGCACCAATATCTGGGAATATGCCAGCGCCAATTCCTTCTCCCGTGCCACCGATGAAGGCAATTTGCTGGCATTGCACCCTACGGTAAAGCCGGTCGCACTGATTGCCGACGCGATCATGGATGCTTCGCGGCGCGGCGACATTGTCCTGGATCCCTTCGTCGGTTCCGGTACCACGATCATCGCCGCCGAGCGGGTAGGGCGGGTTGCCTTCGCCATGGAAATTGACCCTGTGTATGTGGATGCCGCGGTGCGCCGCTGGCAGGCCTACACGGGGGATCGCGCCGTGCATGCCGTGACGGGTCAGTCATTCGATGAACGGGCCAGCACGCGAGGAGCCGACCATGACTGAGCCCCTGGATCCCTCTATCGGCTATCGGCATCCGCCCGAGAGTGGCCGCTATCGACCGGGCCAGTCCGGCAATCCGCGCGGACGACCCAAGGGTTCGACCAACCTCTCGACCGAGATCACCAAGATTGCGCGCGAGCGCATCACCGTTACGGAAAACGGAAGACTCAAACAGATCACGAAACTTCAGGCCATCGGCAAGCAGCTCACCAATCTGGCACTCAAAGGCGATCTGGCCGCGGTGCGGCTATTGGTATCGGTGTTCCAGATGGCCGAGCAGGGGACCGCGCCGGGAATCCCGGCTCATTTGTTCAGCGAGGCCGACCACGCGGTGGTCAAGCAGCTTATGAATCGTCTTCCTACCTTGAATGAGGAGTCACCCAATGAACCTGACCTGGCGTGAACTGAACCTGCTGCTGTACGTGGATTTCTACACCTTTGTGCAACGTGCCTTTGCCCAGCTCAATCCCACGGCACCGTTTGTGCCGAGCGCGCACCTGGAAGTGTTGTGCGCAAAACTGGATGCGGTGCGGCAAGGCAAAATCAAGCGGCTGATCGTCAATGTGCCGCCGCGCTCGCTCAAATCGGTGTGCGCCTCGATTGCGTTGCCCGCTTTTTGGCTGGGGCAGGATCCGAGTGCTCAGATCCTGACCGTCAGCTATGCGGCCGAACTGGCCCTTAAGCTTGCCGGCGACTGTCGATCGGTGATGGCGGCTGACTGGTACAAGAATGTGTTCACGACGCGGCTTTCGGCGCAGAAGAATGCCGTCAACGAGTTCATGACTACGCAGCAGGGCGTGCGCCTATCCACCTCGGTGGGCGGGGTGCTTACGGGCCGTGGCGCGGACGTCATTATTATCGACGATCCCCTGAAGCCGGAGGAGGCGTTGTCGGAAACCCAGCGGCGCCATGTGAACGAGTGGTTCGACCACACGTTGTACAGCCGGCTCAACAGCAAGGTCGACTCGGCGATCATCATTATTATGCAGCGGTTGCACGAGGACGATCTGGTCGGGCATGTGCTGGGCCAGGAACCCTGGGAAGTACTGTCGTTTCCGGCCATTGCCGAACAGGACGAATCCATCGTGTTCGAAACGCCTGCCGGGATGAAGCGGTTTTCTCGGCGCGCGGGCGAAGTGTTGCAGCCCGACCGGGAACCGCAAGCTGTATTGGACTCCCTGCGGCAATCGATGGGCGAATACCATTTTTCCGGTCAGTATGGGCAACGCCCGATGCCGTTGGGCGGCGGGATGATCAAGGAAAAGTGGTTCGCGCGCTACGACACCTTGCCCGAGAAATTCGACGGGGTCCTGCAGAGCTGGGATACGGCGAACAAGGCGACGGAGCTTAGCGATTACAGCGCCTGTACGACCTGGGGCCTCAAAGGCAAAGACGCTTACCTGCTACACGTATTGCGCAAGCGGATGAACTACCCGGAATTGAAACGCGCCGTCATAGCGCAGTGGCAATTGCACCGGCCCACCACGATCCTGATCGAGGACAAGGGGTCGGGGATCCAGCTCATTCAGGAGTTACAGCAGGAAAATATTGCTGCGGTCAAACGCTACGTGCCCGAGACGGACAAAATCGTACGCATGCACGCGCAAACGGCCATGATTGAAAATAGCCGCGTGTTGTTGCCAAGACAAGCGCCGTGGCTGGCGGATTATCTCAACGAGCTGATGCGGTTTCCGCGGGGGAAATACGACGATCAGGTGGATTCGACGTCACAGGCCTTGGCGTGGATTCAGGTCGGACAGCAGGAGCCGCATATCCTTGTCTACTACCGCATGCTGGCGGGGCAAAAGCGGGGGAAAAAGGGTCCGGACTCTGATGAAGACAGAACATTGATAATTCCCGGCTGATGGTGAGAACGGCGGCCGCTGGTGGCCGGGCATACCCTAACTTCGGCAGAAATGACTTGCTTTCGAGGCCACGGCAAGCGTCCATGGGTGGCAGGAGGACACCCATGTGGCTAGTTCGGCTAGCAACAACTACATGGTCGACGATTCGTCCAATGCAACACTTTGGCGATCGCGCTGGCTTTCGCTTGCGTCACCCAGCCCGTCAATTCAGCGTTTCTTGCGCTGCCGCTCGCTGGTCCGCGCATATGCCTCTATGCGCGCAAGTAATTCTGAGCCTTGCAGCCCGAAACCAGCCGCGACTTTGTAAATGGTCTCGATACTTGGCGCTCGTTGTCCGAGCTCCAATAGAGATATGAATTGGCGATTCAGCCCAGACTCGAAGGCGAAGGTCTCTTGAGAAACCTTACGCTCCTTTCGAAGCTGGCGCAGAACCAATCCAAAGGCGTTTTCTGGCTGCAGAGAAGTGCCCTCCTAGGAGGGCACGGTAGGCGTACGGAAAAAATGTGTCTTCCAACAGTTGTTGGAATTACGATGAAATACACGTACGATCGACGTGCGTATTGCGCTTCATCGGACAGCTGGTTTGCCATCGGAGAAGCGGGACGTAAAACCTGCAGTGCCTGCCGGAGAAGACGACTATGAAGCTTGCTCTACTGCTGTGCTTGACGTTCTTTGCTTCATGGGGTCATGCGCAAGATCGAAGACAACTGGAGGAGTTCGAGTCAAAGTTCCTGAATCAAAAAATCGTGATTAATGGGAATTTCCTGTCCACGCCATCCCCCAGGGTTGATTGGATGGACGTCGGTACGCCAGAGCAAAAATTCCTATGAACTAGTCTACGTGAAACCGATACCGTCAAATCTTGCTGGTCATAGTGGAACGTCATTGCTGCCGTCCTGTTCGCGCTTGCCGCACCGCTCGCAGTCTCGATCGCTGCCGCCAAAGAAGCCAAGAGCGCCACTCCCGCTTACGTCACCGCCGCGATGAACGACCCGGCGCGGCGCGCAAGGACGATGCCGCCAAGGATGAAGACAGGAAGCTGGCTGCGGTGATGACGTTCACCAAGGTCAAGCCGGGCGAGAAAGTTTTGGAACTGATCCCGGGTTCGGGCTACTGGACGCGCGTGTTCAGCCACGTCGTCGGACCCAAGGGTCATGTGTATACGGTCTGGCCGCACGAGATGGACAAGTATGCAGCCAAGAGCATTGTCAACTGGCAGGAGCTGGTCGCCAAACCGCCGTACACGAACGTCAGCCTGTTGCAGCAGCAGGCGGCGGAATTGACGGTACCCGAGCCCGTGGACCTGGTGTTCACGTCGCAGAACTACCATGACTACCACGACAAGTTCATGGGTCCCGTGGACCTCGGCACATTCGGCAAGCAGGTATTGGCCGCGCTCAAACCGGGCGGCCTGTTCGTCGTCATCGATCACACAGCGACGGCCGGATCGGGCATCGAAGCCACCGATACCCTGCACCGCATCGATCCGGAAGTCGTGAAGAAGGAGATGACTGCGGCCGGTTTCGTGTTCGATGGTTCTTCCGATGCCCTGCACAACCCGGCGGACCCGCTCACGGCGAAAGTGTTCGGCCCGTCGATCCGCGGTCACACCGATCAATTCATCTATCGGTTCCGCAAGCCGGCGAAATAATTTTCCAGCCGGAACGGCACGGTTTTTCTTGCTCGTCATACCAGTGTGGGCTGGAATCCAGCTCTTCCAGTTTGTGGAATCCCTAATGCCTCATCTAACGCTCATAAGGATACTTCACACTCGATCCGGCTCATGAGTGACCCAAGAATACGGTTCCGCAACGGCTGCGGCGGCACGCTTGCAGGCAGAGCGGGAGGATCTGATGGTTGCCTGATCAGGTCAATGGCGATCTGACTGCTCTTTACGTGCATGACGTCGCCATAGGACCACCTGTCCCTGGCGAATTCGTAAATCATTGCCGCGGCCTATTTCAAACGCCGGTGGCAGTCTGAATTATCAATTCGCCAGGCACAGCCGTCGCGCCTCACTCTAATCCATCAAACCCATCGCAGAAAATCTCATCGCCCCCGGGCTGAAGTTCGTATGCACCTATATCAGGCGCGTTCCCTGACAAGCGCGCGTAGCCGGTGCCGCGCTCGTCGTCAATCGCGCTAAGGGGATTGGAACCGCTATCCACGGCCGGGCTACAGCCGATGGCATGTGTTGGAACGCAGATCGATGTTCCCGGTGCGCCGGATTTCTTCCCACAGCCATTGTTGCCGAGCGCGATTAGCCGCGGGCCGAGCGTGATAAGCGCCGGGGTGCCGGCTGCGTTGACCAGCATTATCGCGGCATTGGATGGCGGACGTTGCATCAGGTCATAGCTTGTATTGACCGTCAGTGCGAAACCGGATTGCACGCCGATATCGGCGCTGACCACGGAGTCGACGGTGTTATTGGACAGGATGGAACTCGCCACCGTGATTGCGCTGCTGATCTGTTGCGAATTCCCTGCGCCGAGGCCCGCGCAGCCGGAACTTCCCAGATACACCGCTGCACCGCCGGCGCTGTCGGTGGTGTTGAAGGCGATGGTGCTGTTGTAAATGGCGAATGACGGTGTGGAGCTGGTACATACGTTTCCCGTCAGGCCTCCGCCCCCGGAGGCCGCAACATTGCCGCTGAGCGTGCTTTCGACCAGATGCGCGGAGATCGCCCATAGCGCGCCGCCGCTGTCGCCCGTACCGGAGGCATGGTTCGCCGACAGCGTGCTGCGTTGCACGGTGCCGCTGCGTGTCCATATTCCTCCACCGTTACTGTCGTCACCGGTTACTTCATTGCCGGTGACCACACTGTCGTCAATGAATGACTCGCGGCTGTAGACGCCGCCGCCGTTGCTCTTGTTGCCAGATGTCGAATTGTTCGAGATGAGAAAATAGAGTGCCGTTCCGAAGAAACGTGTATTGATCGCGCCGCCCGGCGACATATAGCCGGACGTGCTGTTGCCACTGATGGTGGAGTAGTTGCCTTCCACGCCGTCCGCTCCCGATGCGCCCAGCGTGGCGATCGCGCCGCCGCCTGAATAATTACCCTGCGTGAAATTGTCAGTGATTGTGCTCGAATACAAGATTGTGACGATCGTCCGGATCGCACCGCCCGGACTGGAGTTTCCAATGGTGGAATTGCCGCTCACGATGCTGTCTTTCAGATACGCCTGATGCGTAGCGTAAATCGCGCCGCCCGCCGCCCCGTAGCCGCCGGTGGAATTGCCGCTGATGACACTGTTGAGTACCTGCACGGTGCCGTCGTTGAATGCATCGCCCACCGCAATCGCCCCACCAACGGCATTCGCGCCGCCAGTGGAATTGCCGCTGACAACACAATTGGTCAGCACGAGCTCGCCATCTTGCCGCGTATCGACGAAGATCGCGCCGCCATTGGCATTGGCAGCCGTGGTGGCACCGTTGGAGATAGTCAGCCCGGTCAGATACAGGAAGTTACCTGCGGCGGAAGCCGTATCGTGGAAAATGCGGAACGGATTCGTCGCGCCCGTGACGCGCGATACGGTCACGCCACCCATGCCTGTGCCTTGGATGGCCAGCGAAGGATCGGTGATGAGTAGTTCATTGTTGGCGATATCGGCCAGCGACACCGCGGTGACATCCGCGGCGAAGGTTATGGTATCGCCAGTGCCAAAGCTGCCACCGCTATTGACGCAGCTCGACGACACGCCTACCGCAGCCGCATTCATCGCGCTGATGGCCTGGCGCAAGGTACACGTGCTGGAAGTTGCGGCATCATCCGCGGTGGTAACTTCAACCGTGGCAGCGCCGGCGGCAGGTGCGATGGCGGCGAGCGCGAGACTCAACGCAAGGGCAATCGGACGACGCGACAATCCGTTGGCTATTTGGTTTGATCGCATGGTTAGTGCCTCTTCAACAAGTGAAGCAACATTTCGCGGCGCGCGTGACGTCGGTTTTGGCATGCCGCACGAATACCCGGGTTCTACTTACAGACCATCGCCGTCGAAGTCATCGCGAAAAATCGTGTCGTTGTAACAAGCCATGGATGCGGCAGCGAGGTTCGCAGTAAGTGTGAATCCGCCGCCTGCCTGCACTTTGGGCAATACCGGGCTGGCGACATCTGTCGGAACAAGCGTGGCCTTGAGTTGTACATTTCCACTTTTATGCAGCGGCTGATCCAGCACCAAGGTGCCTGAGCCGGTGATTTCAAAGCGCGAGGATTGGGCTGCGTTCGACATCGGTGCCACGACACATGCAAACAATGCAATGCCACTGACGACCAGGCACATGACTCGCGATGCCGGCTTAGTCGTGCGCGTGTGATGGCGTTGCCTCACGTAGTGAGTCTTTCCCGTAGGCGATTTCATCTCAATTCGCCTGTTGGCTTTCGAGCTTGTTCAGCCGCGCCAAGACCGCGTTGAGCGATTCGCGCAGTGCAGCGTTTTCCTGCTTCAATGTCGCGATATCGGTGCCATTCGTCTGATCCCGCAGCGCCAGCTCCTGCACGGCGGCAATTGTGGTTATCAGTGCCGGATTGGGATCAAGCGCAAGGATGGGCGCATCACCTACGGCCGCACCGGGCACCTGTTTGTCGGTGCTCGTCACCGCTTCGGGAAATACTTCGGCGAATTCCTGTGCAATGAAACCCTGGTAGCCTTTGTCCGCCAGACCACCTTCCATCGCGCGATATTCGGCCGTGTAGTGGAAGTTGACCGGCCGCAACTTGAGTACTGTATCGAGCGCGTCTTGGATGGTCGTGATGTCCTGCTTGATGCGGCGGTCCGATGTGGCCGTCCACGAACCGCCACCGGGCTTGGTCGCGGTGGCTCCGGCAATGGCGAGGTTGCCGGTCGAATCCAGGGTCAGGACGCCCGTGAACTTCGTTATGCCGTCGGTTTGTTCAATGGCGAATCCGGGGTTTACTCCACTGCCTCCGGCCACACGCAGACTATAGCCCTGGGTGGCTCCAAACGGAAATAGATCGATATCCACATTGTTGGTACCCCCGACACCGTTGCCGTAGATAGTCAGTTCATTATTGGGAGACGTCGGGGTGCCGTTGATGGCTACGCCGCCGATTGCCTTAACGAGAAACTGATTGGCGCCGGACGAAGTGAAAGGAGCATCGTCCGCGATTCCGCTTGCGTCTGCCCAAACAAACGTGCCGGCGTCGCCACAATTCGTGCCGCTGCTGCAAGTCCCACTGTTTCCCGCCATTGTCGCGTCGCGAACGATGGCTCCAAATCCTCCAGCAAAACTCAGGTCTCCGCCCGCTTGATTGTTAGTGCCGCCCACAACGACCGATTCTTCCCCGGTGGCCGTATTTTCGCTTCCGCCAAGGATTGCGGATTGCACGCCGCCAGCGTAATTGATAAGGCCGCCGGCAATGGTCGATTCAAATCCGGCCGCCAAATTTTCAGCGCCGCCCGCAATTGTGCTATATGCCCCGGACACACTATTGGCGTATCCGCCGCCGACTGTCGAGAACCCTCCGGTGGCTTGATTGGCGCTGCCACCTGAGATTGTATCGGCACCCAATCCGGACAATATGAAGTTGGCATACCCGCCGCCGATCGTGACGAAGTCGCCTGCAGCCTGATTGGCGCAAACTTGGTTTTCACCTGTACCGCAATTGCTCCCCGGTTCGCCACCACCGGCAACCGTGATTCCATTTCCTCCCAAATTGCTGTTTGTTCCGCCACCTGTGTTTGTGGATGACCCAAATATTACGTTTGGCGAATCTGCAACGGTAGACGAGACAAGCTGACCTGCCTGCGTACCGTTCACCTGGAACGTCAGCGGCTGGGTGTCGACCGTCCCCAGAAAACTGCCTGCGGGGTTGCCGGCGTTGCCCTGCAACGTCCATGCGCCCGGGCAGGAGCTGGTCTCCGGCAAAGCGCTTATTTCGGCGCGCGTATTCAGGCTGACGAATTCGCTTTGCCCCTTGACACGAACGCTGGTGGCGACATAGGCGTGGCTGAACGACTTTGCCAACGGACCAAAATCGGCCTGGGTGTTGAAGCTGCCCTTGTGCACCGGCACGTCGTGCATGATGAGCGGACCGCCGATTACACTGCCGCCGCTGGGCGCCGAATACAAAGTCAATTCGATGTCATAGTTACCATCGGCCGGTTTTCCTGCATCCTGCAAAGTGCCGTGATAGGAAAACGTGGCCGCCCGTAACGGACCGGCCCCAAGTAATATCGCCGTCACTAGCGCGGCGCAGAGCAGATTGCGATTCATGTTGCGACTCCTCATCAGTTCATCAGTAGTGGACGGAACGGCCTGTTGCCCTTGCAAGATGGCGAATCCCTTGTTGATGCAATGGCACTGACCGAGCTGGTGAATTACCCTGCGCAGACAAGCCTTGGTAGACTGTGCGTGGGACGAAGTGTGTCGGCGCGACCCGACCAGCGTCTTTAAGAACGTGCTCAAAATTTCTCAAGAATTCTCAAGAATTCTCAAAACATGAGCGTTTCGGCCAAGAATGAATGGATCTACCTGTTTGGTCCGTTTGTACTGGATCCAGTGCAACGGACGTTGACGTGCAACGCGACGCCAATCCCGCTATACCCCAAAGCGATCGATCTGCTGTGCTATCTGGCGGAAAACCCGGATCGCGTGCTGAGCAAAGACGAACTGTTAACGGCCGTCTGGCCCGGGCGGGTGGTGGAAGAGAGCAACCTGAGCCAGACCGTCTTTACCTTGCGCAAAGCGCTGGAAGCCGGCGGAGAAAAGACCAACGTTATCGTCACTGCGCCGGGCCGCGGCTATCGATTCACCGGGTCGGTACGCGCGGTAGCTCGGCACATGTACGCGATGAGTCCGCAACAAGACAACGTGTTCGGCCTGGTTGCGGCCAATTCTCCGGAACTTATGGCCGACAGCGCTGGCGTAGACGCGCCCGAGGATGCACCCGTCACCACAGTGACGTCGGACACGGCTAAACCCAGCCGCAAACCCCTGAAGTGGTCGCTCGGAATCGTAACGCTTGCAGTGGCAGTCGCCCTGGCAATCGGGTTCGCCCTTACAACGATGAGGAAATCGTCGCCGGACCCGGGCTCTGTTTCTGCGCAGTCCATTGTCGTGCTCGCCGACTTTCAAAACCTGACCGGTGATCCGGTGTTCGACAAGGCACTGCACAAGGCACTTGAAATCGACCTTGCCCAATCGCCCTACCTGAACGTGATGTCCGACGACCAGGCGCGTGATACCTTGAAGCTTATGACGCGCCCGGCTGACGCGACCATCGATCTTAGGCTGGCGCGGGAGATTTGCGCGCGCAATCGTGGTGTGGCCGCGGTGATGGGGACGATCGCCCAGATCGGCCAAAAGTACTTGCTGACCCTAGAGGCCCGCGCATGCGACACCGGACGCGGCCTGGTGGAAGAAAAAGCCGAAGTCCCCACCAAGGATGCGGTTCTCGCTGCGCTGGATCACTTGAGCACCGGTGTGCGTGCAAAACTCGGCGAGCCGCCGCAATCCGTCGCAACATTTGATGCGCCTTTGTTGCAGGAAAAGACCAAATCGCTCGAAGCGCTCAAGGCGTACTCGGATGGCGTATATTTGTATACACAGGGGCAGCGCACCGAATCCGTTGCGCTGTTTCAGCATGCGGTCGAACTTGACGAGAATTTTGCCGCCGCCTACTCGGCCCTGGCCGGGGTCTATCAATCCTTGCACGAAAACGATCTGGCCACGGTGAGCATCAGCAAAGCCTATGCCTTACGCGAAGGAACGAGCGAGCGCATCAAGCTCGATATTGTCGCCCGCTACAACAAGATCGTGAGCCACGATATGAACCAGGCGCTGGCCACCCTGCGAGTGCGCGTGACGACCTATCCCCTGGATGCTTCGGCGTGGGCCAATCTGTCGGACACAGAAAATTGGCTCGGCCACTACGCCGCGGCGATCGCCGCAGGGGAACGGGCACGGGCGCTGGAAGACAACAAAGAGGGAGTCTACGTCGTGTTGGCGCGCGCCTACATGCACGCCAATCGACTTGACGAAGCGCGCACCACGTGCAACCTGGGTGTAGCCAAGGGCCTGGCGGGCGACGACCTGCGCGGCTTGCTGATCGAATTGGCCCACGTTACGCACGACGAGGCCGCGATCCAAGCGCAAGTCGCCTGGTCGAAGGCACAACCGGCGGAAAGATCGAGAATTTTGCTCAACATCGCCCGTATCGCCTACGCCAATGGCCAAGTCGCGCAAGGCGATGTCCTGTTTGATCAACTCGCGGAGCTTTTCAAACGCCAGGAGCGCGGCAATTTTGTTGCGCCGCCACGTGCGCGCGAGTTGAACGACATGGGATATGCCGATCGCGCGCGCGCGCTGCTTGAAAGCGTACCGCCGGATTATGATTCAGGCGACTATGATTTCGTGCTTGCTGAAGTCGGGGACGCGAAACAGGCGTTGGCATTACTAGAAAAGAATCTCCGCGAGCGTCCTGCTGACACATTGCTCTCTTCATCATTGGCACCCCAGGTTCGTGCCGCACTGGCCATGCGCGAAGGTCGTCCACAGGAAGCCATTGACGCGTTGAGCGTCGCATCGCCCTTTGAATTGCGAACCTTGGAAGTACCCTATCTGCGCGGCAACGCTTACCTTGCCAGCAACAATGGCGTTGCGGCCAGTGTCGAGTTCCGCAAGATCCTCGCCAATCCAGGCGTCGATCCGATCTCACCGCTTTACCCGTTGGCGCAACTTGGCCTTGCGCGCGCCGAGCGATTGAGCGGCGACAAGGCAGCCAGCCGCATAGACTACGAAAAGTTTTTTGCCATCTGGAAAAATGGCGACGCGGATCTACCCGCCCTGAACCGGGCGCGGCAGGAATACGTGGCGCTGGATTGACAGCCGCGGTAAGTCGATTTGGTTGCAGAAATCACCTGTGGGTCGGCACGAAGACGCTCTACATCGAACCCGGAAGCCCTTGGGATAACGGCTATTGCGAGAGCTTCAATGGCAAGTTCCGCGATGAACTGTTGAATGGGGAAATCTTCTACACGCTTCGCGAAGCCCAGGTCGTCATCGAGCAATGGCGACACCACTTCAACACCCAGCGACCCCACAGCAGTCTG
>JARLJU010000168.1 GCA_031291055.1 Rudaea sp. | reverse complement strand
CCAGCTTGACTTATTTTTCTATAGGCAAGCCCCCTGCCCGCCAGCCGCCTACGGCGCATCCCCTCGCACGGGTTCGACGAGGTCCGGCCCATCAGGCCCAGGCCGGTTGACTTTGCGAGACACGGGAAACCAGGCGAACGCTTCAGGCGACTCCGCAGCGGTTCGCGCGAGGTAAACAGCGCGCTCGGCCGATGTAGCCGAGTCCAGATACTCGCGAGCAACGTCCGCCGAGAGCACAACCGGCCGTCGGTCGTGCACGTCTACCAGCCCGGCACCTGCCTCCGCTGTCACGATCACGAACCCGTCGCCTTCGCGCGGCTCCCTGTCCGGACGGACGTTGGTCAGGCCTGCGACGTACAGCGGCTGCCCGCTTTTTGCATGGATCGCATAAGGCTGCTTACCGTTGCTTTCTGTTTTCCACTCGTACCAGTAGTCGGCCGGCACAATGACGCGCCCGCTTTCCCACATCGCGGCCCAAGCTGAACTGGTCGCCTTTTCGACTTTCGCGTTAATCATCTGCGGAAGACCTTTCGCGACGGCCCACGCCGGCCGATATCCCCAGTGCACCAGTCGTACCACACCATCTGGATAGATCACGGGTTGCCGACTTCCCGGCGCTGCATTCCAGCTGGGCGTATCGGTGGGCGTCGCGTCATTCAGGATCGGCCAGCGATTATCGCGGTCACTGGCGAGAGGGATCAGATAGTCGATACCGTAGCGAGCTCGAGCGTAACGACCGCACATGGATGCGCTCCTGGTCGTGGGCAATGGTGGCCACAAGGCTTGCATCCGATGATCGCACCATCCAGCAATCGTCGTCCATTGCTGACGACGCAAAGTTACTTTGAACGCGCTGCACCATGCTTACGCCACCCAGGAAAACGTCAGAGCAACCCGTTTCGGCACCAGATCGAGAGCCGGCGGCCGCGCCCTTAATAATCCGCCCACCCATCCTCACCAATGAGCGGCACAAAGCTCACGTCGCCCAACCAGCGCTCGTGATAATCGTGTTCGCCGTGGCGTACCAGTTGAATCAATCGCTGATGATGAGTCTCGCGCCCGACCGGCATGACGATCCTGCCACCGATCGCGAGTTGCAAACGCCACGCCCGCGGGACACGCGGACCACCGGCCCCCGCGATAATCGCGTCATACGGCGCATAGGCGTCCAGGCCGACCGTGCCGTCGCCGAGATGAACAGTTACGTTTGAGTAGCCCAACCGCGCGAGCGTCTCGCGAGCGGTATCGGCAAGCACCGGATCACGTTCAACCGAATGGACGTGCGCCACGATTACCGCCGCAATGGCAGCGGCATACCCCGACCCCGTACCGATGTCGAGAACCAGGTCGTGCGGGCCCAGTTCAGCCGCCTCCATCATCTGCGCGACGACGGCAGGTTGCGAAATCGCTTGCTGACTCGGAATGGGCAACGCACTATCGTCGTACGCGTATTCACGGAGTTGCGCAGGGACGAATTCCTCGCGCGGCACGCGGCGCATCGCGGACAGCACATTCGCATCGCGGATGCCGCGCCCCGCGATTTGCCGTACAACCATCCACTCCCGGGCTTCCGTGAAATCGATCATTGTGGCCTCCCTCTGACGGCCGCGCAGGCTTGACTCATGATCTGGCTCGCCGATGCGGTGCTCGTGATGCACGCGCTGATCGCGCTTTTTATCGTGGGCGGACTCGCAGCGATCTGGGTTGGCGCGTGCCTCGGTTGGGAATGGGTACGCAATCGGCTATTCCGGTCCGCTCATCTGTTCGCGATCGCCATCGTGTCGAGCTTAGCACTGCTGGGTGCACCCTGCCCCTTGACTACGCTCGAAGACTGGCTGCGCACTGGCTCGGTTGGGACGCAAGGTTTCATCCAGCGCTGGGTGAGCCGTCTGCTCTACTACGATGTTCCAGCCTGGGTGTTTACGCTCGCATACGTGGCATTCGCTCTG
>JARLJU010000167.1 GCA_031291055.1 Rudaea sp. | reverse complement strand
GAAAGCAGGATGGTCCAGACCTTGAGCGCATTGCGCTTTTCCATGACCACCAGCGAGTGCAACAGGGCAGTACCCGCCAGCCACGGCATCAGCGAGGCATTCTCGACCGGATCCCAGAACCACCAGCCGCCCCAGCCGAGCTCGTAATAGGCCCAGTAAGAGCCCATGGCGATGCCGAGCGTGAGGAATATCCACGCCATCAGCGTCCAGGGTCGCACCCAACGCGCCCATGCGGCGTCGATCCGGCCTTCGATCAGGGCAGCGACGGCGAAGGAAAATGAAATCGAGAATCCGACATAGCCGAGATAGAGCATCGGCGGATGCACCGCGAGGCCGATATCCTGCAGCACGGGATTGAGATCGCGGCCCTCGGACGGCACGTCGAGCAGCCGGGCAAAGGGATTCGATGTGGTCAGGATGAACAGATAGAACGCGCTGGCAACCCAGGCCTGCACTGCCAGCACATGGGCGCGCAGCGACAGCGGCAGGTTGTTGCCGAAGATCGCGACCATGCCTCCGAACAAGGCCAGGATGGACACCCACAGCAGCATCGAGCCCTCGTGGTTGCCCCAAACGCCGGTGATCTTGTAGATCAGCGGTTTCATCGAATGCGAATTCTCGAACACGTTGGCGACGGAGAAATCCGAGGAGACGTGCAGCGAAACCAACGCCGCGAAGGACGCCGCCACGAACATGAGCTGCGCAATCGCCGTCGAGCGCGCGACATTCATCAGCGCGGGATCGCGCCACCGCGCGCCCAGAATCGGCAGGGTTGACTGGATCAGCGCCAGGCCGAGCGCCAATACCAGCGCGTAATGTCCGGCTTCCGCGATCATCGCAGCGCTCCCTGCCCGGCCTGCGGCGCGCCCTGCGCCGCGCGCGATGTACCGGGGCTCGCTTCGGATCTTGTGTCATCTTTCGGCCTGGCGCTGATCCAGTCGACTCTGCCGATTCTGGGCGCGCGTTGGCGCGATCTCGCGCTGATGAATGTCGCGCGCTCGACGGCGATTGCGCAGCTCATATTCGTGGCGGCGTCCTTCGCGGCGTTGGTTTGG
>JARLJU010000166.1 GCA_031291055.1 Rudaea sp. | reverse complement strand
TGCGGATGGCACGTCTTGCACGAGGCGCGCGTGTTCTCGTTGTGCCCATCGTGGCAAGCCACGCAACTGATGCCCTCATGCACGCCCATCGGCGTACGGTCGTCGCCCGAGCCCACCTGCGGCCCCCAGGCATTCTTAGCCGCAACCGAGCCGGCCTCTGACGCGCGCGGCGCGTGGCACTGGTAACACAACGCCTGACGCGGGTCCCGGCTGATCGTCACCGCGCGCCCGCCATCGTAAAGCTGCGGAATGCCGAGTCCAACCGCCGCAAAGTGAAGAGATTCACGCCGATCGTAGAAGGCAAGTGAAGGCGGAACTGCATCTCCGGCAACCGAGAAGCGTTCAGCGGGCCGCGACTCCGGCGCGCCCTGCGCGTGCACCTGATGACAGGCCATACAGGGCATCGCGGGCTGCCCGCCCAGTTCAGAACGCATCAGCCGCCACGGCCCTTTCGTGTTCAGCGGCTCCACCAGATCGCGCATAGCCCCGTTGAAGTACGCGCCGTGGCAGCGGAAGCAGTCGTCCATCAGCATCCGCTTCGAGTTGTGCGTCGCATCCGTAAAAATCTGCGCATACGTAGCGCTGTGCGGGCCCGCATGCCAGCTTGCATACTCGTGCCGGTGGCAGGACTGGCAGCTGCCAGTCATCTGCTCCACATCGGCCTCGCGCAGGCGAATCGCCTCTGGCCACGTGCGCACAAGATGCACCGTGATGTGGCGCAGCTTGGTTCCCAGCGTCGCCTTGTGGCAATCCACGCACGTCAGGTCGCGGTGCGCCGAGCCGTGAACGACACTCGTATACGAGACCATCTCATGGCAGCTCGCGCACCCTTGCCCGTGTTCCGACGAATAGTAATACGACGCGCCATAAATCCCGCCGACGGCAAGCAAAACCACCGCACTTGCCGCGATCGCCGCAAACTTGAAAATCGGCCTCATGACTTGAATCCCGTACCCTTCCAGTTGCGGACCAGCGTCTCTGATGCCATGTAAGCAATCGCCATAATCGTAAGCGCCGGATTGAATCCGCCATTCGTCACATGCACGCTGCCATCGATCACAAACACGTTATCCGCGTCGTGTACCTGGCAGTCCCGGTTCACCACCGTGCCCTGCGGATCGTTCCCCAAGCGGCACGTCCCGGCCTGGTGCTGTCCGCCCGATACAATCGCGGGCTGGCCCGCGTTCACACGCGCCCCCCCC
>JARLJU010000165.1 GCA_031291055.1 Rudaea sp. | reverse complement strand
GCGTTCGTCGAAACCTTGTTGGCGGGCGGCGGCACGAATGGCGTCGGCCGCTTCCTGGCACAGCAGCGGATCGTCGCCGCTGATGACGTAGACCGGCGCAAGGCTGCCTTGCAGGTGTTTGGCGAGTTGGGCGGGGGCGAGTTTCATAGGCGGGCCAGGGCGGGGCGCCGAGGGCGCCCCGACAGGCTTACTGCTTCGGCAGTTGCAGCGGCGATTGCTGCGGCTGCGACGCTTCGTACTTGCGCGCGGCTTCCAGGGCGTCGGCATCGGCCTTGGCCTTGGCGTCGGCGGTCTGTTGCAGGGCGTCCAGTTGCGTCGGCGTCAGCAATTGCAGGCGTAGGACCATCTGTTGAATCAGGTCACGACGCATTTCCTTGCGCAGTTGGCCCGCTTCGGCGTCGCCGGCAGTGATGTTGTTGCCATCATGCACGTAGTACTTCTGCACTTGCAGCTTGCCGGTGAGCAGTTGCCGGTCGTGGTCGCCGCGGACCTCATAGTACAGCGCGGTATTGAGTTCGTACTCGGCGTTACGACCGGAGCCCGAATAGCTGGCGTCGCGCTGGGTTTCCTGTTCATCGGTCAGGACCAACTTGTAGGGCGCGCCGTTGTAGACTTTGACGCCGCTGTGCTCCAGTACCTGGGTCAACTGCTTGACCGTATCACCGTACGAGTTACGGGCGCTGACCGACAGTTCCTTGATGGTCAGTTCGTTGGTGCCGGTGCCGCGCAGCTGGAAGCCGCAGGCGCTCAACAGCACGGCGAGGCCCATTACCAGCAGATTGCGTTTGATCATCTTGTTGCTCCCCTTGAAACCCTGTGGGTCGACGGTGCGACCGCGGAAGTCTTGCAAGGCGCCTGCGGTAGCCGGCGCCCGATCCCATTAAGTTAGCTGGCGACGATATTGACCAGTTTGCCGGGCACGACGATCACTTTGCGAATCGTCAGGCCATCGGTGAAGCGCAGTACATTTTCGTTGACCCGTGCCGCCGCTTCGATTTCTTCACGGCTGGCGCTGGCCGGCATGTCGATCTGGCCGCGCAGCTTGCCGTTGACCTGGATCACCAGTTGCAGGCTGTCCTGGACCAGCGCGCTGTCGTCCAGCACCGGC
>JARLJU010000164.1 GCA_031291055.1 Rudaea sp. | reverse complement strand
GACCGTGCTGCTCACGGCCGCGATGGTCAATACGCGTTTCGTGATCTTCAGCGCCGGCCTCGCGCCGCATTTTTCCTATCTGCCGATGTGGCGGCGCATCGTGCTGGGCTACTTCAACGGCGACGTGATCTATCTGCTGTTCCAGAAGAAGAGCTTCCAGACCGGTTACGTGCCAGGCAAGGAGGCGTACTTCTGGGGCATGGCGGCGTGCAGCTGGCTCTCGTGGCAGGTGTCGTCGATCGTCGGCATCCTGCTGGCGAGCCTGATTCCGGACAACTGGGGCCTCGCGCTCGCGGGCACGCTGGCGCTGCTGCCCATCATGGTGTCGGCAATCGCCACGCGTTCCACGCTGGTTGCGGTCAGCATCGCTGGCCTCGTGTCGCTGCTCGCTTTCGACCTGCCGTACCGGCTCGCGCTGCCGCTCGCGGTGATCGCGGCGATTGTCGCGGGCAGCGCCGCCGATCTGATGGTCGAGCGCGCCGATTTGCGCCGCATCCGTAACAGCGCCGGAGATTCCCCATGACATCCACGCAGATCTGGCTGGCCATTATCGGCATGACTTTCGTCACCGCGGTGACACGCGCCATGTTTCTAATCGGCGGCGAGCGCACGGTTTTGCCGGCGCGCGTGCAGCGGATGCTGCGTTATGCGCCGGCCGCGGCGCTCGCCGCCGTCGTGCTGCCCGATGTGCTGGCGACGCCGGACGGGCTCTCGTTCGCGCCGTCGAACCACGAGTTTTACGCGACGCTGGCCGGTCTTGCGTGGTTTTTGTGGCGACGCACCATGCTTGGCACGATTGTGGTGGGAATGGTCGTGTTCACGCTCCTGCGGCTCTTCATGTGATTGATTGGGTTGAAAATGCTGCGCCGCAACATGCGCGGCGCATTCTTCAAATACGGGACATTCGCCCGGTTGCGGGTCAGAAGGCA
The DNA here is from genome assembly GCA_031291055.1 of Rudaea sp. Lineage (GTDB taxonomy): Bacteria > Pseudomonadota > Gammaproteobacteria > Xanthomonadales > Rhodanobacteraceae > Rudaea. Next base: position 304 of record JARLJU010000164.1, on the reverse strand, counting down.
GTGCGGATCAGTTAAAATGCTCGTTTCCGGGATAAGCGCGCCGGTGCACGGCGCGACAGCCGCGGCCCTGCCGCCGGCACCCGATTCAGTGGAGCCGCTGCCGTGCCGAAGCGCTGGAGTTTGCCGCGCTGGAGGCCCAGCGCGTCGTCCGCCACCGCCTTCTCATCAACTCGCACACACACGCCCATGAACAAGGTATTGCGTCTCTCCGATCTGATCGCCGAAGGCAAGCTATCCGGCAAACGCGTGTTCATCCGCGCCGATCTGAACGTGCCGCAGGACGATCAAGGCAACATCACCGAAG
>JARLJU010000163.1 GCA_031291055.1 Rudaea sp. | reverse complement strand
GTGATGGGCGCGAGCTTCCGCACCCGGGGCCAGATTCTGGAACTGGCCGGCTGCGACCTGCTGACCATCAGCCCGGATCTGCTGCAAAAGCTGCAGGAGAGCACCGACAAGGTCGAGCGCAAGCTGTCGCCAGAAATGGGCCAGAGTGCGGATATCGAACGCGTGCCGGTCGACGAATCGTCGTTCCGCTTCCTCGTCAACGACGAAGCCATGGCAACGGAAAAGCTCGCTGAAGGCATTCGTGCGTTCGCTGCAGACGCCGTCAAGCTGGAAAAAATGATCGAAGCGCTGCGTTGAGCTTAGCGTTCGCCGCTTGAGTAGGCGGTCGAGTACGCGGCCCTGAGCCTTCCGGTTCAGGGCCGCGTGCCGTTTACAGGCTGACGCTCGATACGCGCCAGCCCCCGCAGCTCCTTACGAAATATTGTCACAATCGCTGCCGTGACAGACGACTACAATCGTCTGCACGCCGCCCCTCGGTACCGTTTACGGAAGGCATGCGGCGCCGCTGACCCCTATTCCGGGAGACGATTATGGACATTCAGCCTTACGTATTTTTCAACGGCCGTTGTGAAGAAGCGCTGAAGTTTTACGGCGAAGCAATCGGCGCCGAAGTGATTTTCCAGATGCGCTACAAGGATGCGCCGCCTGACGCGCAGAGCCAGATGCGCCCTGGCACCGAGGACAAGATCATGCACGCCAGCATCAAATCCGGTTCGACGATCTGGATGGCGTCCGACGGCCATTGCGACCCCCAGGCCACGTTCAGCGGCTTCAGCCTCTCATTGACGGCTGACGACGCCGCGTCGGCGGAAAAATATTTCAATGCGCTGGCCGAAGGCGGTTCGGTGACGATGCCGTGGCAAGCCACCTTCTGGAGCAAGGGCTTCGGGATGGTGGTGGACCGCTTCGGTCTCGGGTGGATGGTGACGGTGCCGGAGGGCTAAGGGCCTTACACCTTCAGCAAAGTCCGCGAATGCCGCTCGATGTTCCAGTTCGGCTCGGTATCCAACAACAGCGCGCGCAGCCGATCCACCTGTTCGGCTAATCGCTGGCCGAGCCAATACGGCCCCTGCAAGTCACGTGGCAATTCAAGCGCCACGTCGTCGCCGCATGCCTGCGCAAGCGGCGACGCGGCCGGAATGCCGAAGTGCGTCGCACGGCCAAAGCGCAGGCCGCGCGCCATCGCCAGCAGCGTGCCACGCACGGCGCGCACCTCGACGCCACACACCTGCGCATACGCAGCGCGCGCCGCGGCATCGGCGTGCATCAGCGGACCGGTCGCCAGCAATTCCAATGAACTGAGCATCTGTCGATGCAGCCGCTGGATCTCTTCGAGCCTGGCCTGCGGCACATCGATCTCCTTCGCCACCGAAGGCATCAGCGAGCGCAACTGAACCAGCCGCTTATTGATCGCGAGGAAGTGTTTGACCTGCTCATCTTCGTCGGTCGTCGCTCCTGCCAGCAAACGGGTGTAGATCCGCGCGCATTCGCGCAGATTGTCGGCGATCCCGTAGCGCCACGAATAGGTCGCGTGCAGCGGCAACGCGAACGAAAACGCCAGCGCGATCACGATGCCGATCAGCACGTTCAGCGTGCGCCAGAGGCCGACGTCGATCAGATTGTCGCCATGGCCCGCGACGATGCACATCGTGATCGCCGTCAGCAGACCGATATACCCCGACGAACCGATGGCGAACCAGGCGCAGATTCCTGCAACGATCGACATCAGCACATAGGTGAGCGGCAGCGAGCCGGTCAGGTTCTGCAACAGGATCAGCACAAGACCGATCGCCGCGCCGAGCAGCGTCCCGGCCGCCCGGTCGGCGGCCTTCTTGCGGATATTGCCGTGATGCTGCAAGCCGCCGATCACCACCAGCAGGGTCACCGACGACCAGATGCCGTGAGGAATGTTGATACCGGTGGTCGCGAGAATCGATACCAGCATGGCGACGCCGACGCGCAGGCTATGCAGCACCTTCGCGTGGCGATAGCGGTAGTACGGCGACGTGATCGTGCGCACCATGCGGCTAATGGCCGAGCGGCGGGCGATTACGCGGGGGGAATCGGCAGAAGCCATGGCTCGCGCGACGGGCGCTTTGAAGGACGGTTCCGCTATCGTGCCCTGGAGTACCCCGGAAAGACAAACGCCCGCAAACTTTTGTCTGCGGGCGTTGCTTTCTCAGGCGGGACGGACCGGCTGACTTAGCCTTCGACCACGTCCAGATAATCTTCCGGACGGGTACGGTCTTCGGCGCGCTGCATGCCGAACATCCGCACCAGCAGGCTCACCACCACCGACACCACCAGGTTGACGATCAGCGACCACACCGCCGCGTAGCCTGGAATCGCCATGCCGAACAGGTGGATCGTGAAGATCGAACCCGCCAGCTTCAGCGAAATCGCCATCCACGTGCCGGTAGCGATGCCGACTGCCCAGCCGATCAGGAGGCCACGGTAGTCGAGCACACGCGTGTAGAGACCCAGCACGATCGCCGGCAGCGTCTGGATGATCCAGATGCCGCCCAGCAGTTGCAGCTGAATCGCGTAGGTCAGCGGCAGACCGAGAATGAACGCGACCGCGCCAACCTTGACGATCAGCGACACCAGCTTCGCGACGTTGGTCTCCTGCTCATTCGTCATGTTGCGGTTTACGAACTCCTTGTGGATGTTGCGCGTGTACAAGTTCGCTGCCGCAATCGACATGATCGCCGCCGGCACCAGCGCGCCGATACCGATCGCCGCGAACGCCACCCCGACGAACCACGACGGGAAGAAGTGCAGGAACAGCGCCGGCACCGCGAAGTTCGGGCCGAACGCCTTGAAGTACGGCGC
>JARLJU010000162.1 GCA_031291055.1 Rudaea sp. | reverse complement strand
CAACGCGGCGCCTAAGCATCACCCCAGAAGGCGCAGCCTACTACGAGCGCTGCGCGCAAATCCTCGCCGACATCGACGAAATGGAAGCCAGCCTGCGTCACGCAACGGACAACCTGACCGGCCGCCTGCGCATTGAAATGCCCGGCGCAGTAGCAAGCACCATCGTCCTGCCGGCACTGGACGACTTCCACACCCGCTACCCGAACCTCGACCTAGCCATCGGCATCAGCAACCGCACGGTTGACGTGTTCTCGGAAGCCATCGACTGCAGCATCCAGCTAGGCGAATTGCCAGATTCGAATCTGATCGCGCGGCAGTTAGGCACCCTCGAACACGTGACATGCGCAAGCCCAGCCTACCTGGCCCACCACGGCACGCCCGCCGACATCGACGATCTACGCGGACACGTCGCCGTCAACTGCATGTCGCCGCATAACGGCCGCGAAGTCGACTTCGACTTCGAAGTGGACGGCGAAGCGCAAACCGTCAAGGTAAAGGGCTTCGTCAAGGTGAGCGACGAGCAGGCCTATCTCACCTGCGGATTGCAAGGCCTGGGGCTAATCCAACCCGCGCGGATCGCCGCACAACCCTACCTCGATTCGGGACTGTTGCGCGAAGTGCTCCCGCAATGGAAACCCGTGCCGATGCCGGTCTCAGTCGCGTATGTGAAGAACCGCCGGGTATCGCCGCGCGTGCGGGCCTTCGTCGACTGGCTCGCGGAGTTGTTCGAGCAAACCGAACACGTCGATCAGGACCTGTCGCGAGTCCGTCAACTGTTGCGTGGCCTGCATCCCGCCTGAGGCGGGTTTCATGCAGGCTCGCAACGCAAAGGACGCGTTAGTTCGGAAGCGTCACCGGCACCGGACGCGTCAGCAGATTAATGTAAAAATTGAAAAACCTAGGCTTGTCGAAGCGTTCGATTCCGGCGAGACCGAGCCGATCAACGCGCTCTATCTTGGACACCGCGGCCACCTGCCCGCTCGTGTGCGCGCTACTCGACTTTCTGGCAACGCGGATGCACATGGAGTGACACGCATCGTCACCGGCCGAGCCGCAGGTTCACGAACACCGCAGCGGCGGATGTGGGCTGCGCGGATCACGTGCCCGGTTGCCGCGAGTCACGAGGACGCGCGGCGCATTGCCTGAACTTGCAGCTTTACGGCTGACGCGCCTGCGGCGCCGCCCCCGGACAGGCAGGATCTTTACCCCAATGTCCGTCGCATACGCGCCAGCGGCACAACTGGTCTTCAAAGAAGCCGCGTTGTCCGCACTCTTTCACGCGCTCGGCCAGCTTGGCGTTCCCAGAGGTAGCCGATGTACTGACCTTGGTGGCCGTGTTGCCGTCTGCCGCTTTCGCGTCAGCCGGTTTGGTCCGGGCCACGAGCGCGGCTAATAGATCGGCATCCGAATCATCTTTCGAAGCACCACCTGCCGCGCGCGATTTCTTTGTTTGAGCAACCGCGGTCGGCGCGCTCGCGTGATGACTGCTTGCGATCGCACTTTCCTTTTTGCCGTGGGCCGCCGTCTCGTGTTTCGCATTGCTCGCGACAGCCGTCGCGCTCTTACCGTGCTTTGCCGCCGGCACCGTGACCGCCGACGCGGCCGTTGCGGACGCAACCGGTGTCGACGCGTTGCTCGGTTCAGCACCATTGGCAAGCGCGCGCGATAAGCGGCTGTCATCACCGCTTGCAGGTGCGCTCGCGGATGCCGCGGGCGCCTTGCTGTCGCTGTCGTCTGCAATGATCGTGGCCGCTTGCGGCGACGCCGCAGCCGGGACCTCCGCTTTCGCGGTGACCTGCGGCGCACTGCCGGCGGCGGACGCCGGCACGGCGGCTTTCTCGGCATTGGCGGGCGTGGCTGACGCCAGCGACGTTGTCTGCATACGCTGCTGCATATGCCACGCGCCCCAACCGCCCGCTGCGATCACCAGCAAGGTGACCAGCACAAGCGGCGTTTTCGACCGGCGTGGTTGATCCGTAGGCGGCGCGACGCGGCCTTCCAGATTCGCGAGAATTCGCGAACCATTGGCGTCAGCGCCTTTAGCCTTATCGGATAACAGGCTAGGCGGGGCTTTGGAATTCGAACTTTCCGGCGCACTCATTCACTGTCTCATTGAATCCTGGATTATTTCGCCGTGATAATACCGTTCCGGCTCCTCTCCGAGCAGGCCTGATTCTAAGAGCAAGCATTACAAAATACAATTGTTT
>JARLJU010000161.1 GCA_031291055.1 Rudaea sp. | reverse complement strand
GCGTCTCGCATAGCCGCGATCGGTGGTCCGGCCAAGGTGGCTCCAGGGGTACTAAGTGGCAACAGCTTCCGACCCAAGCATCCCTAATGACGAATTTCGTCATCTGTTGCGGTCCATGAGTCCGGAATTGGCGCGAAGCGGTCGTTCATTCACAAAAGCGGGATCGAGCCGGGCAATCGGCTTGGTCCAATGCATAACAGCTAAACCGCGAATACCTGCTGTAGCAGCAGAGCTAAAATGTCAGTATTGAGCAGTCTCTGCTCTTTTTTGGAATTGCTGTAATTTCGATGGGCATGGTGGTGATGAGCAAGCGCGAGCTGAACCGTCTTGATGTTTTGGTACGGCTGGACAGCAGCGGATTAACGGTTTGAGTAGCTGCTGAGCCGATGGCGATAATGCCGCCGCGGCAGACGTATCGGCCATTGAGAAGATATCGCGCCCGGGGGCGCTTCAGCCGTCGCCAACCAGCGCCGCGGTCGTCTCTCGAACAAACGCTCGTCGGGTGTGGTTCGCGATCATTCGATCGCTCTGATGCGCAAGGCCGTCGCGTTACGGTTCGCGCGCAGCGCGCGTGGCCGGCAGGCTGACTTCCGCCAGTCTGGCCACATCCTCGTCCTGATCGATAGCACATACCGTCCCTGCCAGTAGGCCAACGCCGCCGTGCGCTGCGAGGTCTGGATGTCCAGCACGCGCCCGATCACGAGCGCGTGGGAGTGCCGCTCGACGATATCCTCGGCCTCGCAGTCGATCGCGGACAAGGCGCCCACCAGCAGCGGCACGCCGGATGCGCGCGTGGTCCACTGCGCCGACGCCGCCGGCCAGATGGCGCATGGCCCCGCGAAAGTCGACCGGGGAGACCTCGCGACTGATCCTGATGTTGCGGACGGCGGAGTTCATGGCAGCCTCACAGGTCGTCCGCCGACTGGAGCAGTTCGCGCAGGATCGAACCTTCGAGCGCCGCAAGATCGGCCGCGCCGCGCCGGCGTGGTCGCGGAATATCGACATCGATATCGTGCGCGATGCGGCCGTCTTCAATGACCAGCACGCGGTCGGCCAGCGCCACCGCTTCGGAAACATCATGCGTGACGAGGATCGCGGTGAAGGCCTGATCGTGCCAGACCCGCTCCAGCAACCGCTGCATCGATATACGAGTGAGCGCATCGAGCGCGCCAAGCGGTTCGTCGAACGCCAGAACGCGGGGATGGCTGACCAGCGCGCGGGCCAGTGCCACGCGCTGCTTCTGGCCACCGGACAGCACCGCCGGCCACTGACCGCGCTTGTCGTCAAGGCCGACTTCAACCAGCGCGCTTTCGGCGCGTGTCTGGGCATCGGCCGAGGCGCGGTCGCGACCGAGGCCGACTTCCACGTTGGACAGAACCCGAGCCCACGGCAACAGCCGCGGCTCCTGGAACATCACGCGCACATCCTCAGGGCGCGGTTGCTCGCTAAAGCTGATGGTACCGGCATCGGCGGTTTCCAGCCCGGCGATCAAGCGCAGCAGGGTACTCTTGCCGCAGCCGCTGCGGCCCACCACGGCTACGAACTGACCTGCGGGAATGTGCAGCTCGATGCCGCGCAGCACCTGATGATCGCCGAATGATTTGTGCAGATCACGAATGGTCAGCGCAAGCCCGCGCGATGGCAGCGCCTGACCGCGGCGCGCCAGCCGGGCCTGCCCGATGAAACCCGCGCGATTCACAGGCTCGGCATCCGCCAGAAGAAAACGAAGCGCTTCCTGCATGTGTACCCTCAGTGTTTCTGAAAGGCCGGGTGCCAGGACAGCGTCAGCCGCTCCAGCGTGCGCGAGGCGCTGTCGGCCAGTTTTCCAAGCAGAGCGTAGATCAGGATGCTCAGCACCACGATATCGATCTGCATGAATTCGCGCGCCTGCATCGCCATGTAACCAAGGCCCGACGAGGCCGCGATGGTTTCCGCCACGAT
>JARLJU010000160.1 GCA_031291055.1 Rudaea sp. | reverse complement strand
CGCGCAGTTCAAGGACGGCACCATGACGGTCTGGACGCACTCGCAAGGCGTCTATCCGCTGCGCGATGGGCTCGCGGAAATGCTGTCAATGCCGAAGGAAAAGGTGCGCTGCATTCACGTCGAGGGATCGGGCTGCTATGGGCACAACGGCGCCGACGACGCAGCAACGCACGCCGCCTTGATCGCCCGCGAAATGGTGGGCCAGCCGATTCGCGTGCAATGGATGCGCGAACAGGAGCATACCTGGGATCACTTCACCCCCGCGATGGTCACCGAAGTGAGCGCGTCGCTCGACGCGAGCGGCACCATCGTCGACTGGGATTACGCGCTGTGGAGCAGTTCGCACAACGAGCGGATCGTCAACGCAGGCCGGCTCCTTCCCGCGCAAATGCTGGAGAAACCGTTCGTGCCGGCACCGTCGACGCCGATGCTGCAGCCCGAAGGCGGCGGCGACCGCAACGCGATTCCGCTGTACGCATTCCCCAACGTGCACGTGATGAACAACTTTTCGCCGACCATGCCGTTGCAAACGTCGGCGATGCGCTCGCTCGGTGCGCACATGAACGTCTTCACGATCGAGACGTTCATGGACGAGTTGGCCGCCGCGGCCGGCGCCGACCCCGTCGCGTTCCGGCTCAAGCATATGCAGGATCCGCGCGCGCGCGACGTGATCCGGCTCGCGGCTGAGAAATTCGGCTGGCCGCGCCCGCCGCGTAAGGCCAATCACGGCGTCGGCTTTTCGTTCGGCAAGTACAAGAACCTGATGTCGTATGTGGCGATGGCCGTGGAGCTATCCGTGGTGCCCGAGACCGGCCAAGTGATTCTCGAACGCGCCGAAGTGGCGGTGGACGCGGGACAGATCGTCAGCCCGGACGGCATCCGTAACCAGATCGAGGGCGGCCTGATTCAATCCGCTAGTTGGACGCTCTATGAACAATTGCAGTTCGACACAGCGAGAATCCGTAGCTTCGACTGGAGCAGCTACCCGATCCTGCGGTATTCCGCCGTGCCGCGCAGTTTGAACGTGCATCTGATCAATCGGCCAGGCTTGCCGTTTCTCGGGGCGGCAGAAGCATCGATGGGTCCGACCGCCGGCGCGCTCGGCAACGCGTTGTTCGATG
>JARLJU010000159.1 GCA_031291055.1 Rudaea sp. | reverse complement strand
CGGCCGGTGTGGCGTCGCGAAAGTTGTCGAACATGTGCCGCAGGCGGGCGATTTCCTCGTCCGTGGCATGCAACGTGGCCAGACGCGCGGCCATGCTTTCGAGCGCGGCCCACATCTGGATCATTTCAACGATCTCACGCTTGCTCTTGCGCACGATGTAGATGCCGCGCCGCGGCACCATACGAAGAAAACCTTCCTGTTCGAGCAGCGTCATCGCCTCGCGCACCGGCGTGCGGCTCACGCCCAGCGATTCGCTCAGCACGCGCTCGTCGAGGCGAATTTCTTCGCGAGTCTGGTAGATATCGGCGTCGGCAATGGCCTGGCGGAGCATGGCATAGGCCTGGTCGCGCAAGCTCGCGCTCGCGCCGATCGGCTGCAATGACAGCATCAAGGGTGTGGCCACTGCTTCAGTTTGAAGTTCTGACGACATTCATCGCCTCTTGTTGAACATGCGCCCGATACGGCGCCGCCGCAGCCATGCCGCTGTCTTGCTCGCCCAAGCCGACGAACCGGCCATGTTGCGCTGCAAGCTGCGCAACCGGCTGCGGGATCCAGCGGGTCAACAGGACGGTGGCGGCAGAGCCTAACCCAACGACAGCAACGGCAAGCAGCGCGAGAGGAACAAATTCCATTTGTAACTCCGAGTGATTGAATGAACAGATAGCTCAATCATATGCTGCAATGCCGCAACAATCAATATTCCGTATGTAGTATATCAGCCGATGTTGTTTTTAGGATTGTATGCTCAAGGTAGCACGGGCGACCCGCGAGCGGTTCTTCTACCTATCCAAACAGGCGAGGCTCGGTGTAAACGCGCAAAACGCGCGCTATTCGCGCAGCAACGTTCGATGATCGCGCAATTTCACCCGAATGCGGATTGTGTCAACCGCTGCGCATCATTAACCTTCGGGGAATCCTGTATTCGGGCCGCAGCGGCCACAGCCCCGCATCTGCCGCGCGCGTCCAGACAGTACCCCGAGAATTGGAAGGAGACACCGTCATGAGCACCACCATCCCCAAAGCGCCCAAAGCGGCCATCGCCGACAACCGTACCGCGCGCAGCCGGGCACGTAAAGCGGCACTCGGCAGCTTCATCGGCGCCGTGGTCGACTGGTACGACTTTCTGCTGTACGGCATTGTCGCCGCGCTCGTCTTCAACGCCGAGTTCTTCCCCAAGGTCAGCCCGGCAATGGGCACGCTCGCCGCCTTCGCGACTTTCGGCGTCGGCTTTCTGTT
>JARLJU010000158.1 GCA_031291055.1 Rudaea sp. | reverse complement strand
TTGCATCTCGATGGACTTTCATCCACCCCAAGGCGCCCACACAAGTCACCTGCGCACACTGTCAAAGAACTCTTTTACTCCCGCTGACGTTTCGTCCGCGGAGCCGCGCATTATACATCCGCTCTACCGTCCGTCAACACCCTCTGGAACCGCGGGAATGCACGGCGTACCCAACCTCATTGTCAGTGCGCGGTGACGCCACACCAGCGCATGCGGAGCGCGGATTGCAAGCCCGAAATTCGCGTGAATGCGTGTGATAGCATCGCCGCATCAAGCCATAGCACGTAACCAATGTCATGGGCGAGATCTACGAAGATCGCAGGCAGGAACCGCGCTTCACCACCGCCGGCAAATATCGCCTGGAAACGGCGCGGTCCGGCAGCCTGGAGGGTCGCATCCTCGACCTGTCGCTCAACGGCGCGATGCTCGAACGCAGCGGCAGCGTCGAGTTGCAGTCCGGAACGCGGCATCGCATTTCGCTTGAATTCACCGGACATGCGCCGTTTCACGGTGACGCGCTGCTTGTCTATGTCGGCGGCCAGCGCATCGGCCTCGAATTCTACGACATGGATCCGCAGAACTTCGCCGCGCTCAGCACCCTGATCGAAGCGTTGACCCGCGCCAACCGATAACCCCGGAGATTCAAGATGAGCCTGCACCGGCCACGTTTACTTGGCGCCACGATCCTTTGCCTGAGTGCCGCACTATGCGCCTGCGCGGCGCGCGCATCCGGACCGTCGGTCGAACTGAAGGGCCAGCACTTCGGGATCGAGATCGCCGCGGACGACGCCTCGCGCGAACGCGGCCTGATGTTCCGCGATTCCATGCCTGCCGACCACGGCATGCTGTTCGTGTTCGATCGGCCGGAGGTGCAGCAGTTCTGGATGAAGAACACGCACATCCCGCTCGACATTTTATACTTTGATCAGAACTATAGACTTGTCAGCATGTCGCAACGTACGCCACCGTGCCACAGCATGGGCAACGACTGTCCGGTCTATCCTTCCAGCGGACCGGCGCAGTACGTGCTCGAGCTGAACGCCGGAACCGCGGACAAACTCGGCGTCACGGCAGGCGACGAATTGAAGGTCACGCGCTGAGCGTTGCGCTTTCATCCGCGCCACTGCCGACGTGTACCAGGTCCGCACGTGGCGGCAGGACGCTTTCACGCAATTGATGCCAGCAGAACACGCCGCACTGGTAAGGCACCAGCGGCCCGGGCAGACCGTCCTTGCGGAAGAGTTCATCGTCACTTATCGCTACAAACTGTTTCACGACCGAACCTCGAATGATGGCTATTTGACGATGCCCATTGGAACAGGCTCGAATGCCCGGCCCATGACCGCTTGCTGGCGATTTTCGGGCAACGTCCATGGCGCAATCTGCGGTACTTTCAAGTAAGATCGAAGACGCAAGGCAACTACGCTGGCGGGAGGACTGCGATGGACAATCCCTGGCTCGGACTGGGTAGCGCCAAGGACGAAGACATTCCGCTGTTTTCCACCGCGTTGCTGATCGCCAAGGACGAATACCCGGATCTGGATCGCGTCGGTTACGAAACTCGCCTGCACGAGTACACGCGCAGTCTGGGCAATCTGCTGCGCGACACCGATTCCGCACCGGCGCAATTGCGCTGCCTGAACCAGTTCTTGTTCGATGAACTCGGTTTCAGCGGTGATGAGCAGGATTACTACGACCCGCGCAACAGCTATCTGAACGATGTCCTCGACCGGCGCCTGGGCAATCCGATCTCGCTCGCGGTGGTGCAGATCGAACTGGCGCAGCGCCTCGGCGTGCCGCTGGAAGGAGTGTCGTTTCCGGGGCATTTTCTGGTGCGCCTGCCGCTGGACGAGGGCGTCGTCGTGCTCGATCCGTTCCAGAAAGGCCGCTCGCTCGATGCCGCGGAACTGCGCCGGCGTGCGCGCACGCACCTGGATACGCACGAGATCGACGATCAGCGTCTGGCGCGCATGCTCGAGCCAGCCAGTCACCGCGCGATCCTGACGCGCATCCTGCGCAATCTCAAATCGGTGTACGCCGAACGGGAGCAATGGGACAAGGCCTTGCGCTGCAGCGACCGCCTGCTGACCCTGGACATGCACCAGCCCACCGAATATCGCGACCGCGGCAACTACTATCGCGCACTCGGCCATCTGCGTGCGGCACGCGAGGATCTGCGTCGTTATCTGGCGCTTGTGCCACAGGCCGACGATGCCGACGCCGTGGGTCTGCAACTGGCCGAACTCGGCGCCACGCTGCCACGACTCAACTGATTTCGATCATCTCGAAATCGGACTTGGTCACGCCGCAATCCGGGCAGGTCCATGTTTCCGGCACGTCTTCCCAGCGCGTGCCCGGCGCGATGCCGTCGGCCGGCCAGCCCTCGGCTTCGTTGTATAAAAATCCACAAACCACGCACATGAAGGTGCGGAAAGGCGTAGCGGCGGGTGCTGGGATATTCATGCGGTCTTGAGGGCAACGTCAGGCGCGCATTCTACCTTTACACTATCGCGCATGCACACCGATGTTTACCGCAACACGCGACTACCCGGCGGCGGCCTCTACGCGATCAGCGACGGCCCGCGTGCCGACCTGCTCGCCGCCTGTGCGGCGGCCCTGCGCGGCGGCGCCACGCTGCTGCAATATCGCGACAAGGGCGGTGAGCGTGCGCGGCGGCACGATGAAGCACGGGCATTGGCGGCCCTGTGCGCAAGCTTCGACGTACCGCTGATCGTCAATGACGATGTCGACCTTGCCGCTGCGGTCGGTGCTGCCGGCGTGCATCTGGGCGAGCGCGACGGCGACATCGCAAGCGCCAGGGCGCGTCTCGGTCCCGCCGCGATCATTGGTGCCTCGTGCTATGGCAGCGTCGATCGCGCCCGGCTGTTGGCCGCGGCCGGCGCGGATTATCTGGCCTTCGGGGCGTTCCATCCTTCGCCGACCAAACCGGGCGCGCGCCGCGCCAGCCCGGATCTGCTGCGTGCGGCGAAATCGCTCGGCCTCCCGCTGGTGGCGATCGGCGGCATAACTGCGGACAATGCGCGCGCACTGCTCGATGCAGGCGCCGATTTCATTGCCGTGATATCGGGTGTGTTCGGCGCGGATGATCCCGCCGCCGCCGCGCGCCGTTATTCGGCACTATTCCAGAAGTAGAAAAGTGGACTCCATGACCAGCAATCACGAACTGTTCCAGCGTGCGCTCAAGCTGATGCCCGGCGGTGTCAATTCTCCGGTGCGTGCGTTCAAGTCGGTCGGCGGCGAACCGTTTTTCAGCGATCACGCCGACGGCGCCTATCTGTGGGACGTCGAAGGCAAGCGCTACATCGACTATGTCGGCTCGTGGGGGCCGATGATCGCCGGCCACAATCATCCGCGCGTGCGCGCTGCGGTGGAACAGGCGGCGCGCGCGGGCCTTTCGTTCGGCACGCCGTGTCCGGCCGAAGTGCGCATGGCCGAACAGATCACGCGGCTGGCGCCGTCGATGGAAATGCTGCGCATGGTCAACTCCGGCACCGAGGCAACGATGGCCGCCATCCGCGTCGCCCGCGGCCACACTGGGCGCGACAAGATGGTGAAATTCGAGGGCTGCTACCACGGTCACGGCGATGCCTTCCTGGTGAAGGCAGGCTCCGGTGCCCTGACATTCGGCGTGCCGACTTCGCCGGGCGTACCCAAGGTGCTGGCGGATCTGACCCTGACCCTGCCCTACAACGATATCGGCGCCGCGCGCCGGCTGTTTGCGCAGCACGGCGACGAGATCGCCTGCCTGATCATCGAGCCGGTCGCCGGCAACATGAATTGCATTCCGCCGCGCGCGGGATTTCTGCAGGGCCTGCGCGAGCTGTGCACGCATCATGGCGTCGTGTTGATTTTCGACGAGGTGATGACCGGCTTCCGCATCGCGCCGGGTGGCGCACAGCAACTGTATGGCATCGTTCCCGACATGAGCACGTTCGGCAAGATCATCGGTGGCGGCATGCCGGTGGGCGCCTATGGTGGAAAACGCAGCATTATGGAAAATGTCGCGCCGGCCGGACCGATCTACCAGGCCGGCACGCTGTCCGGCAATCCGGTCGCGATGGCGGCCGGGCTGGCAATGCTCGAACTGATCCAGGCACCCGGCTTCTATCCTGAACTCGAACGCAAGACCGCGCTGCTCACCGACGGACTGCGCGCAGCAGCGGTTGAAGCCGGCGTGCCGTTCAGCACCAATCGCGTCGGCGCGATGTTCGGGCTGTTTTTCACGGCGGAAAAAGTCGAAAGCTACGCACAGGCCGTGGCCTGCGACGTGGCCGCATTCAATCGCTTCTTCCACGCCATGCTCGAACGTGGCGTGTATCTGGCACCATCGGCGTTCGAGGCCGGCTTCATGTCGTCCGCGCACAGCGATCAGGACATCGCCGAGACGCTCCGGGCCGCCCGCGCCGCTTTCCAGGAGATACGCTCTTTCCAGGAGACAGCCCATGCCAATGCGCCTTGAATCGCTTGCCGTCCACGCCGGCGCGGAAGCCGATGCCGCCACCGGTGCGGTCGCTACACCGCTGCACTTGTCGACGACGTTCAAGCACGGCCCGGCCGGCGAACGCGTCGCCGGATTCGAGTACGTCCGCGAGGGCAACCCGAATCAGGAACGGCTGGAAACCGCGCTGGCCGCGCTCGAAGGTGGCGCCGGTGCGCTGGTATTTGCCTCGGGCATGGCCGCTATCACTTCCCTGCTCGAGTGTTTGCCTGCCGGCGCGCACTTCATCTATCCGCAGGATTGCTACACGGGTCTGCGCGTGCTGGCGACCGAATTTCTGCCGCAGCGCGGCGTATCGGCCACGGCCGTCGACACGGCCGACCTGAGTGCCGTGCGCGCGGCAATTGCTCCGCACACCCGCTGCCTGTGGCTGGAAACCCCGTCGAATCCACAATTGCGCATTTGCGACATTGCCGCTCTGGCCGACATGGCCCATGCGCATGGCACCCTGGTCGCCTGCGACAACACTTTCGCCACGCCATTGCTGCAACAGCCGCTGGCCCTCGGCGCCGACGTGGTGATGCACTCGACGACCAAATACTTCGGTGGCCACAGTGATGCCCTGGGCGGTGCCCTGATATTCGCCCGACGCGACGAGCCGTTCGTCGCAGTGGCCCACCGTCGGCACATCACCGGCGGCGTCCTCTCGCCATTCAATGCCTGGCTCACCCTGCGTGGTTTGCGCTCGCTGCCGGCGCGCATGGCCTGGCATTGCCGCAATGCGCGGGCCGTGGCCGAATTCCTGGCCGCGCACCCGCGTGTGCAAGCCGTGCACTGGCCGGGGCTGCCGTCGCACCCGAATCACGCTGTCGCCGCACGCCAGATGCGCGACTTCGGCGGCATGCTCAGCATGCTGATCCACGGCGGCCGCGACGCCGCATTGAGCGTCGCAGGAAAAGTGAAAATGTTCACGAACGCCACGTCGCTCGGCGGCTGCGAATCGCTGATCGAACATCGCGCGTCGGTGGAAGGGGAAAATCCGGTGTCGCCGCAAAATCTGTTGCGCCTGTCCATCGGCCTGGAGCACGCCGACGACCTGGTCGCCGATCTCGCCCAAGCCCTGACCTGATCTGATCTGATCGCTACCAGATGCCGCTATTGGGCATCGACGCCCACGGCTCCTGCGGCGACAGGCGATTCCCTTCCTGCAGCAGTTCGATCGAGATCAGGTCCGGCGACCGTACAAAGGCCATGTGGCCGTCGCGTGGCGGGCGATTGATCGTGACGCCCATGGCCCGCAGATGCACGCAGATGGCGTAGATGTCATCGACGCGGAACGCGAGATGGCCGAAATTGCGCGCGCTGCCGTAGTCCTGGGTCGGCGCGCCGTCGAAGGCGGGCCAGTTGTAGGTCAGCTCGATTTCGGCTTCGGGCGAATCAGGCGCTGACAGGAAAACCAGGGTGAACTTGCCCTGGGCATTTTCCTGGCGGCGGACCTCGCGCAAGCCGAGTCCTTCGCAATAAAAGCGCAGCGACGCTTCCAGGTCGCGCACGCGGACCATGCTGTGCAGATAGCGCACTACACTTTCTCCGTTGTTCCGGAATATCTAGTCAAGAAACAGATCGGGCAGCAGCCGTGCGGCAGGGTCGGTCACGTAGCGGCTGAAATCGGTTATGCCGGCCTGGCGCAGCACGTCGTCGTCGATCAGGAAACGGCCACTGAAGCCTTGCGCAGGCCGCGTCAGGATGAGCTGCGCCGCATCGGCCATGATCTCGGGCTTGCGCCCATTGGCCGCCGTGACGCCGGGAATCATGTTCAGCGCATCGGTCGCGATCAGCGTGCGCGGCCACAGTGCATTGACCGCGACACCACGTGGGCCGAATTCCGCGGCCAGGCCGAGAGTGACGAAGCTCATGCCCATTTTCGCCAGGGTATACGCCGTGTGCGGCGCCCACCACTTCGGATCGAATGATGGCGGCGGCGCGAGAGTGAGAACATGCGGATTTGCCGCGCGCAGCAGGTGCGGCAGGCAAACCTGTGCACACAGAAAGCTGCCGCGGGCATTGACCTGTTGCATCAGGTCGAAGCGCTTCATCGGCGTGTCGAGCGCACCGCGCAGCCAGATCGCGCTGGCATTGTTGACGAGGATGTCGACGCCGCCGAAGTACTGCACGGTGTGCTCGACCGCCGCGCGCACGCTGTCTTCCTCGCGGATGTCGCACTTGATCGCCAGTCCCTTGCCGCCGGCCGCATCGACCGCCGCCGCCGCAGTATGGATCGTGCCCGGAAGCTTAGGATTAGGCACATCGGACTTTGCCGCTACGGCGACATTGGCGCCGTCGCGCGCGGCGCGCAGGGCAATGGCGAGGCCAATCCCGCGCGAGGCGCCGGTGATGAACAGGGTCTTGCCTTTCAGCGTCGTCATGGTTTTCCCGAGCAAGCGCGCCGTCGACATGTCAGGCACGCTGGAAACGTGGCAGATAGTGCGTCAATTGCGCCAGACGTTCCAGCGGATCGGTGATCTGCAGCAGATGCTGGCGTTCGCGGTTTTCCAGCGGCAGTGCTTCGGCCAGCCGGAAGCCTACCCAGCTTGCATCGTCGAATGAATGCCGGTCGGCTTTTGCGAACGCGCTGCCCGGCTGTTCCAGCAGGCGTTCAAGGATCGTGGCCAGCAGGACGAATTCCGGCGGCAAGGCGACCACCGGCTCGTCCGGCCAGAAGCGCACCGTGCCATGGGCCAGGCCGTTGTCACGTACGCGTGAACTGTCGACATGGAAACGTTCACCACCCTCGGCGCTGATGCCAAGCAGGCCATCCGGCAAAGTGCAGAAATCCACAATGCGCGCAAAGGTACCCACCGCAGCCGGCACCGCCGCTTCGCCGGATTCGTTGCCGTGCAGGATCAGGCACACCCCGAAACCGCTGCCGTTGCGCGCACAGTCGCGCACCAGGTCCAGGTAGCGTCGCTCGAAGATGCGCAGGCTCAGGGGGCCGCCGGGAAACAGGACGGTGTTGAGCGGAAACAGCGGGATATCGGTCAGCGCCACGGGTAGAGTGTAGGTGTACGCGCTGGCAGACGGAAGTCTGCGTGAATAGTGCGCTGGACGGTCGATGTTTGATTTGCGCGATCAGGGATGATCGCTAAAACAACGCCGCGTGAAACCGCCGTGGCGCATTCTCGAAGCCGCCATTGGACATGAACACGACATGGTCGCCGCGGCGCGCCATGCCGACCAGGGCAGCGATCAGTGCGTCCACGTCGGCTGCCGTCTGGCCGCGGCCGCCGAGCGCCGTGATGACACGGTCGGCGTCCCACGCCAGCCCGGGCCTGCGCAGGAACACCACGCCATCGGCATCGATCAGCGACGGCGCCAGTTCATCGGCGTGCGCGCCCAGGCGCATGGAATTGGAACGCGGCTCCATGCCGACCAGGATGCGGTCCCTGCCGACGCGCGCGCGCAGGCCGGCCAGCGTCGTCCGGATCGCCGTGGGGTGATGGGCGAAGTCATCGTAGACATGGATGCCGGCGTGCTCGCCGATCAGTTCGAGCCGGCGTTTGGCGTTGCGGA
>JARLJU010000016.1 GCA_031291055.1 Rudaea sp. | reverse complement strand
CAACTGTTCGGGCGTAAAACGTGAGATCCGGTGTGCGGCCCCTTGCTGAGCTACGGTGCCGTTTACACCAAAGCGTTATCGGGCTCGCACACCGGGCTCTCGACGATTAGAGTACGGATATTCCAAGACATAAAGCGTTAGCCCGCCCGACGCACCGCCTTGGGAGGGCCGTGTGGATGGTATCTACCAAATCACGCCATTTCTGCATGTGCCAGACATGCGTGAGGCGCTTTTTTTCTTCTGCGATGTTCTCGCATTCGATCTCAAGCACCGTCACGCCAACTACGCCTATATTGAGCTTGGTGCGTGCGGCCTACGCCTGCTTGAAGAACCAACGCGCAAACTCAATCCGGACGGGAAAGCCAGAGTAGTAATTTGCATTGATGTCGCTGACATCGATGCGATGTACGCCAAGCTTGGCCCCCAACTCGCTAGGCTACCGGCTAGTCGAGTAGAAGCCATCAAGAACATGCCGTATGGTCAGCGTGAATTTCAGGTACGCCTACCTGATGGCGATTGGCTTAACTTCACCGCACCCGCGGCCTAACTATTCGCTCAATCGGATCACTTCGTATCCCGTCCCACCAAGCAATGGCCAAACTATGACTTCTACATTCCCCAAACCGATCAGCTTGAACGAAATGGCGCCCCTTTTACCAGGGAAGACTTCGACGCCCTTCTCGCAAGCCGCGGGCAGAACGATGGCGGTGCTGCTGGCCGAGGGCCGGAACAGTCCGCGCCTGCAATGGGTGAACGGAGTGGCGAGCCTGACGGAAGCGGAAGTGGAACGCCGTCGATTGAGTGGGCTACGGCTCAAAGAGCAGCTCTCATCAATTCCCTTCTACGCGCGCAGAGCGAAGGAACAGGGCGAGAACTACTGGACCGAGTTGTACAGCGCCCATCCGCTGCAATAAACGCCTTACCTCGTTGGCACGTTTTCCCATAGCCCAGGAATGCCAACCTCAAGCTCCTGAATCGGCGTATGCGGCACGCGCCTAGCTGCTGTGTCGTGATCCTTTGCCCACCGCTGAACGTCTGGAGGAATCAAGGCGCTTCTCGCTTGCTCGCCGAGGAAGTGCTCGGCAGTCGTAGCGTTCTTCATTCCCCTGTCGATGCGCGACGGCTCATCGATGAACGGATTCTCAAGAGCGAATCCGGCACCTGATTGGAACAGCGCATCGCCTATGGCTCCAGGCTTGGAATGCTCCTTGTAGCAATCCACGCCTTGCATCCGGAAGTGAACTTATTCTTGTTCTGCAGGATGGCGCGATCTGCGTTGGCGGCAGCTTTCGCTCCGATGATGGCCTATGTCGAATGCTTAGCCATATATGTGTTGGCTTCGTCCGGTGTCATAGACTCCGCGGCATCGCGAACGATGCGAGCTATCGCAGCGTAGTGCTGGTTCGCGGCCTCTCCGCTGCCAGCCGCCGCATTGAGCCCCCCCAGATTGCGCAAGTCGATCTCCGCGTACGCGGCAGGCTCGCCGGAGGAGCGACAAGCAACAGCTGCGGACATCGCATGGGCTTCGACTTGTCGGGCCGCTGACCTGTTCAGGGCTGCAGCGGCGCGTACGAGCGCCTTGAAGGCTTGCTCATCTAGTTCATCACCTTCATGAATATCGGTGGCGCGTCTGGTGTTGCCTTCAAGACTGGAGTTGAATAGTCCTGAAGGATCCTTGAGCGAAGCGCCCTTGGCGAAAGTGAGCTTCACGACGCTCTTGTACGTCTCGCCCGTGCAGATTATTCCATCGTGAGACCAGACGGGAACTCCTCTCCACTTCCACTCCTCGACCGCCTTCGGGTCAGCTTGTTTGATGAGCGCGCGGACATGGGAGAGCGTCTCGCCCCTCCAGTCGTCAAGCTCCTTTATCCTCGCGTCGATGAGCCGAGAAGGGGATTCGTCTTTGGTCGTCGCACTCTTGTTCATGAAAAAGTGTCCTGAACACGGAGCACGCCAGCAGCAGTGCATTCATGCTTGGCCCACGCTACAGTGCGCGACCACAACCCGGAAGTCTACGCCACCGTGGTTCGCGGCCCCCAACCGAGGCTCCTTTGCGCGGTATCTGCGATATCGGCGCGACCCGATAGCATCCGTTCATCGAAAGAGGATTAACCTGTGTACGCAAGCGTCAATCCACCTCTTGTAGATTCAGCATTTGTCGCGATAGGAGATCAAGAATGAAATGGACAAGCGTGTATTTCGTCGGCTTCATGATCCTGCTTGGTGGCGTCCTCGCCGCACTCTGGAAAGTGGGTATCCTCGACAGGATCGGTACGACCTGGACTGCGATCGGTATCGTCATCGCGATCGGTCTCGGCCTCATGATCGCCGTCTCGAACAGCGGCGCTAAGGAAAACATTCAAATCGACCGAAAGTGAGCATCCGATGCACGGACGCAATTCTGCCCGTGCTTCGGATCATCCCTGATGCCCGTGTTCCTGACGTGACCGGTTCGCGATATCTTTCGCCGCGATCGGATGTCCGTCATGCGGTGTGAGGTGCGCGCCTTGGCGGCATACGCGGCAGGTACATGCCTCGGGGCAATTGAATTCGGTTGGCTTTGCCAAAGCAAGCAGGTGATGAGGGAATTTCTGAATTTGCAGCGCTCAGTAGTCGTACCCGTCGATGAAAATGAAATCGGCCGGGGTCAACGTGCAGTTGCCGCTGTCGGTAATCGGATCCCCCGCGTCAACGACATCGAAGTCGGTAGGATTGATTCCGAACAGTGAATGCGAATCCATGTTCATGTCCGCATCCGACCACTTGTGCGTAGTGTAAGTATCGGTATCGGCTGACAATGGAATCGTGCCGCCGTCGGAAAGAAACATTCCGTAATTCTGCAGTGACCGCACAATCGCGAGCACGGCGGGATTGGTGCTGAAACTGCTTGCATCGAAAGTCGACTTGAGCCGCAGGTGCGAACCGTATGGCACCGCGTTCGCATTGGTATCCGACGTCGCGGACGTGCCATGCGATGAGGGGTGCACGTGCGTACCCTGGGCCATCCGGCTATTGCCGAGGATGAAGCGGATGGCATGGCCGATGTCGCCACCGGACTGCGCTGCCGCCCACACTTCATCGGCGTTCAGCATCAGTGGTGCCATCGGAAACCCCGCGCCGTCGGCGCTGGTGCAATGCTCGCCACGACCGTAGCGGGGGTACACCTTCGTCAAATCCCATGTGAGCGCACATCGGGCTTGAACGCCCGAAGCGTTCGCGCTGCTGGTGTTGTAAGCCTCATACAACACGTTGGTCGCATCGTTGCTTACCAGCAAATGACAATCGTTGTCGTTTGCATTACAGGAATAGGCCGGGGGAGACGTGCCCTCGATGCCGCCAACGACCGGCACAGGAAACTGGAATTGCGGTCCGGGATTCTGGCAATCCGGTGAATAGTAGTCTCCGGCATCCGGCCACGCGACAACCGCCTCGGTCGGAGTGGAATTGTTCGCGTGCAGAACATAAAAGTCGGACATGTCGATCTGGAAATCGACGTTGGATGGAGCACTGGGATTGCTGGGGTTCGGGTCCCCGCCCCACTTGCCGGCTCCGGTGCGTGATGCGGCAATCGTTTCCAGCCGCGTCATCATAGCCGCAGAATTGGTTCGCAACGGTGCATTGCTGACGTCTTCATTCCAGACCGCATTCGGTTGTGTGAACTGCGGCAGGGTCGCGGCCGGTGTCGCAAACGGAGTGGCCAGAACAGCAATGCCCAATGCAAATGCGGAGATTCGGTGCGACATGACGGCATCCCGGTGGAGAGGCAACGATCGCAATAATACGCCGTCAGTTCAGCGTCGCCAGCACGGCTCCGGCGAATTGTGATCTACCACACCAAATCCGCCGGCACGTCGTCCTCACCGGGTGCATCGGGATCGCACAGCAAGACCAGCGATTCGGCCTGAATTTCATGTGCCTGATTCGCAATTTCGCGGTGGACGAGCAGGTAACGTCCGGCCAGCTGCACGACCGCAAGTTCGCCGCGATTGAGCCGGCTGAGCTGGTCGGGCGTGCAGTAGACGCGGCGGATCTTGTTGCCGTGCGGGAAGTGTCTTGGTACGTCGGCTTCGGCGGAATTCAATGCCTTGCCATCGAGCACCGCAGCCAGTTTCTGCTTGCGCTCCTTTTTTTCGCGCGCGGCGCTTTCGGCCTCGCGCTGGATACGTTCGCGTTCGTCCTTCTCCTGCCTGGCGCGCAGAGCGTAGGCACGGGCCAGGTCAACATCGGAATTGGCGGGCGCTCTCGGCGCCGAAACCCGTGGCGGTTTTGGCGCACGTACGGGTTGCGGCTGCCGCGACGGACGCTCGGGCCTGGTCTCGGACTTGAATTTCTGCACAAGTCCACTTTTCAGCAATTGATCGCGTAAGGAATCTGCCATGGCGTTGTTCTACTTTGAAAGTGCGGCCATGGACGGCCGCTTCTCGATCTTCGCGATCATCGATGAACGCATCAATAGTGAGGTGGGGGCGGCTCGTCGCCTGCTTCGTCGGAAAGCGCGACCCTGACCTGGGCGAGCTCGCCACGCAACAGCTCGAACTCGCGCCGGAACTGCACGATGAAGCGGTCCTGCGCGGCGACGGCGCCATCCAGCACTTGCAGCGTGTTCTCGATGAAGGCGATGCGCACTTCAAGTTCGCCCAGACGTTGCTCCAGAGACATGTTCATCGCCGCCTCAGAACGAATCGATCAGGTGACGACCGTGGCGTGCGCCGGCCGCGCCGCCGGCCTCGTGCTCGGCAAGTGCGAGATCGGCTGCCGCCATTTCGCGTACCAGTTCGGCAAACGAGATTTTCGGCGCCCAACCAAGCTGCTCGCGCGCCAGACTCGCATCGCCGAGCAACGTGTCCACTTCGGCAGGTCGATAGTACTGCGGATGGATGCGCGCGATAACGTCGCCGGACTTGATCTTAGCACCGGCAGCGGAAACGCTGGCTGCGACGGCGTGTTCCTCGGCGCCGCTGCCGCGGAATTCAAGCTCGATGCGCATCTCGGCCGCTGCCGTGCGCACGAACTCGCGCACCGAGTGCTGAATGCCGGTGGCAATCACGTAGTCGCGCGGCTCGTCCTGCTGCAGCATCAGCCACTGCATCTCGACGTAATCGCGCGCGTGCCCCCAGTCGCGCTTCGCATCGAGATTGCCCAGGTACAGGCAGTTCTGCAACCCGTGAAAAATGCGCGCGAGGCCACGCGTGATCTTGCGCGTGACGAAGGTCTCGCCGCGGATCGGCGATTCATGGTTGAAAAGTATGCCGTTGCAGGCGTACATGCCGTAGGCTTCCCGGTAATTCACGGCGGTCCAATAGGCGTAGAGCTTGGCGACGCCGTACGGCGAGCGCGGATGGAACGGCGTGCGTTCGGTCTGTGGCGTCTCGCGCACTGAGCCGTAGAGTTCCGATGTCGAGGCCTGATAGAACCGGCAGGTTTCGCCTAGCCCGAGCACGCGCATCGCCTCGAGTACGCGCAGCGCGCCCAGGCCATCGGCATTGGCGGTGTATTCCGGCTCCTCGAACGAGACCGCGACATGGCTCTGCGCCGCGAGATTGTAGATTTCGTGCGGTTGCACCAGCCGGATCACGCGCAACAGGCTCATCGAGTCGGTCATGTCGCCGTAGTGCAGCGCGACCTTGGGCACGGCCTCGTCGAGCTCGTGGTAAAGATGATCGATGCGTTCGGTGTTGAACGACGACGCGCGGCGCTTGATGCCGTGCACTTCATAGCCCTTGCGCAGCAGCAACTCCGCCAGGTACGCGCCATCCTGGCCGGTGATGCCGGTAATCAGTGCACGTTTCTTGTCCATGCAACCCTCGCTGTCCGCTTCCATCGTCTTCAATTGTGCCGTATTCAACTACATCGGCCTTCCATGCATCGGGCTACATTGCTCAGGCCCGATCACAGGCGGCCGTCGACCGCATTCGCGGGCAACAGGTATTTCACGTCGTAGATCACGGCGCTGGGCTTGGCGAATGCGCGGATGCCGGCCACCCCGAGTGCGCGAAATTCACGATGCGCCACAGCCAGCACGATCGCGTCGTAGCTGCCTGCCTGTGGCTGCGCGATCGGCCGGATGCCGCATTCGCGTTCGCATTCGTCCTTGTCGGCATGTGGATCGTGGACATCGACTTGTGCATGGCAGGCGCGCAATTCATCGACGATTTCGCGCACGCGCGTGTTGCGCAAGTCCGGGCAATCCTCCTTGAAAGTGATCCCCAGGACAAGAACGCGGCTGCCGACGATATTGATCTGCTTGAGCGCCATCAACCGCAGCACCTGCGCGCTGACATGGGCGCTCATGCCCTCATTGATGCGACGCGCGGCGCTGATCAGTTCCGGATGATGCCGTGCCTCGTTCGCCTTGTGGATCAGATAGTACGGGTCGACGCCGATGCAGTGGCCGCCGACGAGGCCCGGACGGAAATTGAGAAAATTCCACTTTGTCGCTGCGGCCTTGAGCACTT
The DNA here is from genome assembly GCA_031291055.1 of Rudaea sp. GTDB lineage: Bacteria > Pseudomonadota > Gammaproteobacteria > Xanthomonadales > Rhodanobacteraceae > Rudaea. The sequence continues at coordinate 8,935 of JARLJU010000016.1, read as the reverse complement.
CCTCGGTATCCAGCCCCAGACGGCCGAAGATCAATGCCAGCTCGTTGACCAGTGCGATGTTCACATCGCGCTGCGTATTCTCGACCGCCTTGGCAGCCTCGGCCACGCGGATACTCGGCGCACGATAGGTGCCGGCGCGAACAATGCGCGAATACAGCGCGTCGACGAATTCCGCCGCTTCAGGCGTCGAGCCCGACGTGACCTTGACGATATCTCCAAGCCGGCGCGTCCTGTCGCCCGGATTGATGCGCTCCGGACTGTAGCCGACGAAAAAATCGACGTTGCAGCGCAAGCCGGATGCCTTCTCCAGGGCGGGCACGCAGACTTCCTCGGTGGCGCCGGGATAGACCGTCGATTCGTAGATGACGATCGCGCCACGCGAAAGCGCCTTGCCGACTGTCTGGCTGGCTGCGATCAACGGGGTCAGATCCGGCCACTTGTGCGGCGTGACCGGCGTCGGCACGGCGACAATGTATACATTGCAGGCGTGCAGCAAGGCCATATCCGTGCCAAAGCTCAGCTTCGTCGCCGCACTCAGCTCGGCCGCTTCAATTTCGCCTGTAGCATCGCGGCCTGCACCAAGTTCGGCCACACGCACGGCATCGATGTCGAAACCCAGGGTCGAGAACTCGCGACCCAGCGCGACCGCGAGCGGCAGGCCGACATAGCCCAGACCGATGACTGCGATTCGTGCCTGGTCCAGTCGCAGGCCGAAACTCATGTGCCCCTCTCCACGTGCTGCATGCTGCGGCCGCGACCGATGCCGTAGTAGGCAATCCCGGCAGCCTCGACGGCCCGCGGTTCGTAGATGTTGCGTCCGTCGAAGATCACCCGCGTCCGCAGGCTCTTGCGGATGCGTGTGAAATCCGGACTCCAGAATGCCTTCCATTCGGTGACGATGGCGAGCGCGTCGGCGCCGTCAAGGGCCGAATAGGGTTCGTCGCACAGCGTGAAATCGGCGCGCTGGCTGTAGATCCGCAGCGCTTCGGCGTGCGCTTCCGGATCATGCGCGCGCACCTTGGCGCCGGCAGCGAAAAGCTGCTCGAGCAGACGCCGGCTGGGCGCCTCGCGCATGTCATCGGTGTTGGGCTTGAACGCCAGCCCCCACACGGCGATGGTCTTGCCGGCGAGATTTGCGCAAAAATGTCGTGCGATCAGCTCGAACAGTTTTTCCTTCTGGTCGCGATTGACAGCCTCGACCGCGGTGAGCAGGCGCGCCTCGTAGGCATGACTGCGCGCGGTGCGTTCCAGCGCCCGCACATCCTTCGGGAAACACGAGCCGCCATAGCCGGCGCCGGGATAGATGAACGAATAGCCGATGCGCGGGTCCGAGCCGATGCCGTGCCGCACCAGCTCGATGTCGGCGCCGACGCGCTCGGCAATATTCGCCATTTCGTTCATGAAGCTGATTTTGGTCGCCAGCATCGCATTGGCGGCGTACTTGGTCAGTTCGGCCGAGCGCACGTCCATCAGCACGATACGTTCGTGATTGCGGTTGAACGGTGCGTACAAGGTTTTCAGCAATTCGATCGCACGCGCACTGTCCGAGCCAAGCACGATGCGGTCCGGGCGCAGGCAATCCTTGACCGCGTCGCCTTCTTTGAGGAATTCCGGATTGGAAACGACATCGAAATCCACTTTTACACTACGTGCGGCCAGTTCGGCGGCAATCGCCTCGCGCACGCGATCGGCCGTACCGACCGGCACCGTGGACTTGTTGACCACGACCGCGTACGCGTCCAGGTGCCGGCCGATATCGCGGGCAACGCTGAGCACATGCGACAGATCAGCACTGCCGTCCTCATCCGGCGGCGTGCCGACGGCGATGAACAGCATCTGGCCGTGTGCGATCGCGCCGAGCGCATCCGTGCTGAAGCGCAGACGCCCGGTCGCGCGGTTGGCCTCTACCAGTTCGGCCAGACCGGGTTCGAAAATCGGCATCTCGCCGCGTTCCAGGCGCTCCATCTTGTCTGCGTCGACATCCATGCAGACCACATCGTTGCCGACGTCGGCAAGGCAGGTTCCGGTGACCAGGCCAACATAACCGGTACCAAAGATGGTGATGCGCATCGGGATTCCAGTGGACGGCGCCTGCACTTGCGTGCGGAGTGCGCATTGTAGTGAGCGGCCCGGCTTCGGGCCAAGCGCCTGCAAGAACCCGCATCACGGGGAATTCGGTTGCCTGCAAAAAACGAAAGGCGCGGAATCCGCGCCTTTCGCGTCAAGTGGAATGAAACGGTTACTGCTTTTCTGCAGGCTTTGGCGGCGGCACGATGGCCGGCTTGGCCGCTGCGGCCGGTGCTTCGATGTCGATCAGCTTGACGTCGAAGATCAGGGTCGCATTCGGGCCGATCGGGCCAGGGCCATGTTCGCCGTAGGCGAGCTTGGCCGGAATGTAGAACTTGTATTCCGAACCCACGGGCATGAGCTGCATGCCTTCGGTCCAGCCCGGAATGACACCATTGAGCGGGAACGTCGCCGGCTGGCCGCGATCGACCGAGCTGTCGAACTTGGTGCCGTCGATCTTGGTACCGGTGTAGTCGACCTTGACCGAGTCAGTCGCCTTCGGCTTCGGACCAGTGCCTTCCTTGACCACTTCGTACTGCAGGCCCGAGGCGGTAACCTTGACGCCCTTCTTGCTCTTGTTCTTGGCCAGGAAGTCGTCGCCTTCCTTCTGGTTCTTCTCGGCATCTTCCTTGGTCTTTGCAGCCTGACGCGCCTGCAGCTTCTGCATGAATTCCTGACGCACGGTCAGGGCTTCAGCTTCGGTCAGCGTGGTTTTCTCGCCCTTGATCGTGGCCTGCAAGGCGGCGATCACGGTGGCGAGGTCGATCTCTTCCTTGATCGAACCCAGGCCACGGCCCACGTCCATGCCGACCATGTAGCTGTATTCGGCCTTCTTGTCGCCCTTGAACTTGGCGTCGATGGCGGCGGTATCCGCAGCCGGCTTGGCGGCTGCGGCCGCAGGCGCGGCGGGCGTGGCCGGCTTTGGGTCGGCGGCCGAAGCCGAGCTAGCGACGGTGATCGCGGCCGCAACAGCAGCGGCGACCAGGGTCTTGCGCAGAAACTGAGTCATGTGTACTCCTGATGGAATGAATTTTTGCCAGCCATGCGGCTTCCAGCGACACCACTGAAATCCCGCGAGGGACTGCTTATGGGGCCGCGTATTGTGCGGTTCCGCAAGGCCGAAGGCAAACACTGGCGGCGGTTGGACTGTAGTGGGCGCGCGAGGTTCCCCAAACAGGAGGAGGTTCCCCAAACACGGGGCTGCCATTCATTTTCGCGACACGCTGCATCGCAGCAGGCTAAAATACCCGGATGATACGATTCGATCACCTCGCGCTGCGGCGCGGCCCACTGCTTTTGCTCGACGACGTCAGCGTAGCGCTGCACGCCGGCTGGCGCGTGGGCATCACCGGCCGCAACGGCGCCGGCAAATCCAGCCTGCTGGCGCTTGTCGCCGGCGAAATAGCACCCGACGCTGGTCACTTTGAACGCCCGCGCGACTGGACGCTGGCCTATGTGCGCCAAGAGGTGGCTGCCTTGGATGTCAGCGCACTCGACTATGCGCTGGACGGCGATATCGAATATCGCGAAATCGAACGCGCCCTCGCCGAAGCGGAAGCCGCGCACGACGGCATGCGCCAGGCTAGCCTGCATGAACGCCTGCTCGTGATCGGCGGCTATGCCGCACCGGCGCGCGCCGCCGAGCTGCTGCACGGCCTGGGATTCGCTCCGGGCGACGAAAACCGCAGCGTCGCCGAGTTCTCCGGTGGCTGGCGCATGCGCCTGAACCTGGCCCAGGCGCTGATGTGCCGGTCGGATCTGTTGCTGCTGGACGAACCGACCAATCACCTGGACCTGGATGCGGTGCTGTGGCTGGAAACCTGGCTCAAACGCTATCCGGGCACGTTGTTGCTGATCTCGCACGACCGCGAATTCCTCGACGCCGTCGTCACTCATGTCCTGGCCATCGCCGAGCAAAAAGCAGAACTGTTCAGCGGCGATCTGACCGGCTACGAGCGCAAGCGCGCCGAACGCCTGGTACAACAGCAATCCCAGTTCGAGAAACAGCAGCGCGAACGCGCTCACCTGCAGCATTTCGTCGACCGCTTTCGCGCCAAGGCAACCAAGGCGCGGCAGGCGCAAAGCCGCATCAAGGCGCTTGAACGCATGGTGGAGATAGCGCCGGTGCGCGCGGCGTCGAGTATACAATTCACGTTCCGCGAGCCGGTATCGCTGCCTGTACCCTTGCTCAAGCTCGACCATGCCGCTGCCGGCTACGGCGAACGCCGCGTGCTGGATGACCTGAAGCTGATCCTGGCACCCGGCGATCGCATAGCCCTGCTGGGCGCGAACGGCGCGGGGAAATCCACCTTGATAAAACTGCTCGCCGGCACCGCAGCGCCGCTGGCCGGCGAACGCATAGTCGCGCGGGATCTTGCCATCGGCTACTTCGCCCAGCACCAGCTCGAACAGCTCGATCCGGCGGCCACGCCGGCGGAGCATCTGTTGCGGCTGGACGCGCGCATGGGCGAACGCGCCGCTCGCGATTTCCTCGGCGGCTTTGGCTTTTCCGGCGAGCGTGCTCTGACGCCCGTCGCGCCTTTTTCCGGCGGTGAGAAGGCGCGCCTGTGTCTGGCCCTGACCATCTACCAGCGCCCGAATCTCCTGCTGCTCGACGAACCGACCAACCACCTTGATCTGGACATGCGCGAGGCGCTGACCGAAGCACTCAACGACTTCACCGGCGCCCTGGTCCTGGTCGCCCACGATCGCGCCCTGATCCGCACCTGCTGCGATACCTTGCTGCATGTCGGCGGCGGTCGCGTTGTTCCCTACGACGGCGATCTGGACGACTATGCGCGTCTGGTCATGCGCAACGATGCAACGTCGGCAGTGCAATCCGTCGCGGCAACATCCGGATCGCGCAAGGACGAACGCCGTGCGCGTGCGGAACAGCGCGCGCGCCTGGCACCTTTGCGCGAGCAGTTGCAGCGCATTGAAAGACGCATGGCGCAGATCGTTCGCGAAAAAGCCGACATCGATGCCGCGCTTGGCGATCCTCAGGCCTACGAAAACGAGCAGAGCGCACGTGTCGCCGAGCTGACGCAGAAAGCTGCAAGGCTCGTGGCGGAACACGATCGCTTGGAAAGCGACTGGCTGAATGCGCAAACCGCGATCGAGGAAGCCGCAGTAGCATAAGATCAGACGATTCCGCCATGGCGGATCAGGGGCAATCGGGCGCGAGCTGCCGTATAATTTGCGGTTTGTCCCTCCTCGTCCCGTTCCTTTGCCTGTTGGAAACCTCATGTCCCAGCTCATCGCGCCGCACGGCGGCCGCCTCGTAAACCTGCAGATCGTCCCCGCCGCCGAACGCGTGGCACTCAAACGCGAAGCGGCGCACATGCCGGCGTGGGATCTGACTCCGCGCCAGATGTGCGACCTGGAAATGTTGCTCAGCGGCGCGTTCTCGCCCCTCGAAGGATTCATGACCCGCGCCGATTACTCCGGTGTCTGCCGTGAGATGCGGCTGGCGTCCGGCGTGCTGTGGCCGATGCCGGTCACGCTCGACGTGCCGCGCGAGTTCGCCGACAAGCTCGGAGGCGCAAAGCAGATCGCGCTGCGCGATCCGGAAGGCGTCGCCCTTGCCGTGCTCGATCTGGAAGACCAGTGGGCCGCCGACCTCGAACAGGAGGCGCGCGAAGTGTTCGGCACCACGGACAAGCTGCACGCCGGCGCCAGCCACCTGCTGACCAGGACGCATCCGATCTACCTCGGCGGCCGCATACGTGGACTGGAAGCCCCGCGCCACTATGATTTCCGGCACCTGCGCCTCACCCCGCGTGATCTGCGCGAACATTTCGAGAAGCTCGGCTGGCAGCGCATCGTTGCGTTCCAGACACGCAATCCGATGCATCGCGCGCATCTGGAACTGACGTTCCGCGCGGCGCAGATCGCCGAAGCCAATCTGCTCATCCATCCCAGCGTCGGCATGACCAAACCCGGCGATATCGATCACTACACACGCGTGCGCTGTTACGAAAAACTCATCGCACACTATCCCGAGCAAACCAGCATGCTCAGTCTGCTGCCGCTGGCGATGCGCATGGGCGGCCCGCGCGAAGCGCTGTGGCACGCGATCATCCGCAAGAATCACGGCTGTACCCATTTCATCGTCGGCCGCGATCATGCCGGTCCGGGCAAGGACTCGGCGGGCAAGCCGTTCTATGGTCCCTATGATGCACAAGAGCTGGTGCACAAATACCGCGATGAACTCGGCATCACGATGGTGCCGTTCCAGGAAATGGTGTACGTGGCCGAGCGTGCGCAATACGTACCGGCCAATGAAGTTCAGCCGGGCGAAACGCAGCTGAACATTTCAGGCACGGAACTGCGTCGGCGTCTGCATGAGGGCCTGGAGATCCCTGAATGGTTCACCTACCCGGAAGTGATCGAGGAATTGCGACGCACGCATCCGCCGCGGCACAAACAGGGTTTCACCGTGTTCTTCACCGGCTTGTCCGGATCGGGCAAGTCCACCCTCGCCAATGCGCTGCTGGTGCGGCTGCTGGAAATGGGTACACGCCCGGTAACCCTGCTCGACGGCGACGTCGTACGCAAACATCTGTCCAGCGAACTGGGATTTTCCAAGGATCATCGCAACCTCAACATCCTGCGCATCGGCTTTGTCGCCAGCGAAATCACGAAAAATGGCGGCGTCGCCATCTGCGCCCCGATCGCACCGTATGCGCTGGCGCGCGACGAGGTTCGCCAGATGATCGAGGAACACGGGCTGTTCGTTGAGATTCACGTATCCACGCCGATCGCAGTATGCGAAACACGGGATCGCAAAGGCCTGTACGCGCTGGCACGTGCCGGAAAATTGAAGGAATTCACCGGCGTCAGCGACCCTTACGAAGTCCCCGAACACGCGGAATTGCGTATCGACACCAGCGATATCAATCCGGACGAGGCGGTGCAGCGCATTGTGCTCAAGCTTGAAGCTCTGGGCCTTATCCGTCCACGCGGCTAGGCCGCGCTTGCACGTGCCGTGTGATAAGTCGCGATAGGAAAATCAGCTAATAAGCTGATTTTCCTTCATATACTGCTTTGCAATAGCGACAAGAAGCCAATCAAATCAACTCGTTCTTTTTGGCGGCAAGCAGCGCTGCTTGACATGTTTCGAACTGGTGTTATACTTAGATACAACAGTATAACTACAGCGCACCCCCAGGAGAACGGAATGAACATGCAAGCCTTGCTGATCCGAGCCACGATGTTGTTCATCATGGGCTTCGGACTGACGATCGCGATGACGCATCAAAACCCGGCGCAAGGAAAGCTGCCGGCTGCACCCACCGTGGCCACCATGAATGTTGCCGTCGCAACCACGCAGGCGCCTGCAGTGGTCCTGCCGACGATCAACGTGCGCCCGAGCGCCGCAGAGATTGCCGCCGCGATGAACGGCGAGACCACGGAATTCGACGAAGTACCCGATTTTGTGGATGCAGCCCGGAACCGGCCCATGTTCGACACGACCGTGTCGCTGCGCAGTCTGCGTCTGGACATGCCCTACTATTCTTTTGGCAAGGCGCTGCCGCGCGTGAGCAAGGAATAAAGCATGAGCATTACCTGGAACGATAACGCGCCGATCTATCGCCAGCTGCGCGACCGCGTGGTGGCGATGATCCTGGACGGCGTGTTGAAACAGGGGGACGCGCTGCCCTCGGTACGCCAGGTCGCGGCGGATTTTCAACTCAATCCGATTACCGTGTCCAAGGCATACCAGGAACTGGTGGACGAACAATTAGTCGACAAACGGCGAGGACTGGGCATGTATGTGACCGAAGGTGCGCGCGAAGCGCTGCTGCAATCCGAACGCGAGCGCTTTCTGCGCGAAGAATGGCCGATGCTTTATGCGCGGCTACGGCGTATGGGGCTGGATCTAAAAACCCTGCTCGACCGTGCGGCTGCCGATCAGGCGCAGAAGCCCGCGGGAGCGCAGGCATGAACAGCGTCGAAAATCCCGCGGTTGAAAATCCTGTCGTTCGCGCACGCGGTCTGAGCAAGCGTTACGGCACGACGGTCGCGCTGGACAACGTCAATCTGGACATATTGCCCGGACGAATCGTCGGCCTGGTCGGACCGAACGGCGCAGGCAAGACCACCGCGCTGAAAGCGATTCTCGGACTGACCGAATTCGACGGCCAACTCTCGGTGCTGGGAATGGATCCGCGCTCCCAGCGCTACGCACTGATGCAGCAGGTCTGCTTCATCGCCGATGTCGCCGTGCTGCCACGTTGGCTGCGCGTGAGCGAGGCGGTGGATTTCGTCGGCGGCGTGCATCCGCGCTTTTCACGCGAGAAGTGTATGGCATTTCTTGCGCGCACCAAGATCAAACCGGCCTCGCGCGTACGTGAACTGTCCAAGGGCATGATTGCGCAATTGCATCTGGCCCTGGTGATGGCGATCGACGCGAAATTGCTCGTGCTCGATGAGCCAACGTTGGGCCTGGATATCCTGTATCGCAAGGAGTTCTACCAGAGTCTGCTCAACGACTACTTCGACGAGCAGAAGACCATCCTGGTGACGACACATCAGATCGAGGAGATCGAACACATCCTCACCGATCTCATCTTCATCCGCGAAGGCCGCATCGTGCTCGACGCGACCATGGATCAGGTCGGTGACCGCTTCGCCGAAGTCATGGTCAATCCGGACAAAGCCGATGCGGCGCGTGCGCTGAAGCCGCTGCATGAGCGGCAGATCTTCGGCAAGTCGATTTTTCTGTTCGACGGCGCCGATCGCACGCGTCTGGCCGAACTCGGCGAACTGCACAAACCCAGTGTCGCCGACCTGTTCGTCGCCACCATGCAAGGAACCTACTCATGAACCGGACGAACTGCACATCAAACCAAAGTGTCGCCGACCT
>JARLJU010000157.1 GCA_031291055.1 Rudaea sp. | reverse complement strand
TCGCCTGCGCGATGGCGACAAAATGGGTTGAGGGCGACGCCTGCATGATGGTGCGCAGGAAGGGCGGCATGGATTCCAGCGGCGTATTGCCGCCCGACAGCAGGTTCAGCGGCACCGCGACCAGAAGATAGAGCAAGCCGAGTTGCGGCATGGTCCGCGCGATGGTCGCGAGAAAAATCCCGACGGAGGTCGCGAAGAACAGGTAGAGCGCGACGCCGCACATGAACAGTGGGATCGAGCCTTCGATGGGAATGGCCAGCAGGCGCTCGACCACGAAGATCAGCGACAGCCACACAGCGCCGGCGATGATGAGGCTGTTGGCCCAGATCTTGGCCATGGCGATCTCGAACGGCGTCACAGGCATGACGAGCAGATGCTCGACCGTGCCATGCTCGCGTTCGCGCACCACCGCCGCGCCGGCCAGGATGATCGCCAGCATGGTGACGGAGCTGATGATGCCCATCACGCTGGAAAACCAGGCCGTGACCAGGTTGGGATTGAAGGCGATCCGCACCGTCTGGCCGATGAGGGCGGGCGCCGGATGGTCCTGCCGGGTCAGGAATTTGGCGATCTCGTCAGAGAGGATCTGCTGCGCGTAGCCGGAGCCGATGCCCGCCTGCATCGACGCCGTGGCGTCGACATTGAGCTGGAGCACCGGCCGCCGCCCGCCAAGCAGGTCGCGCTCGAAATTGGGCGGGATGTCGAGAATGAACGTATAGGTCCCGGTGTTCATCAGACGGTCGATGTCGCCCTGGCCCACCGGGACGGCGGTCAGGAAATAGGGCGGCAGGAAGGCCCGCGCGAGGCGGCCCGAGAGCTCGGAATGGTCTTCGTCCACGTAAGCGAACGACGCGTTGTGCAATTCCTGCGCATTGCTCTGCGCCTGCGCGACGATCGCCAGCGAGAAGGAATAGATCACCAGCCCCAGCAGCACCCAGTCGCGGAAAAAACTGCGCAGCTCCTTGGTCCCCAGCCAGAAGATATTGCTGAGCGTCTGCATCATTTCTCCTGTTTGCGCAGCAAATAACATAGCCAGACAGATACAGTCAGAAGATCATACTATGTTACTGTTTCTAATCATATA
>JARLJU010000156.1 GCA_031291055.1 Rudaea sp. | reverse complement strand
GCGATCATCGGACCGATCGCCGTCAACCAGATCGTCCATCAGTCGAATACGCGGCTCGAGCACGACGTGCGTGTGTGCGTCGAACACAAGGTGCCGATTTTCATCACCAGCCTGCGCGCCCCGGCGCGTGAGATTGTCGACGCGGTGCATAGCTACGGCGGTATCGTGCTGCACGACGTGATCAACCTGCGGCATGCGCAGAAGGCGCTGGAAGCAGGCGTCGACGGGCTGATCCTGGTGGCGTCGGGTGCCGGCGGCCATGCGGGCACGACCTCGCCGTTCGCGCTGGTCGGCGAAGTGCGGCGCATGTTCGACGGCCCGATCGTGTTGTCCGGCTCGATCGCCAACGGCGGCTCGATTCTCGCCGCGCAGGCCATGGGCGCGGACCTCGCCTACATGGGCACGCGTTTCATCGCGACCCAGGAAGCGCACGCGGTCGACAGCTATAAGCAGGCAATCGTCAATTCCACCGCGTCGGACATCATCTACACGAACCTGTTCACCGGCGTGCACGGCAACTACATCCGCGAAAGTATCCTGAACGCAGGGCTGGACCCGGACGCGTTGCCGGAATCGGACAAGACTGCGATGAACTTCGGCAGCGACAAGGCGAAGGCGTGGAAGGACATCTGGGGTGCAGGCCAAGGCGTCGGCCTGATGGACGACGTGCCGAGTGTCGGCGAGTTGGTTCAGCGTTTGACGAAGGAATATAACGACGCGAAAGCGCGGCTCGGCATCGCGCGGTAAGTGCTGGGTTAGAACGTTTGCTGCGGCTCGATTCTGAAGCCGCAGCATGTCCGGCATTCACACTCGGGCGTTGTATGCGACCTCTTGAGGCTGACTCGCATGCAGGTCTCGCATACTGGCAACACGCCTGAACTTCACATATTGCGGCGGTACTGCCCGCCCACTTCAAACAACGCGTGCGTGATTTGCCCGAGCGAGCAGACGCGCACGACGTCCATCAGCACCGCGAACACGTTGTCATCGTCGATCACGGCGCGCTTCAAGCGCTCAAGCGCCGCGGGTGCTGCGTCACGGTGCTGCGCCTGAAAATCGCGTAGGCGCTTCAACTGACTCTGCTTCTCTTCGTCAGTGGAACGTGCCAGCGCGATCGGCTGTGGCGCTTCGTGCGGATGCGTGCTCAAAAACGTGTTCACCCCGACGATCGGATACGAACCGTCGTGCTTGCGATGCTCGTACAGCATCGACTCGTCCTGAATGCGCCCGCGCTGATAGCCGGTTTCCATCGCGCCCAGCACGCCGCCGCGCTCAGTGAGTCGATCGAATTCCGCCAGTACCGCCTCTTCCACCAGATCAGTCAGCTCCTCGATCACGAAGCTGCCCTGATTCGGATTCTGATTCTTCGCCAGACCCCATTCACGGTTGATGATCAACTGGATGGCCACCGCACGGCGTACCGAATCCTCGGTGCGCGTGGTGATCGCTTCGTCGAATGCATTGGTATGCAGGGAATTGCAGTTGTCGTAGATCGCGATCAGCGCT
>JARLJU010000015.1 GCA_031291055.1 Rudaea sp. | reverse complement strand
GCGACGAATTCGCATGCGCGGAAAAATCCGAACGTACAGTTCAAATAATTTGTACTAAGCGCATCCGCCGTGAGCGCGCGCGACATCGCCATCGGACGTTGCGCGCGCGTCCGACCTGCCTGCGGCACGCTCAGCAGGCGCTGCCGCCGGGCGCCCTCGCCTAGCCAGACCGGGGTAATCTTTGTATGATGCGTCCGAACATCCTGGGTACCGAACACACCATGCCGAGAAAAGGACCGACGGTCGACGCAGCGTCGAAGAGCGAGGTGCATGAGAACGAGAAGGGCATCACGCGCCGCCTTGCCCCCGAAGTACGCGAGCGCCAGATCGTGCTGAAGGCCGTCGACCACTTCGCCACACACGGATTCTCCGGCAGCACCCGCGAACTCGCGCGCCAACTCGGCGTGACACAACCGCTTCTGTACCGCTACTTTCCGAGCAAGGAAGCATTGATCGACCGCGTGTACGAAGAGGTCTATCAATGGGACACGAGTTGGGAATGCCTGATCAAAGACCGCTCCGTGCCGATTCAGGAACGGATGGTCAGGTTCTACTCGGCGTACGCCGGCGTGATCCTGCGGCGCGGAATGTATCCGGATTTTAATATTCGCCGGATTGACGCGCGAAGGCATCAACTCCAAATATCTGTCGCGGCTGCGCGAACGCGTGTTCCTGCCCGTCATGGCGGAAATCCGCTCGGCCTATGACCTCCCGGCATCGACCAGCACGAAGCAGCGCGACATCGACCTGGAGCTGATCTGGAGCCTGCACGCCAGCATCTTCTATCTCGGCGTGCGGAAATGGATCTACGGATTGCCGGTCAGCGACAACGTCGAAGACCACATCGCGCGCCAGGTCGACGCCTTCCTCAATGGCGTGCCTGAAGCGCTCAAGCACGCACCGAAAGCGTCCGGTAAGACCAAAGCCTAACGCTGGCCGGCACCACAGCCGGCCACTTGCTTCATCGCCCATCGCGCAACGCTCCTTTGCGATTTCCAGCGAATTTTCCAGGGTAAACACCGTCGTTACGCCGCTTTCTCCTGGCGATGAATTCACCTATTATTTATCCATCGATCACTTATCGAATGATAAATAGCATAGTAGGAGTTCCTGATGCCCGTGTCAAAACTTGCGCACTTCTCGATCCGCACGATGGATCTCGAGAAATCCTGTCGTTTCTACGAGCGGATTCTCGGTTTCAAGCGAGGCTACCGCCCGCCCTTCGATTTTCCGGGTGCGTGGCTTTACAAGGGCGGTGATGAGGCCGACTTCGGCACCGTTCACATCATTGGCGTCGATCCGGACAATCCCGCCGGGCTCACCGCCTATCTCGGCGACAAGGCACTGCCCGCCAGCGGGACCGGCACGGTCGACCACATCGCGTTTCTCGCGACGGGTGTCGAAGACATGTGGAAAACCTTGCAAGCGGAAGGCGTCGCCTGGCGCGATCGCACGGTGCCGAGCCTCGGTCTGCATCAGGTGTTTATCGAAGACCCGTCCGGCGTGACCATCGAACTGAATTTCCCCGCCGAAGAACTCACCGGTCTGGCCGAAGCCCATCCGGCCATCGATCGGGCACCCATCATCGTAGGAGAGTAAGCATGGCCAATCCTTCCACACGTTTAAAGGCGATCATCGTCGGTGGCTCACTGGGCGGCCTGTTTGCGGCCAATCTGCTGGTGCGCAACGGCTGGGATGTCGACATCTTCGAGCGCGTTCCCGAAGAACTGGCCGGCCGCGGCGCCGGCATCGTCACCCATCCCGAGTTATTCGACGCCATGACGGCAGCCGGGATTGCAATCGACGATTCGATCGGCGTCAAAGTGCAGTCGCGCGTGACCTTCGCGCAAAGCGGCGCGGTGTTGTCCGAGCGCGAACTGCCGCAGACCCTGACCGCGTGGGGCAAGATGTATCACGTGCTGCGCGCCGCGCTCCCCGATGTTCACTACCATGCCGGCGGCACGGTCGTTTCCGTGGAAGACGGCGCCGATCAGGCAAGCGTGTCGCTCAGCGACGGCACGGTATTGCGCGCGGACCTCGTGATTGCGGCGGACGGCTTCAAGTCGGCGATTCGCGAGCGGTTCCTGCCTGACGTGAAGCTTCAGTATGCCGGCTATGTCGCATGGCGCGGCCTGGTCGACGAAACGTCGCTGTCGCGCGCCACGCGCGAGGCGCTGTTCGACAAGTTCGCCTTCTGCCTGCCGCCGCGCGAACAGATTCTCGGCTATCCGGTTGCCGGCCAGGGCAACAGCACGGCCCCGGGCGAACGCCGCTACAACTTCGTCTGGTATCGCGCGACGAGCGAAGACGTCCAGTTGCCGAACCTGCTGACCGATGAATCCGGCAAGCGCTGGGTGGGCGGCATTCCGCCAACGCTGATTCGCCGCGAGGTGCTCGCCGACATGGAAGAGGCGGCGCTTACGCTGCTCGCGCCGCAATTCGGCGAGGTAGTAACCAAATCGACGCAACCCCTCTTTCAACCCATCTTCGACCTCGAAGTGCCGCAGATGGCGTTCGGCCGGGTTGCCTTGCTGGGCGACGCGGCGTTCGTGGCGCGGCCGCACTGTGGCATGGGTGTCACCAAGGCCGCGAGCGACGCAATGGAGCTCGTCAGCGCGTTGAAGCGCCATGCAGACGTTCAGGAAGCACTGGCGGAATACAGCCGCGTGCGCACGCAAGTCGGCACGGCCATCGTCCAGCACGCACGCCATCTCGGCGCTTACATGCAGGCGCAATTGAAAAACGAGGTCGACCGTGAAATGGCCGAGCGCTATCGCACGCCCGATGCGGTGATGCGCGAGACCGCCGTACCTGCACGCTTTTAGATGTTCGTTGTGCCTGCGGCGGGTTCGCTCAACCGCTGCAGCACCGATAAGAAGTCGATTCGAAAGGAGACAAAGTGGAACATGGCGCCCCAACCTATCCGATGAGCGCGCAGCCCGTCGCCAGCGACCCGCCGCCCCCCGCCAATCCGCTGCTCGACGATCCGCGTTTTCGCGCACTCGTGCGAGCGCGACGCACGTTCTCGTGGACGCTCACGATCCTGATGCTGGCTGTGTACTTCGCCTTCATTCTCACGCTTGCGTTCGCACCGGCGCTGCTCGGCCGGCCGATCGTCGAGGGCTATCCGGCAACGTGGGGGATTCCGGTCGGCTTCGGCATGTTCGTCTTTACGTTCGCACTGGTCGCGGTGTATGTCGCACGAGCCAATACCATTCAGGACCGCGCCGTGAATGAAATCCGGCAAGGAGCACGGCAATGAAACGCAATCCTCTATCGCATGGCCGGTTGTTAAGCGCGGCCCTGATCGGCGCCCTCACCGCCCTGCCCGCCGTCGCCGCCGAAACCGCGGCGCCGGCGCGCTCGCACAATCCGATCGCGATCGGCATGTTCCTGCTGTTCGTCGCGTCGACGCTGTTCATCACCCGCTGGGCGGCAAGAAAGAACCACAGCGTTGCCGACCACTATGCGGCCGGCGGCAAGATCACCGCCTTCCAGAACGGCTGGGCGATCGCCGGCGACTATATGTCCGCCGCTTCGTTGCTCGGTATTTCCGCGCTGGTTTTCACGAGCGGCTATGACGGTCTGATCTATTCAATCGGCTTTCTTGCCAGCTGGCCCATCATTCTCTTTCTGATTGCCGAGCCGCTGCGCAATCTCGGGCGCTATACGCTGGCCGACGTGGTGTCCTATCGGCTGCAACAGCGGCCGATCCGCGGCTTTGCCGCCTCGAGCTCGATCGTCATCGTGCTGCTCTATCTCGTCTCCCAGATGGTCGGCTCCGGCAAGCTGGTCGAATTGCTGTTCGGTTTCAACTATACGATCGCGGTCGTGATGGTCGGTGTCCTGATGGTGGTGTACGTGTTTTTCGGCGGCATGCTCGCCACGACATGGATTCAGATCATCAAGGCAGCCTTGCTGCTGGCGGGCGCCGCCTTCATGGCGTTCATGGTGCTCAGCCACTTCGGCTTCAGTCTGAATGCCCTCTTCGCGCAGGCGATCCTCGCCCATCCGAAGCATGCTGCGATCATGAGTCCGGGCGGCCTCGTGTCGGATCCGGTTTCCGCCGTTTCGCTCGGCTTGGCGTTGATCTTCGGCACGGCCGGATTGCCGCACATCCTGATGCGCTTTTTCACGGTGGGCGACGCAAAGGCCGCCCGAAAAAGCATTCTGTACGCAACGGGCATTGTCGGCATCGGCTACGCGCTGATCATTATCATCGGCTTCGGCACGATTGCGCTGGTTGCCACCGATCCGCAATATCACACGGCCTCCGGCGCCGTGATCGGCGGCGTGAATATGGTGGCCATCCATCTCGCGCACGCGGTGGGCGGCAACGTGTTTCTCGGCTTCATCTGCGCGGTCGCCTTCTCGACGATTCTCGCGGTTGTCGCGGGTCTGACGCTCGCCGGATCCTCGGCGGTCTCGCATGATCTGTACGCGAATGTGATTCGCCGCGGCGCCGCCACCGACCGCGAAGAACTGCACGTATCGCGGATCACCACGCTGGTGCTCGGCGTGCTCGCGATTCTGCTGGGCATCGCCTTCGAGAAGCAGAACATCGCATTCATCGTCAGTCTGACTTTCTCGATTGCGGCCAGCTCGAACTTTCCGGTGCTGCTTCTTTCGATTTACTGGCGCGGCCTGACCACGCGAGGCGCTGTGTTTGGCGGCTCGCTCGGGCTGATCACGGCGGTGACCCTGACGGTCCTCAGCCCGACAGTCTGGGTGCAGGTGCTTGGACACGCGCATGCGATCTACCCGTACGAATACCCGGCGCTCTTCTCGATGATCGTTGCCTTCGCCGGCGTGTTCTTTTTCTCGATCACCGACCGCTCGCCACGTGGTGCGCATGAACGTGCGCTGTACGGCAACCAGCTCGTTGACTGCGAGCTCGGCATGGTGAAGCACGGGTAATGCTAAAAGCAGACAAAGGAGACCGATTCATGGATTGTATGTGTTGTGTTTCACCGAAACGCCGCAAGCTGCTCGGAACGATGGCCGCGCTTGCCGGCGGCCTCGCATCGGGACTGCCGGCGTCAGCCACGGCCACCGGCTCCATCGCCGGCAGCGCAGGCAGCGTCAGATCGATCGATGTTCACGCTCACTACTACCCGGAGAGCTACTGCGACCTGGTAGGCGGTGAGGGGCAGAAGTTCGGCGGCAAATTTACCCGCGACGCCAGCAACTTCAGCTTCCAGACGCCGGCCGGCGCACTGGGCCCGCTGCCGCTCAAGTTCATCAAGATCGACGAGCGGCTCGCGGACATGGACGCGTCCGGGGTCGACATGCAGGCGCTTTCATTGAGCGTGCCGATGGCCTACTGGGCCGACCGGTCCTTCAATGCCAAGCTGGCGACGACGTGGAACGCGGCGGCGTCCGGCGTCCATCTGCAACACCCGACTCGCTTCGTGGTGTTGGCCACCCTGCCGATGCTCAATCCGCACGACGCGATCGACGAGCTCGAACGCGCGGCTGAGTTGCCAGGTGTCCGCGGGGTTTACATGGGGACCAACATCAACAACCGGGACCTCGACGATCCCTTGTTCGAACCGGTCTTCACGCGCATCGAGCAACTGGATCTGCCGGTGTTTCTGCATCCACAGCAGACGGTCGGCGGCTCGCGGCTGGGCGACTTCTATCTGAGCAACCTGCTGGGCAATCCGTTCGACACCGCGATCGCCGGTTCGCACCTGATACTCGGTGGCGTGATGGACCGTCATCCGAAGTTGCGCATTACCTTGCCGCACGCCGGTGGCGCGTTGCCGATCCTGATGGGCCGCATCGACGCGGGCTGGACGGTACGTCCGGAAACACGGCGGCTGGCGCAAAAGCCGAGCAGCTACCTGCGCCGTTTCAGCTATGACACGGTCTCGCATTCCGGACCGGTGCTGGACTTTCTGATTCAGAACATCGGCATCGACAGACTGGTGCTCGGCAGCGACTACTGCTTCGATATGGGCTATGAGCAGCCGGTCAGGTTCCTGGATCGTCTTGAATTGCCGCCGGAGCAAAAGAATCTGATTCTTGGCGGCAATGCAGCACAGCTGCTGAAGATCTGACGCGCATCGCCCTCCTCGGCCATGGAGGGCGCTCGCCCGCTCCGGCGAGCCGGCGCTCCTGCGGTCCCGTGCTCCCGTAGAAAGCCTCCCAACCCCTACTCCACCCTATACGCGCGGATGAGCGGCGTGAATGCATTGATGAGTGCAGCACCCGTATGTAGGGATGGCGCGATCCCGCTGCTGAACGTATTGTCTTCACATCAGGCAAGACGTGTTGCCCAGTTCAACCGGATCCAGGCGTCAAGGAGTCAGTGGCTATGGACAGGCTTTTCAGCATGCGCGTATTCTCGCGGGTCGCGGAGACCGGCAACTTCAGCGTGGTTGCCAAACACATGGAATGCAGTGCCGGCAATATTTCTCGCGCAGTGGGGTCGCTCGAGGAGCATCTCCATACACGGTTGCTGCAACGAACGACGCGCCACGTCTCGCTTACCGAGTGCGGCGAGCGCTACTACCGCCGTTGCAAGAAGATTCTGGCCGACCTCGACGACGCGGAAGCCGAGGCCAGCGATGCCCACACGCTGCCGCGCGGCAGATTGAGAGTGCACGCCGTACCCGACATTGGTCTGACGCAGTTGACCTCCACCATCGTCGAATACCGGCAGGCCTTCCCGGCTGTCTCCGTCGATCTGAAACTGCTGCCACGCATGGCGAATCTGGTCGAGGACGAGTTCGATGTGTCGATCGTGTCGGCCTCGGCGCTGCCGGACTCTCGCAATGTGAGCAAGCTCATCGGACGCTGCGAGCGCACGCTGGTCGCGGCTCCGGACTATCTCGCGCGGCATCCCATTGCCACGGTGAACGACCTGCCTCACCACACGCTCATGCACACCAGTTCGAGCTTCGATCCGCCCTCCGGATGGCTGGCTGAGATCGTCGGGCATGCCCCGGCCACCGCGGAGCTAGCCGGGCAATTCGTGGTCAACAACATGCAAGCGCTCAGAGTCGCGCTGCTCGCGGGCGCCGGCGTCGGCGCGGTGCCCACTTATTCGGTCGTGGACGATATTAAAGAGGGAAAGCTCGTTCAGCTATTTCCCGAGTACCCGCTTCAAACAACCAACGTTTTTGTCATGTATCCGTCCCGTCGATTTGTCGACGCGAAGATAAAGACGTTCGTTGAATTCCTGACCGTGTCGTTAAAGGAAAAACTCGATCTGCGGATTGAGAATCTGGCGGCCGTCGATTCATCTGATCACCCATCCGAGCAACCCCAAGCAGAGCTGCAATACTGATCCTCGCCGCTCATCGAAAGCAAATTGAATTAAATAGGTAATATAGCTGAAAGAAATAGATCATCTGATCCCTGGATCCGCCGAACCTGAACGAAAATTAATAATTGACGCCGACATTTCCGAGATAATCGCGCAGCAATGCTGATTATCACCCTCTCCCGCTTTTGGCAAAGCGAACTGGCGCGACTGTAGCGCGACGAACGGAGGTGACGGATCATGTTTAACGGTGCGGAAACGTCCGCCGCCACGGTAGCGCGGCAGAAGGACTCGCTGGGTTGTCTTTCGAATCAGTTGCATAAGGACCTGGAACTCAACACGGGTGAATTCACGTTTTATCGCAAATGCAAACGCCACGAGACGACCAGTGAAGTTGCAACCCCGGCTTCGGATCGCGGCTTCCTGATCGGCGTTTCGCTGGCAGCGGGCCATCGCAGGCGGATTCTTTCAGGGAAACGGTCTGCGTCGCACGATTTTGAAAAAGATTCGGTCTACATACGTAATTTTGAGGAAGACTACCGGGCCGACTTGCATGGCGTTTTCGATTTCGTGCTGGTTGAGTTGTCGCGCGCTTTTATTGCTAACGCCTGCTATGAGCGAAACGGCGCGGCCATCGAGGGCTTCTCGTCGCCGGCGGGCCGCAAGGACCCGATCTTCGGCCACCTCGCGCAAGTATTGGCGCTGACACTGGATAGCCAGAGCAAGGCAAGCCCACTCTTTGTCGAGCAACTGGGCGTGACGATCGGGACACATCTGCTCGACCAGTACGGCAATGCGCCGGCCCCGTCGAACAGGAAAAGCCCGCGGCTCTCGAACCTGCACGAAACGCGCGCCAAAGACATGCTGCTCGCGAAGGCGCAGGGCAACGTTTCGCTGGGTGAGATCGCGAGCGCCTGCAACCTGTCGCGCAGCTACTTCATCAAGGCGTTTCGTGAAACCACGCGGCGTACGCCGCATCAATGGTTGCTGGAACGGCGCATCGATCGCGCGCGCGAGTTGCTCAGGCATTCCAACGCGTCCCTGTCGGACATCGCCATCGCATGCGGTTTTTCCGATCAAAGCCACTTCACGCGAACCTTCTCGCAACTGGTCGGCACCCCGCCGGGCACGTGGCGCAGACAGACCGGAATCTGAACCAGCCACCGGCTCTTCGCGGCTTGATCGGAAGGTAGCTCGACCGGACAAGCGGCACCCCGGCTGCGCCCATAGACTTTCCTACAAAGCATCGCACTAACATGCAAGACACATCAGTCATGGAGCGGTACTTTCGAGCGTGCCAAACTCCGGCGCCGGCGACTGCCCCCCGCGCCGCCGGCACGCAAAATCTTTTCCGTGACTCGCTCACTGCTCCTGAACCTGAAAAAGTCATGATCGAATTAGGCCGCTTTCAGATCGATCTCGAGATGCGCACGCTGCAGCTGAACGGCGAAACCGTTCAGCTCGGATCCCGCGCTTTCGACATCCTTGCCGCCGTGGCTTCCGCCGATGGTCGTCTCGTCACGAAAGACGAGTTGATGAATATCGTCTGGCCGAATACCATCGTCGAAGAAAACAACATTCAGGTTCATCTGTCCGCACTACGCAAAGTACTCGGTCGGGACCGGGATCTGATTCTCACCGTGCCAGGACGCGGGTATCAGCTTCGCCAGCGCCGAACGAACGTCCTGTCCGACGAAGCCGGAGTACGGGCATCCGGCGTACGGGCATCCGGCGTACGGGCGTCCGGCGTACAGGCATCCGCCTCGCGGGCGTGGCGCGCTCGCCGTCTCCCGACGCCTAAATCCGGACTGCTGGGGCGCGACCTCGCGGTCAGGCAAATCCGCGCGCTGCTGGAACAGACACATGTGTTGACGCTGGTGGGCGCCGGCGGCATTGGCAAAACGAGTGTCGCTGTCGAAGCAGCACACCATAGCTCGGCGGACTTTGAGGAGCCCGTCTGTTTTGTCGAACTGGCCCAGCTGACCACCGAGGAGGCCGTGCTCCGCGCCATTGTCGAGCGCTGCGGGCTGTCCGTGCCCGATCCGCAAGTCGATGTCGAACAGGTGGTGGCGGCCCTGGCCCGGCAGCGCAGACTGCTTGTACTCGATAACGCGGAGCATGTGATCGGCATCATGGCGCACATCGTCGAAGCCCTGGTTGCCGGCAACGATGCGCTCCGGGTGCTCGTCACGAGTAGAGAACCGCTGCGCATCATGCCCGAGACGGTGTTTCGGGTTGAACCGCTGGATGTACCGTTGCCTCACTCCGCCGATGCGGACATCCTGCGGTGTTCGGCAGTGACGCTGTTTCTGCAGCACGCCAATTCATTGCAAGGAAACGTGGGCAGCGACAGCACGGAACTCCAGCTCGTCGGGGAGATTTGCCGCCGGCTTGACGGCATTCCGCTGGCGATCGAGCTCGCGGCGGCGCGCGTCGTCGCGCTCGGCGTGGAAGGCGTGCATCGCCGGCTGGACGATCGCATGGCGATTCTGGCGGGCGGTTACCGGACCGCGCTGCCGCGCCATCAGACCTTGCGCGCGACGTTCGACTGGAGCTTCGCGATACTCGATCAGAACGCCCGGTCGCTGTTCCGGCGTCTCGCGGTATTCGGCGACGCCTTTACGTTCGAGGCGATGTGCGCGGTCGCGTGCGACGAGGCGTACACAGTGGCGAACGCGATCGGCAGCATTGGTGAACTGGTCGCGAAATCGCTTGTCGGCGTTGAATTCGAGGGCCCAGTGGCGAAATATCGCCTGTCCGAATCGACCCGTGCGTATGCGATGGCGAAGCTCCAGGCGGAAGGCGAGCAGGACGACATCAGCGCCCGACATGCGCGCTATCTTCCTGCTACGCGGCAGTCGGCAGCGTGAAAACAAAGATCGTCCCGCGGGGGTAGCCGGGACCGGCGGTCAGCGTCCCGCCGTGCGCTTCAATGATGGATTTGCAGATGGCGAGTCCCATGCCCATGCCGGTTTTCTTTGTCGTAAAGAAGGCGTCGAAAATACGCGACCCGATCTCCTCGCTGATCCCGCTGCCGTTGTCCTGCACGGACACGACCACCGATCCCCGCTCGTCGACGCGGGATGTGACGCTCAGCAAGCGCTGCTTCGCGTCGAGATGACTCATGGCATCCGCGGCGTTCATAACGAGGTTGAACAGAACCTGCTGCAATTGCACCCGGTCGGCCATCACTGAGCGGCCAGCCGCCAGATCGAGTCGCACGGCAAGACTCCGCTGCTCGACTTCAGCGGCCGCGAGTTCGAACACTTCACGAACCACACCGTCGACCACGGTGGGAACGAAGCTCGGTTTCGCTTCCTTCGCCAGAGACTGCAACGCCCGGATGATGTCGCCGGCTCGTTTGCCAGCTTTCACGATATCGCGCAAGCCTCCTAGCGCTTCCGGAATGTCGGGCACAGGACGGTTGAGCCAGCGGAGCCCCGCGCTCGCATTCGACACGATCGACGCCAGAGGCTGATTGATTTCGTGCGCGATGGAAGCAGCCAGCTCGCCCATCGTGGTCGCGCGCGACGCTTTCGCCAGTTCGATCTTGGCGTTCTGCAACGCCAGTTCGGTCGTGTGCCGATCCGTGAAATCCGTGACGACGCCAACAAAGTTGCTGACACCCGACGGCTCGCCAAGCACCTCGAGATATTTGACCGCGCCGTCCGGCGTCACGATCCGATACTTCTGCCGGAACGGCGTGCGGTTGTGCGCGGCCCGTGTGACAGTCTCCTGGTAGAGGTCGAGGTCTTCCGGATGAATTCGTTCGAGAACCGCCTGGGTGCTCGGGCTCCCCGCCTCGATCGGCAGGCCGAACACGTTGTAAAGCTCTTTCGACCAGTAGCGCTCGCCCGTCAGCGAGTTCCAGATATAGCTTCCCGAACGACTGATCCGTTGCCCAAGAGCGAGCGCCTCCTCACTCATGCGCAACGCCATTTCCGTTTGCTGGCGCCGCTTGTTTTCTTCCACGAGTTCGGCGTACAGACGGGCTGTTTCAAGTGAAATAGCGGCTTGCGAGGCCAGCATTTCCAGCACCGACGTGCGGCTTGCCGTGAACACGCCCGCGGTCAGATTGTTCTCCAGATAGAGCACGCCAACGGCGTTACCCTGTTTGACCAGCGGCAAACAGCACACGGAACGAACGGAACGGTTCGAAAGGGAAACGTCGAATGCGAACCGCGGATCGCCTTGCGCGTCGTCCACCACGACCGGCTTGCGGGTGCGCAACGCCGTGTACAACACCGAAGCCGGCACATCCTCGCGCGTCAACGTGTCTTCACCCAGCGTCACCTGAACGCCACCTGGCTCGTCCCGCCCAATCGCCTCGACGACCGGCACATTGCCCTTTAACAGGATCAGCATTCCGCTTTGCGCGCCGGCGTGAACGATGGCGAGCGTGACCAGCGTGCGGATGAGTTTGTCGAGCACGATCTCCTCGGACAGCACCTGCGACGACTTCAATGCGGACACGAGGTCGAACTGCTGCTGCGCATCGGGGATTTCGACCGAAGGCCGCGATGTCACCAGCCGTTCGAGCGAAAGCTGGGCAGGACGCTGGGCGCGTTCGAGCTGCCTGACTTTAGCCAGCGCGCCCCAACGCGTGTAGCTGTCGATCGCGCGACGGCTGTGATGGCGTGCCGCACTGAACAGACCGTTCGCCTCGGAGCATCCCGACGCGAGTTCGTGGGCCAACGCATTGCCGTGGTTGAAGCCGTTTTCCGAGGCCGCCTCGGCTGCCTGCTCGTACAACGACAGCGCCACGAGCGGCGAACCGCCGAGCCGCGCCACTTCGGCCTCGACTAACAGGAACTTGTCCCTGAACGTGGCCGGATTGAGCTGCGCCCAATTGCGCAGCTTCGCCAGATGCGGCTCGATTGCAGCCACCGCGACGCCCGCATCCTCGCCACCGGACTGCGTCGCCAGAGTCAGCGCCGTGTAGAAGTGATAGTCCAGCAGATGAATATGCGCGGGGGTCGCCCACTTCAGCTCGCCGGCTTCGGTGAGGCAATACCGTGCGTTCTGATAGTCGCCGTGAAAATAACAGGAGACGCCCTTCAGCAGCCAGACCCAGAAGCGCAGCGTCGCCATCTGGGTATCGAGCTCGCCGGCATCGAAGCGCATTTTGCCGTCCACCACGACGCCGAAATTGCCCGGCAGTCCAGGACCGTCCGTCAAACTGTGGACGAAGCGCTTCTGCAGTTCGAGGATCCCTTCAACGTCCTTGAAACGCACCCGTCTTGCGAATGACAGCCCAAGGTCGATTTCCTTGTCGACCTGCTCCAGCGGCACCCCAAGAATCAGCAGGTCCGACACGATGTGATTGCACGCGTAGCAGCTCATCGTCAGATCGCCACTCGGGCCAGCCGACTCGAATGCGGCGCGTGCGCATTCCAGTACATACGAAAGAGGTTGGGTCCAGACCGCGACCTGATCGAGCGCAACCAGCGTACTGGTGATCACCGCGTGATAGCCGCGCTCCTCAACCAGCGTTCTTGCCAGGCGGGAGAATTC
Organism: Rudaea sp.; assembly: GCA_031291055.1. GTDB lineage: Bacteria > Pseudomonadota > Gammaproteobacteria > Xanthomonadales > Rhodanobacteraceae > Rudaea. The sequence continues at coordinate 20,176 of JARLJU010000015.1, read as the reverse complement.
AAACCCTTGTGCGTACTCGCCGAAAAATTCCGCGACGTACACGCCGAACCACGCGAGGCAATGCGCCGAGGCCGCCGTGATACCGTGGTCAATGGTCAACTGCACCATATGGCACAGGTTGAGAAAGCCAAGCCTTTCGTTCACGAACGATGCGGGCGCGTAGATACTCACCAGCAGATTCAATTCTGATTCGACTGCCGCGTTGCGCAAAGGCGGCAGATCGGCGATCGAGGCGAGGGTTCGCCCTCCAAGCGATTGATTGAGCCGGCGGTAAGCCGCCTCGACATCCGCCGCTTCCGGGTAACGCGGCAGATACGTACCAAACAGCTTGATCCCTTCGAGGGCGGTATCGACAGCCGCTTCATAGTCCGACAGATGCTGCTGCATGTCGGCCTTCAGCTTGTACACCGACACGCGCGCAATGACCGACAGGTTCTGATCCAGCAGTTTTTCGATCTGGGTGCCGGCGGCCTCGAAGTTTGCATCCAGAATGTGGCATTGCACCCGCAGAATGCCGATCTCGTAGCCGAGCGATTGCGAATAGTCTTCGCCACTGGCGTCGAGCAGCGTCTGCCCGACGTCCAGGTAGCTCAGCGCGGACTGGATGGCGATCGCTTCTTTGGCGTGGCGGGCAGCCTGCAGACAGATTCTGCTGAAGACCGTCGTCTCGCGCGCATCCAGTACGCGCAATGCCCCGGCCGCCTGGGCGCGTTCGATATGATGAGCAATGTCGAACACCGGCCTCTGTAAGTCGCCGATGTCAAAATCTTCCAGCAGGATGCGCGCGATCCGGGCATGTTCGGCACCGCGCTCCTCCTCGGCAATCAGCGCGTACGCTGCCTCCTGGACCCGGTCGTGCGCAAAGGCGAATCCCGTCCGGTCCGATACCGTCAGACCCGCCTCCACTGCGGGATGCAGCCGGCGCTCCAATTCCACGCCGCGGTCAGGGTCGATCCGCGCCAGGGTCGCCCTGTCGAGGCGCCGCCCCATCGACGCCAGCAGCCTGAGGACGGCCTGCGCCTCGGCGGGCAGCCTCGTCAAACGCGCAACCATCAGGTCAACGACGTTATCGGAGGACTCGTATTCGCCAATCCGATCGATATCCCATGTCCAGCGGCCGGCCATGCCGTCGTAACGGATCAACTGGTTGTCGGCCAGCGCAAGCAGCAGTTGTTTGATGAAAAAAGGATTGCCGCCCGTCTTCTCGTGAACGACCGCCGCCAACGGATAGACGTGCGCGGAGCCGCAATGCAGCGCGTCGGCCAGCAAGGCCGTGACATTCGTGGTATCGAGCGGCGCCACGTCGATCGTGGAGATGCGTGCGCTCGCGCCCGGTAACGCATTCAGGAAAGCCTTGAACCTGGGCGACCGGTCGACTTCATTGGTGCGATATGCGCAGATCAGCAGCACATGCCGGTCCTCGACCGTCGTCAGAAAACAGGCGATGAAATTCAAGGTTGCATCGTCGAACCAGTGAACGTCATCGAAAAAAAGGATCAGCGGATGCGCCTCGGTCGCGAAGACGGACAGCAGCCGAGTGATCAGCGCCTGGAAACGGAGTTGCGCTTCCACGGGCGGCAGGTCCGGCACCTCCGGCTGCACGCCGAGCACCAGTTCCAGTTCGGGGATGTAACTGACGAGGAGTTTGCCTTGCGTGCCGACAGCTTCGCGCAGCACGTTCCGCCAGTTGTCCAGCTCGCCATCGCTCTCGCCCAGGATGCGCTGGAACAGGGAGCGTATCGCCTGCATCAGCGGCGCGTACGGCGAGTTCTGGCCGTACTGCTCGAACTTTCCCGAGGCGAACAGCGTAGCGGTCTGCGCGGTCGCGCGGTGCACGCTGCGCACGAGCTCGGATTTGCCCGCACCCGAGTATCCGGACACGAAAATCAGTTCCGCCATGGCCTGCCGCGCGTTGCGCCCGAACGCGTCGAGCAGCGTATTGTATTCATGCGCGCGGCCAAACAGACGATGCGTGACAGCGAGGTTTCTGACGTTGTCCTCCGCGGCCGGTTCGAATGGAACGATATGCTGCATCTCGTTCCAGTCAGCCAGACAACGGCGCAAATCGGCCTCGAGACTCGAGGCGCTTTGATAACGTTCCGCGGGGTTTTTGGCCAGCAGTTTCAGGACGATCGAGCCCAGCACAGCGGGAAAGGATCGACGGTGTTGCCGCGGGTTGGCGGGCTGACGCGCCACGTGGTTATAGACCCATTCGACCGCATCCGCCGCCTCGAAGGGCAATTGCCCGGTGAGCAGCTCGTATAACGTCACGCCGAGCGAATACAGGTCGCTTCGCTCGTCGGCATGCCCTTCCGCCCGCCGGGCCTGCTCCGGCGACATATAGGCCAGCGTGCCGTACAAGGTGTCTGGTAATTCGGTCAGCGGATCGCCGACAAGGCTGAAAGCATCACGAAAACCCAACAATCGGATTGTGCCGTCACGGCCTTCCAGCAGATTGGACGGCTTGAGGTCGCGATGCAGGACACCGCGCGCGTGCGCGAGACGCAGCGCGTGCGCGGCGCCGACCGCAATGCGCAGGAAACGGCCGACCGCGATCATCCCGTTGGCAGGTGGCTGAACCAGCGTGCCGCCGTTGTCTTCGTACACGAGCACCGGCCCCCGCGACAGCCGCATGAGCGCGACCGGCCGCACGGCCCATGTCGACTCGAGCTTGTCGGCCAGTGCGAATTCCTGCTGCAAGCGCCGCAATACCGCGTCCGAGGGCAGATCGGTCGGCACCGCGATCAGCCACGACCGCGCGCCTTCCTGCCACCTCGCGCGATAGCGCACGATGTTTCCGTCGACCAGTAGTGCCTCGAGCGCGAGCCGGTCGAACCACGCCTGATCAAAATGCACGCTTGCTCCCGAGTCCGGCGACGATCCGCGAACGCCCTCGATGATTGCCGCTGTACTCAATTCTTCTCCCCCGTCCCGCCGATCGCCAGCAGTATCTCATCGAGCAGCGCCTTCTGGCGAAAAGGACGTCCTTAAGCGGCCGCCGCTGTCAGCTGACTCAGGTACGCATGGATCTGACTGACCACGGCCGCGCCGTCGCCTACGGCAGCGGCCACCCGTTTCGCGGACTCCGAACGCACGTCGCCGACTGCAAACATGCCCGGTATGCTGGTTTCGAGCGGATATCGCTCGCCTGTTTCAGACAGCCCATGCTCACTGCGGGCGAAACCCGTGACGACAAACCCTCTGTTGTCGAGCTCCACGCCGCTCGACTCGAGCCAATCGGTTTTCGGGTCCGCGCCAACAAAGAGAAACAGATGACGCGTCGCGATGACTTCGTCCACATCCTCGTCTTCATGCCGGATGTGAAGGTGTGTCAGTCCGGCTTCGTCGCCATCAAGCGAACGCAGTGTGCAGCGCGTGCACAGCGTGACGTTAGGCAAGGAGCCGATCCGGTCGATCAGGTATTTCGACATGCTGGCCTCGAGATCCTTGCCGCGAATCAGCACACGAACGCTGCGCGCGAAATTGGCGAGAAACACGACCGCCTGGCCGGCGGAGTTGCCCCCGCCGATCAACACGATGTCCTGTCCCTTCACCAGCTTCGCTTCAATCGTCGACGCCCAGTAGTACGTGCCGCGTCCATCGAAGCGATCGAAGCCGTCCACCGTCGGCTTCCGATAGGCGGCGCCACTCGCGACCACGACCGTGCGGGCGCCGATGCGCTGCCCGTCGAGCAAGGTCAGCAGAAAGATGCCTTCATGACGGCGCACATCCGTGACCTTGCCGGGAATCGCCAGATGCGCGCCGAACTTCAGCGCCTGCTGGAACGCCCGCGCGGCGAGTGCCTGGCCCGAAATACCGGTGGGAAAGCCCAGATAGTTCTCGATCCGCGAGCTGGCGCCGGCCTGGCCGCCCGGCGCGCGCTGATCGAATACGGCAACCGACAAGCCTTCCGTGGCGGCATACACGGACGCCGCCAAGCCGGCCGGCCCGGCGCCGACGATCGCGACGTCATAGACGTGCGATGGCTCGAAGGTCGGCACGAGTCCAAGACATGACGCGAGCTGGACCTCGTCCGGTGCGCGCAGCACGTTGCCGTTCGGGCAGAAGACGAGCGGAAAGTCATCGGGGCCGGTGGTCATCCCGCCAAGCAGCGTGATCGCCTCGGGATCGCTGCGCGCGTCGATCACCGTTGCGGGGTACGCGTTGCGGCGCAGAAAACTTTGCAGCCCCATCAGCTTCGAGCAGTCGCCATCACCCACGATGATCGGCCCGAGCCCCTGCTCGATCAGTCCAAGCCGTCGCAGGATCAGGGCGCGCATGATGTGTTCGCCAAGCTGCGCATCGGCCACGATCAACGCGCGCAGCCTTTCCGGCTCGATCACTAGCGTCTCGACGTCCGTCAGCGCGACACCGTCGATCAATGCCGGTTTGCCGGAGAGTTGCGCCAACTCGGCCATGAAGTGTCCGTTTTCATGTTCAGTCACGAGCGTCGAGCGGCCGAAGCTGTCGCGCGAATAGATCCTCACGCGCCCACGCAACAACACGAACAGGCCGAGTGCAACGTGCCCCGTTTCGAAGATCAGTTCGCCGGCCTTGAACGACATCGGCCGGGCGAAGCGCCGCAAACTTTGAATCTCCGCCGCTGAAAGACGGGGAAACATCTGGTGCCGACGGTACTCCAGCGAGGAGTTCGGCATATCGCGTTCCGACGGTGTCGTCGCGTCAACGGATAAATCTGGAGTGCTCATAACATGACCTCATCTGGCGTGGTTTGCAGATAACGCTTCTACCAGCCGAATTTGAGTTCCGCGCCTATGTAGTCGGCATTGCGGGCGCCCAGCTCGCGCAGCGACGGTCCGATCTGGAAATGCACAGCTTCAAGCGCCGCGGCGAGATTCGCGGCGACGGCCCAGTCGGCGCGAAGCTGCGTATAGAACCCCGTCCAGAGGTTGCCGTGTCCCGCCGTGCCCGGTACGACCGCCGAGCCTTGCTGGTACACCGCATCCGCGGTGGTCTCGCGCCATTGCAGACCCACGCCGGCCAGCAGCGTCAGCTTGCTATTCGGTTTGAGGGTGAGCGACGGCTTCACGTGAATCAGGTTGGCGTAGCCGGTATAGCCGGCCAGCGCGAAGTAATAGCCGTTCGGGAACAACGGGTTGAACGTACCGGCACGGCCGTCGCCGGGATGGTTGTCGCCCGACGCGGCATCGACCTGAATGCCGAGCCGCGGCGTCCACGGCGCGGTCTTCAGCGTATAGCCAGCGAGCGACCCCACCGCCCACGCGCCGATCGTGTCGCTGCCGACATGTCCCGACTGATACATCGCCTCAACGTCCCAGTCGATAGCGTTGACGTTGCCGGAATAGCGCGCATCGAACACGTCGCGATGTTCGTCGCCGGTCGCGTCGAGGAATTGCGCATTGACGCGGTTGTAGCGGGAGTAGTACGCCGACAGATCCCCCGGACCGACGTTTTTGCGCTCCACGCGCACGCCGCTGAAGGTCAGATTGCGATTGGAGACGTCGTCGAAATCCGAATTGTCGCGATACTGAACCGGCTGCGTCGCATAGGCGATCCACCGCCACGGACCGGTTTCATAGTCTGCCCATAACCCGTCGAATGCCTGACGAACGTTCGGGCCGTCGCGAACCGAGACGAAGCGCTGCAAGTCGAACGCCATTTCCTGCCGGCCCACGCGGAACTTGAAGGTCCCGGGCCCAAGCGGCTCGGTAATCGCGACGAACGCCTGGCGCAGATCCAGCGGATTTTTATCGACCGGTGTGACGTTGTCCTTGCCGTAGGGTTGTGCGTCTTCGAATTGCGTGAAGATCTGCACATGGGGCCCGAGGCGGATATCCGCATGCACGTCCAGACGTTGCAGCAGATACGTGTCGTCATGCCCCGATCCGAGACCGAACAGCGGCGCGTCGTTCACCTCCAGGCGCTCGCGAAGCACTACCCCGAGCGAGATGTACGCGTCGGGATTGCCGAACAGCGGAATGTATTTCAGCGAATCGAACGGCCGTTTCGGCACGCAGGGATTGGCCAATACCCCCCAGTTTTCCTGCCAGCGATTGAACATGATTGCAGGCCGGGCACACGACGCACTCGCGGAAGCCGAAGTCACCGCGGTGTTTGCCGCGGAGGTATCGTCAGCCCCGCCGAGCGCGGTGTCCGCCGCCGAGGCCGGCAGTGCGGCCGCGAGACCCGTGCTGAACAGCAGCGCACGGGCGGCGCGCCGTGCGGACAAGCGGGGTACGCGCCTGCGGGACTCCAGTGACCACAAACGCTTCATGACGTTTGCGTCACTTGCCATCGTGCACTTCAGCAATGTACCGGCCCGGGAACTCGAGCATGGCGGTCGTACCTGTTGCGCTGTGGTACGGCGGGTAGAGCACCTTCGCACCGGCCGCTTGTGCGCGCTCAATCGTCTGGGCGACATCGTCCACGGTATAACCAGTCGTTTCGGTCCCGAACGGGACCGGCAGCTTGCCGTCCGTGACGAATACGACCATATGGCCGAATCCCGAGCTGATTCGAATCACTCGGATCGTCTCACCCGGCCGGCCGATCACGCCGGCGTCCGCACGCGGGTTGTCCGACACCACCTTGCCATGCGAGAAGCGCAGCCACCGGCGAACGAAGTTGTCCGCTTCGTAGCGCGACACGTACACACGGTTGTCCGGCACGCTCTGCAACGGCGCGTAGTTCGGCGCCTTGGTGTGCCAATAGAGCTGCATCGTGACGCCGCCCGGCCATTGAATGATCGCGTCCTTGCCGATTGGATCGTCGAACGTATCGACGACGACGTCGGCACCGGCTGCACGCGCGGCTTTCACCGCCTTATCGATATCGGTGACCAGATACCCGGTTCGCTCATTGCCGAACGGATACGGAATCGCCGTTTCGAAGCCGAACACCGAGAGCATGCCGACCGGCGTTTGCACATACTGCGACGCGGTCTTGCTCGGCGTGGGCGTTACCGTGAAAACCGCACGTGGAGATGCCTTGCCGCCAAATGTCGCGAGAAAGCTGTTGACGAACGCGTCGAGATCGGCCGAAGCCACATACACGTGAGTCGTGTCGTACTGCGCGCCGACCGATACGTCGGGCTGTCTCGCGGCAACTGCGGCTTTTCCGTTCGATACCTCTGGCGGCCCGGCATCGGCGAACGCCGATACGGATGCAGCCGATGTCAATCCAATCAGTATCGCAGCGCAGAGAGACGCGAGTGAACGGGGCTGATGAAACGACTTGAACATAGTGTTATCCAAAGGTGTTAGCAATATTTGAATGGCCTGCCACGGATCGAGGCCGTGCGGGTTGTCTGTCGAACGTTTGCGCAGCCCGCAATCGTCGCCGGGACGGTGTCTTCGTGGATTCACGAACGATGTTCAGCCAGGCGAAGGACACCTGCCGGTCACGTCAACCGCCCTGCTTCGTCGCGCCCGGCGCCACCGTCTTTTTCGCGTCGGCGTCCGTCACTGGCCCAGCAACCTGGGCCGCCGTCGTCTGCGCAAAAAACTGCGCTTTAACAACAGGGATGGCGTGCTCGCCCAACACCATGCCGAGCAGCCCGGCCAACGCAATCAGCGGCGGCGCCGGCGACTGCACCTTGAGTAGCCAATAGAGCAGCCCGATGCCGAGGCCGACGCCCAGAGAAATGATGTAGCCCATGCTATTCGTCCTTTCCAGAAACACCCTTCAATTCAACCAGTCCGATCCCAGCACCAGCCCGCAGAAATTCAAGCGGCGATAGTTCGGATCCCATCGGTCCAGTACGTCGGCATTCACCGTTCCGAACGTCGTTTCCGGACGATGTTCCATGCCACGCGCATAGGCTTCGATGATCTTCTTCTTGAAACCTGATTCGCGCGGATAAGCCTGCACGATTTCATCGCGCTGTTGTACGGTGAATTCGTCGTGGCCGGCGCCCCGAACATCCATTTGCACGCCGGCGCTGACCAGCGCAACCAGCGGCGACATATGTTCCGGAATGCCCGGTGTCGTATGCAATGCAATCGCCACCCATACTTCGTCGATCAGACGGTCGCCGACGACGTGCTGCCGCAGAAAATCGCGCGCGGCATTCGCGCCGTCCACCTCGAAACGGTAGGGCGAGCGGTGATACTTCGCGTTCAGACCGACGTTGTGAAACATCGCAGCGACATAAAGCAGTTCGGCGTCGAACGTCAGGTTCTCGCGATATCCGGTCAGCGCGCCGAACAGATAGGCTCTTAGCGAATGATGAAACATCAACTCTGACTCCGTACCCCGGATCTGATCGGTCGCCGCCTGAGCCATTACACCATCGGGAATCTCAATGCCGGCAATGGTCTTCTTCATCTCCACTCCTCCGTGTCGCCCCTGCCCCTCGTGTGCCTCTACGCGCATGCCAGACCGGTACCACAGCCAGGCGACGTTCAGGACGGTCGACGTCCAGGGAGCGCCAGTGCATTGCAGCGTATCGAATTAAATTCATAAAGACTTTGGCAAATCCTTAAAAACACTGAATTGGCGTAGTACGCCTGCGAATCCACTCAAAACGAAAGTTCATGAATGCGCCGCACGCCGTCGCGAATCCATTGCAGAAAACCGCCCGGGCTCTCCTCCACATTACTCGGCGATGCAAGGACCATTTCCTCGGTTGCATGGTGTTCCGACAGCAACCGGCACATTTCCTTCGCCACCGCCGGGCGCCGCGCGAGAACCGGTGTCAACGCGCTCTTGTCCAGCCGGAACACCGTGGCGCGGGTCAGCGCACGCACGACGACAGCGGTCCGGACGCCGGCGAGAACGCCCGACTGGCCGATCGAATCACCCGGCGCAAGCCTTCGCAGTTCGACCTCGCCACCGTCCTTCGGGACGATGACTCTGGCAACGCCCTGCGCAAGAATATGAAGCTCGTGACCGCTCTCATCCGCCGCGTTATAAATGACGTCGTCGGCATCGAACTCGTGCTTCGTCAGTTGCGCAGCCAATTGCGATAGCTCGTCACCTTCCAGCGTCTGGAAGATCAGCACGTTGCGCAGCAGGCGATGTTTCTCGTCCGCTGGCTCGACAGCGGGCTCGGGCACCGACAGCGGCCGCAAAACGACGCCGCGCGAAAGCAGATGGCGGTGTGCGAGATCGAAGAGCTCATTACGCACACCCGTCTTTTTGCTCAGCGCGTTGACGTAGCAGACGATCTCGTACTCGATCGCGTCGTTCGTGGCGCGGCGCACGCTGACCAGCGGCTTGGGATCGATCAGCACGTCCCCGGAGCTGGCGGCGGCGTCGGAGAGCGCCTCCAGTACGAGCGCGGGTCGGATCGACGGCTTGACCGGCAGCACGATGCTGATGCCGTGCGTGTGCGACGGCTCATTGGCATTGACGATATTGGTACGTGCGGCCACGCTGTTCGGGATCACGACGATATTGCCCTGACCGTTCAGCAGGCTCGTCGCACGCCAGTTGCTTTCGACCACTTTGCCTTCCACGTCGCCGATCGTCACCCAGTCGCCGATTTGAAAGGGCTCCGTTGCGTTCAGGACGACGCCTGAAAACACATCGTTGAGCGTGCTCTGGATCGCGAGGCCGAGTACGATGGCGAGCGCGCCGGACGTGGCGAGCAGCCCTTTTACCGGCAGTTGCAGCACGAACGCGATCGCCCCCACCGCGGCGGCCATGAACACCAGCGCGCCGAGCACGTCCTGAAACAGGCGCTCCCGGTGCCACGTCTCGGGCAACACCACGCGATCGAGCACGATGATCACAAGGCGCGCACCTTGCAACCACCACACCACCTCCAGCACCTGCGCCAGCAGATGGCGCAGCGGCTCATCCGGCCAGGGCGCCGCGCGGAGCGGATTCATCCCCGAACTGAACAGCACGTAGGTCGACAGACCGAACATGAGCGCACGCAAGGCGAGGCGCCCCCGGTCGCTCTTGCGGTCCATGAAGCGCCAGGCGAGGAAATCGAGGACCAGAATGCCCAGGCCAAACAACACACCGTCGGTCAGGGTCGGCATCGTGGTCCTCGCTCGCGTGGCGGAACGAACCCGTAGTGATCAGAATGCGAAGCAGCTACATCCCAAGGCGCCCCAGAAACCGTTCGAGTCGCTGACCGGCACGTTTTTACGCCACGCCCAGCCGTGGGCGTGGGCATGCACGCCGCACAGATTCACGCAGCCATCCACACACGCCACCGCAGTCGGCTTGTAACGGCTGTAGCCGCCGAATTCCGCCACCGGCGACCACGACGGGCTGACCGGCAGATCGGGCGGTCCGAGCGGCGCGAATTCGTCGTCGGCGTACACGACCTTGCCGCCCACCACCGTCATCGCGGAGGTCAGGAACTTGATGCGGCTTTCGTCGACGGTAAAGTAGTCCTCGCTGAGCACCGCGAAGTCCGCGAACTGGCCGGGCACCAGCGCGCCTTTGCGATCGTCCTCGTTCGAGAACCATGCACTGCCTACCGTGTAGCGGCGCAACGCTTCCATCCGGTCCAGACGGTTCTCGCTGGAATACATGGCCGTGCCACCGACCGTTTTACCCGACACCATCCAGTAAAGCGATACGAACGGGTTGAAGCTCGCGACGCGCGTGGCGTCCGTACCCGCACCGACCGGCAGTCCGGCATCGAGCATGTGGCGAATGGGCGGCGTACGCTTGACCGCCTCTTCACCATATCGCTGAATGAAGTACTCACCCTGAAAGGCCATCCGATGCTGGATCGCGATGCCGCCGCCGAGTGCTCGCACCCGTTCGATGTTCTTCTGCGTGATGGTCTCGCAATGGTCGAAGAACCAGCGCAGCCCGTTGAATGGGATCTCGGCGTTGACACGCTCGAATACGTTCAGGAAACGCTCGATCGATTCGTTGTACGTGGCGTGAAGGCGGAATGGCCAGCGGTTTGCCACCAGCAGTTTGACGACCGCTTCCAGTTCGTCTTCCAGCGTATCCGGCAGGTCCGGGCGCGGCTCGAGAAAATCTTCGAAGTCCGCTGCCGAGAACACCAGCATTTCACCGGCGCCGTTGACGCGCAGGAAATCGTCGCCGTCGCCGGGTTGGGTCATCTTCACCCACTTCGCGAAATCTTCGATTTCCTTCTTGGCATTCTGCGTGAACAGGTTGTACGCGATCCGCACGCTCAGTTCGTTGCGCTTCGCGAGATCCATGATGACCGCGTAGTCATCCGGATAGGCCTGGTAGCCGCCGCCCGCGTCGATCGCGCTGGTCACGCCGAGGCGATTCAGTTCGCGCATGAAATGCAGCGTGGAATTGCGCTGATCTTCCGGCGCGAGCTTCGGCCCTTTGGCCAGCGTCGCGTACAAAAGCCCGGCGTTCGGCCGTGCGATCAGCATGCCGGTCGGGTTGCCGCGCTTATCGCGCTGGATCTCGCCGCCGGGGGGATTAGGTGTGTCTTTGGTGTAACCGACCGCGCGCAGCGCCGCTGCATTCAGAAGCGCGCTGTCGTACAGATGCAGAATAAATACCGGCGTGTCCGGCGCGATCGCATTGACTTCTTCGAGCGTCGGCCCACGGCCCTCGGCGAACTGGAATTCATTCCAGCCTCCTACCACGCGCACCCATTGCGGCGCCGGTGTGCGCGCCACCTGCTTCTTCAGCATGTCGAGCGCGTCCGCAAGCGACGGCACGCCGTCCCAACGCAACTCCATGTTGAAGTTCAGTCCACCTCGAATGATGTGCAGGTGGGAATCGTTCAGACCGGGGATGACCGTGCGCCCCTTGAGGTCAACCTGCCGCGTCGTGTCGTTCACGTGACGCATCACGACATCGCGAGACCCCGCAGCGACGATACGGCCGTTCGCGACGGCAAGCGCATCGGCGAATGAACGCTTGTCGTCCTGCGTAGCGATCTTACCGTTAAAGAAGACAACTTCGGCCGGCGTCGGCACGGAAGTATTGGAAGTCATGGCGATCCTCATAGGGAGCGCTCCGCTTCTCACGCGCGGAGCTATTCATGGGAAGCGGGCGCTCGGCGACTGCTTACTTCTTTGCAGGCACAGCTGCCAGAACCTCGTGCGCCCCCGCCGTACGCTGGGGAGCCTTGTGCACCATGGTGTAGGCATAATCCACACCCATCCCATACGCACCCGAATGCTCTTTGGCAATCGCCATGACTTCGTTGTAAGTCTCTTTGTGCGCCCAATCGCGTTGCCATTCGAGCAGCACCTGTTGCCAGGTCATCGGAACCACGCCGGCCTGGATCATGCGCTGCATTGCATAATCATGCGCGTCCTTCGACGTGCCGCCCGATGCGTCGGCGACCATATAGATTTCGTAGTCGCCTTCGTCCATCGCGCAAAGCGCAAAAGTGTTGTTGCAAACCTCGGTCCACAGACCTGCCACGACGACCTTTTTCCGGCCATTGGCAGCCAGCGAGTCACGAACCTTCTGGTCGTCCCACGAGTTCATGGATGAGCGTTCGAGCACTTTGTGGCCCGGAAACACGTCCAGCAACTCGGGGTACGTGTATCCCGAGAAACTTTCGGACTCCACAGTCGTAATGGTGGTAGGAATGTTGAACACCCGCGCTGCCTTCGCGAGTCCTACTACGTTGTTCTTCAGTACCTGACGGTCGATGGACTGAACCCCAAAAGCCATTTGCGGCTGTTGGTCGATGAAAATGATCTGCGAGTTTGCAGGCGTCAGGACTTCGAGTTTCGGATTTGCCATGGCTTTGTACATCCTAAAGAATGAGGGAACACGGAAAGACAGGCCGCACTCGCTTGAAGTGCGAGAAAAACTGAAATCCATTCTATCGACGGCCTTCTAAAGAATCCCCCCCGGGAACCTTAATAGTTCTTAAAAAAGATTTTCGACAGGGAAAGCCCCGCTGATCCCGACCTGGCCCTGACCGCCGCCCGCTCAGAACATTTCACATTTTCTGCAGGACTTTATGTGCGCGGCATTCCTACACTTCAATCACCCGTAGTGATGAACGCACGTTGTACCTATCGACACAGTCAAAGGGATTCGCCATGAAAGAAGCACTTACCGCAGCAGCGCATCGCGCGGCGCCGTTGAAGACACCAACACGTCTGACTGAAGAGGCGACCCGCGACATTGCCGGCGCGTTGACAACCTTGCTCGCGGACGTGTTCGCCCTGTACCTGAAGACGAAGAACTTCCACTGGCATATGTCGGGGCCGTACTTCCGCGACTATCACCTCCTGCTCGACGACCAGTCCGACCAGATCTTCGCGACGATCGATCCGATCGCGGAACGCGCGCGCAAGATCGGCGGCAGAACCCTGCACTCGACCGGCCAGATCACCAAACTGCAGCGGATTCTCGACAACGATGCGGAATTCGTGACACCGGACGACATGCTCGCCGAGTTACGTGAGGACAATCTGGCGCTGGCAGGCTACATGCGCGAAACACATTCGCTCTGCGGCGAGTACGGCGATGTCGCCACGACGAGCCTGCTGGAAAACTGGATCGACGAAGCGGAGCAGCGTGTGTGGTTCCTGTTCGAATCCGGGCGCCACGCGTAAGGCCGCTTGAACGGGGCCGCGCCCCTTCGGACGAGCATGGCTGTCTGGCGTGGGCGCGTCGCCGTTCAGCCTTCGGGTGAGAGGTGAAGCCGGGCTTCCAGAAACTGCAGGAGCGAGCGCACTTTGCTGGAGTGACGCCGATTGGGCAGATAGGCGGCATAGACGACGGCATCGCCTTGATGAGGACTCGCATCGAAGGTCTCGAGAAGACGCATCAGGCGCCCCGCGCGAATCTCGGCGCCGACCAGCCATTCGGGCAGCAAGGCGACGCCGCGCCCCGCGATCACCGCCTCGAGCAGGAGGTCGAGACTGTTCGACAACAGATGGCCGCGCACCTCGACGCGCTCGTCGACGCTGTCCCGGCGGAAGGTCCAAACCTGGCGGGTGCGGTAGCCGCCGCCGTACGCGACACGAAGGCACTCGTGGGCTTCGAGCGCTTGCGGTGTCTCAGGCGTGCCGCTGCGCGCCAGGTAGTCGTGGCTTGCCACGACGTAGCGCAGATTGTTCGCCAGCTTTCTGACGATCAGGTTGGCGTCACGATCGGGCAGGCCGATCCGGATCGCGACGTCGATCCGGTCGAGCGCGAGATCGACAAAGTGATCGGCCACGACGACGTCGAGGAACACGCGCGGATTCTCGGAAAGGAATGCCGCCAGATGCGGCGCGAGCCGCAAGCGGCTGTAGGTGGACGGTACCGAAATTCTGAGCGAACCGACCGGCGACGCGCCACTGTCGAAGACGCTCTCGTCCGCTTCGGCCAGATCGTCGAGCACCTTGCCGACCTGCTCGACATACGCAATGCCGGCGTCTGTGAGGCTGACCTTTCTGGGTGTGCGGGTCAGCAGCGCGGTACCCAAGGAGACCTCCAGTGAGTCCATCAGACGCGTAACCGACGACGTGGCCACCCCGAGACGTTGTGCGGCCTTTGAAAAGCCGCCGGCGTCGGCCACTTCCAGCAACGTATTCAGGGCGAGGAGTTTGTCCATGGTCGGCCTTATCGACGGTTTGGTTGCGTACAACGCAACGCGAGGTTGCATTTTAGACCTATTCTATAAATTCATCGCAACGCATAAGCTGCATCCACTACCTAGTAAGGGGTGCAACATGCAAGCCATTCAGGTCGAGGTCAATGACGACTTCATTTGTCCGTGGTGCTCCGCAGGGCAAAGGAACGCCGCATGAGATCGCTTGCGCAACCCCGCGCGGTCGTGATCGGCGGTTCGCTCGGTGGGCTGCTCGCAGCCACCACCTTGCGGGCGGCCGACTGGCAGGTCGACGTGTTCGAAACCTCGCCCAATGAGCTGGAAAGCCGCGGCGGCGGCGTCGTGCTTCAGCCGGATGTGCTGGATGCGCTCCATTTTGCCGGCGTCGCGTTGCCGAATCCTCCGGGCGTGGCGTCAGGCGAGCGCATCTATCTGGACCGCGAAGACAACATCGTCGAACGACTGGTCATGCCGCAGATGCAGACGTCGTGGAGCCTGCTGTACCGCGCCATGAAAAATGCGCTGCCTGCGGCGGCCGTGCACGCAGGCGAGACCTTTGTCGATTTCCGCATGGAAGGCGAGCAGATCGTCGCGCAGTTCGAGAGCGGCCGCAGCGAGCAGGCGGATTTGCTGATCGGCGCCGACGGCATACGTTCCACCCTCAGGCAGCGCCTGCTGCCCGAGATCCTGCCGGCCTACGCAGGCTACGTGGCGTGGCGCGGACTGGTCGCGGAACCCGATCTGCCACGGCACGCCGCGGACATGCTGCGTGACCGCTTCACGTTCCAGGACGGCAATGGGCACTCGGCGCTCGCCTATCTGATTCCGGACGAGGACGATTCGACCGCGGTCGGAACGCGCCGCTGGAACTGGGTGTGGTACCGCAAATACAGCCGTGAAAAACTCGACGCGCTGCTGGTCGACCGCAACGGCGTTGCGCGCGCTTTTTCCTTGCCGCCGGGCACGACCAAAGGCGTGGACATCGCACAACTGCGGGACGACGCACACGCGCTGCTCGCACCGACCTTTCGCGCCCTCGCCGACGCTACCGATGATCCGTTCATGCAACCGATCGTCGACCTGCGCTCGCCGAAGATGGTGTTCGGCCGGGCGATCCTGCTCGGCGACGCCGCCTCCGTTCCGCGTCCACACACGGCGGGCAGCACCGCGAAGGCCGCGGCCAATGCCCATTCTTTGGCGCTCGCGTTGTCATCGACATGGCAAAGCGGCGCAACGATCGATACCGCCCTCAAGCGTTGGGAGAACCAACAGTTGCAACGCGGCAGGCTGATGACCGATCTGGGCATTTCGCTGGGCAACCGGGTGATGAACATCGCCCGCTGATAGCCGAATTTTCAGGTTTTTTTACTTCAAGGAGTTGTCATGTCAAGCCAGGCATCCACCACGGCGGGCGGCACAGGCCACGTCAAGATGACGCGCAGTCTGATCGCGTTGTTCGCGTTCTGCTGCGGCGCTATCGTCGCGAACCTGTACTACGCGCAGCCGATCACCGAACTGATCGCACCGGACATTCACATGTCCGGCAATACCGCCAGCATGATCGTTTCACTCACGCAGATCGGCTACGCATTCGGCCTGTTCTTTCTGGTGCCGCTCGGCGACCTGCTGGAGAACCGCAAGCTGATGATCACCACCGCGCTGGTGTCGATCGTGAGTCTCGGCGCCGCGGCTTTCGCTCATCAACCCGGCTGGTTCCTCGCGATCTCGCTGCTGGTGGGATTCAGCTCCGTGGCCGTGCAGATTCTGATCCCGCTCGCGGCGCATCTTGCGCCGGACGAGTCGCGCGGCAAGGTGGTCGGCACCATCATGAGCGGCCTCCTGCTCGGCATTCTGCTGTCGCGTCCGATTTCCAGCGTGGTGGCCGAGCACTTTGGCTGGCGCGCGGTGTTCGGTTCCGCAGCGGTGCTGATGGCGATCGTCACCACGGTGCTGGCACTGACTATTCCGCCGCGCCAGCCGGACCACAAGGCCACCTACTTCGAACTGATCGGCTCGCTCGCTCACCTGGTCCGCACCATGCCGGTTCTGCGTCACCGCTCGTTCTATCAGGGGCTGATGTTCGCTTCGTTCAGCCTCTTCTGGACCGCCATCCCGGTCGAGTTGACGCGCCATTACGGACTCTCGCAAACCGCGATCGCCGTGTTCGCGCTGGTCGGTGCGATCGGCGCAACCTCGGCGCCGGTGGCCGGACATCTGGCCGATGCGGGTCACACCGTGCGCGCGACGCTGATTGCGCTCGTGGTGGGCGCCCTGGCTTACATGCCGGCGCTGATCCATCCGGCGTGGGGCGTGGTCGGACTCGTCGCGACCGGCATCGTCCTCGACTTCGCCGTGCAGATGAACATGGTGCTCGGCCAACGCGAAATCTATGCGTTGCACGCGGCGAGCCGAAACCGCCTGAACGCGCTGTATATGACCAGCATCTTCGTCGGCGGTGCTTTCGGTTCGGCGCTCGCCAGCCCGCTTTATGAACACGGCGGCTGGCCGCTGGTCGCGGGCGCCGCCACGGCCTTCCCGCTCATTGCCCTGGCGCACTACCTCGCGATCGGCCGTCCGCACGCCGCCCGCATCGCCTGACGGGCTCGCTTGCCGCATCGTCGCGCAGACGCGCGGCCGGCGCGCCGTCCGCGCGTTGTCCGGGCACAGTCTGCACAGGACGGTTAACAAGATTTCAGTGTGGTTTCAGGAAATTCCCCGACATCGGCGATACGCTAGTCAACATGGCCCTCTATGCGAGCGACGTTCAATCGTGTGTAAAGGAATCACCCTGTCCTCCCTTTCAACAGGTGCATGAATGACTCGCAAGTCTAAATTGCTGACGTTCGGCGGCATGGTCATCGTGGCCGCGCTGATCGTCGTCGCTTTGCTGGTGTGGAAACCCGCCATCGCACCGATCAGTCCGCCGGCGGCGTCGTCGTTCGACGCGCAGACCCGGCTCGCCGGCGCGCGCGTCGTCGCGCTCGGCGACTGTATCGTGTGCCACACCGCGAAGGGCGGCAAACCGTTCGCAGGGGGCCTGCCGCTCGCCACCCCGTTCGGCACCATCTACGCGACCAATCTCACGCCCGATGTCGACACCGGCATCGGCAGCTGGTCGCTCGAAGCATTCACGCGAGCGGTACGCCACGGCGTCTCGCGCGACGGTCACCTGCTCTATCCCGCGTTTCCCTATATTCACTTCACACGCATGTCCGATGGCGACATTTCGGCGGCCTACGCGTATCTGATGACGCGCGAGCCGGTCAATGCGACGGCGCCTGCCAACGATCTGATCTTTCCGTTGAACTTCCGGCCGTTGCTGGCCTTCTGGAACATCCTGTTCCTGCACCCCGGCGAGCGGGCCGCAGATGCCTCGAAAGAGGCCGAGTGGAATCGCGGAAAGCTGCTGGTGGATGGCCTCGGTCACTGCGCCTCGTGTCATTCGCCGCTCAATGCGATTGGCGGTGAAAAGCTGGGACATGCATTCGACGGCGGCATCGTCGACGGCTGGGAAGCGCCCCCCCTGAATGCACTCAGCGCGGCGCCGAAGCCCTGGACCCAGGAACAGCTCGTGGCGTATCTGCGCAGCGGCCGCGCCAGCGAACACGGCGCCGCGGCCGGCCCGATGCTGCCCGTCACGCGTGACCTTGCTACGGTGCCGGAAGAGGATGTGCAGGCGATCGCCACCTACATCCTGTCGATTCAGAAAGCGCGACCGGCCATCATGAACGCCGCTGCCGAAGGCGTGAGTCAGGCCGATGCGTCGCCTGCCGCGCAACGCGGCGCGATCCTGTTCGGCGCATCGTGCGCACAGTGCCACGGCCCCGCCGCGCCGATGCAATCGATCGGCGAGCGCCCCACGCTGGCGTTCAGCACCGCCGTCAACGCAACGACACCACGCAACGCCGCTCAGATGATTCTCAGCGGCAATGGTTGGCACGGCGAGGACAGCATGAACTACATGCCGTCCTTCAGCGAAATCTACAGTGACCAGCAGATCGCCGACCTGGTGTCCTATATCCGCGCGACCTATTCGCAGCGCGGCGAGTGGAAGGACGTCGAGGACATGGTCGTCAAGGTCAGAAAGGAGAACAACGCGCGATGATCAACCTTACCGTCAATGGCGTGCAGCACGCGCTGGATATCGATCCGTCGACGCCCCTGCTTTACGCACTGCGCAACGACCTGCACCTGCACGGCGCCAAGTTCGGCTGCGGGCTTGGACAATGCGGCGCGTGCACGGTGATCGTAGGCGACCGGGCCGCCTTTTCCTGCCTGATGCCCGTGTCGTCGATCGGCAGCCGCCCCGTGCGCACGATCGAGAGTCTCGGCACCGCCGAGCATCCCGGCCCGCTGCAGAAGTCGTTCATCGAGCATCAGGCCGCGCAGTGCGGTTATTGCATCGCCGGCATGATCATGCGCGCCCAGGCGCTGCTCGAGCGCAATCCGCGGCCGACCGAGGGTGAGTTGCGCGAGCACATGGAGCCGAATCTTTGCCGTTGCGGCACCCACATGCGCATCCTCGCCGCGATCCGCGAAGTCGCGCGCCTGCCCGCACCAGACGCGGCGCCCGACTCGGCCCAAGGCGCGGCGACCCACGGAGGCACGCAATGAGCGTCAAAGAAGACGAGTTCAACGAAGGACGCCGCCGCTTCATGGTGTCCGGCGCCCTGGTGGTGAGCTTCAGCCTGTTCCCCGGCGTCAAGGCAATGGCCCAGGAGGTGATCGCTGATGAAGGCGCTGCCGTGCACGTCGCCAAAGCGACCGAGCTGCTCGCGGGCAGCCTGAAGACCAATCCGTTTCTCGATGCGTGGATCAAGATCGATCCTGCAGGCAAGGTGACCGTCTACACCGGCAAGGTGGAATTAGGCACGGGCGTACGCACGGCACTGCTGCAGATCGCAGCCGAAGAGCTGAACATGGCGCCCTCGCTGATCACGTTTTTGACCGCCGATACGGGCGCCTCGCCGGACGAGGGGCTCACGGCGGGTAGCCACACCATCGTCGACAGCGGCAGTGCCTTGCTGAACGCCTCCGCCCAGGTGCGCGGCCTGCTCGTCGATGCGGCGGCCAAACACTTCGGCGTCGAGAGCAGCGTGCTGAAAGTTCAGGACGCGGTCATCAAGGCGCCCGACGGCCGCACGATGACCTACGGTGAGGCGGTCGGCGCAGTCGATCTGCATCGCGTGGCCACGCCGGCGTCGCCGTTGAAAGACCCCACCACCTTCGTGACGATCGGCACGTCGTTGCCGCGCCTGGACATTCCTGGCAAGGTGACGGGCGGTGCGAGCTATGTGCAGGACATGTCCATGCCGGGCATGCTGCATGCGCGGGTGGTGCTGCCGCCGGTTTATGCCGCGAAGCTGCTGCAGACCAATACGCCCGAGATTCTGAAGATGCCGGGCGTCGTCAAGGTGATCCAGGACGGCAGCATGCTGGCGGTGGTCGCCACAGGCGAATGGCAGGCGGTGCAGGCGCAACGCGCGCTGGCCGCGGGAAGTCAGTGGAGCGCCGGACGCACGTTGCCCGACCCGGCTACCGTACACCGCGATCTGAAGACGATTTCCACGCAACACATCGAGATTGCGAACACGCACAATGCGGCCGGCACGCCCATTAAAACGCTGAGCGCGAAGTACACCAAGCACTACATGCTGCACGGCTCGATCGGGCCGTCCTGCTCGGTCGCGCAGTTCAAGGACGGCACCATGACGGTCTGGACGCACT
>JARLJU010000155.1 GCA_031291055.1 Rudaea sp. | reverse complement strand
CCCGTACCGCGCCACCAGCACGAATCCCGCGTGCAACGCGAGGATCAGCAACGCGGCAGCGCCGATCTCGCCCCATGTCCTGCGTGTCGCCCCGGCCTCATGCTCCACCGCACGCGCACGCTGCGGCAGCAGAGGCGACGGCGTAACCGCCGGCACGTTTGAACGGTGTACCGCCAAGCCGCTCCAGCGCGCCGCATGGCGCCGCGCATGCGTACCCGAACCCTCCATTGTCAGAAACGTCACGGTTCACTCCTTACTGGTTTGCGCGCCGTGCAAGGACACCTCACACTAGGCGACCCATGCACGGCGATATTTCGACACCTCGGCATAGGGCTGCGGCTCGATCCATGCGCGCGCATCGAAATCGTGCTCGAGGAAGCCCCATTCGAACAGGAAGTCCTTGAATGCCACGAGACCGTCGATCGAGGTCTGCGCGAGATTCGTTTCCAGATGCCGATGCACTTCGCTGCCATACGCGTAGCGCACCCACTCGTCGGACGAACGCGTTTCACGGCCGATGTAGGCCACGGTTTCGGCCGCATGTTGGGTCGCCCAGTCGCCCGCCGCCACCACCACCGACACGAACCGGCTAACCAGATCGGGGCGTTCGTCGATGAGCGCCTGATCCACCGTCAACGTGCGTGGTGTGCCGTTGCCGATGCGCACCAGCGGATCGGGATGGGCGCCCAGATCGATCACCACGTGAGCGTCGATCAGATGCACGGTTTCCAGTCCGGCCACGCCCTTCACGAAAATCGCATCGACATCGCCGCGCACCAGCGCCGCGACTTCCAGCCCATACTCATGCGGCCCGCGAAACGGCGATCCATGGCCTGGCGACTGCCCAAGCTTGCCGATGGCAATCCGAGCTTCACCGTCCTCGCGCTTCGGCTCGGGTAGATCGACCCACTGCGCGTCGCTATGCCCGAGGCCTTCGAGCTCGAGCGCAGTCAGAAAACCTTTGAGCGCCGCAGCGCGCCAGAAGTCGATACTGATCGCGTGTCGCGGCAGGCCCAGACGCCGTCCGCGCAGATCGCGCGAATGGCGAATACCACTGCCCGGCAGCGTGACGATGGCCTGGAATTCATTGGTCCACGAGAGGCCCACCACTCGCGTCGACGCGCCGCGTGAACGCGCCCACAGCGCCGGGATATTGCCGCCTTGGCGAAACGAAGACGGCAGGCTGTGATCGAAATGCGATTCGCGCTTGGCAGGCTCGCGAGTCTCCTGCAGCGAATTCAGGGTGATGCCGTCCGGTCCGAACTCATCGTCGAACCAGCCTCGGTGAACCGCAATGCCGAGCGCGGTCGGCACGGGACAGCGGGTGTACCACAGTGCAGTGGACGTCGCGGCTTGCGCAACGGTTGTACTCATCGTTGGATTCCTTGATTGTTGTTGTGCATGCACCCGATCGCCGCTGCGTGAAGGATCAGGATCGTCGCTGCGTTAAGCATCGCCGCTGGCTTAAGCAAGCGCGACTCGCAATGCCGAAGCGGTTCTGCGTGCGTCGATCGCCCCCGCCACCAGCGGCAGAACCTCCTCGCCAACGCGGTACGCTTCTTCCAGATGCGGGTTGCTCGCCAGAATGAAGGTCGATACGCCGATGTCCACGTACTCGGCAAGCCGCTCCGCGACCTGCTCGTGGCTGCCCACGATCACGCAGCCGGGGCCGCCGCGAATCTTCGACATGCCGGCCCACAGGTTCGGCCCGACGATCAGATCATCGAAATGCTGGGTGTTGCCCTGATGGAGCGCGAACTGCCGCTTCGCGCCGACCGACTCCGAATCGCCGGAACCGACCGTGCGTCGCGTGCCACCCAGTTGCGTCGAGTCGCTGACGGTAGCGAACATCTGCCGCAACTCGGCCCACGCCTGTTCTTCCGTTTCGCGCGCGAGGATGTCGATACGCATGCCGAAGCGCAGATCGCGCTCGGCGTTCTGCGCGTCGAGCGCCTGGCGCGCGCGGTCGATCACTTCCTTCTGTTTGGCAAGCGGTTCGCCCCAGCTCAAATGCACGTCGCCGTGTTTGGCGGCCACGGCCATCGCGGCGTCGCTGGCGCCGGCCAGATAGATACGCGGCACGGGCTGACTGCGTAACGGCGCGAGCAAACCGCCTTCTTCGACCTGATAAAAGCGGCCCTTGTGCGTGTAGGGTGCGCCGGCGGAATAGCCCTTCACCACGTCGAGGAATTCATCAGTACGCGCGTAGCGGCTGTCGTGATCGATGAAGTCGCCGTACGCGCGCTGATCCGCCCCGCCACCGCCCGTCACGATGTTCCACTCCACACGGCCGCGGCTGATCCGCTGCAGGCTGGCCGCCATTTGCGCGGCATACGCCGGATGCATGAACCAGGGTTGCATGGCGATAAGCAAACGCAGATTGCGGGTCTCGCGCGCCAGCGCCGCAGCCACGACCCACGGCTCCTCCGTAAAACGGAAGATCGGAATCAACGCACCGTGAAAGCCGACCAGATCCGCTGCGCGCGCCACTTGAGACAGGTAGTCGATGTAGCCAAAATCGTCGCTATCCGTTTTGGGCGCGACGCGCGAGGCCGTCTGGTTATTCCACTCGCCACGGGTGTGCCGGTCGTGTGCGCGTCTGCCGTCGCCGTGCATCGGCAAGCGCCACAGAAATTCGACAGCCATTGATCTGTTCTCCTTGGTTTGAGCGTCGGGTCGGTCACGCGATGACGCGTGCCGTAACCGGTTCGGTCCCTCTCTAAGCACGGCCTATGCCAATGGCAACCTGCAGGCCTTCGATTGGCACGCAATGCGGGATGGCCACGCGCCTTGCGGTCACTTCCGCTGGCATCGCCCAAGGCGTGAACAGCTCGCGCGCAAGCTGCTGCATCAGCACCCCGCGTGTTGCTGGCGCAACACCGCTTCGACCAACTGCTGCTGGAGCAACACTCGCCTGCGAGCACCTCACTCAATCCGCACGGTTTGCATCGGCATGCGCGGCCGGGCCGTATGCCCGCTAAGGGCGGCTCGCCCCCACCGCACACGTCTGGCCTGGAATTTGCATTTACCGGTCCACGCCGCCGCACCCGCTTTCCCGCGCTAGCCGGCAGGCAGGACGAACTTCGAAATGGAAAACGCACATGACAGACAGGCCCGATTCGTCATCGGACAAACAGCATCCCTTCTGGTACGCACGCTCGCCGGTGCCGACACCGCTCGGCATCGCCGTCCATCTCGGCTGGCTCAACGGCGAGTCGTCGGCCGACGGCGTCGCGATCCGCTCGCTGCGCGACTCCGCGGGACACGATGCGTCGTCGATCAGCGATCACACGTTGGCGATGTCGTTTCGTCAGGGCGGCAGCATTCCGGCGATGTGGGCCCGCTCGCAGCGGGCCGATACACGCGTGATCGGCCTCTCGTGGGTCGATGAATCGCAGTTGATCCTGACGCTGCCGGGCTCCGGCATTCAGTCGGTCAAGCAACTGCGTGGCCGGCGCATCGCGATTCCGCGCCGCTCGACCGACCGCATCGATATCTTTCGCGCCTCCGCACTGCGTGGTTTCGTCAATGCGTTGAGTCTGGAGGGCATGACCACGCGCGACGTCGAACTCATCGATGTCACGGCACGCACGCTCCAGTCAGTCGGCGACGATCCCGCTACGGAACTCTTCACCTTGCCACTCGGCCTGTCGAGCCGCGCGCTCTATGCCGCCGAAGCGAGCGCCTTGCTGCGCGGCACGGTGGATGCGATCTACGTGAAGGGGTCGGTCGGACTGGAAGTGGCGCAACTGATCGGCGCGCAAGTGGTGATCGATATCGGCTTTCATCCTGAGCCGCATATCCGCAACAACAACGGCACACCGCGTCCGCTCACGGTGAACGCGGAAGTGCTCGCCAATCATCCGGACATCGTCGCCGGCTTTCTCAAGCTCGTGGTCGCCGCAGGCGACTGGGCGCGCACGCATCCCGACGAAACCGCGCAGTACGTATCGCAAGAAACCGCTTCGGCGATCGAGTGGGTGCACGCGGCCTATGGCGGCAACCTGCATCACCATCTCGGCGTGAACCTCGCAGCGGAATCGGTCGCCGCGCTCGACGACTTCAAGAACTTCCTGTTCGAGTGGGGTTTCCTCGAAACCGACTTCGAAATCGCCGACTGGATCGATCCGCGCCCGATGGCCGACGCGCTGCATTCGACACTCAAGCGGCGAGCGTGAACGAGCGCGCCGCCCGAGCCGCGCCGCCTCGCTTCCACCCGCTGCCGCCACCAGCCGCTGCCACTATTACGTTCAAGGTCTCATCATGAAACGCTCATCTGCTCTCTCCCTGTTGCTACGGCGCGCGTTCATCGCCTGGTCGATG
>JARLJU010000154.1 GCA_031291055.1 Rudaea sp. | reverse complement strand
TCGGGTAACGATGCGGCAGCAGCGTGAGAATCTTATGAATGTCGAGATTGATTTTTTCGGTGCTCATGGTGTTTCTACTCACGCATTAACTGCGCGATGATGACTGCGGATGCTGGTGCAGGTGGGTTGGTAACGCGTGCTGCCGGCGCTCGCCGAGACCCGGCGGCCGTGCCACCCGGTCACGGCAACCGACTTTGCTTCTGATGCTTGGCCGCTATTTTACGCGGTGCCGGCCGGTTGCCCTACCTCGCCGCTTGGCCCCCGGGCTGTTCTGCCGGTTGGCCTGCGAGTTTTTCAGATTTCTCAGGCTTTGTCGCCTGCGGAATTGCTTGCTGCGTTGACCGGTTTGTCTGCCGACGTGGCATTCTCGAGCGCCCTGATACGGTCGCGGAGTTTGTCGATGTTACGCAGCAAAGCGGCGCTCTTGTTCCAGTCCGCGTGATTCACTGCCGGGAACGCGCTGGTGTACATGCCGGGTTTCAACAACGATTTCGACACGCCCGACTTCGCCGTGACGATCACATAGTCAGCCAGCGTCACATGACCGGCAATCCCGACCGCGCCGCCGATCATGCAATGACGGCCAATCGTGGTGCTGCCCGCGATGCCCGCGCAACCGGCAATCACCGTATAGGCGCCGACCTTGCAGTTGTGGCCGATCTGCACGAGGTTGTCGATCTTCACGCACTCTTCGATGATCGTATCGGCCATGGCGCCACGGTCGATAGTAGTGTTCGCACCGATTTCGACGTCTGCCGCGATCGACACGCCACCAACCTGCGGAATCTTCACCCAACTGCCGGTACGCGCATCGCCTTCACCCACGAAATCCGGCGCGAAGCCAAACCCGTCCGAGCCGATCACCGCGCCCGCGTGCACGATCACGCGCTCGCCGAGCTTGCAGCCGTAGTACACCGCGACATTCGGATACAGATGCGAGCCCGCACCGATCC
Source organism: Rudaea sp. (assembly GCA_031291055.1). Lineage (GTDB taxonomy): Bacteria > Pseudomonadota > Gammaproteobacteria > Xanthomonadales > Rhodanobacteraceae > Rudaea. The sequence goes on along the minus strand of JARLJU010000154.1, from coordinate 296 downwards.
GCGTGCCGCGGCCGATCACGACGTTCGCATCGAGGCGCACGTTTTCGCCGATCACCGCGCCCGCTTCCACCGTGACGTGCGGACCGATCACCGCGCTTGCGGCGATCTGGGCCGACGGGTCGATCGTCGCGCTCGGGTGCACGCCGGGCACGGCCTTGGGCGCTGCCATGTCGATGAAGGTCTGCGCGACGCGCGCAAAGTAAGCGTACGGATTCGGCGTGACGATGAAGTTACGGCCTGTAAGAGAGCTGAGTTTCGAGAGATCGTCGGCATTGATCAACACCGCGCCTGCACGG
>JARLJU010000153.1 GCA_031291055.1 Rudaea sp. | reverse complement strand
TGCGCTTCGAAAAGCACAGCGGTCTCGCGCCGAAGGAAATCCCCTGCGCCAGCTGGCGGATCGCGGCGAAACAGATTTCATTGCAGCCGGTGGTTTGAAAACGAGCCATTATTGCGTCATGGCCGGACTCGTCGCGGCCATCCGCGTCCTTTACGAGGCTGGACGCGTTCTGCTCCGAAACCGCGCTATCGTCCCGTAAACAGTGCCTTGCGCTTTTCGATGAACGCCTGCACCGCTTCGCGATGATCTGATGTCATGGTGGTGCGGATCAGGCGCTCCGCCTCGTGGTCGCGGGCGGTGGCGAAGTCGAACAGCAGGGCTTCGTCGAGATTGTCCTTCATGTAGCGCAGCGCGATGGTCGGGCCTTCGGCTATCGATTTCGCCAGCGCAAACGCCTCGGCCTGAAGTTTTTCGTCCGGGACCACGCGGTTGACGAGACCGATCGCCTCGCATCGCGCCGCATCCACCTTGTCGGAGGTGAACATCAGTTCGCGCGCCCGTGCGGTGCCGACCAGCCGCGTCAGCAGCCAGGCGATGCGGTAGTCGGCGGAAAGCCCCACCCGCAGATAGCCGGTGGAAACAAATGCCGATTGCGCGGCGATGCGGAGATCGCAGGCCATGGCGATCGCGAGCCCCGCGCCCACCGCGGGGCCGGGCAGGGCTGCGATGGTCGGCTTGCGCACCGAGATCAGCGCGCCGGTGAGCAGGCGCTGGCGTTCCTGCAGGTCGGCGACCTTCTCGTCATAGGACATTTCGAGTTTCTTCTTGTCGCGATGGGCACCCATGCCCTTGACGTTGCCGCCGGCGCAAAACGCGGTGCCCGCGCCGGTGATCAAGAGCGTGCCGACGTCCGGATTCTCGCCGCAGGTTTTTATCATGGTGCGCAGCGCCGGCGTCAGGTCGTCCGACAGTGCGTTACGCACTTCGGGCCGGTTCAGCGTGATCACGGCGACGCGGTCGCGGATGGCGCAGAGTAGTTCGTCGGTGCCGGTGTCGATGGTGATTTCGCTGGTCATGTTTCCCCCAGTGCGTCATTCCGGGATGGTCCAAAGGACCAGGCCCGGAATCTCGGGATTCTCCGATGTGCAATTGCGCATCGTGGTTCGATGCTTCGCATCGCCCCGGAATGGCGGCGATACGTTCAAAACTTCTCTACCCAGGGCCGTAATTCCAGTTCCCAGGTCCAGGCGCTGCGCGGCTGCTGCAGCACGTTCCAGTAGCTGAGCGCAATGGCGTCGGGGTCGAGCATCGAATCCGGGCGGTCGACGGGTTCAACCCGCGCGGCGCTGCGGATGCCGCCGTCGATGACGAAATGCGCGATGTGAAGGCCTTGCGGCGACAATTCGCGCGCCATGCTTTGCGCCAGCCCGCGCAGCGCGAACTTGCCCAACGCGAACGGCGCGGATTGCGGATAGCCCTTGACGCTGGCGGAGGCCCCCGTGA